>DWXE01000030.1 GCA_019119355.1 Candidatus Eisenbergiella merdigallinarum
GGGCGCATTTCTGCGCCCTGGCCCTTCGCCATCCGGGGAAGAATTCGGAATCCGGCCTGTGGGCCTGCTTCCTCATTCTCCTCCGTCCGTCCAATGCAGAAGGTTCCGGGCACAAAAATGCGCCCGGAACCTTCTGCGCTGTCCGGGACTTTTGGGAAAAAATTTGTGGGTTCTTGTTAAAATGGGGGGAATAAATTTGATGATTTCGTAAATATTACATTCATCTTCATATTTGCATAATATAAAATACGTTGAAAACTACTGAAAATACGGTATTTTGTGGATTCGCTTGACAAAGGAAGAGTATGTTGCTATGATACACAGCGTAACAATTATTAACAACTTTGTAATAATTGACACAGCTCCGAAACAGAATAAGAAGGAAACTGTTGCGGAGCGGATGCAGGGCAGGGGTCCTGTCATCCCAAACACAGCCCGCGGCTTCTGGCGGCGGGAAGAACGGATTGAACATGGAGGTTAACATGAACACGAAAGGCAGAAAGTTGTTTCGCTGTGCTGCCGGCGTCGCCGCCGTCACAGCTCTGATGAGCGCAGCATATGCGACAACCGCTATGGCGAGTGGGATCGGACAGATTGATACAGCAGATCTGCTGGACATTCACGCGGAGGCGGACAGCTCTTCCGAAGTGGTCGGCCAGGTGATGGACGAGGGCCATGTGGCCATTCTGGAACAGAATGACGGATGGGTTCGGATTCAGGCCGGGGAGATCATCGGATGGGTGCCCGACGCCAACCTGATTGAGACCGACATTTCCAATGAGGAAGCTGTTTGGGCCAATGAGGAAGTGATCGAAGAGCTGGCGGAGGAAGCGCAGGATACACAGGATTCGGACGAAGCAGCACCTTCCGAAGAGGCGCAGGAGCCCGCGGAAGAGGAGACGGCGTCCGAAGAGGCACAGGAGCCCGGGGAAGAGGAAACGGCTCCGGAGGAAGCTTCGGAAGAAGAGGAAGAAACCGCGGTGGAGACAGTCGCTGAATTTTCGAAGGAAGAACAGCTGTCGGCCCAGGCGGTGATAGAGGAGCAGAAGAAGATCCAGCAGGCGGCGGAGGAAGCCGCGCGCCAGGCGCGGATCGCGCAGCAGGAGCAGGAGGCCAGAGAGGCGCTGGCCATGCAGCAGGCGCTGGAAGCCGAGGCGGCGAAGGAAGCGCAGAAACAGGCGATCCTGGCGTCGGCCGGGGTTACGGAAGAGGAGCTCTATCTCCTGGCCAACATCATCTACTGCGAGGCGGGGTGCGAGCCCTATATCGGCAAGGTGGCGGTGGGAAGCGTGGTGCTCAACCGCGTGGCCAGCGACAGGCAGCCCGATAACATCACGGATGTCATCTATGCGAAAGGGCAGTTTTCCCCGGTGAGAAACGGGAGCCTGCAGAGGGCGTTGGACCGGAGCAGCGCGGATGAATCCTGCTATCAGGCGGCGCTGGAAGCCCTGGCCGGAGCGAAGCCCGTGGGCGATAAGCTCTATTTCAGAAGGGTGAACGGCAGGTCCGGACAGGTGATCGGACATCACGTATTCTATTGATCGCCGCCGTCCCCCCAGTTACAGAATGAGAAATGCGGGAGCGGGAAAGCCGCCCCGGCAGACGGAATGTTCCGTCTCCGGGGCGGTTTTGCGCGTTCTTGACAGACTGCGCGGCGTTTGATATGATAACGCTGATGTAATACTTTTGTAATAATTTGACCGTAAGCGCGTTTTTAAGTGGGGAGAATTGTATGAAAGGGGACGAATTTTTGAGAAGGGGCGTTTTTATGACAGCGGGACTGCTCCTGCTGCTGTGCCTGCCCGCATCCGCGCAGGAGAGCCGGAGCGCGGACGGCTGGAGGGCCGGGGCGGGCGTGGCGTCGCTGCTGGATCCGGAGATCCGGTCAGGGGAACCGGGCGCTTCGAAACCGGATGCTTCGAAACTGGATGCTTTGAAACCGGATGCTTCGGATCCGGACGATTCGGAGTCGGACCCGGAGCCGGACGGCGAAACGGAGGAGGCTCGGGAGGAAGAGACGGAATCCGGATCCCGGGAAGACGGACAGGCGGGAGATCTGGTGATGGCGGACGTCAGCAATGTGCTGAATGTGCGCGCGGAGCCGGACAGCGAAGCGGAGCTGGCCGGCTATCTGTATGCGGACTGCGGCGGGACGATCCTGGAACGGCGGGACGGATGGACGAAGCTCGTATCAGGCGAACTGGAGGGCTGGGCGAAGGACGATTATCTGCTCTTCGGCAGCGAGGCGCAGGAGGCGGCTGAGAGCGAGGGGAGAACCGTCGCCCGGACCACCACCGGGGCGCTGCGCATCCGTAAGGAACCATCCCCCGATGCCGGCGTATACGATCTGCTGGAAGAGGGGGCCGAATACGAAGTGCTCGACGACAGCCAGCTGGAATTCAGCGAAGGGACCGCGGTGCCCGACGGCTGGGTGGCGGTGGATTACGGCGGAAAGACCGGCTATGTCTCCGCGGACTATGTGGAAGTGGAATTTCTGGTGGATCACGGGGAAACGGTTTCCCAGGTGGAGCAGAGGGAGGAAGAAGAGCGGCGGGCGCAGGAAGCTGCCGCCGCCGAAAAGCGAAAGGCCGAAGAACAAAAGGCGCGGGCCATGGCGGCTGCGGACGACGTGCTGCTGGCCGCCCTGATCCAGTGCGAGGCCGGGGAAGAACCTTATGAGGGCCAGGTCGCCGTGGGGGCTGTGGTCATGAACCGGGTGAAGAGCGGCGCGTATCCCAATACGATCCGCGATGTGATTTTCGCATCGGGGCAGTTTACGCCCGCGGGCAGCGGCCAGCTCTCCAGGACGGTGGCCTCCGGATCGGTAAAATCTTCCTGCCTGCAGGCCGCCCGGGAAGCCATCGGAGGCGCATCGCCCGTAGGGGGAGCCACCCACTTTCGAAGGGCGGGAAGCCGGGAGGGCATCGTCATCGGCAACCACGTGTTCTGGTGAGGAATTTTGTTGAATATCCGGCTGAAGTATAGTATCATAAGAACAGGTTTCCAGGAAAGGAGGCATCCGATATGACGGAAGTGATCATCTGGCTCATTTTGCTGGTCGCGTTGGTGGCCGTGGAAGCCGCTACGATGGGGCTGACCACGATCTGGTTCGCAGCAGGATCGCTGGTCGCGCTGATCGCGGCTGCGTGCGGCGCCCCGCTGTTCGTTCAGATCGCGCTGTTTCTGGTCGTATCGATTCTGATGTTGGTGTTCACGAGGCCTGTTGCCATGAAATATTTTAACGGGGATCGGGCGAAGACCAACGTGGAGAGTCTGATCGGAAGGAAGGGCGTCGTCACGGGCGAGATCGACAACCTGCGGGGATGCGGTCAGGTCACCTTGAACGGGATGCAGTGGACGGCGCGCTCCGCAACGGCTGACGGCAGGATTCCGGAAGGGAATGTGGTGACGGTGCAGGCGATCGACGGAGTGAAGCTCATCGTGGAGCCGGAGAAGGCGGCCGGCTGAAAGCCTGGCTGTCGGGACTGATGCGGCGTGAATCCGCAGGAAAGAGGTGGACAATATGTTTTTGGGCATTGTGTTGTTGATACTGTTGATTCTGGCTATTCTGATCGCAGCATCCTGCATTAAGATCGTTCCCCAGGCGCAGGCCTACGTGGTGGAGCGGCTGGGAGCCTATCAGGATACCTGGGGCGTGGGCCTTCATTTTAAGGTGCCCATCGTGGATAAAGTGGCGAAGAGGGTCCTGCTGAAGGAACAGGTGGCGGATTTCCCCCCTCAGCCCGTGATTACGAAGGATAACGTGACGATGCGGATCGATACGGTGGTCTTTTTCCAGATCACGGATCCCAAGCTGTTTACCTACGGCGTGGAAAATCCGATCATGGCCATCGAGAACCTGACCGCCACCACGCTGCGCAACATCATCGGCGATCTGGAACTGGATCAGACGCTGACCTCCAGAGAGACGATCAACGCCAAGATGCGCGCCTCCCTGGATGTGGCCACGGATCCCTGGGGGATTAAGGTGAACCGCGTCGAACTCAAGAATATCATCCCGCCGGCGGCCATTCAGGACGCCATGGAGAAGCAGATGAAGGCGGAGCGGGAGAGAAGAGAAGCGATCCTGCGCGCGGAAGGCGAGAAGAAGTCCACCATTCTGGTGGCGGAAGGAAAGAAGGAATCTGCGATCCTGGAAGCAGAGGCGGAAAAGCAGTCCGCGATCCTGCGCGCCGAAGCGGAGAAGGAGAAGATGATCCGGGAGGCGGAAGGCGAAGCGGAAGCGATCCTGAAGGTCCAGCAGGCGACTGCGGACGGCCTGCGCTACATCAAGGAAGTGGGCGCGGACGAGGCCGTCCTGAAGCTCAAGAGCCTGGAAGCCTTCGAGAAGGCTGCAGACGGGAAGGCGACCAAGATCATCATCCCTTCCGAGATTCAGAACATGGCCGGCGTGCTGGCCAGCGCCAGAGAACTTTTAACAGAGAAATAGATCGTTCGGAGGCTGTTGCATTCGCCGCACACTGGTGTCAGTCAATGTAACAGCCCCTGCATTTTCAGAGTGAAAATCCCGGGCAACGCGGGAAATCGGTGATGGCTGCTGGTGCAGTCATTTCCATTTATGAACGGAATATAAGCGGAGAAAGGATGGAGAGTATCGCATGGATCTGAAAGGACGTCATTTTTTAAAGCTGCTGGATTATACCCCGGAAGAGATCGAATATCTGATCGATCTGGCCGCGAAGCTCAAGGCGCTGAAAAAGGAAGGGACTCCGGTGGACACCCTGAGGGGGAAGAACATCGCCCTGATCTTCGAAAAGACCAGCACGAGAACCAGATGTTCCTTCGAAGTGGCCGCTCACGACCTGGGGATGGGAGCCACCTATCTGGATCCCTCCAGCTCCCAGATCGGCAAGAAGGAGAGCATCCGGGATACCGCACGGGTGCTGGGACGGATGTTCGAAGGGATCGAATACCGGGGATATGGGCAGGATGTGGTGGAGGAGCTGGCGAAATACGCCGGCGTTCCCGTGTGGAACGGCCTGACCAATGAATTTCATCCCACCCAGATGCTGGCGGACCTTTTGACGATCCGGGAGCATCTGGGAAGAATCCGGGGAGTCCGGCTGGTTTATATGGGAGACGCCCGGTACAACATGGGAAATTCTTACATGGTGCTCTGCGCCAAGATGGGAATGCACTTTACGGCCTGCGCGCCCTCCCGCTATTTTCCGGATCGGGCGCTGGTGGAACGGTGCCGGGAGATCGCGGCGCAGACCGGCGGCAGCATTGCGCTGACCGAAGACGTGCAGGAAGGCACCAGGGGCGCGGATGTGATCTGTACGGACGTGTGGGTTTCCATGGGCGAGCCGGATGCGGTCTGGATGGAGAGGATCGAGGATCTCACTCCCTATCAGGTGAACCGGGAGGTGATGAAGAATGCGGGCAACGCCATTTTCATGCACTGCCTGCCCGCGTTCCACGACCGCAACACGCAGATCGGCCGGGAGATCGGCGAGCGCTTCGGCATTTATGAAATGGAAGTGACGGACGAGGTATTCGAGTCCGAAGCGTCCGTCGTATTCGACGAGGCGGAGAACCGCATGCACACCATCAAAGCCGTGATGGCGGCCACGCTGGGCTGGAAGGAGCGGCAGGGCTGATTATGCTGGAGGAAGTCAGGCTGCAGGAAGAACTGAAGAAGGGTTCCTGGGCCGGCAGGGTGATTTGCCTGCCGGCGGTGGACTCCACCAACGCGGAAGTCAAACGCCTGGCCAGAGCGGGAGAGAGCGGCCCTCTGGCCGTGACGGCGGAGGAGCAGACGGCGGGCAGAGGGCGGCGAGGTCGCTCCTGGAGTTCCCCTCCGGGGGAAAACCTGTATTTTACCGCGCTTTTGTGCCCGAAGCTTCCAGCGGAAAAGGTTCCCATGCTGACGCCCGCGGCCGCGCTGGCGGTCTGCCGTGTCCTGCGCGCGGCGGGGATCCAGGCCCGGATCAAATGGCCCAACGATGTGGTGATCGGCGGAAAGAAGGTATGCGGCATCCTGACGGAGCTGCTCTGGGATGGCAGCGGCGGCTGCCAGGTCGCGGTGGGGATCGGGATTAACGTCAACCGGGAAGAATTCCCCGCAGAAATCAGGGATGTGGCCACCTCCATGAAGCGCGAGGGCGGGCGGGAGTACGTCAGGGAAGAGCTGCTGGCCGGCGTTTTGAACGGGCTGGCGGACTGCTTTGAGAACGTCTATGCGGCCGGGGATCTGACCGGGCTGAAGGAAGAATATGAAGAGCTGCTGGCCAACCGGATGGCCCGGGTGGAAGTGCTGGATCCGGCGGGGAGCTGGAAGGGGACGGCGCTGGGGATCGACGGGTCCGGGCAGCTTCTGGTGCGCCGCCCGGACGGATCCACGGAGACCGTGTTCGCCGGAGAAGTATCGGTGAGAGGAATTTACGGATATGTCTGAAACTGTTCAAAAGGGAGATAAGGTGGTGCTCTGCGGGGCCAACGCCTACGAACAAAAATATTATTTCAATCCGGATTTTTCCGGGATCCCTCAGTCCGTGCAGGAGGAACTGCACATCATCTGCGTGCTGTTTACGGCGGAAGTGGGAGGGATTTTTACCATCGTATTCGAGCCGGACGGTACCCTGGCCTTCGAGACGGACGCGGCGGAGGACGATCTCCTCTATGACGAGATCTCCAGCGGGCTTCTGGTGGGGGAGATCCGCAGGAACCGCCAGGAGCTTCTGGAATCCCTGCGCCTGTACTACCGCGTTTTCATTTTGAAGGAGGACATGTCCGCGCTGCTGGAGGAGGAAGATTG
The DNA here is from genome assembly GCA_019119355.1 of Candidatus Eisenbergiella merdigallinarum. Classification (GTDB taxonomy): domain Bacteria; phylum Bacillota; class Clostridia; order Lachnospirales; family Lachnospiraceae; genus Gallintestinimicrobium; species Gallintestinimicrobium merdigallinarum. The sequence goes on from DWXE01000030.1 coordinate 6,779, forward strand.
AAAAATAAGCCCGATGGCTTATTTTTCAATCAGGAATTGTGCCGGAGCGTCACAAATCCGTGGATCGCGACGCCAAATTTGAAATTTGGCGCGCGTTCCTCAGCGCAAAAGCGCTTCGGAATGGAGGAAACATGATTCTGGTTATCGATGTGGGAAACACGAATATTACCTTCGGCGTCTATCGGGGGAAACAGCTGGTCACGACTTTTCGGATGACCTCAAAACTCCTGCGCACGTCGGATGAATACGGAATTGAAATCCGGGAAATGCTCAAGAGCAACCAGGTGGACCCGGCCCGGCTGGCCGGGGCGATCATCGCCAGCGTGGTGCCGAACGTCATGCACGCACTGACCGGGGCTGTGAAGCGCTATCTGAAGCTGGATCCGGTGATCGTGGGAACGGGGATCAAAACCGGGATCCGGATCACTTCCGAAAACCCGAAGGAAATCGGGCCGGATCGGATCGTGGACGTGGTGGCGGCCTATGAAAAGTACGGAGGCCCGGTCCTGGTGCTGGATTTCGGGACCGCCACGACCTATGACCTGGTGACGGAAGACGGGTGCTTCGGCGTGGGCATCACTGCGCCTGGAATCCGGATTTCTGCCAAGGCGCTGTGGGAGGATACGGCCAAACTGCCGGAAGTGGAGATCAAAAAGCCGGAGAGCATCCTGGCGCGGGAGACGGTGACCAGCATGCAGGCGGGCCTCGTATACGGCCAGATCGGCCAGACCGAATACATCATCAGCCAGGTGAAGAAGGAGAGCGGATACGCCGATCTGAAGGTGGTGGCTACCGGCGGGCTGGGACGGATCATCGCGGACGAAACGGACGCCATCGATGTATACGACAGTTCCCTGACGCTGGACGGGCTGCGCATTTTATACGAAAAGAATCGAAAGGGCGGAGTATGAATCGGCTGCAAATAGGAGAAGTGCGTCTTGACAATCCGGTGATTCTGGCCCCGATGGCAGGTGTAAGCGACCTGCCATTTCGTTTGCTCTGCAAAGAACAGGGCGCGGGGATGGTCTGTACGGAGATGATCAGCGCCAAAGCGATTTTATACGGGAATAAAAATACGGAGGAGCTGATGCGCATCCACCCTCAGGAAGGGCCGGTTTCCCTGCAGCTGTTCGGTTCGGATCCCGAAATCGTCGGGGAGATGGCCCGTCGGATCGAGGACAGGCCCTTTGCAGTCCTGGATCTCAACATGGGATGCCCGGTCCCCAAAGTGGTCAACAACGGGGAAGGGAGCGCGCTGATGAAGGATCCTGTGCTGGCGGGGCGGATTATAGAAGCGGCGGCGCGGGCGATCAAAAAGCCGGTGACGGTGAAGATCCGCAAAGGCTTCGACGACGCCCATGTCAACGCCGTGGAGATCGCCCGCATCGCCCAGGAATCCGGGGCGGCTGCGGTGGCGGTGCACGGCCGCACTAGGGAACAGTATTACAGCGGGACGGCGGACTGGGATGTGATCGCGCGGGTGAAGGAAGCGGTGCGCATCCCCGTTCTGGGAAACGGCGACGTGACGGACGGGGAATCCGCCCGGCGCATGATGGAACAGACCGGCTGCGACGGCGTTCTGGTGGGGCGTGCGGCCCGGGGAAACCCCTGGATCTTCGCGGAAATCACAGCGGTACTGGAGGGGAGGCAGGCGCCGCCAGGCCCTGACCGGCAGGAACTGTACGGGATGATCCTGCGCCACGCCCGCCTGCTTTCGGAATACAAGGGGGAATACACGGCGGTCCGGGAAATGCGCAAGCACGTGGCCTGGTACAGCGCCGGCCTCCCTCACGCCGCGGGACTTCGCAGGAAGGTCAACGAAATGGAAACCATGGAACAGCTGACGGATGGCATGAAAGAACTGCTGCTCTCATAAGATTGAACCATGGAAGAGATCAACTATTTCATGGTGGAAGAAAAGGCGGATGAAGGGTCCCTGCGGCGCGGAAAACAGCCCCAGGAGATCGGATTTTTCTGGAGGGAGCGGGAGGTGACGCTCCATCTTCTGCCGTCGTCCTGGTTCGAGGAGCCGGACGGAGGAGGTAAGGGCGAAAGCGAAGGTCCTCCCGCGCCCCGGGAGCGGAGGAGAAGGCAGGCCAGGAAGAGGGCGCTGGCGGGAAAGCTGGCCCGCTATGTGGACAGCCGGGGGAAGGATCCGGACACGGTGTGGATTTCTCCCGGGCTGGAGCCCTGTTTCCCGTCTTACCGCCCGCCGCTGCCGACTCCTTCCCTGGCGGCCCTCTTCTGGAGGGAACAGCCCTTTCGGGAAATCCTGATCCTATGGGCGGAAGAGAGCTTCTGGACGAAAGAAGAGAGATGGCAGGAAGCGTTTCTGGACGAGTGCTTTCGGGATTTGAACGGGCTGTTTCTGGTGGGAAAGGAGCCGGGGGAAAACGGGAGGCTCTGGGAGAAGCTCTATGAAGAAAGCGGGCTTTCGGCCTGCTCTGCGCGGACCATGCCCCGTACCGACGGAAGGAAGACCGCCGTGCTGGACCTGCGCGCTCAGAAGCGTCCGCCCGCAGAAGAGCTGCCTCCGGCATGCCTCTATCTGGACCTGACTTCGGATGTGGAAAAGCAGCGGCTGCTCCGGAAAATCAGGCCGGACATTTCCTATCAGTCCGTCCGAAACTACCTTGACACTGCTTTCAAAGCAAGGTATAATGCGATTTGATTATAAAAAAACAGGTACGGAACGTATCATAAAGAGGGATGAAGATCATGGAAGAAAAGAAGAACATTCTCACTTATGAGGGACTTCGCAGATACGAGGACGAGCTGCACGAGCTGAAGGTGGTCAAGCGCCAGGAAGTGGCGCAGAAGATCAAGGAAGCCAGGGAACAGGGGGACCTGTCCGAGAACGCGGAGTACGATGCGGCGAAGGATGAGCAGCGCGACATCGAGGCCAGGATCGAAGAGCTGGAGAAGATTCTGAAGAACGCCGAAGTGGTGGTCGAAGATGAGGTGGATCTGGACCGGATCAACATCGGCTGCCAGGTGAAGATTCTGGACCTGGAATACGAGGAAGAACTGGACTATAAGATCGTGGGCTCCACCGAGGCCAACAGCCTGAAGGGAAAGATCTCCAACGAATCCCCGGTGGGGAAGGCGCTGATCGGCGCACGGGTCGGCGACGTCGTGGAAGTGGAAACCCAGGCGGGCGTTTTGAAGTACAAGGTACTGGAAATCGAGCGGTCGAACTGACCGGCACTATAAAGGAGTGGATGACGTGGCAGATGCACAGATGAATCGCGGAGAGGGAAACGCGAACGGGCAGCAGGATCTCAACCAGATCCTGAAGGCGCGCCGGGAAAAGCTGGCGGCCCTGCAGGCGGCGGGGAAGGATCCCTTCGTCCGCGTAAAATATGATGTCAGCGCTCACAGCGGGGATATCAGGGAAAAATACGAAGAACTGGAAGGGCAGACCGTCAGCGTGGCCGGCCGGATCATGTTCAAACGGGTGATGGGAAAGGCGTCCTTCTGCAACGTGCAGGATCTGAAAGGAAGCATTCAGATCTACGTCGCCAGGGACAGCGTCGGGGAAGAGCCCTATGCGGATTTCAAAAAGTACGATGTGGGCGATATCGTAGGCGTCCGGGGCGAGGTATTTAAGACCAAAACCGGCGAAATCTCCGTCCATGCCTCCGAAATCTGCCTGCTCTCCAAGAGCCTTCAGGTGCTGCCGGAGAAGTTCCACGGCCTGACGAATACGGATTTAAGATACCGCCAGCGCTATGTGGATCTGATCATGAACCAGGACGTGAAGGAAACCTTCGTGAAGCGCTCCCGGATCATCAGCGCGGTGCGGCGTTATCTGGACGGACAGGGCTTTATGGAAGTGGAGACGCCCATGCTGGTGGCGAACGCGGGCGGCGCTGCGGCCAGGCCCTTCGAGACCCATTACAACGCTCTCAACGAAGAGGTGAAGCTGAGGATCTCCCTGGAGCTGTATCTGAAGCGGCTGATCGTAGGCGGCATGGAGCGCGTCTACGAGATCGGGCGGGTTTTCCGCAACGAGAGCGCGGACGCGCGGCATAACCCCGAATTTACGCTGATGGAGCTCTATCAGGCGTACACGGACTATCACGGGATGATGGATCTGGCGGAAAACCTCTACCGCTATGTGGCCAAAGAAGTGCTGGGCACCTGCCAGGTGCCGTACGGCGACGCGGTCATCGATCTGGAGAAGCCCTTCGAACGGATCACCATGCTGGACGCGGTGAAGAAATATGCGGGCATCGACTTCGACGAAGTCCATTCGGACGAGGAGGCGAAGGCCCTGGCGAAAGAGCATCACGTGGAATTCGAGGAACGGCACAAAAAGGGAGACATCCTGAGCCTGTTCTTCGAAGAGTTTGTGGAAGAGCATCTGATCCAGCCCACTTTTGTCATGGATCACCCGGTGGAGATTTCTCCCCTGACCAAGAAAAAGCCGGATAAGCCGGAATACACGGAACGCTTTGAACTGTTCATCAACGGAAACGAGATGGCCAACGCTTACTCGGAGCTCAACGATCCCATCGATCAGAGAAAGCGCTTCGAAGCGCAGGAGGAGCTGATCCGTCAGGGAGACGAAGAGGCGAACTCCATCGACGAAGACTTCATGAACGCGCTGGAAATCGGCATGCCTCCTACCGGAGGAATCGGATTCGGCATCGACCGGATGGTGATGCTTCTGACCAATTCCCCGGCGATCCGGGATGTGCTGCTGTTCCCCACGATGAAGTCCCTGGATCCCAAAAAGGGAGAGAGCCGGGCGGAGAAGGCGGAAAAATCGGAGAAAAAGCCTGCGGAACAGATCGATTTTTCGAATGTGAAGATCGAGCCCCTCTTCGAGGAGATGGTGGATTTCGACACCTTCAGCAAATCCGACTTCCGCGCGGTGAAGATCAAAGGCTGCGAAGCCGTTCCCAAGAGCAAAAAGCTTTTGAAGTTCGTTCTGGATGACGGATCCGGTACGGATCGCGTGATCCTGAGCGGGATTCACGAATACTATGAACCGGAAGAGCTGGTGGGGAAGACGGCCATCGCCATCGTCAACCTGCCGCCCAGGAAGATGATGGGGATCGATTCCCAGGGAATGCTGATCTCCGCGGTTCACGAGGAGGACGGCCGCGAGGGCCTGAATCTGTTGATGGTGGACGACCGGATCCCGGCGGGCGCGAAGCTGTACTGAGACCGCCGCGCCGAAGCAGCCTGTCGCGAAGTTTATCATTTTTTAGTGATAATTCTGTTGCAAGATTCAAGCGTTATAGTGTAGAATAAGATAGTAATGGCCGATAAAGTCATATTCATGGCAAGGAAGATAGACATCGACATCTAAACAACAATGGAGGGAAAGAAATGACGAAGGCACAGATTTTGAAGAAGGAAATTTTGAGTCAGTACAGAAGCGTAAGACAGTTCGCTCTGGAAATGCAGATTCCTTATAGCACACTGGTAACCGCTCTTGAACGCGGCATCGACGGCATGGCTTACGGTACAGTGATCAAAATGTGCAATAAACTGAATTTGAACCCGGTGGATTTCAGCTCCCTGGAAAGAGATACAACGATCAGCGAACAGCTTCTGGAGAACCGCGTGATGCAGTATTACGTGAAGCTCAATCAGGAAGGGCGGGACAAGATCCTGGGCCTGATGGAAGATTTCGTTCAGATCAAAAAATACAAAGCGAAATAAGACAGGAGAGACGCCATGCACTATGATGATCTGATCGTCGGAGCCGGCCTGTTCGGCGCGGTGTTCGCGCACGAGATGCGCGAGCGCGGCAGGAAGGTCCTGGTGATCGAGAAGAAAGCTCATATTGCGGGGAATATCTATACGGAAGAAGTGATGGGCATCAACGTACACAGGTTTGGTGCCCATATTTTTCATACTTCCGACCGGGAAGTCTGGGAGTATGTGAACCGGTTCGCGGACTTCAACCACTACATCAATTCCCCCGTCGCCGTCTGGCGCGACGAGCTGTACAATCTGCCCTTCAACATGAATACGTTCAGCAGGATGTGGAACGTCCGGACGCCTGCCCAGGCAAAGGCCAGGATCGCCTCCCAGATCGGCGAGCTCTCCATCGGGGAGCCGAAGAATCTCGAGGAGCAGGCGCTCTCCCTGGTAGGGCGCGATGTTTACGAAAAGCTGGTCAAGGGCTATACCGAGAAGCAGTGGGGACGGGACTGCAAAGACCTGCCCGCCTTCATCATCAAAAGGCTGCCCCTGCGATTCACCTACGACAACAACTATTTCAACGATCCCTGGCAGGGCATCCCGGTTGGAGGATATACGCAGATCGCCGAAAAGCTGCTGGAAGGGTGCGAGGTGCGCACGAACTGCTCCTGGCAGGACTTTTTACAGGAAAATGAAGGAAAACAGCAGGAGGAGAAGGTCACCTGGGACCGCCTGGTCTATACGGGGATGATCGACGAGTACTACGGCTATCGCTTCGGGGCGCTGGAATACCGCTCGCTGCGGTTCGAGACCGACGTTTTGCCCGATGAGGACAACTATCAGGGCAACGCGGTGGTCAATTATACGGAAAGGGAAGTTCCCTGGACCCGGATCATCGAGCACAAGCACTTCGAGTTCGGCGCGGGAAAGGGGACGGTGATCACCAGGGAGTACCCGGCTCCGTGGCATAAGGGGGACGAACCCTATTACCCCATCAACGATGAGAAGAATACCGCCCTGTACGCCCGCTATGAAGAGCTGGCGAAGGCGGAGAAGAACGTGATTTTCGGCGGAAGGCTGGGACAGTACCGCTATTACGACATGGATAAGGTGATTCGCAGCGCGCTGGATCTGGCGCGCCGGGATGACGGATGAAGGGGGCCGCGCAGGCTCCCTTCGCGCGCCCGCATCGTGTTCCTGCGCCGCAAACGACAGGCGTTTGAGGCCGGCCCGTGAACGGCAACGGACAATATGTAAAAAAACGGTTGACGGACGGATTCCCTTGTGATATAGTCGAGTAGCGAGATGGAATTTAGGTCTTTTTTTTATGCTCTGATTTCAGAGTATTCCCGGCAGAATCACGAGGACGGATCGGCTGCCGCGCCCACAGGAAAAGGACCTGGAGAAATAAAGATTAGCATGCACGGAGGTGGAAAAATGCGTACAAGAATCACACTGGCTTGCACGGAGTGCAAACAGCGCAACTACAATACGACCAAGGACAAGAAGGCCCATCCGGACAGAATGGAAACCAAAAAGTACTGCAGGTTCTGCAAGAGGCACACGGTTCATAAAGAGACGAAATAAAAAGGGGTTTTCGTATGTCGAACGAACAGAAAGCACCGAAAATCAGGTTTTTTGACGGTGTCAAAGCCGAGTTTAAAAAGATCATCTGGCCCGATAAGAACACCCTGCTCAAGCAGTCCGTGGCGGTCGTGATCGTATCCGTCGCTTTGGGCGTGATCATCGCGATCCTGGACATGATTATGCAGTATGGCATTAACTTCTTAACAATGTGACGAGAAGGAGATTCTTATGGCAGAAGCGAAATGGTATGTGGCCCACACCTATTCCGGTTACGAGAACAAGGTGAAGGCCGACCTGGAAAAGACGATTGAAAACCGGCATCTGGAAGAGGAAATTCTGGAAGTCCGGGTTCCCATGCAGGAGGTCGTCGAGATGAAGAACGGCGCGAAGAAGACCGTTCAGAAGAAGCTGTTTCCGGGATACGTGCTCGTCAATATGGTCATGAACGACGATACCTGGTATGTGGTCCGCAACACCAGAGGGGTCACCGGATTCGTCGGCCCGGGAAGCAAACCCGTGCCGCTGACGGAAGCGGAGATGAAGCCCCTGGGGATCAGGACGGAGAACGTTTCCATCGACTTCGCGGAAGGAGATACCATCGTCGTCGTTGCGGGAGCATGGAAGGATACGGTTGGAGCAGTGCAGAAGATCGATTACAACAAGCAGACCGTCACCATCAATGTGGAGCTGTTCGGCAGGGATACGCCTGTGGAGATCAGCTTTGCAGAGGTGAGAAAGTTACAGTAAAGCGTTCACTGGAGCAATCCGTTGAGCAGTGGAAGCAGCGTCCCGCCCGAGGAGGCGGGGAGAAACCTGCGCCATACCACAATATATTTAGGAGGTGCCTGACATGGCAAAGAAAGTTACCGGTTACATTAAGTTACAGATTCCTGCAGGCAAGGCTACGCCGGCTCCCCCGGTAGGCCCTGCGCTCGGTCAGCACGGCGTCAACATCGTTGAATTCACCAAGCAGTTCAACGCGAGGACCGCTGACAAGGGCGACGTCATCATCCCTGTGGTGATCACCGTTTACGCAGACAGAAGTTTCAGCTTCATTACCAAGACTCCGCCTGCTGCAGTACTGCTGAAGAAAGCATGCAACTTAAAGAGCGCATCCGCGGTGCCGAACAAGACCAAAGTCGCTACGATTTCCAAAGATAAGCTGCGCGAAATCGCGGAGACGAAGATGCCCGACTTAAACGCTGCGAGCGTGGAAGCTGCCATGAGCATGATCGCGGGAACCGCGAGAAGCATGGGTATTGTAGTAGAAGACTGATCGCTGTCAATAACTGGGAGTAACGGACCATGAGGCCGTTACGTTAACCACCAATGGAGGAAATGGAAATGAAACATGGAAAGAAATACGGCGAAGCTGCCAAACTGGTAGATCGCGCAACTCAGTATGATCCCGCCGACGCCATCGCGCTGGTGAAAAAGACCGCAACTGCAAAATTTGACGAGACCGTTGAAGTGCACATCAGAACCGGCTGCGACGGCCGCCATGCGGAGCAGCAGATCCGCGGCGCGGTAGTGCTTCCCAACGGTACTGGTAAAACCGTTAAGGTTCTGGTATTCGCCAAGGGCGCGAAGCTGGACGAAGCGCAGGCTGCCGGCGCTGACTTTGTCGGCGGCGACGAGCTGATCCCCAGAATCCAGAACGAAGGCTGGCTGGATTTCGACGTTGTCGTTGCGACTCCCGACATGATGGGCGTTGTCGGCCGTCTCGGTAAGATCCTGGGCCCCAAAGGCCTGATGCCCAACCCCAAGGCGGGTACGGTTACCATGGACGTGACGAAGGCGATCAACGATATCAAAGCCGGTAAGATCGAGTACAGGCTCGACAAGTCCAATATCGTTCATGTTCCGATCGGAAAGGTTTCTTTCACGGAAGAAGCCCTGAGCGAGAACTACGGAGCGCTGATGGATGCGATCATGAAAGCGAAGCCCAGCGCGCTGAAGGGACAGTATCTCAAGAGCATCACGCTGGCTACCACCATGGGCCCTGGCGTGAAGGTTTCCACCGCAAAATACTGCTAATCCATCGATATAGAACAGTTGATTGAAAACGGCGCAGCTTCGGCTGCGCCGCTTTTCATGCGACAGGGAAGTTCCTTCCCTGCCGCATGAAAACCTCCGGAGGGCGCGCATTCGCGCGGTCCCCTTGACGGAACGGGAAAACCCGGATACAATCGGAAGTAAACGGGAGATGAAAAAGAGAACGGGCATGGGATCGGAGGAAAAATGGCGGGAAAGAGGAAAAGATCCAGACGAAATAAGGGAGGGCTGTTTCTGGCGACCCTGTTTCTGACGATATCGACGGGCTGTGTCGTCCTGCTGGCGGGCTGGGCCATCGCCGGAACCCAGACGCCGCAGCTCGCGGCAGTCCGCGTGGAGAGCCAGATGGCGGCCATGAACGCCGGGGTTTCGCAGGCGGGAGAGGACGGCGCACTGACGAAGGGCTCCGCAGGAGAGGCGGAGGAGAAAGGGGCGGCGGATCGCGTGCCGGGAAAGTACGACGCTCTTCTGGCGGATGAAGAGCTGTGCAGGCAGCAGAACGTGTATGCGAAGGAAACGGCGGATCCGGAGGAAATTTCCATCGTCTTCGCGGGGGATATCCTGTTCGATGATCACTACGCGCCCATGGCGAAGCTCCTGCAGCGGGGGAAAGGCATCGAAGGCAGCATTTCTCCGGAGACCCTGGACGCGATGCGCTCCGCGGATATTTTTGTGGTGAACAACGAGTTCCCCTATACCGACAGAGGGGCCCCCACGGAGGGCAAGACGTTCACCTTCCGGGCGAAACCCGAATACGCTTCCCTGCTTTTGGACATGGGCGCGGATCTGGTGTCTTTGGCCAACAATCACGCCTATGATTACGGGGAGGTTTCCCTGACCGATTCCCTGGACACCCTTTCCGGGATCGGGATGCCGTGGATGGGAGCCGGACGGAACCTGGAAGAAGCCATTTGCCCCGTCTATTTCATCGCAAACGACAGAAAGATCGCCTTTATCGCCGCCACCCAGATCGAGCGGATCGAAAACCCGGATACGAAGGGAGCTACGGAGACTTCTCCCGGCGTTTTCCGGTGTCTGGATCCGGAACGGCTTCTGGCCGTGGTTCGGAATGCCAGCCAGGTCAGCGATTACGTCATCGTCTTCATCCACTGGGGGACGGAAGGCACGGACGAACTGGACTGGGCCCAGAAGGATCAGGCCCCGAAAATCGCGGAAGCCGGGGCGGACCTGATCATCGGCGCCCACCCTCACGTCCTGCAGCCTCTGGGCTACTGCGGGGACACGCCGGTGGTATACAGCCTGGGAAATTTTCTGTTCAACTCCAAACCGCTGGACAGCTGCCTGGTGCGGCTGACGCTGGATGAAAACGGCCTGAAAGGGCTTCAGTTCCTCCCGGCGCGCCAGGAGGACTGCAGCGTGAAGCTGCTGGAAGGCGGCGAGAAAGAGCGGGTTTTGCAGTATATGCGGGACATTTCGGACGGAGTGGCCATCGATGCGGAGGGATTCGTGACGAAAGGCTGAAAATCCGGGAAAAAAGGAAAAGAAAAGTCAAAAATGGCTTGACAGCCCTCTGCGGCTGTGATATGTTGAGAAAGGTCGTTTGAGACCGTGCCGAAGACAGCAGGTACCGGAGAACCGGTGTAAGGAGAACCGCCTGCCGAGGATGAAGAGTACGAGATGCTTACCCTCTCTGTCTTTGGGCGGAGAGGTTTTTTATTCCTTCTCTTTCGGCAAAGAATCTAAAAGGAGGTAGGAAAATGGCTAAAGTGGAATTGAAACAGCCTGTCGTAGCGGAGATTTCCGAAGCGGTCAAAGATGCGCAGTCCGTCGTTTTAGTTGACTACCGCGGACTTACGGTAGAACAGGACACCGCGCTTCGTAAGCAGCTTCGTGAAGCCGGCGTTACGTACAAGGTGTACAAAAACACCATGATGAACTTCGCGTTTAAGGGAACGGATTTCGAGGCGCTCGCCCCTTATCTGGAAGGACCCAGCGCGATCGCCATCTCCACGACAGACGCGACCGCGCCGGCAAGAGAGCTGGCCAACTTCGCGAAGACAGCTGACAAGCTGGAGATCAAAGCCGGCGTAGTGGAAGGCAACGTCTACGACGCCGCGGGCATGATGGAAATTGCGAAGATCCCCGGAAGGGAAGCGCTCATTTCCAGATTGCTGGGCAGCATGCAGTCCCCGATCGCAAATCTGGCCCGCGTGCTGAACCAGATTGCGGAAAAGGGCGGCGCAGCCAACTGCACCGCAGCTCCTGCGGAAGAAGCGGAAGCTCCCGCAGCAGAGTGAGAACAGGAACAATACTATTTTTAAATGGAGGGAAAACAAAATGGCAAAATTAACAGCTCAGGAATTTATCGATGCGATCAAAGAAATGACCGTGTTAGAATTAAATGATTTGGTAAAAGCCTGCGAAGAAGAGTTCGGCGTATCCGCAGCAGCGGGCGTTGTCGTTGCAGCGGCAGGCGCTGGCGATGCGGCAGCGGCGGAAGAGAAGACCGAGTTCAACGTAGAGCTGACCGAGGTTGGCCCCAACAAGGTTAAGGTCATCAAAGTCGTTCGCGAAGTGACCGGCCTGGGCCTGAAGGAAGCGAAGGACGTCGTTGACGGCGCTCCCAAGGTTCTGAAAGAGGGCGTTTCCAAGGAAGAAGCCGAAGACATCCAGAAGAAGCTGGAAGCTGAAGGCGCTAAGGTTACCCTGAAATAAGATCAGCCTGACAAAAGACGAGAGGGGCTGCGGCATGAGGATTCGTGCCGCAGCCCCATTATCATTTTCCGGCGGCATTTGCGCCGCCGATTATGTGAAAAAACTGTGACAGTTCAGCCATGCCATTCATCATTTGACGGATTCCACTGAATTGGCTGCGCAAAAGGTCACTGGCCGTCAAATGATTCATGTCGGGCGTCCGCCCTATAGGCACATGCGGCAAAATGCAGCTTAGTGAGCAAGCTCCCACGCGGCATTTTGCCGCATGTGCCTGCATGGCTGAACTGTCAGAAAAAATTCTTTGATACAGAAAATTTTGGTTGACTCGGGATTGCCTTTGTGGTAAATTGTAAGGTGCACTATTGTGTTAGATTATGCCATTTTGTAAGTGCAATATCGAATAGTAGTAGCCAACGAAATCAATTACAAGAACGGGGTGAAGTGTCAATGGAAAAAAACAGAATCCGTCCAATTGCTGCTGGCAAGAACGTGCGCATGAGCTACGCACGGCGGAAGGAAGTATTGGAGATGCCCAATCTTATAGAAATTCAGAAGAATTCCTATAAGTGGTTCCTTGACGAAGGACTGAAAGAGGTATTCGACGATATTTCTCCGATTTCCGATTACAGCGGACACCTGAGTCTGGAATTTGTGGACTTCGAGCTGTGTAAAGACGACGTGAAGTATTCGATTGAGAAATGCAAGGAAAGAGATGCGACCTACGCAGCTCCCCTGAAAGTGAGAGTACGTCTTTATAATAAGGAAAAGGAAGAGATCAGCGAGCACGAAATTTTCATGGGCGACTTACCGTTAATGACGGAGACGGGTACGTTTGTCATCAATGGCGCAGAACGTGTCATCGTCAGTCAGTTGGTGCGCTCCCCCGGCATTTATTACGGAATCGGACACGATAAGATCGGCAAAAGGCTGTTCTCCTGCACTGTGATCCCCAACCGCGGCGCATGGCTGGAATATGAGACGGATTCCAACGATGTGTTTTACGTCCGTGTGGACCGTACCAGAAAGGTACCGATCACGGTCCTTTTGCGCGCCCTGGGCGTTGGCACAAACGACGAGATCCGGGAGCTGTTCGGCGACGAACCCAAGATCGAGGCGAGCTTCGCCAAGGATACCGCGGAGAACTATCAGGAGGGCCTGCTGGAGCTGTACAAAAAGATCCGCCCCGGCGAGCCTCTGAGCGTGGAGAGCGCGGAGAGCCTGATCAACGCCATGTTCTTCGACCCCAGAAGATACGATCTGGCGAAGGTCGGACGTTATAAATTCAACAAGAAGCTGATGCTGCGCAACAGAATCCGCGGCCACGAGCTGGCGGAAGACGTGGTGGATACCACGACGGGCGAGATTCTGGCCGCAGCGGGCACGAAGGTGACGGCGGAGCTGGCGGATACGATCCAGAACAGCGCGGTTCCCTACGTGTATATTCAGACCGAAGAAAAGAAGGTCAAGGTCCTTTCCAATATGATGGTGGATCTGACCCATTATGTGGACTGCAATCCCAGGGAGCTGGGCATCACGGAGCTGGTTTACTATCCGGCGCTGCTGCCGGTTCTGGAGCAGTACGCGACGGATCCGGAAGCGCTGGCGGACGCCATCCGCAGGAGCGCGCACGAGCTCATCCCGAAGCACATTACGAAGGAAGACATCATCGCTTCCATTAACTATAACATCCATCTGGAGTACGGCATCGGCAACGACGACGACATCGACCATCTGGGCAACCGCCGGATCCGCGCCGTCGGCGAGCTCTTGCAGAACCAGTACCGCATCGGCCTTTCCAGGCTGGAGCGCGTGGTGCGGGAGCGCATGACCACCCATGACGCGGAGGAGATCTCCCCTCAGGTGCTGATCAACATCAAGCCCGTGCAGGCGGCGGTGAAGGAATTCTTCGGCTCCTCCCAGCTGTCCCAGTTCATGGATCAGAACAACCCGCTGGGCGAGCTGACGCACAAGAGGCGTCTGTCCGCGCTGGGTCCCGGCGGTCTGTCCCGCGACCGCGCCGGATTCGAGGTCCGCGACGTACATTATTCCCATTACGGGAGAATGTGCCCCATCGAGACGCCAGAAGGTCCCAACATCGGCCTGATCAACTCCCTGGCGAGCTATGCGAAGATCAACGAGTACGGCTTCATTGAGGCCCCGTACCGCAAGATCGACAAGGCGGATCCTTCCAACCCCCGCGTGACAAACGAAGTCGTTTACATGACGGCGGATGAGGAAGACAATTATCATGTGGCCCAGGCGAACGAGCTGCTGGACGAGGACGGCCATTTCGTCAACTCCAGCGTGTCCGGCCGCTATCGCGATGAGACGTCCGAGTATCCCAGAGGGATGTTCGACTTCATGGACGTTTCTCCGCAGATGGTGTTCTCCGTGGCGACGGCGCTGATCCCCTTTTTGCAGAACGACGACGCGAACCGCGCGCTGATGGGATCCAACATGCAGCGTCAGGCAGTGCCCCTTCTGACCACGGAAGCGCCCGTGGTGGGCACCGGCATCGAAGTGAAGGCGGCGGTGGACTCCGGCGTCTGCATCGTGGCGAAAAAGCCCGGCGTGATCGATTACGTTTCTTCCAACCTGATTCGCATGACCTGCGATGACGGGGAGAAGGTAGAATATCATTTGACCAAATTTTCCAGAAGCAACCAGTCCAACTGCTACAACCAGCGCCCCATCGTGTTCAAGGGCAACCGGGTGCAGGCGGGACAGGTGATCGCGGACGGCCCCTCCACTTCCGAAGGGGAGCTGGCGCTGGGCAAGAACCCGCTCATCGGCTTCATGACCTGGGAAGGTTATAACTACGAGGACGCGGTTCTGCTGAGCGAGCGCCTGGTGATGGACGACGTGTATACCTCCGTCCACATCGAGGAATACGAAGCGGAGGCCCGCGACACCAAGCTGGGGCCCGAGGAGATCACGCGCGACGTGCCCGGCGTGGGCGACGAAGCGCTCAAGGACCTGGATGACCGCGGAATCATCCGCGTGGGCGCAGAGGTGCGCGCCGGAGACATTCTGGTGGGCAAGGTGACGCCCAAGGGCGAAACGGAGCTGACGGCGGAAGAGCGGCTGCTGCGCGCGATCTTCGGCGAGAAGGCCCGCGAGGTCCGCGACACTTCCCTGAAGGTCCCTCATGGAGAATACGGAATCATCGTGGACGCCAAAGTGTTCACCAGGGAGAACGGCGACGAGCTGTCCCCCGGCGTCAACCAGGCGGTCCGCATTTATATCGCGCAGAAGAGGAAGATTTCCGTGGGCGACAAGATGGCCGGCCGTCACGGAAACAAGGGCGTGGTCTCCCGGGTGCTGCCCGTGGAGGATATGCCTTATCTGCCCAACGGGCGCCCTCTCGACATCGTGCTCAATCCGCTGGGCGTGCCTTCCCGTATGAACATCGGGCAGGTGCTGGAGATCCATCTTTCCCTGGCTGCGAAGGCGCTGGGCTTCAACGTGGCGACCCCGATTTTCAACGGGGCCAACGAGCAGGATATCCAGGATACGCTGGAGCTGGCCAACGACTATGTGAATCTGGAGTGGGATGAATTCCGGGAAAAGCACGGAGAAGATCTGCTTCCGGAAGTGATGGATTACCTGTACGAAAACAGGGATCACAGGAAGCTCTGGAAGGGCGTTCCGATCTCCAGAGACGGAAAGGTGCGCCTGAGGGACGGCCGCACCGGCGAGTATTTCGACAGCCCGGTCACCATCGGCCACATGCACTACCTGAAGCTGCACCATCTGGTAGACGATAAGATCCACGCGCGTTCCACCGGACCTTACTCCCTGGTGACGCAGCAGCCTCTGGGCGGCAAGGCTCAGTTCGGCGGACAGCGTTTCGGCGAGATGGAAGTGTGGGCCCTGGAAGCTTATGGCGCTTCCTATACGCTGCAGGAGATCCTGACCGTGAAGTCCGACGACGTGGTGGGCCGCGTGAAAACCTATGAAGCGATTATCAAGGGCGATAACATTCCTGAGCCCGGCATTCCGGAATCCTTCAAGGTGCTCTTAAAGGAACTGCAGTCCCTGGGACTGGATGTGAGAGTGCTGCGCGACGACAACACGGAAGTGGAAATCATGGAGACGGTGGACTACGGCGACACGGACTACCGCTACGAAATGGAAGGCGAACCCAGAGGATACAATTATCAGGAAGAAGAGAATCTGGGCAAATTGGGATATCAGAAGCAGGAATTTGACTCCGAGAGCGAAGAACTCGTTTCGGCGGACGAGGAAGGTGACTTCGAAGAAACCGATACGGACGACGGGTTCGAAGATTCTTTTGACGAAGAATAAAACCGGTCGTGATGCAGCTGTTCATTAGTATTGATAAAGGAGTGCCAAGATGTCTGAAACAAAAAACGAAGTATATCAGCCGATGACATTCGATGCCATTAAAATCGGACTGGCATCGCCCGAAAAAATCCGCGAATGGTCCAGAGGCGAGGTTTTAAAGCCCGAGACCATCAACTACAGGACGCTGAAGCCGGAACGCGACGGCCTGTTCTGCGAACGGATTTTCGGACCCAGCAAGGACTGGGAGTGCCATTGCGGCAAATATAAGAAGATTCGCTATAAAGGCGTTGTCTGCGACCGCTGCGGCGTGGAAGTGACCAAGTCCAGCGTGCGCCGGGAGCGCATGGGGCATATCGAACTGGCGGCGCCGGTTTCCCATATCTGGTATTTTAAGGGGATTCCCAGCCGGATGGGCCTGATCCTGGACCTGTCCCCCAGGGTGCTGGAAAAGGTGCTCTATTTCGCTTCCTATATCGTTCTGGACAAAGGGGATACGAACCTGGACTACAAACAGGTCCTTTCCGAGAAGGAATATCAGGACGCCAGAGAGACCTGGGGCAATCGCTTCCGGGTGGGGATGGGCGCGGAAGCGATCAAGGAGCTTTTGCAGGCCATCGATCTGGAGCTGGAAGCCCAGGAGCTCAAGGAAGAGCTGGAGGGCGCCAACGGCCAGAAGCGCGCCAGGATCATCAAACGCCTGGAAGTGGTGGAAGCGTTCCGGGAATCCGGAAACCGTCCCGAATGGATGATCATGGATGCGATTCCGGTGATCCCGCCGGACCTGCGCCCCATGGTACAGCTGGACGGCGGCCGTTTCGCCACCTCCGACTTAAACGATCTGTACAGAAGGATCATCAACCGCAACAACCGCTTAAAGAGGCTGCTGGAGCTGGGCGCTCCGGACATCATCGTCCGCAATGAGAAGCGGATGCTGCAGGAAGCGGTGGACGCGCTGATCGATAACGGCAGGAGAGGACGTCCGGTGACCGGCCCCGGGAACCGCGCCCTGAAGTCCCTGTCCGACATGCTGAAAGGGAAGTCCGGCCGTTTCCGTCAGAACCTGCTGGGCAAGCGCGTGGACTATTCCGGCCGTTCCGTTATCGTGGTAGGGCCCGAGCTGAAAATCTATCAGTGCGGCCTGCCCAAGGAAATGGCCATCGAGCTGTTCAAGCCCTTCGTGATGAAGGAACTGGTGGCGAGAGGGATTTCCCAGAACATCAAAAATGCGAAAAAGCTGGTGGAGCGTCTGGACACCCAGGTGTGGGATGTGCTGGAAGACGTGATCAAGGAGCATCCGGTGATGTTAAACCGCGCTCCTACCCTGCACAGGCTGGGCATTCAGGCATTCGAACCCATCCTGGTGGAAGGTAAGGCGATCAAGCTGCATCCCCTGGTTTGTACCGCATTCAACGCGGACTTCGACGGCGACCAGATGGCCGTGCACCTTCCGCTTTCCCAGGAAGCGCAGGCGGAATGCCGTTTCATGCTGCTGTCCCCCAACAACCTGCTCAAGCCCTCCGACGGCGGGCCGGTGGCGGTTCCTTCCCAGGATATGGTGCTCGGAATTTACTACCTGACGCAGGAAAGGCCCGGTTCCATGGGCGAGGGCAAGGCGTTCAAGAACGTCAACGAGGCGATTCTGGCCTATGAAAATAAAGCGTGCACCCTGCACACCAGGATCAAAGTGCGCATGACGAAGGTGAACGCGGAAGGCGAAGAAATATCCGGCGTCGTGGAATCCACCCTGGGACGCTTTATCTTCAACGAAATCCTCCCGCAGGATCTGGGATATGTGGACCGGAGCAATCCGGAAGACTTCCTGAAGCTGGAAGTGGATTTCCACGTCGGCAAAAAGCAGCTGAAACAGATTCTGGAGCGGGTCATCAACACCCATGGCGCATCCAGGACCGCCGAAGTGCTGGACGACGTGAAATCCATCGGGTATAAATATTCCACCAGAGCGGCCATGACGGTATCCATTTCCGACATGACGGTGCCCGCGCAGAAGGGCGATATGCTGGCGCAGGCCCAGGCGACGGTGGATAAGATCGGCAAGAACTACCGCAGAGGCCTGATCACCGAAGAAGAGCGTTACCGCGCGGTGGTGGAAACCTGGCAGGAGACCGATAAAGAGCTGACGGACGTGCTGCTCAAAGGTCTGGACAAATACAACAACATCTTCATGATGGCGGACTCCGGCGCCCGAGGCAGCAACCAGCAGATCAAACAGCTGGCCGGCATGCGCGGACTGATGGCGGATACCACGGGACGGACCATCGAACTGCCCATCAAATCCAACTTCCGTGAAGGTCTGGACGTACTGGAATACTTCATGTCCGCTCACGGAGCCCGGAAGGGTATGTCCGATACGGCGCTGCGTACGGCGGACTCCGGATACCTGACCCGCCGAATGGTGGACGTATCCCAGGAGCTGATTATCCGGGAAATCGACTGCTGCGAGGGCAGGGACATGATCCCCGGCATGTACGTGAAGGCGTTCATGGACGGCAAGGAAACCATCGAAGGGCTGAAGGACAGAATCACGGGAAGATATTCCTGTGAGGACATTTACGATAAGGACGGGGAGCTGATCGTGGGGGCCAACCACATGATCACGCCCGGCAGGGCGAAGCGGATTCTGGAAACGGGCGTGGACGCAAAGGGCGCTCCCGTGGAAGGCGTGAAGATCCGCACCATCCTGACCTGCCGTTCCAAGAGCGGGATCTGCGCGAAGTGCTACGGCGCCAACATGGCTACGGGCGAAGCGGTACAGGTCGGCGAAGCGGTGGGTATCATCGCGGCGCAGTCCATCGGCGAACCCGGCACGCAGCTGACCATGCGTACGTTCCACTCCGGCGGCGTGGCCGGCGACGATATCACCCAGGGTCTTCCCCGTGTCGAGGAGCTTTTCGAAGCCAGAAAGCCCAAGGGCCTGGCGATTATCGCGGAGTTCGGCGGGACGGCTTCCATCCGGGATACCAAGAAGAAGCGCGAGATCATCGTCACCAACGAGGAGACCGGAGAGAGCAAGAACTACCTGATCCCTTACGGCTCCAGAATCAAGATCGTGGACGGCCAGCAGCTGGAGGCCGGCGACGAGCTGACGGAAGGTTCCGTCAACCCCCACGACCTGCTCAAGATCAAGGGCATCCGCGCCGTTCAGGACTATATGCTGCGCGAAGTACAGCGCGTATACCGCCTGCAGGGCGTTGACATTTCGGATAAACACATCGAAGTGATCGTGCGCCAGATGCTGAAAAAAGTGCGGATTGAGAACGGCGGCGAATCGGGCTATCTGCCGGGAACCATGGTGGATGTGCTGGATTACGAAGACCTCAACGAAGAGCTGATCGCTCAGGGCAGAGAGCCCGCGGAAGGCAAGCAGGTGATGCTGGGTATCACCAAGGCCGCACTGGCCACCAACTCCTTCCTGTCCGCGGCGTCCTTCCAGGAGACCACCAAGGTGCTGACGGAAGCTGCGATCAAAGGAAAGGTGGATCCGCTCATCGGCCTGAAGGAGAACGTCATCATCGGTAAGCTGATCCCCGCAGGTACCGGCATGAAGCGCTACCGCGACGTGACGCTGAATACGGACGCCATCATCGCGGCGGAAGAAGCCGAGAGGCTCGCCCGGGCGGAAGAGGAAGCGCGGGCCGCGAAGGAGGCTGAAAAGGCCGAGAAAGCGGCGGCTGCGGAAGCGGACGACGAGGATGAAATCCTGGAGGATTCCGATATGACCGACGATCCGGAAGCGGACGCCATGGACGAACTGCTGGACGAAGAGGTGCAGGAGGAGGAAGCCATCGGGGACGAGGACTTCGAAGAAGCGCCGGAAGACGGCGACGAAGAGGACTTTGACGAGAGCGCGGACGAAGAGGAATAATCGGCTGACAGACCGGTCGGATCCGCGCAGCCAGTTCAGTGGAATCCGTCAAATGATGAATGGCATGGCTGAACTGTCACATAATTTGTCAGAAACTTCTTGACAAGGCATTCGGAAGCACGTATACTGTTATAGCGTGCATCCGGATGCCTTTTTGTTTTGCAAAAAGATCGGATGTATAAGACTGGAATTTCAGTCAAAAATAGGAACAAGCGAGGAAAAACGCAGGAGGTGAAACAGAATGCCAACATTTAACCAGTTAGTAAGAAAAGGACGTCAGACATCTGTAAAGAAGTCTACCGCACCCGCTCTGCAGAGAGGCTACAACTCCCTTCACAAGAAGGCGACCAATACCTCTTCTCCGCAGAAGAGAGGCGTGTGCACGGCTGTTAAGACGACGACTCCGAAAAAGCCTAACTCCGCTCTCAGAAAGATCGCCAGAGTGCGCCTTTCCAACGGAATCGAAGTGACCAGCTACATTCCCGGCGAAGGACACAATCTGCAGGAGCACTCCGTAGTGCTGATCAGAGGCGGCCGTGTAAGGGATCTTCCCGGTACCAGATATCACATCATCAGAGGTACCTTGGATACGGCGGGCGTTGCGAACAGACGTCAGGCGAGATCCAAGTATGGCGCCAAGAGACCGAAAGACGCGAAGAAGAAATAATCCGCGTCCGGAGATGAGTACCACAAATGGAAACTAATCAGTGTTGGGATTCTGGGGCAGGAAAGACCTGCCGGTTTGCACGAAGCGAACAGATAGACCGCACGTACACATTAGGACACATGTGAGTACCGACGAATTAATTCATGATGATTAAGGAGGGAAGAACCGTGCCACGTAAAGGACATATTCAGAAAAGAGATGTATTGGCAGATCCTTTATACAACGACAAAGTGGTGACAAAGCTGATCAACAACATCATGCTCGATGGTAAGAAAGGCGTTGCCCAGAAGATTGTATACGGCGCATTTGCCAGAGTAGAGGAAAAGGCCGGAAAGCCTGCACTCGAAGTATTTGAAGAAGCGATGAACAACATCATGCCTGTACTGGAAGTAAAGGCAAGACGTATCGGCGGCGCCACCTATCAGGTACCGATCGAAGTGAGAGCGGACAGACGCCAGGCCCTGGGGCTTCGCTGGCTGACCATGTTCTCCCGTAAGAGAGGGGAAAAGACCATGGAAGAAAGGCTTGCGAACGAGATTCTGGACGCCGCGAACAACACCGGTGCGGCCGTGAAGAGAAAAGAAGACGTTCATAAGATGGCCGAGGCGAACAAGGCGTTCTCCCATTACAGATTCTAATCGGATCCGGAATGGAAGAATTCCCGTCTTTGGCTGATTGAGACAAGGAGGAAAAACCTTTGGCTGGAAGAGAATATCCCTTGGAGAGAACCAGAAACATTGGTATTATGGCTCACATCGATGCAGGTAAGACAACTCTGACAGAGCGTATTCTTTACTACACCGGCGTGAACTATAAGATCGGCGACACTCATGAGGGTACTGCGACCATGGACTGGATGGAGCAGGAGCAGGAGAGAGGTATTACCATCACTTCCGCTGCTACCACGTGCCACTGGACCCATGAAGAGTTTACGAAGAAACAGCCGGGCGCGCTGGAGCACCGTATCAACATTATCGATACGCCCGGACACGTTGACTTCACTGTGGAAGTGGAGCGTTCCCTGCGCGTTCTGGACGGCGCCGTAGGCGTGTTCTGCGCGAAGGGAGGCGTTGAGCCTCAGTCCGAGAACGTATGGCGTCAGGCTGACACCTACAACGTTCCCCGTATGGCCTTCATCAACAAGATGGATATCCTGGGCGCGAACTTCTACGGCGCGGTGGATCAGATCAGAACCAGGCTGGGCAAAAACGCTATCATCCTGGAGCTGCCCATCGGCAAGGAAGATACGTTCCAGGGAATCATCGATCTGTTTGAAATGAAAGCCTACATCTATAATGATGACAAGGGCGAGGACATCAGCGTTACGGATATCCCCGAGGATATGCAGGACGACGCCGAGCTGTATCGTACCGAGCTGGTGGAGAAGATCTGCGAGCTGGACGACGATCTGATGATGATGTATCTGGAAGGGGAAGAGCCTTCTGTAGAGGAAATGAAGAAAGCGCTGAGAAAGGCGACCTGCGAATGCACCGCCGTTCCGGTCTGCTGCGGTTCCGCTTACAGAAACAAGGGCGTACAGAAACTTCTGGATGCGATTTTGGACTACATGCCCGCACCTACCGACATCCCCGCGATCAAGGGCGTGGATCTGGACGGCAACGAAGTG
Organism: Candidatus Eisenbergiella merdigallinarum; assembly: GCA_019119355.1. Lineage (GTDB taxonomy): Bacteria > Bacillota > Clostridia > Lachnospirales > Lachnospiraceae > Gallintestinimicrobium > Gallintestinimicrobium merdigallinarum. The sequence continues at coordinate 29,243 of DWXE01000030.1, forward strand.
GAAAGGCATTCTTCCGATGAAGAGCCCTTCTCCGCACTGGCGTTCAAGATCATGGCCGATCCGTTTGTCGGAAAGCTGGCATACTTCCGCGTATACTCCGGAACGCTGAATTCCGGATCCTACGTGCTCAACGCGACCAAGGACAAGAAGGAGCGCGTGGGCCGTATCCTGCAGATGCACGCGAACAAGAGAATGGAGCTGGATAAGGTATATTCCGGCGACATCGCGGCGGCGGTAGGCTTTAAGTTCACCACCACCGGCGACACCATCTGCGACGATCAGCACCCCGTAATCCTGGAGTCCATGGAATTCCCCGAGCCGGTTATCGAGCTGGCCATCGAGCCCAAGACCAAAGCGGGTCAGGACAAGATGGGCGCGGCGCTGGCGAAGCTGGCGGAAGAGGATCCCACCTTCCGCGCGCACACCGATTCCGAGACCGGACAGACGATCATCGCCGGCATGGGCGAGCTGCATCTGGAGATCATCGTGGACCGTCTGCTGCGCGAATACAAGGTAGAGGCGAACGTGGGCGCTCCTCAGGTTGCGTACAAGGAAACCTTCACCAAAGCCGTGGATGTGGACAGCAAGTATGCGAAGCAGTCCGGCGGACGCGGTCAGTACGGACACTGTAAAGTGAAATTCGAGCCCATGGATCCCAATGGCGAGGAGACCTTCAAATTCGAGTCCACCGTTGTCGGCGGCGCGATCCCGAAGGAATATATCCCCGCTGTCGGAGAGGGTATCGAAGAAGCGACCAAAGCCGGTATTCTGGGCGGATTCCCCGTGCTGGGCGTGCATGCGAACGTCTATGACGGTTCCTATCACGAAGTGGACTCTTCTGAAATGGCGTTCCACATCGCGGGTTCCCTGGCGTTCAAGGATGCGATGTCGAAAGCGAATCCGGTACTGCTGGAGCCCATCATGAAGGTGGAAGTGACCATGCCCGAAGAGTATATGGGCGACGTCATCGGCGATATCAATTCCCGCCGCGGACGCATCGAGGGTATGGACGATATCGGCGGCGGCAAGATGGTGAAAGCCTATGTTCCGCTGGCTGAAATGTTCGGCTATTCCACAGATCTGCGTTCCAGAACGCAGGGCCGCGGTAACTATTCCATGTTCTTCGAAAGATACGAACAGGTACCGAAGAACGTTCAGGAAAAAGTGCTCGCTGCGAAGGGCAAATAACTTGTCCCGAAATGCCGGGAAACCTTGATTTCCCGGCAAATTGGGGCTTGAAAATACAGCTGTTATCGAATATAATCAGTAATAGCTGATTCAACCAAAAATAACTTAATCACTGATTTAAGGAGGATTACGTAGAAATGGCTAAAGCTAAATTTGAAAGATCCAAGCCGCACTGCAATATCGGCACCATCGGCCACGTTGACCATGGTAAGACGACCCTGACGGCTGCAATCACCAAAGTTCTTCATGAGAGACTTGGCACCGGCGAAGCGGTTGCTTTTGAAAACATCGACAAGGCTCCCGAAGAAAGAGAACGTGGTATCACCATTTCCACCGCTCACGTTGAGTACGAGTCCAACAAGAGACACTACGCTCACGTTGACTGCCCTGGACACGCTGACTACGTTAAGAACATGATCACCGGCGCTGCTCAGATG
>DWXE01000031.1 GCA_019119355.1 Candidatus Eisenbergiella merdigallinarum
GAGGATGCCGACAGGAAAGAACGCCTTACCCCCAGCGACAGAAACATCGTCGGCGGGAACACGGAAGACGGAAGTCTCAGAGAACAGACGGTATATTACGATATCCGGCTGAATGCTGCCGCACCGGGAAAAATCCCGGTCTGCCTGATCATCAACATCGAGGCGCAGCGGGATTTTACCCCGGGATATCCGGTGGAAAAGCGGGCAATCTATTATTGCTGCCGGCTGATATCCTCCCAGTACGGGACGATATTTACGAATTCGGAATACGGGAAAATCCGCAAGGTATATTCCATCTGGTTTTGCACGCAGGTGCCGGAAAGGAAGAAGAACTCGATCCAGAAGATTTCCCTGACGCAGGAACAGGTTTTCGGGGAAAGTATTTCCGAGAAGGAAAATGTGGATCTGATGCAGGCGGTGATCGTGAACCTGGGGGATGAGGATGCCCCGGTGGATCATCGGATCCTGAGACTGATGAACGTTCTGTTATCGGAAAGGGCGGATGCGCGGAGCAAACAGAAGGTGATGGAAGAAGAATTTCACATCGCCATGACGAAGGAGCTGGAGAGCGAGGTGTCCGAGATGTGTAATTTAGGCTATGGCATTTATGAAAACGGCATGAAGGAGGGACGTGCCGAAGGGTTTGAGGAAGGCCGCGAGGAAGGGATTACAGGATCGATAGACCTTCTCCGCGAATCGGGGATTGATGACGAAATCATTGTGGAAAAGATAATGAAGAGATTTCGCTTAACACGGCTGGAAGCTGAAAATTACGTATATGAGACGTGCGCCGTATGACAAGAAGGCCCCTGCATGGCAGGGGTCTTCTGCGTTGACATTCCCTTTCTTTTCTCCAGAATCCATGCTATAATCAATGGACGGAAATGGCGCGGGACAGACGGCCGGGATACGGAGAAAGGGAGGAGACAGCGAGGATGGACGGATTTAAGGGGCCGGTGGGGTGCAGAAAACTGGAGGAAGGCGAAGGAATCGGAATTTTCAGCGCTTCGTCTCCCATATCCAGCACCGTACCCGTACGTTATCGGAGGGGAAAACGATATCTGGAAGAAAAAGGCTTTTTTGTCGTGGATGGAGATCTTTGCGGAAAGCAGGATTTCTACCGTTCCGGAAGCATCCGGGAAAGGGCGGATGAATTCAACGGGCTGCTGTACCGGGAGGACGTACAGGTGGTGATGGCAGCGATTGGAGGAAACAACACCAATTCCATTCTGCCTTATATCGATTATGAATATCTGAAGAAGCACCCCAAAATCGTGATCGGGTATTCGGATACGACGGCGCTTTTGCTGGCGATATACGAAAAGACCGGAATCGTGCCCTTTTACGGCCCCGCGCTGGCTTCCTCCTTCGGCGAGCTGCCGCCCTTTGTGGATCGGACGTTTGAGAGCTTTCGCACCCTTTTGTGCCAAAAGGGATTCGCACTGCCGTATCGTTATGAAATGCCTCCGGTCTGGACGGAAGAATTCCTGGACTGGGCGACGCAGGACAGGCCGAAAAAAGAGGAGAAGAACCGGTGGATCTGCGTAAAAGAAGGCTGTTGTGAGGGCAGGCTCATCGGGGGAAACCTGAATACTATGGAAGGATTTTTCGGCACGGAATATATGCCCCGGATCCGGGAAGGGGACATCCTGTTGCTGGAGGATTCCCTGAAAGACGCCTGCACCATCGAAAGAAGTTTTTCCCTGCTGAAGCTGGCGGGCGTGTTTGAGCGGATCGGGGGTCTGATTTTGGGAAAACATGAAAAATTTGACGATAACGGGACGGGAAGAAAGCCCTGGGATATTCTGCTGGAGGTGACCGGGGATGTTTCCTTCCCCATTCTGGCGGAGTTCGACTGCTGCCACACCCATCCCATGCTGACGCTGCCCATCGGCTGCAGATACCGGTTGGATGCGGGGAAAAGGCAGGTCTGGCTGCTGGAAAATCCTCTGGGAGGAAGAGAGACGGAGGACAGGCGATGATTTATGAGATACCCAAAGAAAAGCGGGGGCTGATCGCGCCTTTTTACGAAGAGCGAACGGACACGATGATCGCCTCCTGCCTGCAGGGAACGATGGGGCGCGCCTGGGCCGTTCTGGAGGAAGGGAAAGCGGTATCCGCCCTCATCGTCGTGGGGGACTTTTTCTTTCCGGCCGGGAAACCGGAAGGAGAGCTGGCAGAACGGATGGAAGGCTGTATGGCATCGGGTTTCGCGCTGGCGGCGCCGGAATCGGAGGGATGGGGCGAACTGCTGGAAGAAACCTATGCGGGCCGCTGCGAACGGCGGACGCGGTATGCCCTTCAGAAAAGCCGGGACGGATTTTCGTGGGAAAAGCTGGAAGAATTCGCGCGAAGCCTGCCGGAGGGTTTTTCGATGGAGGCGGTGGATGAAGGCTGGTTTGAACGGCTCAAGGAAGCGGACTGGTCCAGGGATTTCGTCTCCCAGTTTTCGGACTATGGGCAGTATGCCCGGCGCGGCGGCGGTTTTCTGGCGGTCCGGGAAGAGACGAAAGAGGCGGTCAGCGGCGCTTCCTCCTATACGGTTTATGAGGGAGGGCTGGAAATCGAGGTGGATACGAGGGGGGACTTCCGGCGCCGGGGGCTGGCCAGGGCGTGCAGCGCCCGGCTCATCCTGGACTGCCTGGACCGGGGGATTTTTCCTTCCTGGGACGCGGCCAACGGGGCCAGCCTGCATCTGGCAGAATCGCTGGGCTACCGCTTCGACCGCGAGTACCCGATCCTGTATCTGACGAAGAAGGAGCAGTAAAGAAACGGATGAAAAAAGACGATATCATCATGAAGCTGGGAATCGTCCACATCCTGGATTCCTCGGTGGGAATGCCGGTGCTTTCGGATGCCCCGCTGGATATGGGATCCGGATTGAGCGATTTTTTCAAAGCCCATATCGAAAAATTTACGGAGAGCGACGACGTGAAGCGATGTCAGTTTTCCGAGGGCTCCCGGGCCATGGAGCTGATCCGGGCCTGCAATGCGGAGAATTTTGTGGAAACCGGCAGGGAGCTCTGCGAAAAGCTCTACGGCATTATGAACGCCAATATCGACATTCCCCCGGCGGACGTGGCGATCCTGGTCTTTTCCGCGGAAGGGACGGATTACTTCGGCTTTTTGAAGCTGAATTATAAAACGTTCTATACCCACGCCACCAAGAGCGCGGAGGATGGGAGAAATCAGAACGAGATCATCCTGCAGAAGGCCATCCTCCCCTCCCAGGGGCAGAAGCTGTCGGAAGCTTTTGTGGTAAACCTCTCCGACGGGACGATTCTTCTGACGGAGAAGAAATACGAGGTCAACGGGGAAAAGAAGGCGTACTTTTCAGAGCTGTTTCTGGAATGCCGTGCGCCCATGTCGCAGAAGGCGAAGCTGGATCTGGTGACGCGGGCGGTGGAACAGGTCAATCAGAAATATTACGGCCAGGAGGATGCCGGGCGGAGGATGGAGACGAAAAAGGCCATCTACGAAGAGCTGGGGGAGAAGGGCAGCCTGAATGTGGAAGAGGTGAAGGAGAAGGTCTTTCCGGACAGCCCCCAGATGCAGGCGGACCTGACGGAAAAGCTGGAAAAGTACCATCTGGAAAAAGAGGTCATCAGGCCGCAGAGCGAGAACACCGTCAAAAAATTTCAGAAGCAGCATCTGACCACGGATACGGGGATTGAAATCACCATCCCCATGGAAGAATATAAAAATCCCGACCGGGTGGAATTTCTCACCAATCCGGACGGGACGATTTCCGTGCTCATCAAAAATATCGGGAGGCTTCAGTCGAAATGAAGATCATCATCTCCCCGGCAAAAAAGATGCGGGAAGATCCCGATACCGTGCCGGCGGCGGGAACTCCGTTTTTTCTGGACCGGGCGAAGGAGCTGGCGGAGTGGATCAAAGGGCTGTCCTTTTCGCAGCAAAAGGAGCTCTGGGCCTGCAGCGAAAAGCTGGCCGCGCAGAACCGGGAGCGGTTTCTCGATATGGATCCCGAAAGAAATCCGACGCCCGCCCTGCTGGCCTATGAGGGGATCCAGTACCAGTATATGGCGCCCGGGGTTTTCGAACGGGAGCACTGGGAATACGCGCAAAGCCATCTCCGGATCCTGTCCGCCTTTTACGGCGTGCTGCGGCCTCTGGACGGGGTGGTTCCCTATCGGCTGGAAATGCAGGTGAAGGGAGCGCCGCCGGGATGGAAGGATCTGTACGATTTCTGGGGAAGCGGCCTCTGCGACAGGCTTCTGGAGGAGGAGCGGGAAGCGGGGGAGGAACCTCTGATCGTCAATCTGGCATCGAAGGAATACAGCCGCTGCGTCGAATCCCGGCTGCGCGGCAGGGCGCGGATGATCACCGCGGTGTTCGGGGAATACAGCGGGGGAAAGATCGTACAGAAGGGGACCATGGCGAAGATGGCCAGAGGGGAAATGGCTCGATTTCTGGCGGAGAGGCAGATCCGGGATCCGGAGGAGATGAAGGCCTTTGACCGGCTGGGATACCGGTTCGTCCCGGAGGCCTCGGACGAAGGGATTTATACGTTTATCAGGGAAAAATTTTCGGAATAGGAGGAAATGAATATGTTGGAAGCAGGAACCATGGCGCCGGACTTCGCGCTGCAGGATCAGGACGGAAACGAGGTCCGCTTATCGGATTTCAGAGGGAAAAAGGTGGTGCTGTATTTTTACAGCAAGGACAATACGGCGGGATGCAATAAGCAGGCGTGCGCCTACGCGCAGAATTATCCGGCTTTCGTGGAGAAGGGCGCTGTAGTCATCGGGATCAGCAAGGATACCAGCGCTTCCCACAGGAAGTTCGCGGATAAATTCGAGCTTCCATTTCTTCTGCTGGCGGATCCGGAGAAGGAAGTGCTGCAGAAATACGGCGTCTGGGTGAAGAAGAACATGTACGGCAAGCAGGTGATGGGCGTGATCCGCTCTTCTTATCTCATCGACGAGGAGGGGAAAATTGTCAGAGTTCACGCGAAGGTGAAGCCGGAAGAAAACGCGGGGCAGATGCTCGCGGATCTGGAGGAATGATGGCGAACACGGAAAAAGTGCGTTTGAATAAATATCTGGCGGAGAGCGGCCTGTGCTCCAGGAGGGAGGCAGACCGGCTCATCGAAGAGGGACGGGTGCGGGTCAACGGGCAGATTCCCAGCCCGGGAATGAAAGTCAACGATCTGGACAAACTGACGGTGGATGATAAGCCGGTGGCGCGCAGGGAAAAGAAGGTGGTGCTGGCCTATTATAAGCCGCAGGGGGTGACCTGTACCGAAAAGGACCGCCATGCGGAAGTGACCATCCGGGACGTGCTGGACTATCCCGTGCGGCTGACCTATGCGGGGAGGCTGGACCGGGATTCGGAAGGGCTTTTGCTCATGACCAACGACGGGGATCTGATCGACAGCCTGATGCGCGCCGCCAACTACCACGAAAAGGAATATCTGGTTCGGGTCAACAAACCCATGAGCCGGGAGTTTTTGAAAAAGATGTCGGAGGGCGTTTTGCTCCGGGAGCTGAACGAAAGGACCCGTCCCTGTTTCGTGAAGGAGGAGGGGAAATTCGTCTTCCGCATCGTCCTCACCCAGGGGCTCAACCGGCAGATCCGCAGGATGTGCAGGGAACTGGGCTATGAGGCCGTGAGCATCAAACGGGTGCGGGTGGCCAACGTGCTGCTGGATCGGCTGAAGCCCGGGGAATACCGTCCCGTGTCAGGGGAGGAAAAACGGGAATTGTATCGATGTATGCAGAAAAGGAAAACGCTGAGATGAACGACGTGCAGAGAATGAAAGAGCTGGCCGCGCGGCTTAAGGAGGCGTCGAAGGCCTATTACGCCGAAGACCGGGAAGCGATGAGCAACTTCGAATACGACCGGCTCTATGACGAGCTCGTAGAGCTGGAGGAGCGGACGGGAGTGGTCCTGGCCGGAAGCCCCACGGTTTCCGTGGGATACGAGGCGGTGGACGAGCTGCCCAAAGAACGCCACGAGTCGCCCATGCTTTCCCTGGGAAAGACGAAGGAGCGGGCGGAGCTGGCCGACTGGCTCAAAGAGCAGAAAGGGCTTTTGTCCTGGAAACTGGACGGCCTGACCATCGTTCTGACCTACCGGGACGGCAGGCTTTTAAAGGCCGTCACCCGGGGGAACGGGGAAGTGGGGGAAGTGATCACGCCCAACGCCAGGACATTCGTGAATCTGCCCCTTTCCATCCCCTTTTTGGGTGAGCTGATCCTGCGGGGCGAAGCGGTGATCACCTACGCGGATTTCGAACGGATCAACGGGGAGATCGAAGACGGAAACGCCCGGTACAAAAACCCCAGAAATCTGTGCTCCGGTTCGGTGCGCCAGCTGGACAGCAGGATTACGGCGCAGCGAAGCGTCCGCTTTTTCGCCTTTTCTCTGGTGAGCGCGCAGGGAGCGGATTTCGGAAATTCCAGGGAAAAACAGTTTTTGTTCCTGAAGGAGCAGGGCTTTGAAACGGTGGAGTACCGGATGGTCACGGCCGCGGACGTGGTGGAGGCCGTGGGCTGGTTCGAGGAGCGAATCGCCCAAAACCCGGTCCCTTCCGACGGCCTGGTGCTCACATACGACGATATCGCTTACGGGGAATCCCTGGGAACCACGGCGAAATTCCCGCGCAGCTCCATCGCCTTTAAATGGGCCGACGAACTGGCGGAAACGACCCTGCGGGAAGTGGAGTGGAGCGCCAGCCGGACCGGCCTGATCAATCCGGTGGCCATATTCGATCCGGTGGAGCTGGAGGGGACCACGGTGAGCCGGGCCAGCGTCCACAACGTGAGCATCGTCCGCCAGCTGAAGCTGGGCATCGGGGACCGGATTTCGGTCTACAAGGCGAACATGATCATTCCCCAGATCGCTGAAAACCTGACCCAAAGCGACAGCCTGGA
>DWXE01000032.1 GCA_019119355.1 Candidatus Eisenbergiella merdigallinarum
GAGGGAAAGATACAGGGAGATCGGAAACGACTGCTGCACATGGCCGGGTACTAAAAAGAAAAGGAAAAAACGCTATTTCAACAAAAAGATAAATCAAGAAAAAAGTTGCCAACGATTACTTGACAGTGACCAGTTCCGGACGAGAGTTGACAGAATGACGGATTTTCGCTATACTTCTTTCAGAAAATTACCATGGAGGAAGCGAGCTTATGAAATGCCCATTCTGCGGCCACGAAAATACGAGGGTCATTGATTCCAGACCTTCCGATGAAAACAACTCCATCCGCCGCCGCCGCGTCTGCGACGAATGCGGGAAGCGGTTTACCACCTATGAAAAGATCGAGACCATTCCGCTGGCGGTCATCAAAAAGGACAACAACAGAGAGCCCTATGACCGATCCAAAATCGAGGCCGGCGTGATGCGCGCCTGCCATAAACGCCCGGTGAGCATCAATGAAATCAACCGCCTCATCGACGAGGTGGAGACGGAGATCTTCGCCCGGGAAGAGCGGGAGATCCCCAGCGCGGTCATCGGAGAACTGGTGATGGACAAGCTGAAGGATCTCGAGGCGGTAGCCTATGTGCGTTTCGCTTCCGTCTATCGGGAGTTCAAGGATATCAACACCTTTATGGACGAGCTGAAAAAGGTCATCGAAAAGAAAAAGTGAGCCCGGGCCGGTTTCCTCTTGCTTTTTGAGAAAAGTTTGTATACAATAAGCACGGCAGAAAGTTTTGGAAAACTTCTGACCAAAAAGGGCGGCCCGGCGGGTCCGGCCGCGACAAAAACTGAATAAGGAACAGAAAGAAAGGAAAAGGAGAGACACATGAAGACAAAAGCGATGAAAGGGCTGTTTTTGACTTTGGTGTGCACGGCACTGACTGTTGCACTGAGCGCGTGCTCGGGCGATAAGGCGGCGGAGGCGACTTCTTCTCAAATCACGATTGGGATCCCTCAGGACATCGAGGACAGTCTCGACCCCCACAAAGCTGTGGCGGCGGGAACGAAGGAGGTATTGTTCAATCTGTTTGAGGGTCTTGTCAATCCTGACAGCGAAGGAAATCTGTACGACGCTGTGGCCAGCAGCCATGAAATTCTGGAGGACGGGAAGATTTACCGCTTCACCCTCCGGGATGGGGTCAAGTTTCATGATGGAAGTCTGGTAACGGCGGAGGATGTAAAATATTCTTTGGAAAAATGCGCCGGTATCAGCAACGGGGAACCGCTGGTAGCGGCGTATTCTGCGATTGAGCGCGTGGATATCGCGGACGACAGCACGGTGGACGTGGTGCTCAAGGAGCCGGACACGGATTTTCTGCCCTATCTGACCGCGGCCATCATTCCGGCCGCCAATGAGAATCCGGACACGAATCCCATCGGGACGGGGCCGTACCGGTATGTATCCCGCTCCCCGCAGGAGAACATCGTGCTGGAAAAATTCGGGGATTACTGGGGGACGCCCGCCAATATCGAGCATGTGACCCTGCAGATCATCGCCAATGCGGATTCCATCGTAACCAGCCTAAACGGCGGGGCGGTGGATATGTTCGCCCGCGTTTCCCAGGCGCAGGCCCAGCAGATTTCGGACGACTTCAACGTCCTGGAAGGGACGATGAACCTGGTGCAGGCGGTCTACTTAAACCATGAAGCGGCGCCCTTCGACGATGTGAGAGTGCGCCAGGCGCTCTGCTATGCCATCGATCCGCAGGACATTATGGACATGGTTTCGGACGGAAAGGGAACGCAGATCGGCAGCAGCATGTTCCCGGCATTCGGGAAATATTATATGGAAGAGCTCAACGACCTGTACGCCACGAATCTGGACCGGGCGAAGGAGCTCCTGACGGAGGCGGGATATCCGGACGGGTTTTCCTTTACCCTGACGGTTCCTTCCAATTATCAGCAGCACATCGATACCGCGCAGGTGGTGGCCGAGCAGCTCAAACAGATCGGGGTCACCGCGGACATTCAGCTGGTGGAATGGGACAGCTGGCTGTCGGACGTGTATACGGACAGGAATTACGAGGCCACCGTGGTGGGCGTGGACGCTTCCAGCCTGACGGCAGCCGCCCTGCTGGAGCGTTTCGTCAGCACTGCGGGGAACAACTTCATCAACTATGAAAATCCCGCTTACGACGAAGCTTTCGCCAACGCGAAGGCCAGCGTGGACGAGGAGGAGAAGACGCAGTACTACAAGGAATGCGAACGGATTCTGGCGGAGGACGCGGCCAACGTCTATATTCAGGATCTGCCTTCCTTCGTGGCGCTGAACAAAAAATACGGCGGATACGAATTCTATCCGCTCTATGTACAGGATATCTCGAAGCTCTATCTGGTGGACGAGCAGAACTGATTCCGGAGTTTTGGAGAGATTATGAAGTATGTTGCAAAAAAGCTGGCGGGGCTTATCGCGACGCTGGCGGTGGTATCCTTCCTGGTATTCGCGGCATTCGCCGTGATACCGGGAGATCCGGCCACTTCCATGCTGGGGACGCAGGCGACGCCGGAGAAGGTGGAGGCCCTCCGGGAAGAAATGGGGTTAAACGATCCGCTCATGGAGCGCTTCGGCAGCTGGGCCCTGCATTTTATCCAGGGGGATCTGGGCACATCCTACAGCTATCAGATGCCGGTTTCTTCCATGATCGGAGAAAAGATCCCGGTGACCCTTGCGCTCACCGCGATGGCGTTTCTCATGATGGTGGCCATCGCCGTCCCCGCAGGGATATTCTGCGCCCGCCATGCGGGCGGCTTTCTGGACCGGAGCATCACGGTCGTCAATCAGGTCATCATGGCGATTCCGCCGTTTTTTTCCGGTATTTTGATTACGCTGCTCTTCGGGCTGATCCTTCACTGGTTCACTCCGGGGGGATATGTGTCCTATACGCAGAGCGCGGGGCGCTTTCTGGGCTATCTGATCTTTCCGGCCCTGGCCATCTCCCTTCCCAAAGCGGCCATGGCGGTGAAGCTTCTGCGTTCTTCGGTCCTGGAAGAAATGAAGCTGGATTATGTGCGAACGGCTTACAGCAGGGGGAACCGGACGAAGTCCGTCCTGTACCGGCATGTGCTCAAAAACGCCCTGATCCCGGTGGTCACCTTTCTGGGGATGACCCTGGCGGATATGGTGGCGGGCAGCATCATCATCGAGCAGGTATTCAACATTCCGGGCCTGGGGAGGATCCTTCTGACCTCCATTTCCAACCGGGATTACCCGGTGGTGCAGGCGATTATCGTCTGTATCGCCTTTCTCGTGATCTTCGTCAACTTCGCGGTGGATCTGATCTATAAACTGGTGGATCCCAGAATCACTTTGGACTGATGGCTTATGAAAAGAAAGAAAAATAAAAACCTCATACTGGGGGGAACGATTACCGGGATCATGCTCTGCCTGATCGCGGTGGGCTTTTTCTGGACTCCCTATGATCCGGAGGCGATGGACAGCGCGAATAAGCTGGCCGGCGTCTCCTTCTCCCATTTGATGGGGTGCGATAACTTCGGCCGGGATATCTTCAGCCGGGTGCTGAAAGGGAGCGGCACCACCCTTCTGGTGGCGCTGGGGACCGTGGCCATCGGCGCCTTTTTCGGCCTGCTGATCGGGGCTTTCACCGGATATTTCGGCGGGATTGCGGACGAGATTCTGATGCGGATCAACGACGTGCTCTTCGCCTTTCCCAGCATCCTGCTGGCGCTGGTGGTCATCAGCCTGCTGGGGAGCGGGACGTACAACGTCATCGTCGCCCTGGGGATCGCCTTTATCCCCAGCTTCGCCCGGATCGTGCGCAGCGAATTCCTCCGGTGCAGGGATATGGATTATATCCGAAGCGCCAGGCTGATGGGGGCCAAGAGCCTGCGGATCATGTTTGTGCATATCCTGCCGAATACCGTTCCGGTGCTTTTGTCCGCCGTGATGATCGGGTTCAACAACGCGGTGCTGGCGGAAGCGGGAATGAGCTATCTGGGAATCGGCGTACAGCCTCCGGACGCGAGCCTGGGGCGGATGCTTTCGGAAGCCCAGACCTACCTGTTTTCCGCACCGGGGTACGCCGTCTTTCCCGGAATCGCCCTGATCCTGCTGGTGCTGGGATTTTCCATGCTGGCGGAAGGGATCCGGGAACAAAGCGAAGCGGGACAGGGATGAGGGGGACGAAAGGAAAACGATATGCTGGATGTTATCGATTTGAGCATTGAATTTCATGATCATCTGGTGCCGGAAACCGTGGTGCGCCATTTTGACCTGCACATGGATCCGGGCGAGATCGTCGGCCTGGTGGGGGAATCCGGTTCCGGAAAATCCATGACCGCCCTGGCCATCGCCGGGCTGTTGTCCCGGCACGACATGGAGAAAAAGGGGAGCATCCTGTTTGAGGGAACGGATCTTTTGCAGTGTAAAAGAAGCGAGCTGCGCGCCCTGCAGGGAAACGAAATTTCCATCGTCTTTCAGGAGCCCATGACTTCCTTAAATCCGGTGTACCGGGTGGGGCGGCAGGTGGAGGAAGCACTGCGCATTCACGAGCCGGAGCTGACGAAGCAGGAGAGAAAGGAACGGGCCATCGCCGCATTAAGGGATGCGGAACTTCCGGATCCGGAGGAGGTCTACGCCTCCTGGCCGCATCAGCTGTCCGGTGGGATGCGCCAGCGGGTGATGATCGCGGCCGCCATGGTCTGCGGGCCGAAGCTTCTGATCGCGGACGAACCCACCACCGCGCTGGATGTGACCATCCAGGCCCAGATCGTGAAGCTGCTGAAACGGATCAACCGGGAGAAGAAAACGTCCATCCTGTTCATCTCCCACGACCTGAGCCTGGTCCGGCGACTCTGCCACCGGGTCGTGGTGATGCACGACGGCCGCCAGGTGGAGAGCGGCCCCATGGAGGAGGTTTTCGATCGCCCGAAAGAAGCTTATACGAAGAAACTGATCGCCGCCATTCCCGACTGCAGGAAGAAAGCGGCCGGAGAAGGCGGCGGAGGAAAGGCAACGTGACGGAAAGGACGAACCGGAATGGGAAAGGAAATTCTGAGGGTAGAGGACGTCAGGATCGGTTTTGAGCGGGAAAGGCATTCGTTTTTTTCCGGCCGTGAAAAGAAGGAAGTATTGAGGGGCGTTACGTTTTCCATGCAGGAAGGGGAGGTCCTGGGCCTGGTGGGAGAATCCGGCTGCGGAAAATCCACCCTGTCCAAAGTGGTGCTGGGGCTGGAAAAGCCGGACGCGGGGAACGTGATCCATTTCAGCGGGCGTCCCCAGATGGTGTTTCAGGACCCGTACGGCTCCTTAAACCCGTCCCGCAAAATCGGATGGATCCTGGAGGAGCCCCTGCGGATCCGCGGGGGCCATAGCGGACAGGAGCGACGGGAAAAGGCGCTTCGCATGCTGCAAAAGGTGGGGCTGGACGAGAAAATGGCGGACCGCTATCCCAGCCAGCTGTCCGGCGGACAGCGCCAGCGGGTGTGCATCGGAGCAGCCCTGATGATGGAACCGAAGCTCCTGGTGGCGGACGAGGCGGTTTCCGCGCTGGATGTGACCATTCAGGCGCAGATCATGGAACTGCTCCTGCAGCTGAAGGAGGAGATGGGGCTGTCGATTCTGTTCATCTCCCACGATATGAGGGTGGTCTATCAGATGAGCGACCGGGTCATGATCATGAAGGACGGCCGCATCATCGAAAGCGGCAGCGCGGACGAGGTATATTTTTCGCCGAAACAGCCCTATACCAGGACGCTGTTGGAGGCTGCCGGGATTTTGGAAGAGCGGGAGTAGGTTTTTATGCTGGAACGGTTTTATCCCGACAGGATGGAGGAATCCGCCTACGGGATCGATTATGAAGAGCTTTACGGGCAGGGATACCGGGGAATTATTTACGACGTGGACAATACGCTGGTGGAGCACGGAGCGCCGGCCACAGCGCGGGCGGTGGAGCTGTTCTCGCGGCTTCACGGGATCGGTTTTTCCGCCGTGCTCTTGTCCAACAACAAAGAGCCCCGGGTGAAAAGCTTCGCCCGGGACGTGCGCTATGCGGACTATATTTTCAAGGCTCAAAAGCCCTCCGCCAGGGGATACCGGGAGGCCATGCGCCGGATGGGAACGGACGAAGGGACGACGATCTTCATCGGCGATCAGCTGTTCACGGACGTGTGGGGCGCGAAAAATGCCGGGATTTACAGCATCCTCGTAAAGCCCATCCATCCAAAAGAAGAAATTCAGATCGTTTTCAAAAGACAGCTGGAGAAAATTGTGTTATATTTTTACAGAAGAAGGCAAAAACGGGAGGAAAACGATGGCGGCAGGAAACATTGACGGCAGGACGGCGGTATGCGGCCTGATCGGGAACCCGGTGGAACACACGCTTTCCCCGGACATCCACAACACCCTGGCCGGATTTTGCGGAGTGAATCTGGCTTACGTCCCCTTCCGCGTGGAAAACGGGGATCTGGAAGCGGCCGTGCGCGGCGCGTACGCCTTAAGCGTCCGGGGGCTGAACGTGACGGTGCCCTATAAAAAGGAAGTGCTGCCCCTGCTGTGCGGGATCGATCCGCTGGCAAAAGAAATCGGGGCGGTCAATACCCTGGTGCGCGCGGACGGAGGATTTTTCGGCTATAATACGGATATGACCGGCCTTTACCGGGCCATGCAGGAGGACGGCGTGGGCTTTGAGGGAGAAGAGGTCGTTTTGCTGGGAGCCGGCGGCGTGGGGAGGGCAGTGGCTTTCCTCTGCGCCAGAAAAGGGGCCGGACGGGTCTATCTGCTCAACCGGAGCGGACAAAAAGCCGCCGCGGTGGCCAAAGAGGTCAATGAGAGGACCGGCAGGGACTGCGTGCGGGCCATGGAGCTGGGCGACTGGCGTTCGCTTCCGAAAAAGAGGATGCTGACGGTTCAGGCCACCAGCGCAGGGCTGTATCCGGACTGCGAAAGGGCCCCCATCGAAGATCCGGATTTTTACGGGCGGGTGGAAACCGGATACGATCTGATCTATCAGCCCGCGCGGACGAAATTCATGCGGCTGGCGGGCGAAGCCGGGGCAAAAGCCTATAACGGCCTGAAGATGCTGCTCTGGCAGGGTGTGGAAGCGTTCGAGCTCATGAACGGGGTCGCGGTGCCTTCCGAACAGGCGGGAAGGATCTATGAACTGTTGTTGAAAAAAACGGAGATTTGACAGAGGATTTGCATGGAAACGGAAAAGATGAGACAGGAAAGAAAGTACGAAAGAGAAGGAAACAGAGCGATGGGCAACGTGATTTTGATCGGTTTTATGGGATGCGGAAAGAGCAGCGTTGCGGTGAAGTTGTCCTACCGGCTCAAGCAGCCGGTGACGGATATGGACAGATGGATTGAAAAGAAGGAGGGCAGGACGATCTCCGAGATCTTCGCCGAAAACGGGGAAGAGGCCTTCCGGGAAATGGAGACAGAAGCCCTTCGCCAGCTGAAGGAGACCGCGAAGAATCAGGTGATTTCCGCAGGCGGCGGCGTCGCGGGAAAAGAGGAAAACCGGACGCTGATGAAAGAGATCGGGAAGGTGGTCTATCTGCGGGCGAAGCCGGAAACCCTGTACGAACGGCTGAAAGAGGACAGGTCCCGTCCCCTGCTGCAGTGCGATGATCCGGAGGAACGGATCCGGACGCTTCTGGCGGAGCGCAGGGAGAGCTATGAAGCGGCGGCGGATCTCATCGTGGATGTGGACGATAAAAACTTCGGGCAGATCCTGTATGAAATCGAAAGGGGGCTCCGCTATCTGTCGCGCAGGGAAGCGGCCCTTTCCGGAAGTTTTCGAAACGGCGCACAGCGCCCTTTGCCTTATAAAAAGAACGGGTTCAGCAGCTTCGACAGGGCGCAGGAGAACCAGGCCCGCGTCCGGGCGGAGGACAGGCCGGCCCGCTTAAAGAAGCTGCTGGTCATCAACGGCCCCAACCTCAATTTCCTCGGGATTCGGGAAAAGGGGGTTTACGGTACCAGGACGTATCAGGATCTGCTGGATATGATCGCCAGGAAGGGGATTTCCTGTCGCGCGGCCATCGATGTGTTCCAGAGCAACCATGAGGGCGCGATTATCGACCGCATCCAGGCGGCGTATTTCGACGGGACGGAAGGGATCGTGATCAATCCGGGGGCCTATACGCACTACAGCTACGCGATTCGGGACGCTCTCGCCAGCGTCGCCATGCCGAAGGTGGAGATCCATATTTCCAATATTATGGAAAGGGAGGAATTCAGGCACGTATCCGTAACGGCTCCGGCCTGCGACAAACAGATTTATGGACACGGCCTGAACGGATATCTGGAAGCCATCGATTTCATCCTGAGCCAGGGAACGGAACAGATCTCCGCGCCTCAGGCCAAAGCGGAGGAAGAAGGCGGCGGGGAGGTTCCTGTAAAAAAAGAGTAACGATTCAGCCTGACGGCTGAATACCCGTTTGGTTCAGCCCATATCAAAAGGACAATCTGGCCTGCTGCAGGGAAACCTGCGCATTCTCTCTTATCCTTTTGCTGCGGGCTGAACTGTCGCAAAAAAATGAAATTATTTTCCGAAAACGCTTGACGGATGACGATCCATTTGATATACTGCCATTTGTCGCCGCGAAAGAACGGCGGCGCGGCTTCTAAAAAAGTCGAAAAAAGTAAAAAAAGTCCTTGACAGACAGCGAACCGCATGATAAGATATAACACGTTGCGGCGAGCGAAAAGCCTGCCAGAGACGAAAGCACCTTGACAAATAAACAGTAATGCAACCCTGAAAATTCAAGAGAAATTT
>DWXE01000033.1 GCA_019119355.1 Candidatus Eisenbergiella merdigallinarum
GGCAGTCTCACAGGACCTGACAGGGGTGGAATTAACCGTTTCTAAAAAATTGATTTGTTTTCCACCCTGGGACGTTTATGCCCAAAATCCGGCAGAAATCAAAGATTTCTATCTCTAACTATACACGATACCACATAAAATTCAATAAAAAATGACAAAAAAACATTTTCTTTCTGCTGAGGGTAGAATTTACTTTTTCATAATGGCATTTAATTTTACAAAGTAGAATTTACTTTTTCAATCGACCTTCAGAAATGAAGCCGCCTTCGCACCGCGTTGCGCAGCCGGGAACGGGAGAGGATCGTCAGCAGGGCGATGACGATCACCGCGCAGATGGCCAGCACCAGGGCGGACCAGGAGAGAGCCGGGGGGAGATCCAGAAAATTCCGGATCAGAAGCTCGATCCCGACGCAGAGGATTCCGGCTTCCACAAAAAAGTAGAGGCCCGTCATCAGAAAGGCGGAGGAAACCCGGCGGATCAGGAAGGCGAACAGGATCGCCTCTGCGGTCACCAGAGCCGTGAGGGGCAGGGCGAGGCGGAAGAACCAGTCGTGATCCGGCGTATTGAAGCCGATCAGATATTCGTACAGCCCTGCGGCCAGCCCGTCGAAGAGCAGGGAAACATAGATGGGCAGGCGGGTATAGATGACGGCGGGGATGAAGATCACCCACAGCAGAAGGCAGGCCCCGATCACGTACAGCGACCAGAGGGAGGAGGAAAAGACCAGCAGGTTCAGCAGGCCGCATACGGCCGCGGCAGCGGTCAGGGAAACGGACAAAAGGATGGCAAGATCCTTCCGCTTCACCACCTCCACCTGACCCGTTTCCTTCGGGAAAGGGGGGACGGGATGGGTGTGGGACACTTCGTTTGGATTGATCACGGGCGTATTGCACAGCGGGCAGCGATCCAGGGAAGGATCCAGCTTTACGCCGCAGTTGACGCAGTAGGACATGGGCTATACCTCCTCTTCATAACTTCGGTTGCTCTCGATGGTGACGGAAATCCCGTCCTCCACCAGTTTGGAAAAGAAGCGGCGCTCCACGTCCGCCTCGATGATGCCGCTGGCGAAATTGATGGTCAAAACATCCCCGAAGCTGACGACGGCGCAGTTGGTCCGGCAGGAATAGGGCATCCCCATATAGATGTCGAAGCGTTCGATGAAGGGCTCCATGTCCGGCGGGACGCGGATGGCCCCCATATTCGTCAGCCCAGCGGAGGAATTTCGATCCTGTACCCTGGAATAAAAAAAGCGGACGACGAAATCCTTGATAAAGAGGGGGACCACCCGGATCAGCGGATTGCGTTTGGTGGCCGCGTTTGTGGTGATATCCCCGCGGAGGAACTTTTCGTTGATGTGGTAGCGCATGTCGTTATGCACGTGGGCCACGATCTCCTCGAAGGTCCATTCCCCCAGGCGGGGATCCACGGCCGGGTATACCATGGTGATGAAGTTGCGCAGCGTTTTGGACGGGAAAAACCGCCTTAAGTTCACGGGCATGGCGATCCGTACCGGCCGCAGCCGGAGATGGAAGTCGTGTTCCTGCTTCTGGAGCAGGGCGTACAGCAAAACGGCGTTCAGATATTCGGTGATGGTGGCGTGATATTTCTTCGCCACCTCCATGGTCTGGCGCACGGAGAGGATCCCGTCGATGACGTTGAACGTATAAAAGGGCTCCCGCGTCCCGCGGATGCGGTAGGTTTTTTCGGCCGGGCGCTGGGGGCGGACGTCGGCGTTGGCGTAGCGCATGTAGGCGTCCTCCAGCTCTTCGGGGTCGGGCTCTTCGTCGATGTTGAGCACGAAGCCGCCGTCGGAGATGGAGTGGCCCAGAAGGCGCAGATAAACCGCTGTGATGGTCTGGAGCAGATACATCCCGCCGGTGCCGTCCCCCAGGCTGTGATGGGCCTCCAGGGAGATCCGCCGGTCATAGTAATAGATGCGGATCAGGTAACGGCCGTTTCCCTTAAAGGGCATGGGCATGCAGAAATTGCGCACGTCCGGCCTCACGAAGGGCCCGGGCCTTTCGTTGGGCTCCAGATAGCGCCAGAAAAGCCCCCGGCGCATGGATACTTTATAGGTGGGGAAGCGCTTCAGAGCCAGGTCCGCAGCCCGCTGCAGGACGTCGGGCCGGACGGTTTCCTTCAGCAGGACCGAAAGGCGGTAGACGGAGGAGAAGTCCCTGCGCTGCAGCGTCGGATAGACGATGGCGGAGAGATCCAGCCGGTACCAGGTTCTGGGCGCCGCTTTTTTTCGAATGGGCATGGCGTTTCGTCGTCCTTTTCATCGTTGTGTTAAAATGAGTATACACCATCCGGAAAGAAAAAAACAGACCGGCATGGAATCCTTTACGGGTCCGGCATCTTATGCTAGAATGTTGGGAATGGCGAAAAAAGAGGAACTGGAGGGAAAAATGGCGTTGGGAGAAAAGCAGAATCAGGGCCTGATGAATCTGATCCGAAAGGTGCACGGGCTGGTGGAAAAGCCGGATATCGACAGGCACAGGCAGTCCCAGGACCGGATCGGAGCCCTGCTGGGAACGGAAAAAGGGGCCGAATACCTGCCGGAGGAAGTGGACGGAATGAGCTGCGAGTGGGTGCGGATGAAGCGGCCCCGCAGGAAGGACCATGTGATTTTGTACTGCCACGGGGGAGGATATTCCACGGGAAGCGCCGTCTATGCCAGGACGTTGACCACGCGGCTGGCGGAGAGCGCCTGTATGGACGTTTTCTGTTTCAATTACCGGCTGGCCCCGGAGCATCCCTGGCCCGCCGCCCTGGAGGACGCGAAAAAGGCCTGGGATCATCTGATGTATCTGGGGTACGGGGCCGGCGACGTGATCGTGGCCGGGGATTCCGCGGGCGGAAACCTGGCGCTGTGCCTGACACTGAGCCTGAAGGAAGAGGGCAGGATGCTCCCCGCAGGGCTGGTGCTTTTGTCCCCCTGGACCGACCTGACGGCTTCCGGGAAGAGCTATTCCTCCCGGGAGGCCGTGGACCCGATTCTCAACCGGGAATATCTGAACCGGATGGTCCGCAACTATGCGGGCGGACAGGATCTGAAGGATCCCTTCATCTCCCCTCTGTTCGGCGATCTGAAGGGATTTCCGCCCACCCGTATCCAGGTGGGGGACAACGAAATGCTCCTGTCGGATTCCACGCTTTTGTATAAAAAGCTGATCCGGGCCAACGTTTCGGCCGAAATCGACATCTATAAGGGGATGTGGCACGTCTTTCAGATGTCCCCTTTTAAGACCGCGTGGGAGGCCATGGAAAAAAACGCGGAATTTATTTACGACATCTGCCGCTGAAAAAAGGAAATCGGAGGTTTTCGCAGAATATTATATACAGATGGGCAATTTTGCAGGAAGAGGGTGAGAGGCACGAATGAATATCCGGGAAAATCTGGAGCGGTGGGAGGAAGAACATCTGAGCCCGTACGCCACCCTGAGCAAAAATTCCTGCGGGCGGCTGCGGGAGGAGGAACAGTGCGATATCCGCCCCGTCTTTCAGCGGGACAGAGACCGCATCATACATAGCAAGTCGTTCCGACGCCTCAAGGACAAGACCCAGGTGTTCCTGTCTCCCATGGGAGATCATTACCGGACCCGGCTGACCCACACCCTGGAAGTATCCCAGAACGCCAGGACCATCGCGAAGGCGCTGCAGCTCAACGAGGAGCTGGTGGAGGCCATCGCCCTGGGTCACGATCTGGGGCACACGCCCTTCGGCCACTCGGGGGAGCGCGCCTTAAACCGGGTCTGCCCCTACGGCTTCGACCATGCGCAGCAGAGCGTGCGCACGGTGGACCTGCTGGAAAAGGACGGGCAGGGGCTGAACCTGACCTTCGAAGTCAGGGACGGCATCCGGAATCACCAGACGAAGGGCCATCCCATGACCCTGGAGGGCTGCGTGGTGCGCTATTCCGACAAGATCGCCTATATCCATCACGACATGGACGACGCGATCCGGGCGGGGATCCTGAAAGAGACGGACGTGCCGAAGGGGATTCAGGAGGCCATCGGGGCGACCACGGGAGAACGGCTGGACTGCTTCATCCACGACATCGTATCCAACAGCTACGGGAAGAGCGAGATCGCCATGTCGCCGCCGGTGGAAGAAGCCATGCGGGATCTGAGGAAATTCATGTTCGACCGGGTTTATCTGAACCCGGAGGCGAAGGGGGAGGAGGGAAAGGCGGAAATCCTGATGGAGACGCTGTACGATTACTATCTTCATCATCTGGAACTGCTCCCCCCGGAATATCAGATGCTGGTGGAACGGAAAGGGGAACCCGGGGAACGGGTGGTCTGCGATTACGTGGGGGCGATGACGGACCGGTTCGCCATCGCGAAATACGAGGAGATTTATATCCCCAGATCGTGGCGGTATTAAAAGGGACGGGCGCGAAGGCGCTCTGGACATGGAGGGAAGATGTATTATCCAGAGGAACTCATCGAAGAGATCCGGGCGAAAAACGACATCGTGGAAGTGATTTCGGGGTACGTGCGGCTGCAGAAAAAGGGGAGCAACTATTTCGGCCTCTGCCCGTTTCACAACGAAAAGTCCCCCTCGTTTTCCGTATCCGGCCCCAAACAGATGTATTACTGCTTCGGATGCGGGGCGGGCGGCAACGTGATCACATTTCTGATGGAATACGAGAACTGCACCTTTCAGGAAGCGGTGAAAGCGCTGGCGGACCGGGCCGGCGTCGATCTGCCGCAGATGGAAAACTCCGCGGAGGAGAGGCGGGCTCAAAGCCGCAGGACCCGGCTTCTGGAGGTGAATAAGGAGGCTGCGAAATATTTTTACTATCAGCTGAGAAACCGCCAGGGAGCCATCGGGTATGAATATTTGAAGAAACGCCAGCTGTCGGACGAAACCATGCAGCATTTCGGACTGGGCTACTCCAACCGTTACAGCGACGACCTGATCCGCTACCTGAAGGGGAAGGGGTATCCGGAGGACGTGATCCGGGACGCGGGGCTGTGCAACGTGGACGAAAAGCACGGGATGTACGACAAGTTCTGGAACCGGGTCATGTTTCCCATCCAGGACATCAACCACCGGGTGATCGGCTTCGGGGGGCGGGTGATGGGGGACGGCAAGCCCAAATATCTGAACTCTCCGGAGACGGAGATCTTCGACAAGAGCCGGAACCTCTACGGGCTGAATTTCGCCCGCACCAGCCGGAAGGGGAACATCATCCTCTGCGAGGGCTACATGGACGTGATCGCCATGCACCAGGCGGGATTCACCCAGGCGGTGGCCTCTCTGGGGACGGCCTTTACGTCCGGACAGGCCAGCCTGCTGAAGCGCTATGCCGACGAAGTGCTGCTGTCCTATGACAGCGACGGCGCGGGGGTGAGGGCGGCGCTGCGGGCCATCGGGATTTTGAAGGAAGCGGGGATGAGCGGGAAGGTGATCGACCTTTCCCCGTACAAGGATCCCGACGAATTCATCAAAAACCTGGGGGCGCAGGCCTTTCAGGAACGGCTGGAGCGGGCGGAGAACAGCTTTTTCTTCGAACTGCGCCAGCTGGAGAAGGAATACGACCTGGGCGATCCGGAGGGCAGGACGAATTTTCACCGCGCCATCGCCCAGAAGCTGTGCGGATTTTCGGAAGAGGTGGAGCGGGAAAACTACCTGCAGGCCGCGGCGGAAAAATACCACATCGGCTGCGAGAGCCTTCGCCGTCTGGTGGCGGGATACGCCGCGCGGACCGGGCTGGTGAGCCCGGTGATGCGGCCCAGATCCGGCGTACAGAAGAAGACGACGCCCCAGGACAACGCGCGGCGGACGCAGCGCCTTCTGCTGACCTGGCTGGCGGAACAGCCTTCCCTGTATCCGAAGGTGAAAAAATATCTGTCCCCTTCGGATTTTACGGAAGAGCTGTATGAAAAGGCGGCCCGGCGGCTCTTCGAGGACCTGGAAAAAGGGGAGGTCAATCCGGCGGCGGTCATCAGCATGTTCGAGGAGGAATCACAGCAGAGGGAGGCGGCTTCCCTGTTCCACGCGAAGCTGGTGGAAATGGACAGCCTGGCGGAACGGGAAAAGGCGTTTCACGATATCCTTTATGCCGTGAAGAAAAACAGCTACGAGCGCGCCAGCGCTTCACAGGGAAACAGCATGGAGGACCTCTATCGCGCGATCGAGGGCAAGAAGCTGCTGGAAGAGCTTGGCAAAACGCATATTTCCCTGCAGTAGCGTTAACAATAGAATCAGATACAGGAAGGATGTAGACGGATTATGGATGAAAACACAAGAGCGAAATTTGAGGAGAAGCTGAAAGGCCTCCTCGCGGCGGCAAAGAAGAAGAAAAACGTGCTGGAGTATCAGGAGATCAACGACTACTTTGCGGACATGCACCTGGAGGAGGAGCAGTTCGACGAGATCCTGGAAACGCTGGAGAAAAACAGCGTGGACGTGCTGCGCATCACGGAGGAGGACGATATCCCGGATGAGGAGATCCTGCTGTCGGACGAGGATGAGGTGGATGTGGAGAATCTGGACCTGAGCATCCCGGACGGCATCAGCATCGAGGATCCGGTGCGCATGTACCTGAAGGAAATCGGCAAGGTTCCCCTGCTTTCCGCAGAAGAGGAGATCGAGCTGGCCAAAAAGATGGAGATGGGGGACGAAGAGGCCAAGAAGCGTCTGGCGGAAGCGAACCTGCGCCTGGTGGTCAGCATCGCGAAGCGATACGTCGGGCGCGGCATGCTCTTTCTGGATCTGATTCAGGAAGGGAATCTGGGCCTGATCAAGGCGGTGGAGAAATTCGACTACCGCAAGGGATATAAATTTTCCACCTACGCTACCTGGTGGATCCGCCAGGCCATCACCCGCGCCATCGCGGATCAGGCCAGGACCATCCGGATCCCGGTGCACATGGTGGAGACCATCAACAAGCTGATCCGCGTCAGCAGGCAGCTGCTGCAGGAGCTGGGGAGGGAACCCGCCCCGGAGGAGATCGCTGAGGAGATGAACATGCCCGTGGACCGCGTGCGGGAAATCCTGAAAATCTCCCAGGAGCCGGTTTCCCTGGAGACGCCCATCGGCGAGGAGGAGGACAGCCATCTGGGCGACTTCATCCAGGACGACAACGTGCCGGTGCCCGCGGACGCGGCGGCCTTCACCCTGCTCAAGGAGCAGCTGGTGGAGGTGCTGGGGACGCTGACGGACCGGGAGCAGAAGGTGCTCCGCCTCCGTTTCGGGCTGGACGATGGCCGAGCCAGAACGCTGGAAGAGGTGGGAAAGGAATTTTCCGTTACCCGCGAACGAATCCGTCAGATCGAGGCGAAGGCGCTGCGCAAGCTCCGCCATCCCAGCCGCAGCCGGAAGCTGAAGGACTATCTGGACTGACGGTAAGGTAATTATAAAATGGCGGAATTATCAAAGCGGATGCGGGCAGTGGCGGATTTCGTCCCTCCCGGGTACATCGCGGCGGACGTGGGCTGCGATCACGGATTCGTCTCCATCTTTCTGGCAGAGCGGGGGATCTGCCCGGGGGTTTTCGCGGCGGACGTCCGGACGGGCCCCCTGATGCGGGCGAAGGAACATATCGAACGGGCGGGGCTCACCGATTACATAACCCCGGTCCTTTCGGACGGGCTGAAGGAAGTGCCCGTGGGAGGCGAGACCGGCGCGCAGGTGATGATCGCGGCGGGGATGGGCGGAAAGCTGGCCGTCCGGATTTTGAGCGACGCGCCCGAAAAGACGGAGCGGCTGCTGTGCGCGGTGCTTCAGCCGCAGTCGGAAATCGCCCTGGTGCGGCGGTGGCTTTCGGAAAACCGGTTCGCGGTCACCGCGGAGGAAATGGTGTACGAAGAGGGAAAATATTATCCCGTCCTGCTGGCCCGCAACTGCCGCTGTCCGGAAAACGCCGCGGAGATCAGCAGAGCGCAGGAAAGGGAGCGCCTTCTGGAAAAACGCCTGGAAGGCGCAGGGCTTTCCGGGGCGGAGCGGCAGGAGGCCGGCGAATGGCTGGGACGCCAGCTGATGAGCCAAAAATCCACTGTATTGTCCGCCTTTTTGCGGCATACGATAGAAAAGGACGGGGAGCTTCTCCGGAATATGCCTCCCTGCAGCCGGGAAGGGGAGGGGGACGGCCGCATCGCGAAACGGCGGAAAGAACTCTCCCGAAGGATCCGTCTGGCCGAAAGGGTGCTGGAGATGATGGAAACATAAGGGAGCGCGAAGGGAGGAGGACGCAGAGGAATGATTGTCACCGTGGACGGAACGAAAATGACGTTTGAGGAGAAGGCCACCTGGGGAGAAATCGCCCGGTCCGTGCAGGACAGATATGAGCATACCATCGTGCTGGCCGTGGCGGACGGGAAGATCCGGGAGCTGTTCAAAAAGGCGAAGGACGGGGCGGGCGTGACCTTTCTGACCGTCGCGGACCGGATCGGGCACGACACCTATGTCAGAAGCGTTACCATGCTGCTGATGAAGGCGGCGGCGGACGTGATGGATCCGTCGGAAAAGGGGCAGCTGAAAGTGGAGTTTTCCGTGGGAAGCGGGCTGTATTGTTCCCCCAGAGGGCGGCTGAAAATCACGGAAGCCTTCGTGCGCAGGGTGAAGGAGCGGATGAAGGAGCTGGTCGCCCGCCGCCTGCCGTTTACGAAAAAGGCCTGGCCCACGGACGATGCCATCCGGCTTTTTTCCTCTCAGGATATGAAGGATAAGGTGCAGCTGTTCCGCTATCGGAGGGGCTCCTATATCAACGTGTACAGCCTGGACGGCTATTACGATTACAATTACGGATATATGGTGCCGGATACCGGATATCTGACCTTTTTCGACGTGATTCCCTATCGGGAAGGGCTCATGCTGATGCTCCCTTCCGCGTCGGAGCCGGAACGGGTTCCCGCGTTTGAGGAGAGAAGAAAGCTGTTCGGCACGCTGGAGGAATCCACGGCCTGGGGAGAGCGGATCGGGATCGACGCGGTGGGGGATTTGAACGATAAGATCTGCGAAGGGGATCTGACAGAGCTGATTTTGCTGCAGGAAGCCCTGCAGGAGAGCAGGATCGGAGCCATCGCGGAGGAAATCGCCTCCAGGCCTCACGTGAAGTTCGTCATGATCGCGGGCCCCTCCTCCTCCGGAAAGACCACCTTTTCCCACCGGCTTTCCATCCAGCTGAAGGCGAGAGGGCTTCGGCCCCATCCCATCGCCGTGGACAATTATTTCGTGGACCGGGAACGCACGCCCAGGGACGAGGACGGAACATACAATTTCGAATGCCTGGAAGCCATCGATGTGGAGCAGTTCAACCGGGATATGTGCGATTTGCTGGAGGGAAAAACGGTGGAGATGCCCACCTTCAATTTCAAAACCGGCCATCGGGAATACAACGGAAATACGCTGACGCTGGGGGCGGAGGACATTCTGGTCATCGAGGGGATCCACGGCCTCAACGATAAGATGTCCCATTCCCTGCCGCTTGAGAGCAAGTACAAAATCTACATCAGCGCCCTCACCAGCCTGAATGTGGACGAGCACAACAGGATCCCCACCACGGACGGCAGGCTGCTGCGCAGGATCGTGCGGGACGCCCGGACCAGGGGGACTTCCGCACGTCAGACCATCGCCCAGTGGCCCTCGGTGCGCAGGGGCGAGGAGGAAAACATCTTTCCCTACCAGGAGAGCGCCGACGTGATGTTCAACTCGGTCCTGATCTATGAGCTGTGCGTGTTAAAGACCTGCGCGGAGCCCCTTTTGTACAGCATCAAAAAGGAGGATCCGGAATATTTCGAAGCCAAGCGCCTGCTGAAATTCCTGGATTATTTCCTGGGCGTCAGCAGCGAAAACGTCCCCAAAAACTCCATCGTCCGGGAGTTCGTAGGGGGGAGCTGCTTCCGGGTATAGGCGGCCCGGATTTCTGGCTAAACCGGTACCGGCTCGTCCGCGGAGGTTTGGCCGCGGACTTCGCAAAAGTGCTTGCGCGAACGGGGATTTGCTGATAAGATAAAGGGACGTAAGTAAAATAAATGGTCGCGGCTGTCAGCCGTCATGGCGCCCGAAAGGGGACAGGTGAGGAAAGTCCGGGCTTCACAGGGCAGGATGCCGGATAACGTCCGGTGGAGGCGACTCCAAGGATAGTGCAACAGAAATGTACCGCCGGGATTTCCCGGTAAGGGTGGAAGGGCAGTGTAAGAGACTACCGCCCGCCCGGTGACGGGCGGGGCATATGTAAACCCCATCCGAAGCAAGACCGAAAAGAGAGCGACAGGCCGGCCCGGCCTGCTTTCAGGTGGGTCGCTCAAGCCTGCCGGCAACGGCAGGCCTAGATAGATGACCATTCACGACATAACCCGGCTTATCGTTTTGCTTACGACATCCAGACGGATCGGGCTGCCGCACGGACGGTTTTTACCGCCAGTGCGGCAGTTTTGTCGTGTCCGGACTTCTAAAAATAAAATGAATTTTGGGGGAGGCCGGTTGACATTCCCCTGGATTTGAAGCAAAATGATATGATGACCAAAAGAACGAGGAGGTAAGAAGATGACCAAAATAGATATCGTTTCCGGTTTTCTGGGAGCCGGGAAGACGACGCTGATCCGGAAACTGTTAAAAGAAGCGCTGGCGGGAAGTCAGGTGGTGCTGATCGAAAACGAGTTCGGGGAGATCGGCATCGACGGCGGTTTCCTGAAGGAGTCCGGCATCCAGATCCGGGAGATGAATTCGGGATGCATCTGCTGCTCCCTGGTGGGGGATTTCGGCACGTCGCTGAAGGAAGTGCTCTCCACCTATCATCCCGAGCGGATCCTCATCGAGCCCTCCGGCGTGGGCAAGCTTTCCGACGTGATGAAAGCGGTGCAGAACGCCGGGCTGGGGACGGAAGTAGAGCTGAACAGCGCGGTGGCCGTTGTGGACGCGGCCAAATGCAAAATGTATCTGAAGAACTTCGGCGAGTTTTTCGTCAACCAGATCGAATATGCCGGCACTGTCCTTTTGAGCCGCACGGACGTGGTTTCCGAAGAAAAGGTGCGCCAGGCCATGGAGCTGATCCGGGAGCACAATCCGAAAGCGACCATCATCACCACCCCGCTGGCGAGCCTGGACGGGAAGGACGTGCTGGCGACCATCGAAGGTGCGACGGATCTGGAAGCGGAGCTGATGGAGCAGGTGAAGGCCATGCGCGAAGACCATCACCACGACCATGAACATCATCACGGGCATGAGCACGACCATGAGCACCATCATGAGCACCATCATGAGCATGAGCACGACCACGGCCATGACCATCACCACGATCATGGCGAAGGCTGCACCTGCGGCTGCCACGACCACGATCATCACGATCATGAGCATCACGGGCATCACCACGCGGACGAGGTATTTTCCAGCTGGGGCTTCGAGACGCCGGACGCATATGCGAAGGAAGAGATCGAAGCGTGCCTCGACGCCCTTTCCGATGAGGAGGCGTACGGCATGGTTCTGAGGGCCAAAGGAATGGTGCCCTCCGGGGACGGCAGCTGGATTTATTTCGACTACGTGCCCGGGGAGAGCGATGTGCGCGACGGCAGGGCGGACGTGATCGGCAGGGTCTGCGTCATCGGTTCCGGGATCCGGGAGGAAGCCCTGGAGAAATTATTTCGGAAAAAATAAGGAGAGAAGGAAACGATGAAACCGGTCTATATCATCAACGGCTTTCTGGAGAGCGGAAAGACGGAATTCATCAATTTCACCCTGGATCAGCCCTATTTTCAGATTTCGGGCAGGACGCTCCTCCTTTTGTGCGAGGAGGGGGAAGTGGAATACGATCCCGACGTGCTAAAGAGGAGCAAAACCGTGGTGGAGGTCATTGACGAAGAGGCGGACTTCACTGTGGAAAAGATGGTGGAGCTGGAGAAAAAATATCGCCCCGAGCGGATCATCATCGAATACAACGGCATGTGGAAATTCCGCGACCTGAAGCTGCCCTGGCACTGGCAGGTGGAGCAGCAGATCACGACCATCGACGCCTCCACGTTTCCCGTGTATTTCAGCAATATGAAATCCATGGTGGCGGATATGCTGCGCAAGTCCGAGATGATCATTTTCAACCGCTGCGACGGGATCGAAGACCTGAACCTGTACAAGCGGAATGTCAAGGCCTTAAACCCTGCGGCGGACATCGTCTTTGAGGATCAAAACGGGGAAATCGACGAGATCATGGAAGACGATCTTCCCTATGACCTGTCCGCGGATCCCATCGTGCTGGACGACCGGGGATATGGGATCTGGTATCTGGACAGCCTGGACCATCTGGAGCGCTACGAGGGCAAAACGGTCCAGTTCACGGCCATGGTGATGAAGCCGGAGGGGTTCCCGAAGGATTATTTCGTGCCGGGCAGGATGGCCATGACCTGCTGCGCGGAGGATATGGCTTTTCTGGGCTTCGCCTGCGTCTACGATAAAATCGGCCTGTTCGCCGAACGGGACTGGGTGAAGGTCACGGCGGTGGTGAAGCGGGAATATTTCGCGGATTACGAGGGAGAGGGGCCGGTGCTGCACGCGGTTTCGGTCACGAAGGCAAAGCAGCCCAAAGATCCGGTGATCAGCTTCGTGTGACGGGAGGAAAAAAGTGGCGGAAACGGAGAGAGAACTGCAGCTTTTGGCAAACCGCTTTCAGGATCTGGCGGACAGATCCTTCCGGCAGAACATGTTCACCTTTACCGGCTTTCTGTCGCTGGCCGAGCAGGACGTCCTGCACCGGGCGGCGGCGAAGGCGGGCGTTCGCCCTTCGCTCTTCGGCGGTGCGGAATACGCGGAGCGGCAGATGGCCCGGTTCGGAGATCCGGAAGAGCTGGGATATGAAGAACCATTTCCCATCGTCTGCCTCTGCGTGGAACCGCTGATGGAGAAGTTCGCGGAGGACTTTTCCCACAGGGATTTTCTGGGCGCCGTCCTGAATACGGGAATCGACAGGAGCGCCGTGGGCGACATTTTCCCGGAGGAGAAAAGGGCGTACCTGTTCTGCACGGACGCCATCGCGCCCTGGCTGGAAGAAAACCTGACCCGGGTGCGGCATACGCGGGTGCGGTGCAGGCGCGTGGAGGACGTGAAGGATCTGCCCGGCCCGGTTCTGGTTTACCGGGAGGAACATGTGGCCAGCCCGCGCTGCGACGGCGTGGTGGCCGCGGTATGGAATCTTTCCCGCAGCAAAAGCCTTGAGCTGTTTCGGCAAAAAAAGGTATTCGTCAACGGGCGGCAGATGGAAAACAACAGCTGCCAGCTCAAGGAAGGCGACCGGGTTTCGGTCAGAGGATACGGCAAATTTTTCTTTCGGGGAGAGAAGCATCTTTCCAGAAAGGGAAAGCCGGTGGTGGGGATCGACCTGTTCGCCTGAGCTTTTTGAACATGCGGAGGTGCCATGTACGGGTATTCCTGGATCCAATGGGTCTTTCTTTTCTATTTCTACAGTTTCGTGGGCTGGTGTGTGGAGTCCACTTATGTTTCCCTCAAAAAGAGGAAATTCGTCAACCGGGGGTTTATCCGGGGGCCTTTTCTTCCCCTGTACGGGAGCGGCGGGCTGATGATGCTCATCGTTTCCATGCCGTTTCAGGACAATCTGATTTTGACCTGGGCGGCGGGCTGCGTGGGCGCCACGGCTCTGGAATACGTCACCGGCGTGACCATGGAAGCGCTGTTCAAGGTGCGCTACTGGGACTATTCCGATCAGAAATTCAACTTCCAGGGGCAGATCTGCCTGGGATCCACGCTGGCCTGGGGCGTGCTCACGGTGGTGATGACGCGGTTGATCCATCCTCCGGTGGAGCGGTTTATTTTCTGGATTCCCCAGGGCATACTGACCCTGATGACCATGCTTCTGACCCTGTATTTCGTGGCGGACTTCGCCCTTTCCTTCCGGGCTGCCCTGGATCTTCGGGACGTGCTGGTGCGGATGGAGCAGGCGAAGCGGGATCTGGCCAGGATGCAGAGGAGGCTGGACGTGATCATCGCGCTGGCGGACGAGGCGAAGGACAATTACGTCAAAGAGCGCCAGGAGGATTTCGGGGATATTCTGGACGATCTGGCCGAACGCTACGGGGATCTGACGGAGGGGATCGAGAACAGGTTCCGGAGGATCCGGGAGCTTTTGCCCGGTTCCCAGCTTCTGCTGGAAAAGCGGGAGGAGCTGGCGGAGCTTCGGGAGCGCTTCCTGAAAAATACGGACCGGGCGGAATTGTCCCGTTTCCTTTCCGACGTGATGAAGCGCGGGCAGATTCTGGGCAATCCTACCATGCGTTCGACGCGGTTTGCGGAGGCGCTGGATGAAATCCGCCGGTCCGCCAGAGAATATGCGGAGGAAAGAAAGAAAAAAAGAGATGAGAAATAAGATCTGGATATTGCTGGGGGCGTTTCTGTTCTTTCTGTCCGGCTGTATGGCTCAGAGCGGGGCCGGGGGGGGCGGGGCGCCCG
>DWXE01000034.1 GCA_019119355.1 Candidatus Eisenbergiella merdigallinarum
ATCGTTGTAGGATTCCAGTATCTTTTCCGCAACATCTTTCCCTGCCACGCTGTCATCACCACGTCTTTCCTCATCATTTCCGGCGGGGATCCGTCCCATCCGCTTCGCCCCGCTGCCGAAATTTTCTTTGACGGCCCCTGCCGGGCCGCTTCCCTCTCCTTTCTCTCCGGCACGTCAGCCTGCCCGGGAATCGTTACGGATATTTTACCACACTCCCTCTTTCGCGGTCAACGAGCGCAAACTGCGGCTTATCCAGCATATCACACCGTCCCCTATCCGGCATCCCCTTTTTACACATTCCGCGCAAGGCCGCTTCCCGGCAAAATCCGAAGCCAGTCCGTCCCGTTTCCCGGCAGTTTGAGCCGTCCGCTCATTTCCAGACAGGCGTATCCGATTCCGGACAGGCCGTACATCAGCCCCACGCTCTGTTTTTCCACCGGGATCGGGATTTCCTTTTGGCTCAGGCTCATCCTGACCTGTTCTCCAAAGTCGGAAAGGATTTCCCGCGCCTTCGGGCTGCCGTCCTGTGCCGCCCATTCCTTCAGCAGCAAAAGCGTCCCCAGATTTCCGTGACACAGGGACATGCTCTCGCGCAGAGGGACTTTTTCCGCCATTTCCCCGGCCAGACCCATCACGCCGCACAGTTCGCCGCGCAGTTCGCCGAAAAGCCCGCCGGACTGCTGCCCCGCCGGGACGGCCGCCTCCCCCGTCTCCATCGTTTTCTGCAAATCCAGGCAGGTCAGCCAAATCCCCGGATACCCCCGGCACCAGGAGGGCAGGGCTTCCCCTTTCCAGATCATCCTTCCCCCTTTTGTGCGCTTCAGGCAAAGGCCGTTTTCACAGCGCAGGAGGCCGGAAAGGATCTTTTCGTACGCTTCGCGCGCCTCCCCCTTTGCGCAGCGCAGCAGGCGGCCGTAGCACAAAAGGTACCCCGCGTTTCCGTGCGCCATTCCGGAAAGCGGCCCCTGATTCCCGGCTCCGGGATAATACAGCCCCTGGCCGCATTCCCTCAGGCTCTGCCGAAGATGCCGCTCTGCTTCCCGGGCGTCGTCCAGATATCCGGATTTTCCCGTGAGATCGTACAGGCTGCAGAAGACCGCGATGGCTCCCGCGTTTCCATACAAAAGATCCAGGCTGCGGTCGCTTTGGGCGAGCCCTTTTACGATCCTGGCGTGCCGCTGCGCATATCGCAGATACTTTTCCCGCCCCGTCATCCCGTACAGCGCCAGATAGGCGAAGACCACGGACGCTTCCCCGCAGTACGCCCCGGCGTGGCCGGTATCCGTCTTTTTCTTTCCCTCCGCCACCAGATCCGTATAGCGAAAGAGAGCGTTTTCCGCCGCGTCGCACAGCTGCGCGTACTTCCCGCTGACCAGATTCATGCTCCGCAGAAAGAGAGCGATTCCGCCCCTCCCTTCATACAGATATTCGTCGATCATCCCCACGGCGACGTCCGTTTCCTTTCCTCCGGCGTACTTCAGCGTCAGCCAGGTCGCCTCCGTTTTGTCTTCGCTCCAGACCGCCCGTCCGGCGATCTCCTCCGCCGCCTCCAGCGCCAGCTCATACCAGGATTTCCCTTCTCCCGTTGCCGGCCGGCATGTGCGGATCCCGTTTCGAAGCATCTTTTCGTTCAGTTCCGAAAGGACCAGGGACAGCCTCACGCACTCCCCCTGAATCCGGCAGTCCCTCTCCCCCTGTTTTTTCCTTCTTTCCAGCAGCGCTTCCGGAAGCGTCCCGGCAAAATAGTTTTCGATCTCCTGTCCGTCCGAAGAAAAAAGGGAGCGGCTGTGGGCTCTGCGGGAAAAATACGGGATGTCCCCGGCCAGCAAATCCGCCGTTTCATATTCCCGGGTCGCCCCGTCCGGGCACATCCTCCGGATGAACGCCTCCCTCTCCCCGGGCGTTCTCATCAGGGAAGGATGGCAGGAAGCCTCCAGAATCGCGTGGTAGAACTGCGTGCTGTGGGCCAGATAGCGTCCGCTCAGACGGGCTGGCAGACGGGAGGAAATCCCCTCGTCCCCCAAATCTTTCAGAAGCAGGAGCGCGGCGTTTAGCCCGCTTTGGATTTCCTCCCGAAAGGCGGAGGCGCGAACGCCGGGAACCGGAACGTTTTTCCCCCTCTCCATTTTAGGCTTCCCGTAGACAATGGAAATTTCATTTCCGTCCATCCGGAGCATGGGAACTGGATGGCGCGCCGTTTTGCCCCCGTTTCCCGTCACCGCGCAGTAGCGCGCGTCCTTCATGGCGACCGGAAGCAGGCCGCCGGACAGCACGGAACGGCCGAGCCCGCCTTCCCCTTCCTCCGCGCCAAAAAGGTTCTCCAAATCCACCAGGACCGGATATTCCCCGCAGGCCACCAGATTTTGATAGTGGAAATCGTGGCTCCCCAGAAAATAGCCGATTCCGGCCTGTATCCCGATCCTCCGGTAAAAATTCCGGATTTCCTCTTCCCCCCTGCAGCGTCGGCGTTGCACCTTCCCGGACCACCCGTAGGAATCCATGGGCAAATATCGAAAAATATCCCGGGGCCGCATTCCCAAAGCGGTTTCGATTTCCTTCTCCAAACCGTAAAAAAGCGAAATCCCGTCCATGGGGCGGGGCTTATAGAAAATGGTTTTTCCGCAGTCCAGCCTCAGCTTCATTACGGTCCTTCCGCCGCAGTGCCCGTCCCCCTCCCCTGCGGAAATTTTTGCGATCCGGCAAAAATGTCTCCCGTCCAGCAGGGTTTCTTCGATCCGTTCCCGGTCCCTCCGCAGCCGCATCAGCATTTCCGCAGCCGCGGCCGTCCGGTTCTCCAAAATCCGTCCGCACAGCGCCTTCAGTTCCGGATAAATCTCAAAGATCTCCTCCCGATACGCCCTGCGGCTCAAAAAACGGTTCCCGTAATCCTCCAGCTTTTCTTCCGTCGTCAGACCGTTGAGTTTTCCTGACCGGTCGCAGACCTGAAACTCCAGGAGCAGACAGCGAAATCCCGCACCGCTGAGCGCCCGGTAGATCCCGTCCCAAATCCCCTCCCAGTCCAGATCCCCGGGATCCCAGAACGCTCCGGTCTCCCGAATCAGGCGCCGTCGCGCTTCTTCCATCATCTCCTCATAAAAGCGTTCAAACAGACGCGTTTCCATGCTTTCTCTCCCTTTCTTCCCGTTTTTCGAATGACTTCCGGACGGCCAAAATCGCCCTTCCGGAAGATCGCGCAGGCCACGTCTCCCGAGGAGCGCGACGTCCCTCTATGAAATAAGGGCCGCCCGCAGGCGGCCCCGAGATTCAGCAGCAGATAAAGGTTAAAAAAACAGTATTTACTGTAATCGAAAATTCTTCCGCATCTTCCATTTCACGGATCATCCGCTCCTCCGCCTGAAGCCGGCCCACACCCTCCATCAGCTGCTCCCTCAAACGTTCTTCCTGCATGTCTTTTCCTCCTGATTGAATAAAATTTATCTGTAAAGGACAACGCTCGCCAAAAAAACGTTGTTCTCACATTCATACAAAAAAGTTCCCCCGTATTTTTCCGCCGAAAAGGCGACGCTCTCCATCCCCAGGCCGTGTCCCTTCGGATCCTCCCTGGTGCTCTTTAACTTCCCTTCTGAGACGCGCAGCCTTCCGCTGCAGCTGTTCTCCACGGATACCACGATCCCGAAGGGCCGGTTTTCCAGCCGCAGGATGATCCATCTCTCCCCCTCGGCCTTCCGGCTCCCTTCCAGCGCGTTGTCCAGCAGGTTTCCGAGAATGCAGCACCAGTCCCGATCCTCCACGAAACCGTCCGCCAGATCCTCAGCCAGGATCCGGAAGCGGATGCCCTGCTCCCCGGCCCGCTCCGCCTTTTCGTGGAGCAGGGAGTCCACCACGGTATTGCCGGTCTCCACCCTGTGCGGGATTTTGGAAACGCTCCGGCAGATCCCCTCGATATAGCCCAGGGCCCGATCCGTCTCCCCCTCCTCCAGCATGCTCCTCAACACGATCAGATGATTTCGCATATCGTGCACGAGGAGATCCCGCTTCCTTTCCTCCTCAACCAGAGCGTCATATTTCTGCTGCGCGGCGTCCGCCTTCTGCTCCAAAACCGACTTCTCGTGTTCCCCCTTCTCGCGGATACGATAGATGAGAAGGAAGAAAATGAGAAACAGATAGAACAGGAAGAACAGAAGCAGGCTCCGCTCCATCAGCTGCCCCGTTTCATCCGCAAAGACCACGTCGCACCGAAGCAGGCTCAAATGCTGCATCGACAGGATCAGGAGGAAAATCTTACGGTTCCTTTCGCACAGCTTCAGAATCCGATCCCCGAAAGCGCGTGCCAGACACCAGACCCCTGCCGTCACGATCCCCCGGCTGACAGCGCAGAGAACGATCCTGTCCAAGGTCAGATTTTCCTGGGTCAGCCTCATATAAGAAACTCCCCGGGCGTATCCCAACGCCAGAAGCAGCAGCAGATCCAGACCGTACATGCCCTCATAGAAAATCCCGATCAACAGCCCCGCGTCCCGCCGCGCGATCCGGAATCTCCCCGCGAACAGCAGCGCGGCCACTGCCGCCTCAAAAATCAGGTACCAGCGGGAGTACAATACGCTGGATCGTTGCAGGATCAAAAGCAGGAAGGACAGCGTCATCCCGAGATACCAGACGCCCTTTCCCGCCGCCGTCATTTCCCTCCTCCGGAGCCACTTTTCTCCGGAACAGAACGGCAGGAAAATCTCCCAGAAGCATAGCGCGATCTGTAATACCAGGTTCATCCTTATTCCTTTCTCATAGCCAGCTTCCGCAAATAGTACTTTCCAAGCCGTTCCTTCACCAGGCCGATGTGGTCCCTGCTGGCGGTCACCGTTTTCCCGCTGCTGAGCTCGATTTCCCGGGCATTCACCCGGACGATGTGAGCCAGATTCACAATGTGTCCCCGCTCCACCAGCACAAACTGCTCTTCATCCAGCTCCTCCTGTATCTTTTTCAGGGATTTCCTTTCGTGAGTCTCCCCGTTTTTCGTGACGATGCAGATATTCTGATCCCGCTTATAGATATAGATGATGTCCCCAAAAGGGATCCTTTCATAGCGGGAGCTGGTCTGAATCGTATAGTATTGATTCTCCTCCTCCAGCCATACGCGGATCAGATGATCCATGGTTTCGGGCAAATCCTCCAGAAGCCTGTCTTTTGTGAGGAAGTCGAAGGCTCCGATCCGGTATCCCGCCCGGACGAACTCCCTGTGGGAGGTCAGAAAGATCAGCTTCACCCTCTCATCCAGCTGCCGGATCCTTCCCGCCAGCTCCCTGCCGTCCATCTGCGGCATCTCGATGTCCACAAAACAGACGTCGTAAGCCTTTCTTTCCGCGAACTGGAAGTACAGCAGCTCCGGGTTTTCGAACCCGTCGATCCAGCAGGAAATTCCCCTCTTTTCGCACTCCCTGCGCAGCCTGCGTTCCAGGACCTTCAGGAACTCCCTCTCATCATCCACCAGCCCGATCCTCAGCATCCCGTCCCCCCGCGAAATAATAATATCTCTTCTGTTTCCTGTCGTGCAGCACGATTTTCTGGTCGGAAAGGATCAACTCTATCATCCCGAACACGGAGCCGTCCGCCGAATGACAGAGATAGGTCTGGCAGCCGCTGCTGTCGTGCAGCATCCTCCGGTAAATATCCTCCACCACCTCGTCCAGGGACAGGTCCTGCGGCCGTCCCCTTCTCCACCTTCCGATCAGCGCCCGGATCCGGTTTTTCGTGATCCGGCTCCCCTTTTCCGGCCTGCCGTAGCGAAACAGAAGCTCCGTTTTCGACACCTGGTTTTTCAAAAGGACCTCGTCGAACAATTCCTCCAGAAGGCCGTACTCCATCCCCAGCTCCAGCCAGGCGATGATCTGGGCCAGGGCCGTCTCACCGCATTCCTTCCGCCCGCTCTCTTCGCCGTACCGCATCAGCGTCCGGATGCTCTCCGCCACCACCTCCGTCACCGGAACGCTCCGTCTGGGAAGCGTTTCGATGGCGAGCTTGGCCCCCTCGATCACGACCCTGTCCACCAACTCCGCCATACCGGTTCCCCTTTTCCATCTTTTTCTAATCGTATCACATTTCAAAATTTTTTGTTGGGTTTGTCAGCGAATTGACGGATTTTGTCAGCGTATTATCCCAAACCGCGGCAATCGTCGTTTCTGTGCTAATACTATTACTTTCAGTCACTGGTACAATTCCGGCTTTCTCCCTATACTAAGACGAACGATCATAGTTCTAATACAGGATAGGGTTTTATATGGAAAGAAATCTCATCGGGAAACAAATTCAAAAATACAGGGAACAGGCCGGCCTGAAACAGGAGGAGCTGGCGGAACTGATCGGGAAAAGCCCCATTTTCGTCTCCTATATGGAGCGGGGCATCCGCAAACCCGGGCTGGACACGCTGTTATCCCTCTCCGAAGCGTTAAACGTTTCCATCGACATCCTGCTGGGGAACCGGGCCTCGCCGGCCCTGGTCTCCCGCCTCGCGCTGATTCAGGAAATGCTGGACGCCCTGCCCGAGCAGGACCGCTACAGGGTCCTGGAGATTTTTGAAGAAACGCTCCGCATCGAGCTGCGGTCCGCGAAGAAAGCGCCGGGCGGACGCCCGAAAAAGTGACCCCATCCACCCTGCAGCTATGTCATTTTCATCGCCAGCAACCAGTCATCCCGTTTCGAAACCGCAATGCCTTTCTTTTTATCTAACGATACCGGAGGAGAATGATTATCATTATGAAAAAGGCCGCTTTAACCGAGGAAGAGGAACTGATCCCTCTCCTGATTCAGAACATCGGCATCCAGATGTCCCGCAGGAACTGGTCCATCAAAATGTTATCCGACCGCGCCGATCTTCCCTATGAAACCTTAAAAAAGCTGTTGAGCTATAAAATCCGCCGTCCCTCTCTGATCACCGTCGTCAAAATCGCTTCCGCATTCGAGTGCCCCATCGACCGGCTTTTGGGTCAGGAACCGCCTGCCCTGGATTCCTGGAGACAGCTCGTGGAAAAAAACGAAGAACTGAGCGCCCTGCTGACGGATATGGAACACTTCCTGTATTAAACCGGGAGCGGACGGACGAACTGCGCCTCGCATACAGGGGCCTTTTCGCGCGCATGTCGCCGAAAAGGCCCCTTTCTCATCCACTTTTATTCAATTATTGTTCATAAAAAATCATTCTTTTTTGAAAAAATATTCACATTTTGTCCTGCGTATGGTATAATGAGGAAAGATTAGATTATATTTCATACATCCTGAATTTCTTGTAAAGCGAGGTATACATATGATTCCTGCCGTTCGCCAGGAAAAGATCCTGGAACTGCTTTCCAACAACGATATCGTTTCCACCGACTCCCTGATGAAGGTTCTCGACGTTTCCGTCTCCACCCTGCGCAGGGATCTGGTGAAGCTGGAAGAGGAGAAAAAAATCACCCTGCTTCACGGCGGAGGCGTCCGCCTGATGCAGAAATCCGTGGAGCTCAACATCTCCACGAAGCTGGAGCTCAACAAGGAGGCCAAAGAACGCATCGCTTCCAAAGCCGCGAGCCTCGTGGAAGAGGGGGATACCATTTTTCTGGATCCTTCCAGCACCACCTACCTGATGATCCCCTTCCTGGCCGGAAGGAACGTCACCGTGGTCACAAACGGGATTTCCCACATCAACCAGCTGATCAACCTGGAGATCCCCTGCATCCTCATCGGCGGCTCCATCAAGAGGACGACCAATTCCTGCATCGGGCCGCTGACGGAAGCCACGCTCAAAACCTTCTATTTCAACAAGTGTTTTCTGGGCGCCAGCGGCTTCTCCATCCCATCCGGAATCACGAACCACGATATCAACGAACGCGTCATCAAGCTGCTGGCTCTGAACAATTCCAGCCAGCCCTATTTCCTTCTGGATCATACCAAATACGGCATCGTCACCATGGTGCAGGTGGCGGATCTGGACGCCTATCCGATCCTGATCGACGAAATCCCGAAGGGGCTGGAGGGCTACGGCAACTTCATTCTCTGCGACTGAAAACGGACGGGGAGAATCCGCAAAGGATTCTCCCCGATTCTGCATTCATGACCCGTTTTTCGAAAACACTTCGTTGACCATCTCGTTGAAAAAATGGTCCGCAACCACTTCCCCGGCCCCGACCATGCCCGCGTTCTCCCCCAGAAGGGAGAGCTCCATCCGGGTTTCCCGCGCGCCCTTCAGCCTCCGGGAAGCCGCCACGTCCTTCACGATGGAATAATAGCGGGGATATCTCTGGATCAGGATTCCGCCCAGGACGATGATCTGCGGGTCCAGGATGTTGATCAGGTTGCTCACCGCAACTCCCATATAAAAAGCGGAACGGTTCAAAATGGAAATCGTCAGAAGGTCCTTCTTTTCCACCATGCAAAAGATGTCTTCCAGCGCAAGCTCCCTCCTTCTTTCGTACAGGGGATGAGAGGCGTTCTGCTCCAGCTGGCGCTCCATCTCGCGCAGCACGGCGATCCCGGAGCTCATGGCTTCCAGACATCCCCGGTTGCCGCAGTTGCACAGAGGGCCGTCGGGATCGATGGTGATATGCCCGAACTCCCCGGCCATGCCGTTGGCTCCCTCGTTGATCATGCCCCCGATCACCATGCCGGAACCGATGCCCATATCCACGTCGATATAGGTCAGGTCGCAAACATCCTCGCTGGGCCCGCACCAGTATTCCCCGAACGCGATTACGTTGGTATCCTTTTGCACATAGACGGGCAGCCCCGTCCTCTGCTCCAGGATCTCCTTTAAAGGGAGATAGCGCAGTACCGGAATGTTGGGCGGGGTCAAAACGGTTCCGCTCTCCGTGTCCACCGGCCCGGGAACTCCGACGCCAATGCCCAGAATCTTTCCCCGGTCCGCTCCCGCCTGCGCGATCACGGCTGCCACGTCCTCCAGAACCTGTTCCACGAAGGAGCTCTGGCTCTCCAGATCCTGCTGCATGGGCCTCCGCCTTTTGTACAGGACGTTTCCGCTCAGATCCATCAGCCCCACGCTGGTGACGAACTTGTTGATATGCACGCCCAGGGTATAACGGCATCCTTCGTTGAGCGCATAGGATACGGCTCTTCTCCCCACGCCTCCGGGCTTCTTCGGATCGCTCTCCTCACACCGGATCAGCCCCAGCCCCTCCAGCTCTTCCAGGATCTTCTTGATGGCCATGAACGTCAGCCCCGTCACGGACGCCAGCCCCGCCTTCGTCGCCGTCTGATGCTTCCGGATGTAATTGAGCACCGATCTCCTGTTAAAATTCTTCAGTCGAACCTGATCCAGCTGATCCCTCATCTTTCCCCCCGTTTCCGAACCGCCCGATCCCCACAGCAAAGGGGTTCAAAAGGCTTTGGCTTGTCCTCCGGCTTTTGAACCCCTGGTCTTTTCAGGTCAGTCCCTGATCCTGTTTCTTCGTCTCATTCTATTATTCCATTATAACTTCCGGATACTGATCCTGCAACTGTTTCTTGAATTCCGCAACGATCTCGTCGTTCGTCTGCCCCGCCTTGATTCCGTCGGTAGCCACCTTCTGGAACAGATTCTGGGTGGCGCGGGTGTATTTATCCGGCGTGATGTCCGCGATCTTATCGCAGATTTCGCTGTAGGTCGCCAGCAGGTTCTGCCCGCCGTAGTCCTCCGCGGAGAAACCTTCCGCCAGTTCGTCGCAGACCGCCTTGCTGGCCGGCACCTGGTTGTAGTTTTCCATGTTCAGCTTCTGGAAATCGTCGGAGGCGATATAGGTCAGGAACAGCCCCGCCAGATCCTTCTTATCGGAATCGTTATAGACGCAGGCACCGGTCGCCCCTTCATACGCCGCCTTGAAGGGGACTGCGATTCCCACGTTGCCCGCGTTGGCATCCCAGTCGGTGAAGAAATCCCAGGAGGGCATCACGCGCAGCAGCACGGTCCCGTCGTTCCAGGCCGCAGCCCACTCGGAGCTCCAGCTGCCCAGTTCCGCGTTGGCATCGGATGCGTACATCTTTCTCATGGAATCGATCATGCCCAGCCATTCGTCGGTGATCTCCAGCTTGCCGTCCCGCACGAGAGGGGTGAAGGAAAACGCGTCAACTTTCACCATTTCCGTAATGTTGGGCCACAGATGCACCGTGCCGCCGGAAGCTTCGGAGA
Source organism: Candidatus Eisenbergiella merdigallinarum (assembly GCA_019119355.1). Classification (GTDB taxonomy): domain Bacteria; phylum Bacillota; class Clostridia; order Lachnospirales; family Lachnospiraceae; genus Gallintestinimicrobium; species Gallintestinimicrobium merdigallinarum. The sequence continues at coordinate 10,109 of DWXE01000034.1, forward strand.
TTTCCTCGCCTTTGGCGATGATGGTATCCCAGTCAGTCAGCATCGCGGAGATTTCATCCGGATCGCTGGTTCCCAGCCACTCCTCGCAGGCGTCCCGCAGATACCAGAAGCCCACCGGGGAAGACTGGAACGTCAGGCATTTATAGTTTCCGTTGGAATCTTTCATTTCCGCTTTCTGGAACTCATAGAAATCCTTCGTCAGCTCTTCGATATCGATATAGGAAAGATCCGCGATCAGATCGCTGTCCAGGAATTCATACATGTAGTTTTCTTCCAGGTCGAACACATCCGGGACGTCGGTGCCGCTCTGCAGCGCGGTGAGGATTTTCGTCTTGTACTCGTCGCCGCCGAACACCTGCAGGTCAACCGTCACGTTGGGATAAACCTCGTTGAACGCCTTTACCAGGTTGTTGGCGGAATCCGTATAGGTCCAGTAGGTGAATTCCCCTGTCACGGACGCGGGATCCACCGCCTCTTCGGATGCCGCAGCCTCCCCGGCGCCTTCCGCGCTCTCTTCCGCGGCCCCGGCGGTTTCCTGCACGGTTTCCGCGTTTGCCGTCGCGGTCGTTTCCGCGCTCTCCTGCCCGCCGCAGCCGGCCAGCGCGCCGGCCAGCATCGCCGTACTCAAAATTACGGACAACAGTTTCTTTTTCATAATGATATGACCTCCTTTTTCATGAATGATAGGATACGATATCGTTTATCAGCCAGGCTGACAAAAGACCGGATGGAATCGGATGCAGGCTCATCCCTTGACTGCCGCGCCGATGGAAATCTTTTCCATGATGATTCTCGACGCGAAACAGAATACGATGACCAGCGGAACAACGGATACGAGCATGCCCACATATTGCGCGCCGTAATCCGCATGGGTGGCGTCCCGCACCGTGGCGATCATCAGCGGCAGCGTGAATTTCTCCTTTTCGTTGAGGACGATCAGCGGGGTCAGATAGCTGTTCCACGTGCCGATGAAAGTCATGACGCCCTGCGTTACCAGCGCCGGCACCACCAGCGGCAGCACGATGGTATGGAAAATCTTAAATTCCCCGCACCCGTCCATGATGGCCGCCTCGATGAGCTCGTTGGGCAGCGCCCCGTCGATGAACTGTTTATAGAAGAACACCGCAAAGCAGTTGGCGATGGTGGGAACGATCAGGGTGAAATAGCTGTTGAGCAGCCCCAGCGCCTGGATCTCCTTGTAAAACCCGATGATCCCCAGCTGACCGGGAAGCATCATGGCCACCAGAACGATGGAAAACAGGACGTTTTTCCCCCTGAACTGGAATTTGGCAAAGGCGTAGGCCGCCAGCATGGTGAAGTAGTTCTGCACCACCGTCACCACAACCGCCAGAAGCAGGCTGTTCGCAAAACCGCGGTACAGGTCGATATTCTCCGTCAGCCGTTGGAAATTCTCTTTCAGGTGCGTGCCGGGCAGGATGTTGATCTTCGCTACGATATTGTAATTATCGTGAGTCGAGGAGATGATCATGACAAAAAAGGGATAAAAGGCTACGGCGGCCACCGCGATTGCAAACAGGTAGATCACGGCGCGGCACAAAATCCGTCTGGCCTTCGTCCGTCTCACCAGGGAGTCGTTCGTCTTCGTATTCATTTCGCCTTCCTTCCTCTCTTTCTTCCGTAATCATCCTTCCGGTCCCGGGTCACCAGAAGCGACAGGACTCCAAAGAAAGCGACGATGATGAAAATGCCGTAGGCCACCGCCGCTCCGTATCCGAACTGGAAGCGGACAAAAGCCGAATCGTACATGTATTTCACCATGGTAGTGGTGGCGTCGCCCGGAACGCTGGTGAACACCAGCTTGGATTCGTCGAACATCTGCAGCCCGCCGATGATGGAAGTCACCAGGACGTAAATCAGGATGGGCTTCATCAGCGGTATGGTGATTTTCGTGGTCCTCTGCCAGGAGCTGGCCCCGTCCACCTCCGCCGCCTCGATCACATCGTCGGAAATGGAATTGATGCCCGCCGTGAAATAGATGATATTGAAGCCGAAGTTCTTCCAGCAGATGGCGATGGCGATGACCATTCTGGCCAGCATCTGGTGGTTCTGAAAGTCCACCGCTTCCAGCCCCAGGGCGGATATGATGTTGTTCACCGCGCCTCCCGGATAGGAAAACATGGCGCCGAAGAGAAGTCCGATGGTAACGGGCGTCACCAGGTTGGGGAAATAATATACATTCCGGAGGATGAACCTACCCCGAAACCACTTATTGCTCAGGATCAGCGCCAGAAGAAAGGCGATGGTCAGCTGCGGAATGATGGACATGATCCAGATCAGCAGCGTGTTTCCGATGGACTGGAAAAAATATCCCGATTTGATCATCCGGACGTAGTTGTCCAGGCCGATAAAGGTCAGGTCGCCGGAAAGCACATCCATGTTGCAGAAGCTCAGCACCAGGGAGTATAAAATCGGAAACAGACTGAATACTACAAAAACGATAAAAAATGGTGCGATATACAAATAGGCATATTTACTTCTTTTCTTCGCATTCAACGCTTCATCTCCTCTTTTCCTTTTCTCTTTTGGATGATCTGTACACTTTTGCGGTATTTTTCCGGATTTTCTATCCTTTTTGCCCGCAACTTTATGATATACCTTTTGATCCCATAAATCAAGTTTTTATTAAACTTTTTTTAATAATATTTCTCCTTCCATGTTTTTGCACAATTTTCCCGGTTCTTGCGGGGATATTCCGGCATTTCATTGTGTGTATTGCCATATCCGTTTCTTCTTTTCCGCCATTTTCATTTCTTAATCATCGAAAATATATCCTGTCCAATCCGTTTTGTTCCATTTTTATAAAATAAGTTGAAAAATTCTTCCCTTTTCTTCCGGAATGTGCTACGCTCAAAAAAAGCTTCTTTTCAGGAGGTGCGCACAGGATGAAACGACAGGCTCCCAATATCGTGCTGATTTGCGTGGATCAGATGCGCCGGGACTGCGTCGGCGCTTTCGGCAACCCGGAAATCGAAACGCCCACGCTGGATACCATGAAACGGCAGGGCTGCTTCTTCACCCGGGCGTATTCCGCGGTTCCTTCCTGCATTCCCGCCAGGGCCGCCCTGCTCACCGGCCTGTCTCAGGAGCATCACGGGAGGGTCGGATACCGGGACGGCGTCCGCTGGAATTACGCCCACACCCTTCCCGGAGAGTTCGCAAAAGCCGGCTATCATACCCAGTGCGTGGGAAAAATGCACGTGTCCCCCGCCAGAAATCTGCTGGGCTTTCACAACGTGGTGCTGAACGACGGCTATATGCACCACGGCCGTTCGTATACCGAAAGCGTTTTTGACAATTTCTGCGGCTGCAACGATTATCTTCACTGGCTCAAATCAAACAAAGGCGCGGATGCGGATATCATCGACGACGGCATGGAGGTCAACTCCTGGGTCTGCCGCCCTTTTCTCATGGAGGAGAAATATCATCATACCAACTGGACCGTTTCCGAATCCATCGATTTCCTCCGGCGCCGGGATCCGGACAAACCATTCTTTCTGATGACTTCATTTGTCGCTCCCCATCCTCCCTATACGCCGCCCCGTTACTATTTCGATCTGTATCAGGACCGGCCCCTGTCCGATCCGCTGATGGGCGACTGGGCGCAGCCAGACGATCCGGAGCAAAACGGGCTCATTTATAATACGGACAGGGGAATCGTCCATCCTCAGGCCTTAAAGCGCGCGAAAGCGGCCTACTATGGCAGCATCACTCACATCGACCATCAGATCGCCCGGCTTTTGCAGGCAATTTTTGAATACCGCCAGCTGAATCGCACGGTTTTTGTCTTCGTTTCCGACCACGGCGAAATGCTGGGAGATCATCACCTGTTCCGCAAATTCCTCCCGTATGAAGGAAGCAGCGGCGTTCCCCTGCTCTTCTACGATCCGGGCGACGTGCTGGGCATCCGCAAAAACTGTTCCATATCCGCGCTGGCGGAGCTGAGGGACGTGATGCCTACCCTTCTGGACATCGCCGGCCTTCCCATACCCGGGGAGCTGGACGGGAAAAGCCTGCTGCCCCTCATGCGAGGGGAGACCGACCGGGTCCGGGACTTTCTTCACGGCGAGCATACCGGCGCCGGGGGACCGGAGGGGCTGGGAAATCAGTTTCTTGTAACAGAACGCGACAAATATATCTGGTTTTCCCGCACCGGAAGGGAGCAGTATTTCGACCTGGACCGGGATCCCCTGGAGCTGCATGACGCCATCGGCGATCCCGGCTGTCAGGAGCGCATCGCACAACTGCGGGCGCAGCTGGCGAAAACCCTGTCCGGCCGGGAAGAAGGCTACAGCGACGGGGAGCGCCTGATTCCCGGCCGGGAACAGACGCCCTGCCTGAGACATATTCTGGAGGTCTGAGCTTTCATACCCGGAAATGCCACAAAAAGAGCCGATAACCGCATTGTTCTGCGTGTTATCGGCTCTGCGCCCGGCTCTCTTTCCCGCCCGGATCGGCTATTTTACGGCCAGAAGGACCGTCCCGGCCGTCAGAATCGCCGCCCCAAGGGCGGCCTTTTTCGTGAGCCTTTCATGGAAAACGATCCGCGAAAAGGCGATGGTCACCAGAATGCTGAGCTTATCGATGGGGACGACGGCGCTGGCAGGGCCCTCCTGCAGCGCCCGGTAATAGCAGAGCCAGGACGCCCCCGTAGCCAGCCCCGAAAGGCAGATGAAGACGAGCTCCTTTTTGTCCGTCCTGCCCACCTCTTTCCGTTTGCCCGTAAGGAATACCATGGCCCAGGCCATGATCAGGACAACTCCGGTCCGGATGGCGGTTCCCAGGTTGGAATCCACGCCCTCGATCCCCACCTTTCCCAGAATGGCGGTGAGGCTTGCGAAAACCGCGGACAAAAACGCGTAGAGCAGCCAGCTGCCCCCTTCCGCTCTTTTTGCCCTCTCTTCCTTTTTCCCGATCATCATCAGCGTCCCCGCCCCGATCATGGCAGCCCCTGCGGCTTTTCCCCAGGTGATCCCTTCGCGCAAAAAGATCAGTGCCAGCACGATGGTCATCACCGTGCTGGACTTGTCGATGGGAACCACCCGGTTGATGTCGCCCAGCGAAAGGGCCCTGAAATAGCAGAGCCACGACGCCCCTGTGGCCAGCCCCGACAGGACGAGAAAGAGGAGGGTTTTCGGATCGATCCGCCCGATCTCTCCCCCCGCTCCCGTGACTCCCACCATCAGCCAGGAAAATGCCAGCACCACCACAGTCCGGATGGCGGTAGCCACATTGGAATCCGTCTTCTTAATCCCGCACTTCGCCAGGATCGCGGTGATCCCCGCGAAAAAAGCGGATCCTGCCGCATACAGTATCCACATATCCGTCCTCCTATCCGTTTAACCGGTATCCCGCGCCCCAGACCGTCTCCAGAATTTCCGGATTTCTGGCGTCGTCCTCGATTTTCTCCCGGATCCGGTTGATGTGCACCATGACCGTGGCGCTGCTGCCCATATAATCGTATCCCCAGATCTTTTCGAAGAGCTGCTCCCGCGAAAAGACGATGTTCGGATTCTGCGCCAGGAATTTGAGCAGCTCGAATTCCCGGTTCGGCATCCGGATCTCCCGGTCTCCCTTATAGATTTTCCAGCTGTTTACCAGGATCCGGACATCCTGGACGCGGATCTCCTCCGGCTCCGTCTCCGGCCGGTTCCCCCTGCGGGCGACCCGTTCGTACTGGCGCAGGTTCGCATTCACCCTCGCCACCAGTTCTGCGGGGTCGAAGGGCTTTGCGATATAGTCGTCCGCCCCGAGGCCGAGGCCATGAATCCTGTCCACCGCTTCCGTCCGCGCCGTCACCATCAGGATCGGGATATCCAGCCTGTCCCTGATTTCGCTGCAGATTTCATAGCCGCTCTTTTGCGGGAGCATCAGATCCAGCAGGATCAGATCGAAGCTCTCCTTTTCCAGGAAGCCTGCGACCTGCGATCCGTCCGCCAGGATCGACGTTTCAAAGCCGGCCGATTCCAGATATACTTTTTCCACCATGGCGATATCTTCATCGTCTTCCACGATCAGGATTTTCTTTTTCCGATCCATCCGCCTTCCCTCCTTTTCCTTCCGAAACCGGCAGCCCGATCCGCACCGCAAGGCCTCCGTCGTTTTCAGCCTCCGCGCTGCCTCCCATGGCCTCCGCCAGATATCTGACGATGGAGAGCCCGAGGCCGTTCCCTTCCTTCCGGCTTCGGGACTCATCGACCCGATAGAACCGGTCGAAAAGGTAAGGGAGCTTTTCTTCCGGAACGCCGATCCCATCATCCGCAAAGCGGATCCAGGCGGTCCCCTTTCTCTGCGTCAGGGAAATCGTGATCCGCAGGGGATTTTTCTCCCCGTATTTCATGCTGTTATCCAGCAGATTGTCCAGAATCCGACGCAACTGCCCGGGATCGAAAACCGCCCGGATCCCCCTCCCTTCGATCTCCGCCTTCAGCTCCACCGGAGCGTCCCGCAAAAGCCCGCGCCTTTCCTCCACGTAGTCGTCCAGAAATTCCGCCAGGTCCGCTTCCAGCGCCAAGATCGGCAGATTCCCGGTCTCCAGCTTCGACAGGCACATGAGCTGATCCAGCAGCCGGTCCATATCCCCCGCCCTTCGATAGGCGGTCTCCAGGAAGCGCTGCCTTTGCTCCGGGGTGGAGACCACGCCGTCCATGAGCCCTTTGGTGGTTCCCCGGATGGCCGTGAGCGGAGTCCGGAGATCGTGGGAGATTCCCGCGATCATGTCCATCCTGGCCTTTTCGTATTTCCGGTTTTTTTCCTGCTCCTCCAGGATGTGCCGCTGCATCTCGTTGAAAGCGGCGCACACGGTTTCGAATTCCGAGTCCCCGGCATATTCGATTTCTTTCGTCAAATCGTTTTTCCGGATCCGCTCCGCCCCGTCCATCAGCGCCTTTAAGGGCTTCATGATGTGAGCCGCCAGCCTGCCGGTGAACAGCTGGCTGACGATGAGCAGCCCCGCGATGCAGAGAGCGCCGTCCGCGAAAAACATCAGAAAAAACTCGTTTTTCCGGATCGTCAGATCCCGGATGATCTCCTCCAGCCTCTCCGGATCGATCCGGGTTTCCGCGGAGGACAAAAGCTGCTGCTCCAAGGACTCCCAGTAAATAATTGCCGTCCCCAGGCTGAGGGCCAAAAAGAGCAGCAAAGTGAACGATACCATCAGGGCGTTGGACAGAAAAATCCGCCGCCGCACGCTTTTTCCCGCATTTTTCCAGTTCATTCCCTCTTCCCCCTGCTTTTGGACGTTCCTATTATACCGCAAACGGCTTCTTTTTAAAAGCGCGCGCCCCAACCTCTTCCTCAAAGCGCGTCGATGATCACGAACAGGATCAAAATGATGGCCAGCGCGAGGACGAGACGGACCTCCACCGCCGATAACAGGGGAACCATATCTCCCCCGAAATGGCCCACCGCCAGAATGCAGGCGGTGATCAGGACGATTGCGATCAGGCGAAACACCGGCAGATTCCCGATTCCTCCGCCGCCTTCTCCCTTCCATATCCTTTTCATGGCTTTCCCTCCTTTTCGTCGCTTTCCCCCGTTTTTTCCATTATAAAGAGCACTGTTAAACAAACAGTGCTCTGAAGGCTAAACAAAACCTAAACTTTTCCGCTCACTCCAGCCCCCGCTCCATCCGCTTCATGGCATGCCGGTAGGCCAGCCACAAAAAGATTCCGGCCAGGCACCAGGCGCTGGCGTTGGCCGCGCATACGCCCTCATAGCTCACGAGGCGCGCCGCGATCACCGCCACAACGCCCCGGCAGACCAGCTCCACCACGCCGCCCATCATGGGCATGAAGCCGTAGCCGCATCCCTGCATCACGTTGCGGTAGATGAAGATCATGCCCAAAGGGATGAAGAAAACGCCGCAGATGGTGATATAGATGCGCACGTAGGAGAGAATTTCTCCCAGATCGCCGGTGACAAAGATCCGCACCACCCAGGGCAGGGCGGCCTGCAGCGCGAAGAAGGTCACCACGGAATAGACCGCGGACATCCAGAAGGCGATCCGGGTTCCCGTCCTGATCCGCCCCAGATCGCCCACCCCTTTGTTCTGGGCGCTGTAGGTGGCCATGGTCATCCCCATGGCGGCATGGACCTGGGTCACGAACTGCTCCACCTTGCAGGCCACCGTGTAAGAAGCCACAACCACGGATCCCAGCATGTTCAGCGCGGTCTGCACCATGATCGTCCCCACCGCCGTGATGGAAAACTGGAGCGCCATGGGGATGCCGATGGAAATCTGGTTGCGGATGCACCACTTGTCCGGCCGAAAGTCCTTTCTGCCAACCCGCAGCACCGGGACCTTCTTCCAGATATAGACCAGGCACAGAAGTCCGCTGACCCCCTGGGAGGCGATGGTGGCCACGGCGGCCCCTGCCACGCCCATCCGGAATACGATGATCAAAACCAGATCCAGGATCACGTTCAAAACCGCCGCCAGCACCAGAAAATACAGGGGCACCCTGCTGTTTCCCACCGCCCGCAGCATGCTGGCCAGCAGGTTATAGAGGATGTTGAATCCCATCCCCAGGCAAATGATGAGGATATAGGTCCGGGACATCTCATAAATATCTTCCGGCGTCCGCATCACATGCAAAAGCCAGTCCATGCCCGCCGCGCTCAGCGCCGTCATGATCGCGGTGACGATGGCGGAAAGGAGCCAGGCGCTGCCCACGCTCCGCTTCAGCCCTTCCGTATCCCCGGCCCCGTAACGCTGGGAGGTCAGCACCGTAAATCCGGTAGTCAGCCCCTGCATGAACCCCAGGATCAGAAAGGAAATGGTTCCCGTAGCGCCCACTGCCGCCAGAGCCCCGACGCCCACGAACTGCCCCACGATCACGGTGTCCGCCACATTGTACATCTGCTGAAAAATATTGCCCAGGATGATCGGGATGATGAATTTCACGATCAGGTCCAGGGGCTTTCCCTTTGTCATATCCAGTTCCATGGTAATCTCCAATCTCCTCGCACAAAGGGCAGAGTGCCCTTTCTCCTCGCATCCGCATGCTCAGGGAAACACTCTGCCCGTTTTCGGTCTTTCGCACAGCCCCGCGCCGCCGCGCTCCCAGCCGGCCTACAGGTCCCCGGGGTCCACATCGGCCCCATCCGCCCCGATATCCAGCATATTCAGCGTGCGGCGCTTCTGCCGCGCCGTCTCCGAAACCTCCAGAATGAAGTCCTTGATCTCCTTCGAATTCCGGATATGGGTCAGATACAGCTCCGGATCCGTGGTATCCCCGGTATAGCACTTCACTGTCCCAAGCCCGAAAATCCGCTCGCCGAGAGAGCGCTGGAGCTCCACATCCTGCACCTTGTACATGTAGCAGTCGTTTTCCGTCCTGTTCAGAAAACCCTTCTGCACGGTGATCATATCCTCCTTCACCGTATATACCGTAAACGTAAAGGGAAGCCCCAAAAACACCCATCTTTTTCTTTCCACAAATTTCATCATATTCGTACCTTCCTCGCAGACACACTGGATTCACTGATAACCGCATTATAAGGCATTCTGTCACTTTTTGCAATTCCCTGTTGAAATCATTTTTTCCCTGTGCTATACTGAGTCAAATGTGCACAAACAACCATGGTACAAGCGCGCAAGGTACAGAAGTGGAGGAAGCATGATCGCCCGAAAATCCGTTTTCCATCGCAGAAAATTATGCCGTCAGGCTCAGGTTTGCGGCGGCGTCGTTCTTTTCCACTCCCATATGGATGTGTTGTCTCCTCCGTGAGCAGCACGCATTGAATCGAATCGAAGGGATTTTGTTCTCTTCGATTTTCTTTGGGCCAAAAACGTTCTATTCCATTCAAAAAGGAGGACTTTTTCCATGAGACATCTGATGAATCCGCTGGATTTCACCGTCGGGGAGCTGGAACGGCTCTTCGATCTGGCAAACGACATCGAGCACAATATGCCCCGCTACGCCCACGCCTGCGCAGGGAAGAAGCTGGCCACCTGCTTCTATGAGCCCAGCACCCGGACGCGGCTGAGCTTCGAAGCTGCCATGCTCAATCTGGGCGGCTCCGTTCTGGGCTTTGCCGACGCGGACAGCTCCTCGGCATCCAAAGGCGAGAGCGTGGCCGATACCATCCGCATCGTTTCCTGCTACGCGGACATCTGCGCCATGCGCCATCCGAAGGAAGGCGCCCCCCTGGTGGCGGCGGAGAAGTCCCGGATCCCCGTCATCAACGCGGGCGACGGCGGCCATCAGCACCCCACCCAGACCCTGACGGACATGCTCACCATCCGCACCCTCAGAGGGCGACTGGATCATCTGACCATCGGCCTGTGCGGAGACCTGAAATTCGGCCGCACGGTACACTCCCTGATCAACGCCCTTTCCCGCTACGAAGGAATGCGCTTCATCTTCATCTCCCCCGACGAGCTGCGGATCCCCGACTACATCACCGAGATGCTCCGGGAAAAGCAGATTCCCTACGAAGAGGTGATCCGTCTGGAGGACAAGATGCCCGAGCTGGATATCCTGTACATGACCCGGGTGCAGAAGGAGCGGTTCTTTAACGAGGAAGACTACATCCGCCTGAAGGATTTCTATATCTTAAACCGCAAAAAGATGAAGCTCGCCCCCGCCGACATGCTGGTTCTCCATCCCCTTCCCAGGGTCAACGAGATTTCCGTGGATGTGGATGACGACCCCAGGGCGGTTTACTTCCAGCAGGCCCAGTTCGGCGTCTACGTCCGGATGGCCCTGATCCTGACCCTTCTGGACATCCATGTGGACTGAGGGCAGCCCGCCGTTTCATTTCATCGTCTCACGCCGCCATTTGTGCCGGAGCGTCGCAAATGGCTCTGACAACATCGCTCCGGAATGGAGAATCATATGTTAAACGTAGGAAAAATCGAAGAAGGGTTCGTTCTGGATCACATTCAGGCCGGAATGGCCATGTCCATCTATCATCATCTGATGCTGGACAAACTGGACTGCACCGTGGCCATCATCAAAAACGCGAAGAGCAGTAAGATGGAGAAAAAAGACATCCTGAAGGTGGAATGCGACATCGATATGCTGGATCTGGACGTCCTGGGCTTCATCGATCACAACATCACCGTCAACGTCATCAAAAACGGCGAAATCGTGGAGAAAAAAATCCTTCATCTTCCCCGCCAGATCAAAAACGTCATCCGCTGTAAAAACCCCCGCTGCATCACTTCCATCGAGCAGGGGCTGCCCCATATCTTCGTCCTGGCGGACAAGGAAAAGGAAGTATATCGCTGCAAGTACTGCGAAGAGAAGTTCGACAAGAGGACGCTGTAAGATCGTCCGCCACATCTGCAAAGGAGAACACAGTCAGCATGTCTTTCATCGACGAAATCAGACAGGAACTCGCACAGGCTCCGCAGGCGGAGTCCGCCGGGGAACCCCGCCTTTCCTTCAACCGGGAACGCTTTGAAAAGTTTCTTCAGGAAGAAACCTCCCGCCTGCAGGACATCATCCGGGAAGACGCCCGCGCCGGGCGCTTCGCCGCTTCCGGCGAAAAACACGTCTTCGAGGGAACGCGGCTCTGGCATGAGGGGGACTACACCCAGGGCACCGATTCCCTGGCCACCTTCTACGCCTTTCTGGCCCGGGATACCATTCTGGAAAAGGAAATCCTGGAACAGCAGAAGCGCCTGTTGGGAGGTTATCGCTATGCCATCCGTTTCTCCCTCACTTCGGATGGGGAAACCTGTTTCCGCCTGTTTGCGGAAGCCCTGCAGAAAGAAGGAATCGAAATCTCCGGTCTCTTCGTCCTGCTGCCCGACGGCTCCCGGACTTCGCTGCCCTATACGGCCCGGGGAACAGTAAAATACGATTTCGAGCTGGAACATCATCTCAACGACTATCCCCGCCTTTGCTACGGATGGAAAATGGAGCTCTGACCTGCGGTCAGAGCTCTTTTCCATACCGTTCCTTCAAATTTTTTACCCCGTTCAGCGCCTGCGCGGCCGACGCTCCCCTGACGTCGGAAACAGCGACCACCAGCGCGTCCACCACGGCAGCCGGAGCGGACATCGAATGATACTCGTTCTCTTCTCCCCGCCAGACCACCAGGTTTTTGTCCGCCCGCGGACCGGCAGCGGGGTGAAGCTGCCCGGTAAAAAGAAGCGTCCGATATCCCCCGCTTTCGGCGTGTTTCAGAATAATCCTGCCTTCGCGTGAAACCTTCGAGAACCCGAACAAAACCACCAGGTCCCCTCTCTTTGCCATTGCCAGCCCCTCCAGCATTTCCGTGCCCCCGGAAGGAATCCGGCGCACATCCATACCGATTCTGCGCAACCTGAATTCCAGCAGGGACGCCATGGAAACCGATGCGTTTTTGGCGTGAATAAAAACGCGCTCCGCCTCCGCTACCGAACGGACCGCTTCACCAAAACTCCGATCTTCCAAAAGCTCCGCAGTCCGCTTCAGGCAATACTGTTGCTGCAAAAACCACTGCTCCAGAAACGCTCCCTCCCTGGCCAACAGCGTATTGGCCAGCTTTCCTGCCGGCCCCGCTCCGGAGACCGTCTGATTCATCACCACCCTCTTGAGATGCCTGAAGTCCGCGCAGCCCATATGCCGGGCGAACCTGGAAATGGTCGCGTCAGATACGTTCAGGGCCTGCGCCAGTTCCCCGATGGTCATAAACAGAAAAGTCTCCTTATGCCCTTCGATATATTCCAGAATCGCCCGTTCCGCCGTCGTCAGTTTCTCCGGCGCTCCGGGAAATTGAAGGCACATTCGCTTCACCCCGCTTTCCGCTTTGCGGCCAGTACTGACTCCGACTCTCCGCCGCCGGACAACAGCACTGTAACATAGTCTCCGCCCAGCGCATGAATTTCCTTGAGCGAACGCTTCAGGAGACCTGCGGCGCGGACCCGGAACGCCGCCTCCGGATGGACCTCGATGGAATAGCGCCCTGCATTCATCCGGGCAAGCAGTTCCGGAAACGTATTAAATTCATCCTCAAATACCGTGCGGATACATCCATACTGCACCGCCTGATGGGTATCGCTCCCCGCTACCACCGGACGCATGATCCTCTCTGCCAGTTGCCCGGTAAGCCGCTCAGTCCTCTCCCGATCCTCCGCGATATCCTTTCCGTTCAGATCCAGAAAATCGAAGCGCTCCAGCAACTCCGGCGAAAGTCCGGGGATATGCCCTCCCTCCCGGAACGGATGCCCCGCTCCAATCAGGACGGGATACTGTGCAAACAGCCCGGACAATCTTTCAAAGGAAAGAAAATGCCCCTTCTGTTTATAAGGCTCCAACCGGCGATTGAGCTCCCGAATCGCGTCCATCGGCCCGATAGACAGCACATGGCCCCCCTCCGCAATGTCCGTCTCCATGCCCGGAAACACTTTCAGGCCGTCAAAGACCCACGCGTCGCCGCAGCGGTCCCCTGCTGCGGCGATATATCCATACAGCTCGTCGAACTGTTTTGTATTGAAGTGTTCCGTCAAGCAGATGGCATCCAGCCCCGCCCGCTTCGCTTCCCCCAACAGCCAGTCCGTATATTCCGTGGAAAACGGCAGATATTTCGCAAGCTTTCCATGCGTATGAAAATCCAGATTCATCTTCTTTCTTCCTTTCCGCAGATTCAGATCAGCGTGGAAACCAACACCGTCACCGCCACCCAGAGAAAGGACAACGCCAGAAACATAAGATCGTTGTTCGTAATTTTCAGGGAGGACAGCTTGATCTTCTTCACCTCCCGGTCCACCGCCGCATAACGGTAGCCCCGGATCTCCAGCACTTCCACCGTGGTTCTGGAACGTTTGGCCGTGTTGAGCATCAGCGGATAAAAGGCATGGATGATGACTTTAACCTGATAAATCAAATATCTCACTTTTCCACAAAACGTATCGCTGGAGGGCGGATTTCCCCGCAGCCGATAGGAAAGCAGGACATTTTGAAACTCTTCCATCAAAAGCGGCAGCATCCGATAGGCGTACGAAATGGAAAAACTCAGCCGTTCCGGACATCCGTACCACATCAGACCGTTTGCGAGCTTATCCGGGTCCAGTCCCGAAAAGATGGTCACGGATGCCAGAGATACGGTGGCTACCTTCAGCGTCAGGATCAGCAGCGGTCCGACCGCAGAAGCGTCCCCACCAAACAGCAGGGTAACGAAGAGAAGGTAGCCCGTCTGGGAGAATACGCCGAGCACAAACAGGAACAGCACCATGCCCGCCACCCGCGCCAGCTTTGTGGTGATGGCTACCAGGAAAAAGCATCCCAGCAAAAAGGGAACGTCATCAACAAACCAGGGCACCAGCCCAAAAAAGAGATACCATACCAGCAGCATTCGCGGATCCATCCCCGCAATTACGGTATCGTCGTTTCCATATGCATTTTTGAGCACCTGACTGCGCAAAAAATCGATGGAAACTTTGTCCAGAATATTACTGGACAGCTTTTCTGTAATCCGCATTTCCGTCTTTCCTTTCTCCGAACAACATCAAAAATTCTTCCACGGTATAACAGAGTGCGTCCCGATCCAGCGCCTGACCCATGGAAAAAATTTCCGGAGGACGGATCCCGGCTTCCTGAATCTTCTTTTGATTGCCGAAAATTTCGTTTCTGCTCCCGTCGGCGATTACTTCTCCCCCTCGCAATACCACGATCCGGTCAGCCCATTCGCACACCAGCTGCATATCGTGGGTGGCGATGAGCACCGTTTCGGTGATATCCTTCATATCCTCCAGCGTTTTCCGGATCTCCCTCCTGGTAGCGATATCCAGATTTGCCGTGGGTTCGTCCAGCAAAAGGATTTCCGGTTCCAGCGCGATTCCGATGGCCAGGCTGGCCCGGCGCATCTGTCCGCCCGATAACAGCCTGCCGTCCCGCTGAGAAAGCTGCGTCAGGCGAAAACGCTCCAGCAGTTCCTCCGTCCGCTCCCGGAAACCCGGTACACCACGCGCTTCCATGGCATACGCCACGTCCGCTGCCACGGTATCCCGGATAAACATATTCTCCGGATTCTGGTAAACCATGGATACCTTTTTTGACAGCGTTCTCCGATCCATCCCGGAAATGCTCCTCCCATCGTAGAGGATATCTCCCTTCCCCGGTTTCAGCAGCCCTACCATGAGCTTCATCAGCGTGGATTTCCCCGCTCCATTGGACCCGATGACAGCCACTTTTTCCCCTTTTTTGATCTTCAGATTCAGATTCCGGAAAACGGTGTAAGGCTCCCCCTTTACGCTGCGGTAGGACAGGGAAACATCCCGAAATTCCACCGCCGTCTCTTCCCTCTTTGCCGGAAGAGGCCGGTCCATCTTAACCGGCTCCGGAAGCGGGGCAAAAAAGCGTTTTCCCTCTTCCACGGTCACAGGCAGTCCCCCTTCGCCCCGGTGCCCTTTTTCCTTTCTCAGGCGATGGGCCGCAATGGTCACCTGGGGCGGAAATATGTTGCAATCCTGCAGTTCGTCAACCCGCTGCAACGCTTCTCCCACGGGCAACTTCCAGCAGACCTGCCCGTCCTTCATCAAAAGTACGTGCTTGCAGTAATCCGCGATGTACTCCGTATGATGTTCGATCACGATAATCGTCTTTTGATATGTCTCGTTCAGCGTCCGCAGCACTTCGTAAATCCGGTCTGCATGCAGGGGATCCAGCTGGGCGATGGGCTCGTCCAGAATCAGAACTTCCGGTTGCAGGGACAGCGCTCCCGCCAGAGCCAGCAGATGGGTCTGACCGCCGGAAAGCTGCCAGATATAATCTCTTTCCTTTCCTTCCAGGCCGCACTGTCTGAGCGCTTCCCTTCCCCGATCCGCATAATCCGTCATGGCATAGTTCAGACAGGCATAGGAAGCGTCGTCCAGCACCGTGGGCCGCAAAATCTGATTCTCGAAGTCCTGATACACATAGCCGGCTTTTTTTGCCAGCGTCCCCACATCCGTGCAGAGGGTATCAAGTCCGTCCACCGTTACCTTCCCCTCGAAGCTGCCGCTGATAAAATGCGGGATCAGGCCATTGAGCGCCTTGCAGAAAGTGGACTTTCCGCAGCCGTTGTTACCGACGATAGCGAGAAAGTCCCCCTTTTCCACCTGCAGATTCACCCGCCTGAGCGCCGGCTCCGAAGCGCCCGGATAGAAATAGGTCAAATTTTCTGTCTCGATAACGTTCATGCCGTCACACGCTCTTTTCCATGGGGGCTTTGACAGAACGCGCACGCATGAGCATGACGGCGCCAACGGATACGACGGCCGCCACGACCATTCCTGCGGCCAGTGCCGTCGGGCTCTCCGCCCAGCCCGCTTCCCAGTCGATCAGGGAAAGCCCGCTCTCCGCCAGAAGCTCCGCGCCCACAGCGACCGCGAAGGCCAGCGCGCAGCCCGCGGGCAGCTTCCAGCCCAGGCGCCCTGAACAGACCGCTTCCGTTCTGGGCTCCATTCCCAGCAGGGGCTCGATCTTCCCGTACAGTCTGGGCACAAGATACAGCGCAGGAAGCAGGCAGAACAGGATCCCCGAGAACAGAAGATCATTGAAAAATGCAAATCCCTCTGTGGCAAATACGCTCTCCGGAAGTCCCGCTACCGCTTCGAAATCCGACACCGCCAGCTGTACCTTCAGAATATCCACGATCGTTCCCAGAAGCAGCTGCAGCCCTGCTCCTGAAAAAGCCGCGACTCCCACCATTTTCCGGTTCTTCGGATCCCTCACCAGACGCCCTGCCACATAGACGCCAATGGTCACCGTGATGAACTTCTCCAGCTCGCCCAGCCCGCCGAACTGCCCCAGCATGATTTCAGAAAAAACGAGTTCGCCTGTGGCGGCTCCCAACGCCGCGGACAGGGGATCGAACAACATGGCCAGGGTCAGCGGAATGAAGAGGAAATATTCCACGGAAAATTCCACAATCCCCACCTGAAAGGACGGGATCAGCTCGGTGAACAGGGTTGCCAGCCCGTACAGGGCCATGGTCAGAACGAACACCATCAGTTTCTGCGACTGATTTAATGTCCCTTTTTGTACAGCACTCATCTCAATTCTTCCTCCTGAACGATAATTTTTACGAATTTCCTGTTACACTGTCAGTATAAGGCAGGAATGTAAAACCCACTATCAGAGGATTGTAAAATGTTTGCTATATTTTCTTAATCTCTATCTATGAAAATTTATTTTCATCCAAGCGCCACGTCCAGCACCATCATGATCACGAATCCCACCGCGAAGCCGATGGTCCCGATGTTGCTGTGCTCCCCTTCGGACGCTTCCGGGATCAGCTCCTCCACCACCACGTAGAGCATGGCGCCGGCCGCAAAGGCCAGAAGATACGGCAGCAGCGGCTCGATAATCTCCGCCAGAAGAATGGTAAGAAAGGCGGCCGCCGGCTCCACGATGCCGGAAAGGGCGCCGTAGGCGAAAGCCCTCCTTCGGCTGGTATGCCCCTCGCTCCGAAGCGGGAGGGAGATGATGGCGCCTTCGGGAAAGTTCTGGATGGCGATCCCGACGGCCAGCACGAAGGCAGCCGTCATGGTGATCCCCGTATTCCCCGTCATCATGCCGGCGAACACCACGCCCACCGCCATCCCTTCCGGAATATTATGCAGGGTCACGGCCAGGACGAGCATGGTCGTTTTTTTTAACGGGGCCTTCGGTCCTTCCGCCTCGCTGCTGCCCAGGTGCAGATGGGGCACCAGCCGGTCCATCAAAAGCAAAAAGAGGACACCCAGCATCAGCCCTGCCGCCGCGGGGACGAAAGCCAGCCGTCCCATTCCGGCGGCCATGTCCATGGAGGGGATGAGCAGAGACCAGACCGAGGCCGCCACCATCACGCCGGAAGCGAAGCCCAGAAGCGCCTTCTGCACCAGAGGCTTCAGCTCGTTTTTCAGGAAGAAGACGCAGGCCGCGCCCGCTGTCGTTCCGATAAAAGGAATCATCAGTCCCAAAAATGTACGCACAACTTCTCTCCTTTCTTATCGCCCTACGATCCGTCCCAGCAGGGAAAAGACCGCGAACAGAATCACATCCGCAACGACGATGCTGGCTCCCGCCGGCGTCCCGTACCAGAAGGAAAAAAACATTCCAGCCAGAAAGCTCACCGCCGCCAGCGCCACGGAACTTAAGATCACGCCCCGGTAGCTTTTGAACAGGCGCATTGCCGTCAGCGCCGGGAACACGATGAGGCTGGAAATCAGCAGCGCCCCCATCATCCGCATGCCCAGCACCACCACCACGGCGGTCAGAACGGCCAGCAGGGCGTTGTAGAGCCCCACCCGGATTCCCGTGGCCCGGGCGAAGCTCTCGTCGAAGGTCACCGCGAACAGCTTTTCGTAGAAAAACGCGTACAGGATCAGCACCGTCAGGGACAGCGCCGCGCTCAGGGCCACATCCTCCTTCGACATCGCCAGGATGGAGCCGAACAGATAGCTGTTCAGATCCGCGTTCATTCCCGTGCTCAGGGAAACCACCATCACGCCGATGGCCAGGGCGCCCGTGGAGAACACGGCCACCGCCGCATCCCCCTTCATTTTCCCCGATTCGTTCAGCAAAAGGAGCGCGAAAGCCGCCGCGATCACGGTCGGAATGGCCACGGCCAGAGGGGCCAGATGCAGGGCCGAAGCCACCGCCAGGGCGCCGAAGCCCACGTGGGACAGGCCGTCCCCGATCATGGAATAGCGCTTCAGCACCAGGCTGACCCCCAGAAGGGCGGCGCACAAAGAGAGCAGGATTCCCACCGTCAGCGCCCGCACCATGAACGGATAGGACAGCATTTCCGCAAGGTTTTGTAACATGCCTTTCTCCTTTCCCGGACCGCCCTAGTCGCGGCGCGGCCGCACTGCGGCGATTTTCTCAACGAACAGCCTTCCCGGGCCGCTCTCCAGAAAGGCGTCCGCGGTTCCGAAAAAGTGGCTGTCATGGGACAGGTACAAAATGTGATCCGCGCATTCCAGCGCTTCCCGGATGTCGTGGGAAATCATGATCACGGTGATCTTCAGCTCCCGGTTCAGCCGGAGCAAAAGCCGGTAAAACTCTTCCGCAGCCACCGGATCCAGGCCCGTGGCCGGCTCATCCAGAAGGATCAGCTTTTGGGCCGCGCACAGGGAGCGGGCCAGCAAAACCCGCTGCCTCTGGCCGCCGGAGAGCTCCCGGAAGCTCTTTTGTTTCAGCTCTTCGATCCCCAGGAGGGCCAGCTTCTCCTTCGCCAGCTTCTTTTCCCGTTCCCCGAATCCCGGGCGCCATCCCCTGCTGTTGATACAGCCCGACAGCACCACCTCCCACACCGAAGCCGGGAAATCCCGCTGCACCGGCGTCTGCTGAGGCACGTACCCGACCTGGTTTTGCCGGATCCCTTCCCCCAGCGCGATAGTCCCGGAAGAAGGCTTTTTCAGCCCCAGGATCCCCCGCATCAGCGTGGATTTCCCCGTTCCGTTTTCCCCGATGATGCAGAGATAATCCCCTTCCTCCACCCGGAAGCTCAAATCGGATACCACCGTCTGATTTTCATAGGCGAAGGAGACGTGTTCACAGTTCAGACAGGACATTTCATTCTTTCCTTTCCGCTACCAGAGCGCCTTTTTTAAGGTTTCCACGTTTCTGTACATGAGGGAGAGATAGTCCTCCCCGGCTTCCAGATCGCTGGCCGTGATGCCGTGGACGGAATAGAAGACCGCCGTCCGGGCCCCCGCCGCCTCCGCAATGGCTTCCGCGATTTTGCCGTTGGACATCTCCAGATAAAACACCACCGGAATCCCTTCCTGCCTGACCTCGTCCGTCAAAAAGGCGATGGTCGCCGCGCTGGGCTCCGTTTCCGCGCTGCATCCGGGAAACGCGGCGTAAAAATCCAGGCCGTAGGTCCGGACGAAATACAGCAGCGGAAAGCGGTCCCCGAACACCAGGGTCCGGCGCTCTGCCTTTTCCACCACCGAAGCGAAGGCCTCGTCCAGCTCCCGGAGTTCCTCCAGATAAGCCCGGGCGTTCTCTTCATAATATTCCGCATTTTGGGGATCGTTATCGGAAAGGAGGGCGCAGATTTTTTCCGTGATCACCATGGCGTTTTTGGGCGAGGTCCAGACGTGCTCGTCGTATTCCGTCCCCTCCAGATGCACCGCATGCCCTTCTTCCGCATGCTCTTCCTCCTCTTCGTGCCCGTGGTCGTGGCCCTTCACCTGCATCCCTTCGGAAGTTTCCTCCGCCAGCGGATCCACCCAGTTCAGGAGGGCGAAGGCTTCCGTCTCCCCGTCGTCCGCCGACAGCAGTTCTTCCACCCATACGTCCGACTCCCCGCCCGCATAGAGGAAAAGATCGCTGTCCATGATCTCCAGAATATCCCTGGGCGAAGGCTCGTAGGAATGGCTCTCCATCCCCGGTTTGAGCAGCAAAGTCACCTCCGCCCGCTCCCCCGCCACCTGGCGCGCGAAATCGTAGGCGGGGAAAATCGTGGTCACGACCTTCATCTTTCCTCCCTGACCGAAGGAGGGCGCCCCGCCC
>DWXE01000035.1 GCA_019119355.1 Candidatus Eisenbergiella merdigallinarum
GAGAGGACCGGGATGGACGGACCGCTGGTGTATCTGTTGGGTACCAGACCCATGGCAGAGTAGCCAAGTCCGGAAGGGATAAACGCTGAAGGCATCTAAGCGTGAAGCCCCCCTCAAGATGAGATATCCCAATCAGTAAGACCCCTTAGAGAGTATGAGGTAGATAGGCATGAGGTGGAAGTGCAGTAATGCATGGAGCTGACATGTACTAATCGGTCGAGGGCTTAACCTGAGAAGGCAAGGGAAGAGACGGATGGAGAGAGAAAGATTCAGTGTTCAGTTTTGAGGGTATGAATGAGAAGAGCTTTTATTCGCAAGGATAGAAGCTTTTTTTAGTTGTTCAGCGCGGTAAAGTCTGCTATAATACCAGGAGTAGAAAAGGAGTCGAAGCATGACGAGAGAAGTGATGGAAGCGGTAGAAGAAGCGCAGCTTTTGCTGGTGGGGATCGGAACGGAATGGGAGACTCCTGTGGACGGGCTGAAGGAAGATCCCTTTTACGGGCCGCTGCTTTTGCAGGCCGGGCGCGCGGGGGGCGGGCCGCTGGAACAGTACGTTCAGTTTCACTGTTTAAGGCGCCATCCCGATCCCAGGCGGATGGCGGCATACGGGAAGTTGGAGCAGCTTTTGTCGGGGAAAAATTATTTTATCGTCTCCCTCTGCCGGGATGACCTGATTTTTGAATCCGGGCTGGACGCGGACAGGATCGTGACGCCCTGCGGCGGGTTTCGGGCGTTCCAGTGCGCCGGAAGCTGCGAAGGAGGCGGGGAAAAGGGGCTTTTGCGGGATGAGGATGCGATGGAGTCCATTCTGAGCCGGATCGACGAAGGCACGCTGGACCCGGAGGCCTTTCCGCGCTGCCCGTCCTGCGGGAAACCCCTGTGGTTCAATCAGGTTTCTTCTCCGGATTACCGGGAGGAAGGATATCTGCCCCAGTGGAACCTCTATACGAAATGGCTGCAGGGGACGCTGAACCGGGAGCTGTGCATTCTGGAGCTGGGAGCGGGAATGCAGTTCCCTCAAATCATCCGTTTCCCCTTTGAAAAGGTGGCGTATTTCAACCGGAAAGCGCGCTTTTTCAGAATCCATTCCAGATTGTATCAGCTGACGGAGGAGCTGCGGGAAAAGGGCGTTTCCATCGCGGAGAATTCCGTGGATTTCCTTCTGGAAGAAAGTGAGTGAATATGGTAGGGATTATCGATTACGATGCGGGCAATGTGAAGAGCGTGGAGAAGGCGGTGCAGTTTTTGGGAGAGGAAACGGTGCTGACCAGGGATCCGGAGCGCATTCTGTCCGCGGACAGGGTGATTCTGCCCGGGGTCGGCGCCTTTGGGGACGCCATGGATAAGCTGAACCGCTATGGGCTCGTGGACGTGATTCATGCCGTCGTGGAGAAGGGCATCCCTTTTTTGGGAATCTGTCTCGGGCTGCAGCTGCTGTTCGAATCCAGCGAGGAGAGCCCGGGGGTCGCCGGGCTGGGAATCCTGAAAGGAGAGATCGTCCGCATCCCGGATGGAATCGGGCCGGACGGGCAGCCGCTGAAAATCCCCCACGTCGGATGGAATTCCCTGGAGTTTCCGAAAGCGGGACGGCTGTTTGCGGGAATTTCGCCGCAGTCCTACGTCTATTTCGTGCATTCCTATTACCTGAAGGCCGAGGAGGATATCGTGACGGCGCGCGCGGAATACGGGGTATCCATCGACGCGTCCGTGGAAAAGGGAAACGTATTCGCCTGTCAGTTCCATCCGGAGAAGAGTTCCCAGACGGGCCTCGCCATCCTGAAAAATTTTCTCCGGATCGGTGAAAAGGAGTGAACATGCATACGAAGAGAATCATTCCCTGCCTGGACGTTCACGGCGGCAGGGTGGTAAAAGGAGTGAATTTCGTCAATCTGCGGGACGCCGGGGATCCGGTGCAGATCGCCGAAGCCTATGATCGGGCGGGAGCTGACGAACTGGTCTTTCTGGACATCACGGCCTCTTCCGACGCCAGAAAGACGGTTGTGGACATGGTGCGCAGGGTGGCGGAAAAAGTTTTCATCCCCTTTACGGTGGGAGGAGGAATCCGGACCGTAGAGGATTTTCGCGCGATTTTGAGGGAAGGGGCGGACAAGATTTCCGTCAATTCCGCGGCCATCAATAACCCGCGCCTCATTTGCGACGCGGCGGAAAAGTTCGGCAGCCAGTGCGTGGTGGTGGCCATCGACGCGAAGCGCCGCAACGACGGAAGCGGCTGGAACGTCTATCAAAACGGCGGCAGAATCGATACGGGGCTGGATGTGCTGGAGTGGGCGCAGGAGGTCTGGAGGCTGGGCGCGGGGGAGATCCTGCTGACCAGCATGGACTGCGACGGGACGAAGGCCGGATATGACATCGAACTGACCCGGGCGGTGTCGGAGCTGGTTTCCATTCCTGTCATCGCTTCGGGCGGTGCGGGGACGCTGGAACATTTCAGGGAAGCGCTGACAGAGGGCGGCGCGGACGCGGCTCTGGCAGCCTCCCTCTTCCATTATAAAGAGCTGGAGATCATGCAGGTAAAGGAATATTTAAGACAGAAGGGGGTCGCAGTGCGATGGCGATGATCAGCAACGACTGGCTTCCGGCGCTGAAAGAAGAATTCGGCAAGCCGTATTACGCGAAGCTGTTTGAATTCGTGAAAGACGAGTATGCTACCAGGGTGATCTATCCCCCGGCGGAGGAGATTTTCAACGCGTTTCACTTCACGCCGCTTTCCAAAGTGAAGGCGGTGATCCTGGGGCAGGATCCTTATCACAATGTGAATCAGGCCCATGGGCTGTGCTTCTCCGTGCGCCCGGGACAGGAAATCCCGCCGTCCCTGGTCAATATTTATCAGGAGCTGCACGACGACCTGGGATGCAGGATTCCCGATAACGGGTATTTGAAAAAGTGGGCGGACCAGGGCGTTTTGCTGCTCAACACCGTGCTGACGGTCCGGGCCCATCAGGCCAATTCCCATCAGGGAAGAGGATGGGAGCAGTTTACGGATGCGGTCATCGAGGCGGTCAACGCCCAGGACCGTCCCATCGTCTTTCTGCTCTGGGGCAGGCCGGCGCAGATGAAGGCGGGTATGCTGACGAATCCGAAGCATCTGATTTTAAAGGCGCCCCATCCCAGCCCGCTGTCTGCGTCCAGAGGATTTTTCGGATGCAGGCATTTCAGCCAGGCCAACGCCTTTTTGAAAGAGCACGGCGTAGAGCCCATCGACTGGCAGATCGAAGACAGAACGAATTTCAGGAGAGACTAAATTTATGGAAAAAAAGCCGTTTGTGACAAAGGAACAGGTAGAAAAAATCGTCGAAAAATATCCCACGCCGTTTCATCTCTACGACGAAGCGGGCATTCGGGCCAACGCCGAGAAGGTGAAGCGCGCGTTCGCCTGGAATCCGGGATTTAAGGAATATTTTGCGGTGAAAGCCACGCCCAACCCGTTTCTCATCGATATTTTGCGGGAATACGGCTGCGGCTGCGACTGCTCCTCCGCCACGGAGCTCATGCTGTGCGACGCCCTGGATATCAGAGGGCATGAGATCATGTTCTCCTCCAACGATACGCCCAGGGAGGATTATGCCCTGGCCGGAAAACTGGGGGCGATCATCAATCTGGACGACATCACGCACATCGATTTTGTGGAGGAAATCCTGGGGAAACTGCCGGAGACCATGAGCTGCCGCTATAATCCGGGCGGCGTCTTCACGCTGAGCAACGGGATCATGGACAACCCGGGGGATTCCAAATACGGGATGACCGGGGAGCAGATGGAAGAAGCGTTCCGGATTTTAAAGGAAAAGGGCGTCCGCCACTTCGGAATTCACGCCTTTCTGGCCAGCAACACGGTGACCAACGAATACTATCCCCAGCTGGCGAAGCAGCTGTTTGAGCTGGCCGTTTCCCTGCAGCAGAAAACCGGCGTTCATATCGCCTTCATCAACCTTTCCGGCGGCGTTGGCATCCCCTACCGCCCCGGCCAGGAACCCAACGATATCGAAAAAATCGGAGAAGGGGTCCATCGGGTTTACGATGAGGTCCTGGTTGCGGCAGGCATGGGAGACGTTGCCATCTATACGGAGATGGGGCGCTTTATGATGGGACCTTACGGGGCGGTGGTCACTCAGGCGATCCACGAAAAGCATATTTATAAGGAATATATCGGCGTGGACGCCTGTGCGGTGAACCTGATGCGCCCCGCCATGTACGGCGCGTACCATCACATCACGGTGCTGGGAAAGGAAGACGCGCCCTGCGATCGCACATACGACGTGACCGGATCCCTGTGCGAAAACAACGACAAATTCGCCATCGACCGGCAGCTTCCGGAAATCGAGATGGGGGACTATCTGTTCCTCCACGACACCGGGGCCCACGGTTTTTCCATGGGGTACAATTATAACGGAAAGCTGCGCAGCGCGGAGCTGCTCCTGAAGGAGAACGGCGAGGTGGAGCTGATCCGCCGCGCGGAGAAGCCGGAGGACTATTTCGCCACCTTCGACTGCTTTCCCATCCGTGAAAAACTGGAACGGGCGGAGGCAGTTTTCGAAGGCCTGAATCTCAAAAACTTAGAGTATAATTATCATTGGCAAAAATAAAGGGAAGAGATCGAAACCTCTTCCCAATCATACAGATTTGTCTTATTGTTTAATTGTCGAGAAAAAACATAAGGAGTCTGTATGATGAATTCAATGA
>DWXE01000036.1 GCA_019119355.1 Candidatus Eisenbergiella merdigallinarum
CGGGGCGTACGCCCGGGCCTTTTCGCTGTGGCCGCGTGTAAGAGCGGCAGGATTCTTTCTTGACAGAACGCGCCGGCGGAACGTACAATAACGGTAGTTTCTCCCCTGCGGCTGAGGGGATGAAGGAAAAAGAGAGCGCGATACAAAAGGAGATCTATGAAAAAATTTGAGCTGATCGCCCCCTGCCACTTCGGGCTGGAGGCGGTTTTGAAGCGGGAAATTCAGGACCTGGGATACGAAGTGAGCCGGGTAGAGGACGGGCGAGTGACGTTTCTGGGCGACGAAGAGGCGGTCTGCCGGGCCAACGTCTTCCTGCGCACCGCGGAGAGGATTCTGATCAGGGTGGGGAGCTTCCATGCGGAGAGCTTCGAAGAGCTGTTCCAGGGAACGCGTGCGCTGGAATGGGAGAATTTCCTGCCGGAGAACGGAAAATTCTGGGTGGCGAAGGCCGCCAGCGTCAAGAGTAAGCTGTTCAGCCCTTCGGACATTCAGTCCATTATGAAAAAGGCCATCGTGGAACGGCTGAAGGGCATTTACCGGGTGAACTGGTTTCCGGAAGACGGGGAGAGCTTCCCCATCCGGGTTTTTCTGATGAAGGATGAGGTGACCGCGGCGCTGGACACCACGGGCGAGTCCCTGCACAAGCGCGGATACCGGAAGCTCACCGCAAAAGCGCCCATCGCGGAAAATCTGGCCGCGGCGCTGATTTTGCTGACGCCCTGGAAGGGGGACAGGATCCTGGTGGATCCCTTTTGCGGGAGCGGGACCTTCCCCATCGAGGCGGCCATGATGGCGGCCAATATGGCGCCGGGGATGAACCGGGAATTCACCGCGGAAGCCTGGGGGCACGTGGTGGAGAAAAAGTGCTGGTACAGAGCCATGGACGAGGCGTTCGACCTGGTGGACGACGGGGTGAAAACCGATATCCAGGGATATGATATCGACGATTCCATGGTTTCCATCGCCAGGGAAAACGCCAGGCTCGCCGGCGTGGACCATCTGATCCACTTTCAGACGAGGCCGGTATCCCAACTTTCCCATCCGAAGAAATACGGGTTCGTGATCACCAATCCGCCCTACGGAGAACGCCTGGAGGACAAAAAGGACCTGCCTCCCCTGTACCGGACGCTGGGCGAGCGCTTCCGGCTGCTGGACAGCTGGTCGCTGTACCTGATCACTTCCTATGAAAACGTGGAGCAGGATATCGGGCGGAAGGCGGATAAAAACCGCAAGATTTACAACGGGATGATGAAGACTTATTTTTACCAGTTTCAGGGGCCCAGGCCGCCCAAACCGAACCGGGAACAGAAGGGAAGGGAATAACGAAAGATGAAGGACATTATATTCGCCACGGGAAACGCGGGAAAAATGAAGGAAGTCAGGCAGATTCTGGAAGATCTGGGCGTTTCCGTCTACTCCTTAAAAGATGCGGGCATCGATGCGGAGGTCGAGGAAAACGGGACCACGTTTTCGCAGAACGCTGTGCTGAAGGCGGAAGGAATCGCATCCTGGTGCAGGGACAACGGGATTCCGGCCATGCCCCAAAGGAGCATCGGAGAATTTATCGTGCTGGCCGACGATTCCGGCCTGGAGGTGGACCGCCTGAACCGGGAGCCCGGCGTATATTCGGCGCGCTACATGGGCTACGATACTTCCTACCGGGAAAAAAACGCCAACATCGTGGCGCGGCTGGAAGGAGTGCCCAAAGAGGAGCGGACGGCCAGATTCGTATGCGCCATCGCGGCGGCGTTTCCGGACGGCAGGTGCGAAGTGGCGGAAGGGACGATAGAGGGCTATATCGGATGGGAAGAGCGGGGCGAAAACGGCTTTGGCTACGATCCGATTTTTTACCTGTATGAAAACGACCTTTCCACGGCGGAACTGTCCCCCGAAGAAAAGAACCGGATCAGCCACCGGGGAAGGGCTCTGCAGAAGATGAAGGAGTTGCTCCGGAAGGGAGAATGAGATGCGAATTTTGATCGTCAGCGATACGCACAGGAGAAACGGCAACCTGACGCAGGCACTGGACCGGACCGGGCCGGTGGATATGCTCATTCACTGCGGGGACGTGGAGGGCGGCGAGGACTTCATCCGGGAAACGGCGGGCTGCCCCGTCCATATGGTGGCCGGAAACAACGATTTTTTCACCGACCTTCCCAGGGAAGAGGAATTCATGATCGGGAAATACCGGGTCTGGCTGACACATGGACACAATTACTACGTTTCCATGGGGAACGAGTTTATCCGGGAGGAGGCCATGTCGCGGGGGGTCAATATCGTGATGTTCGGACATACCCACAGGCCGCTGCTGGAGATCGGACGCTCCTCTCTGGAAGTGACGGCTCTCAATCCGGGCAGCATTTCCTACCCCCGGCAGGAAGGGCGCAGACCCAGCTTCATCCTCATGGAGCTTGACAAAGCGGGAAACGCCCATTATCATCTGAACTATCTTTAGGAGCGAAAACGGCGGCGGAAACGGTACCATCCCGGTCCGCCGCCGGAATGTAAAAAAATTCAAAAAAGCTGTTGACAGATCAGAACTTATTATATATAATAATTCTTGCGTCACGGACAAGGGCTTGAAGTTAAGCGACGGGGTGTGGCTCAGCTTGGCTAGAGCGCCTGGTTTGGGACCAGGAGGTCGCAGGTTCGAATCCTGTCACCCCGATATAGATGTATGCAGGTGTAGTTCAATGGTAGAACACCAGCCTTCCAAGCTGGATACGTGGGTTCGATTCCCATCACCTGCTTTGACTGTGTGTAGACAGTCTTTTTTCAGGAGAATCCTGATATCAATTTACCGGGTGATAGCCGTAGCGTGTGTCCGTAGCTCAGCTGGATAGAGCAACGGCCTTCTAAGCCGTGGGTCGGGGGTTCGAATCCCTTCGGGCACGTCGGAAGAATTGATTTTCTTCAATTTTCCATATGGTGGGTATAGCGCAGTTGGTTAGCGCGCCAGATTGTGGCTCTGGAGGCCCAGGGTTCGAATCCCTGTATCCACCTTTTTGGGCTATCGCCAAGCGGTAAGGCACAGGACTTTGACTCCTGCATT
>DWXE01000037.1 GCA_019119355.1 Candidatus Eisenbergiella merdigallinarum
GGCCGGGGCGTACGCCCCGGCCTTCCCGGCTCAGCAATCGCTTAGTAATTGCTGTCCTTGCAGTTGGTGCCGGACTCCTTGCTGCTGTTTTTGTTCTGATTCTTCTGAGCGTTCTCAGAAGCGTTTTTCGCCTTGTTTTCCTGATTCTGGTTCTGATTCTGGTTGTAATCGTTTTTAGACATTTTCCATTCCTCCTGTCATATTTGGTTACAGCAGTAGTATTTGACGAATCCGGAGTTTTATACAGCTTTGGAAAAAATTATTGCCCTCCCCTTTTCATCCGCGCCATATCCGCAAAAGCGCGGAGCACCATGTCCACCAGCCTGCAGTGGTCGTCTTCCTCCGCCGCGCCCCGTCCCGAAGAGCCCCGGTCCATCTGCCGGGCGAACAGATCGATCAGCGTACAGCCGCGGCAGCGCATCCGGTCCTGGAGCGTGTTGTTTCTCATATAGTAGAGCAGTTCCCCATACAGCTCCCCGTCCCGGAGCATTTCCTTCCAGAGCGCGTCGCACCATTCCGCCGTCTCCCCCGCATAGCTGCACAGCGCCCGCAGGTTTTCGTAAGCGCAAATCCGGCTGCCATCATAAATCATCCCTTCCATGGTTCCATTCCTTTCCAACCCTTTACAAGGCATTTTGTTCCTTTTATAATCTAGTATATCCAGATTGAAAAGAGGCATATCAGATGAATGATTCCAATGCACAAAAGAATGATTTTTCCAGAGGCAGCGTCGTCCGTTCCATCCTGTCTCTGGCCGTTCCCATGACGCTGGCTCAGCTGATCAATATTCTTTACAATATCATCGACCGGATGTATATCGGGCGCCTCCCGGAAAACGCCACCCTGTCCCTGACCGGGCTGGGGCTGTGCCTGCCCATCATTTCCATCGTCATCGCTTTCGCCAACCTGTTCGGCATGGGCGGCGCGCCGCTGTGCTCCATCGCCCGCGGGAAGGGCCGGCTGCAGGAAGCGGAAGACATCATGGGCAATTCTTTCTGCCTCCTTCTGATTTCAGGCTTTCTGCTGACCGTGGCAGGGCTTTTGTTCAAACGCCCGCTCCTGTATCTGTTCGGGGCCAGCGACGCCACGTTCCCCTTCGCGGATCAGTATCTCACCATCTACCTGTGCGGCAATCTGTTCGTCATGATCGGCCTCGGGATGAACAGCTTCATCAATTCTCAGGGATTCGGGCGCATCGGCATGATCACCGTCCTGATCGGAGCCGTTTTGAACCTCATCCTGGACCCGGTTTTCATCTTCGCTTTCGGGATGGGCGTCCGGGGAGCGGCCATCGCCACCGTGATCTCCCAGACCGCTTCCGCCCTGTGGACGTTTCGATTTCTCACCGGGAAGCGCACCATCTTAAGCCTCCGCCTTTCCTCCATGCGGCTTCAGCCGCGCCTGGTCAAAAAAATCGTGGGGCTTGGCATGTCCGGCTTCATCATGTCCGCCACCAACAGCGCGGTGCAGATCGTATGCAACGCCACCCTCTCCCGGCACGGCGGCGATCTCTACGTCGGCGTCATGACCATCATCAATTCGGTGCGGGAAATCGTTTCCATGCCCGTCACCGGCATCACCAACGGCGCTCAGCCGGTCATCGGCTTCAACTACGGCGCCGGGCAGTACGCGCGCATCAAAAAGGCCATCGCCTTCATGTCCGCCGTCTGTATCTCCTATACGGCCCTGATCTGGGCGGCCCTGCACCTGTTCCCCGCGTTTTTCATCCGCATTTTCAGCGACGAAACCGCGCTCATTCAGGCCGCCATTCCGTCCATGCAGATTTATTTCTTCGGATTTTTCTTCATGTCGCTGCAGTTTTCCGGGCAGAGCACTTTCACCGCCATGGGGAAATCGAAGCAGGCCATTTTCTTCTCCCTGCTGCGGAAAGCCTTTATCGTCATTCCCCTGACGCTTCTGCTCCCGCGCTACTTTTCCCCCGCCGTCAACGGCGTCTTCGCCGCGGAGCCCATCTCAAACCTCATCGGCGGCACCGCTTCCTTCGTCACCATGCTGGTTTTAGTAGGGCGGGAAATCCGGGCTGCCGGCAAATCGGGGGCCGGCAGCTGATTTTCATATCCTGTTTTTGAGCTTTTGTTCCATGTCCGAAGAGATCAGTCCCGTTTATACGCGACGATATCTTCCGCGGAATACCAGTCCTGCTGCACTGCGCTGAAACGAATCAGATATTTTCCCGTTTCATCGTCTTTGCAGATAACGGTGCCCACAAGAGGGCAGGTTCCCAATCTGGCATAAACAATGTCGCCCGTTTCAAATTGTGTCATTTACTTATCTTCCTTTCTCAAAATTTGAAATGCGCGTCAAGGCGCTCCCTGCGCCTGTATTCATTTCATGCTATGATAATATAAGACTGTCGTCTATTATTCAATCATCAGCTGTCAGCAACCGTTCATAAATGGACAATCGTACAAAATCGTCCATTTTCTTTGGAGGAGCCATGCGAGGTTATGATAAGCGAAAAAACTGATTTGAGAATTACCAAAACGCTCCGTTCGATCAAAGAGGCATTTTCAGCGCTGATTATCACAAAGCCGGTGAATCATATTACTGTGACGGAGCTGGCAAAAAAGGCGGAAATCAGCAAAGGAACCTTTTATCTTCACTATTTGGATATTTATGACCTGTACAACGGTCTGGTTACAGAAGTCGCAAATAAAATAGCCGCCTGTTTCAATCCTTATCCGGATCTGTTTGCTGCTCCGGAAAGATTTGTCCGCACGTTTATGTTTGCGCAGCTCGATCTGTTCAGCAACACTCTGACGGTTTCGGAAAGAAAGATCCTTTCGGAAAACAACATCAGATTTTGTCCCGGCTACCCCAAATGTTTTATCGACGCTTTCAGGCAGCAGATCTACCGTACGGATAAAATCGTTCCCTGTATGGAAAACGACATCAAGACGGAATTTCTGATTACAGGAATGCTGTCCATTATCATCAGCTACCCGACCTTATTCAGCCGTCCGGAGCTGCAGGAGTCCGTCGTTCGTTATCTGACGTCTGTGGTAAAAGAAACTTTTCCGGAATTTTATCAATAATGCGCGTCCCGTCGCATAAAAAAACGCCGCAGGCGACATCGCCTGCGGCATCTCTCTCAATAGCGTGCGCGAGAAGATTCGAACTCCCGACCTTCTGATCCGTAGTCAGACGCTCTATCCAGCTGAGCTACGCGCACATCCCTTTTCTGTCGTCAGCTCTTGTATCCCTGACAACGAACTATATTGTATCCTCTTTTGCTTCAAAAGTCAAGGGATTTTGAAAAAAATTTCCGGCCGGAATTTCTTCCGGCCGGAAAACCCGCGAAAGGATCAGAAGATCCGGATCACCCAGCGGTTTTCATAGGTCTCGCCTGCGGGCAGATGCACCAGCCCGGGCTGCGTGGAAAGGTCCTCCACCACATCCTGGCGGGAGGGCAGGGAAGACCAGGGCTCGATGCACACATAGGGGGCGTCGGTATGGGGCATATGCCAGATTCCCAGATAATCCATCCCCGGATATTCCACGCGGACGGCCTTCGATCCGCAGTCGGATTTGATCGTAACCGCCTTCGCCATATCCCTCAGCACGATGGCGTCATCGTCGAACAGGCTGTGGGCCAGCGGAAGCTTTCCGCCCTCCGCCAGCGGATATTCCCGATCGTTGCCGTCCACGAAGCAGGTGGGCGAAATTCCCACGCGGACGGGATTTTTCTCCTCATCGAACTGCAGATAATAGTCCTCGAACGCAAGCCCCTCTTCCATGGGGACGAAAAATCCGGGATGCCCGCCGATTCCGAAATACATGGTGCGGCCGTTGGGGTTTTCCACCGAGAAAACGACGCTCAGCCGGCTGCCTTCCAGTTCATACCGGATCCGATAGACGAAATCGAAGGGATACTGCTTCAGGGTCTCTTCGCTCTGCGTCAGGCGAAATACGATCCGGTCCGCTTCCTGCTCCTGCACTTCCAGAACGGAGCCCTTCACGAATCCGTGGATATCCATGTGATAAGTCCGGCCGTCCAGGGTATACTTTCCCTCCGTCAGCCGCGCGATGTATGGGAAGAGGTTCAGCGCCCGGTCCCCCCAGTACGCTTCATCCCCCTGCCACAGATATTCCGTGCCGTCTTTGGTCTGAATGGACATCAGTTCGGCTCCCCGGTCCGAAATCTGCACCTTCAGCGCCTCGTTTTCGATGGTGTAAATCATGCCTTTTGCCTCCTCTTTTCCTTCTCATTTTCCTAAAACGGATTGTAAAACCGGTTTCCGTCGGCAAACGTAATCCATAACGATCCTATCATGAAAACCGCGGCGAACGCAAGGGTCAGATAATCGTTTCGCACGAGCTTCTTCCCCTTATACCACGTCCTCTTTTTGTGCTTGCCGAATCCCCGCAGCTCCATGGCGTTGCTGACCACGTCGATCCGGTCCATGCTGGAAAAGATCAGCGGAAAGATGATCATGCTCATCTTTTTCAGCCGTTCCCACACGGACGCCTTGCCGCTCATCTCGATGCCCCTGGCCTCCTGGGCGTGCTTGATCTTGGTGAAATCCGACTGCACATCCGGAACATAGCGGAGGGCGATGGCCACCGCGTACCCCACGTTATAGCTGATCCCGATCCGGTTTAAGCTGGCCGCGAACTCGCTGGGGTTGGTGGTCACGATGAACATCAGCACCACCGGCGTCACCGTCAGGTATTTCAGCATGATATTGAATTCATAAAAGAGCTGTTCCAGGGTCAGGTCGTAGTTGCCCGGCATATCCACCAGGACGGTGGACGTGCCGTAGACCGCAGTCCCCTCCTGCGGCGAAAACAGATACACCGCCACCAGATTCAGGCACAGGAACAGAAGGATGAACTTGAACACCGTTCCCACCTGTTTCCATTCGGTGCGGGACGTTTTGAAAATGATCAGGCTAAGCACCAGCATCACCGCCAGCACCCTGGTATCGTAGGTCAGCATGCCCGTAAAGGACCACAGCAGGAAAAACGCCAGCTTGGTCACGCCGCTGAGCCGGTGAATCCAGGTATCCTTTTCTTCATACGTCAGCAGTCTGCCCGCCATGGCCCCTCACCTGCCTTTCATAATGGATAAAGCGCTCCGCGAAACCGGACGCGTCGGAAATGCCGCACCGCACCGCCAGATCGTAAAGGGAAGTCTTTTTCAGATAGGCCTTTTTGGCGATCCGTTCGTCGGTCAGCACGTTGGCCGGGGAGTCGTCCGCCACCAGCTGCCCGTCGGCGATGACGATGGCCCGGTCCGTGTATTCCAGCATCAGGTGCATG
This sequence comes from Candidatus Eisenbergiella merdigallinarum, assembly GCA_019119355.1. Lineage (GTDB taxonomy): Bacteria > Bacillota > Clostridia > Lachnospirales > Lachnospiraceae > Gallintestinimicrobium > Gallintestinimicrobium merdigallinarum. Next base: position 5,284 of record DWXE01000037.1, read on the forward strand.
TCGTGGGTGATCATGAGGATGGTGATGCCGTATGTTTCGTTGAGCTCCTTTAAGAACTCCATGATCTCCGTATAATGGCGGTAATCCTGCCCCGCCGTGGGTTCGTCCAGAATCAGCACCTGCGGGTTCATCACCAGGATGGAAGCGATGGTCACCCTCTTTTTCTGGCCGAAGCTCAGGGCGGAAACCGGCCAGTTGCGGAACGGGTACAGGCCGCAGATCTTCAGCGTTTCATAGACCCTCTCCTTCACTTCCTCCTCCGGCACGCCGCGCACGGTCAGCCCCAGGGCCACTTCGTCGTAGATCATTGGCCTGGAAATCATCTGGTTGGGATTCTGCATCACCAGGCCGATGACCTCCCCCCGCTCCTTGATGGACTTTTCGGCGATATCCTCGTCGTTTAAGAGGATCTTCCCCCGGTCCGGATTGATGAAGCCGCAGATCAGGTTGGAAAGGGTGCTCTTGCCCGCCCCGTTCTTCCCCACGATGGCCAGCATCTCCCCTTTCCGGATCCTGAAATCGATGTTGCTGAGCACGGGGTTCCCGGAGATGTAGGAGAAATCCAGATCCAGCACTTCCAGGGCCGTCTTCTTCTCCTCCCGCTTCTGCGGGGAGCTTGCCTTCTGATACCACTCGCGCACCCTGTCCCGATAGGGCTCCAGACGCATGGTTTCGATGTGCTGAGGGCAGTCCTCCGGCTTCACCCTGCAGCCCGCGTGCTTCAGCGCAGTCACGTACAGAGGCTCCCGGATTCCTTCCCGCTCCAGCACGTCGCCGCACAGCAGCTCGTCCGGCGACTGGTCCGCCACCACCCTGCCGTCTCCGATGACCACGATCCGGTCCACATCCCGGTACAGCACGTCTTCCAGCCGGTGCTCGATGATGAGCACGGTCTTTTTCTGCTCCCTGTGTATCCTGTCGATCAGATCAATCGCCCGCTTGCCCGTGGCCGGATCCAGATTCGCCAGCGGCTCATCAAACAGCAGGATATCCACATCGTCCACCAGCACTCCCGCCATGGAAACCCGCTGCTTCTGCCCTCCGGACAGCTCCGTGGGCGCATGGTCCAGCAGCTTTTTGATGTCCACGATTTCCGCCACCCCGTCCACCATGGAAAACATCCTGTCCTGCGGGACGCAGTCGTTTTCCAGGGCGAAGGCCACGTCCTCCGCCACCGTCAGCCCGATGAACTGGCCGTCCGTATCCTGCAGCACCGTGCCCACCGTTTTGGACATGCCGAAAATCCCGGCTTTTCCGGGATCCTGTCCGTTCACAGACAGGCTCCCCGTATGCTCCCCGGGAAAAGAAAATGGAACCATTCCGTTGATGCAGTGCGCCAGGGTGGATTTCCCCGAGCCGGAAGGTCCCACGATTAAAACCTTCTCCCCGGGATAGATGGAAAGATCGATATCCCGGAGAGTCGGTTCCGTCTGTGATCGATATTTAAAAGTATAATTTTTAAACTCGATAATAGGGGTCATGTTCAGTCCTCTTTGGAAAGGCTGCCGGACTTCGCTCCGACTTTCGAATATGCCGCCATGAGCAGCGTTCCCAGAATGCCGGCCACGAGCACGTTGCCGACGGTAGCGCCCACGCCCTGAGCGAATACCTTACCCGCGGGCTCCGCATAGATCAGGATGTCCAGCACCGGTGCCACCAGAAGCCACGCCAGGGCGTTGCCGATGACCTGCACCGCGTTGAACAGGATGATCTCCTTTTTGCCGAATCCGCCTTCCTTCACTCTGTACTTCGCGGCGAAAATCCCTACCGCAACGGCGAACACCGCTTCGGGGAACACCCAGCTCCACCAGATGCTTCCATAGAAAAGCGCGTCTCCCAGGGCATGGCCCACCAGGCCGATCACGCCGCCCACCACGGGGCCGAAAATCGCGGAGAAGAATGTGAGCACCGCCACCCTGGACTGCAGGGACGTGTTGGGAATGAATCCCAGCGGGGCCTGTACGTTGGTCAACACGATGAACAGAGCGGTGCCGATGCCGATCGCCACTACATCTTTGATGCCGAATTTCTGTTTCATGAGCAAATCCTCCTCATAAGTATTTTTTACCTACCTACTATAGCGAATTTACTCCGATTTTGCAATGCCAAATTGTGAAATCCGGACATTCCTTCGTCAAATATCCGGCCGTTTCGCCGTCATGGAACTGAAACCGTCCTCTGCAGGGCGAAGGAATAGATCAGCTGTTCCTTCACCCGCTTCCCGGTAATCTGTTCCAGCGCCCGGGCGTAATACGAAAGCTGTACCCGGTAGCGCCGGAGGAGTTCGGCCCCTTCCGAAACCGCATCGGTTTTGTAATCCACCACGACGAGCCCGTCCTCTTCCTCGAAGCAGGCGTCAATGATCCCCTGAATGAGCACCGTTTCTTCCGCCGGCAGGGTTTCGGACAGCTCGCTGGCGGGGATTCCCAGCACGAAGGGCTGTTCCCGTTTCAGCCGCCCCGCTTCCTGCGCCCTGCGCATCCGCTCCGCCAGATCCGACTGCAGAAATAAGGCCAGTTTGCGCGGATTCACCGCGTCCGCGTATTCCTCCGAAAGGAGGCCCGATTCCCGCAGCGTACGGATCTTCTCCTCCGCGTCCGCCTCGCTCCACAGGCCGGCGCGCGGCTTTTCCCCGAAGGGGAACAGCTCCAGCACCCTGTGATAGGCGCTGCCCCGCAGAGCTCCTCCGGGCTTCTTCTCTTCCTTCCGGATGAATCCGGGCACATAGGGCACCACCTCCGGCTCCGGAAACAGTTCCGCCGCCCCCTCTTCCTGCATCCCCTCCTTTTTCAGCTCGGAGACCGTGGTTTTGACGAAGAGCCCTTCCAGATTTTCGTGGGGGTACCGGCTGTACACCCGCTGCAAAAGCTCCGTTTCCTCCGGCGCATTCCCCGGCGCGGACGCGCTCTCCTGCAGCAGCCGCTGCAGCCCGTTCTGCCCCGCTGCCCCGCGCCCCAGCTCCTCCCGGAGCAGATCTTCCTGCTTTTCGCGCAGGATTTCCCTTCCGGAAGCCGTCCAGGCGGGCAGGAGCAGGTCGAAATAGCTTCCCGCTTCCAGGATTCGCGCGGCGGTCATCTTCGGCGAAGCCTCCGCAGCCAGCGCGTCCAGCTTCTCTTCCCGGCTGCAGGCGGTCAGAATCAGCTTTTCCTCCGCCCGGGTCATGGCCACGTACAGCACGCGCAGCTCTTCCCCCAGGCTGTCCTCCACCAGCTTCGCCGCCAGGACGTTCTTTTTCACCGCGGCCCGCTTCGTCCGCGCCGCGGGATCGATCCGGTCCGCGGCGATTCCCAGATCCAGATCCAGGAGGACGGGCTGCACGCTGTCCTGCCGGTTGAACCGTTTGGACAGCCCGGCCACGAAGCAGACGGGAAATTCCAGTCCCTTGCTCTTGTGGATGCTCATGATCCGCACGATATCCGCGTTTTCATCCAGCGCGCCCGCCTCCCCGAAATCGATGTTGTACTTCTCCATCTGCTCCATATAGCGGATGAAATGGAACAGCCCGGAATAGCTGGTCTTTTCGAAGCTCTCCGCCCTCGCCAGGAGCATTTCCAGGTTCAGCTTCCTCTGGTTCCCGGCGGGCAGGGCGCTCACCTCATACAGATATCCCGTTTCCTCCAGGAAGCGCTGGATCAGGCTGTGGATGGGGAGATAGACCGCATACTCCCGAAACCGCTCCAGGAGGGCGAAAAATTCCCGGCATTTTCCCGCCAGCTCCAGATCCTCCTCCTTTTGGGCCGCCAGCTTCATGCAGTCGTAAAGGCTCCTTTTCCCCGTCTCGTCCCCGGCCCGCAGCAGGGCGATCTGGGCGTCCGAAAATTTGCACACCGGGGAATGGATCACCCCGAAGAGCGGGATGTCCTGCAGCGGATTATTCAAAACCCGCAGGAAATTCAGGGCCGTCTGCACCTCGCCCGCCGCGAAATATCCCGTTTTGGACGTGACGTATACCGGAATCCCCTCTTCCTCCAGCGCCTTGCGGAAGGGTTCGTCCCAGCCGGAGGGGCTGCGCAACAAAATCACCACGTCCCGATAGCGGGCGGGCCGCAGCAGGCCGGTCTCTTCGTCCCGCACCGGCAGCCTTCCCACCAGCTGATGGATTTTGGCCGCGATCATGCGGGCCTCCAGCCGTTTGGGATCCTCTTTCCCCTCCCCCTCCAGGGCCACCAGAAATTCCGGCGCATAGGGATCCGCCTCCCCTTCCCCTCCTTCGGGTTCGGGAAACGAGGCGCCCGGATAGAGGGCGGCTTCCCGGTCGTACTCCACCCCGCCCAGCTCCCGGTGCATCACCCGGAAAAACACGTCGTTGACGCAGTCCGTCACTTCCTTTCTGCTCCGGAAATTCTGCTTTAAGTCCACCCGGATGCAGGGGCCGTCATCCTTTCGGTAGGAAGAGAATTTTTCCATGAAGATCTCCGGCCGGGCCAGGCGGAATTTGTAGATGCTCTGCTTCACATCCCCCACCATGAACCGGTCGAACCTCCCATCGTCCTCCCCGGAGATGCTCTGGAGCAGATATTCCTGCACCAGGTTGGAATCCTGATACTCGTCGATGAGGATTTCCCGATACTGCTCCCGGTATTCCAGCGCCGTCCGGGTGGGTTCCACCGTCCCGTCCTCCCGGCGGTTCTGCAGGATCTTCAGCGCCAGATGTTCCATGTCCGAAAAATCCAGCAGATTCTTCTCCCGCTTTTTTTCCTCCAGCCTTTTCATGAATTCCAGAACCAGGTCAACCAGCGCCCGCACCGCCGCAGCGCAGTCCTGCTGCTGCCCGGGCCAGAACCGGGGATCCGCGTAAAAGAACTTTTCCCGAAGGCCGGCCAGCAGCCCCTTCATCCGCTCCCGCCCCCGCTTCACCGCTTCCTTTTTCTCCGCAGAAACGGAAGGATCCTTTTTCGCGCTCAGCCTGGCGAAGGACAGATTCGACAGCGCTTCCCACAGTTTCCGACACCAGTCCGGCCCGTCCGCCAGCTCCAGCAGCCGCTCCGTCAGCTCTGCGTCCGCCCCCGCCGCCTGCGCGTAGGGGTAAGGGCCGTCCGGCTCCCCGCAAAGGCGCAGGTTTTCCTGCGCGCACAGACTACTTTCCTGCAGCTTCGCCCGCACGGCCCTTTTCATCCACCCAAACCACGCTTCCCCTTCCAGGCTCTCCCAGGCAGGCGCCTCCTCCTTCGGGCGGTGGGAAAGCAGCCATTCCTCCGGCCAGGGATAGCTCATGGAGAACTGGTACAGCTGCAGGATCAGCCCTTCCAGCCGGCTCTCCCGCCCGCCCGGGGCAAAGCATTCCACGCAGTGCAAAAAGGCCGGATCCTTCCGGGCGAAGGAGTCCTCCAGAAGCTGTGCCAGCACGTCCTGCTCCAGCAGCCTGCGCTCCCCGTCGTCCGCCGTGCGGAAATCCGGATCCAGGCCGATTTCGTTGAAATGGTTCCGGATCAGGTTCAGGCAGAAGCTGTCGATGGTGGTGATTTTCGCGTTGTGAATCAGCGTCAGCTGCCGCAGCAGGTGAACGTTGTCCGGCTCCTGCTCCGCCTTTTGGGTCAGGGCCGCCAGGACGCGCTCCCGCATCTGGGCGGCCGCGGCGTTGGTGAAGGTCACCACCAGGATCCTGTCGATATCCGTATCGTTTGCGGGATCGCTGACCAGCCGCACGATCCGTTCCACCAGCACCGCGGTTTTCCCCGATCCCGCCGCCGCGGATACCAGAATGTTGCAGCCGCGCAGATCAATGGCTCTCTGCTGGCTCTCCGTAAATCGCGTCCCCATCCGCGACCTCCTTTCTGATGCGCGAAAGCGCCTCCTCTTCTCCCAGGTTCTCCAGCTCCCGCATGGCGTACCCCCCGATCCTCTGATCGAAGCCGCACACCTTCCGGTAAGGGCAGTAGTCGCAGGCGCTGGAACTGCCCTGCACGTAAGGGTCCAGGGCGATGCGCCCTTCCAGGATCCGCTGCCCCGTCCTGCGGATCTTCCGGCTCACGAACTCGGACACCGCCTTAAAATCCGCTTCTTCCATGACGCCGGACCGGGCGGTAAAACTTCCGTCCTTCTTTCTTTCCACCGGGACGACGTCGGAGCGGTCCGAAAACTCCCCGTCCAGCCCTTCCACCACTTCCGGCCGCGCGTTCACCACGCCCGTGGTCCGGAGCGCCTTTAAAATGCGCCTGTCGATCTCTTCCGGAGCGGGCTCCTCCGCCTCCGGGTCCACCAGCGGATCCTGCACCCGGTAGTAGAGCATGGCCGCGGGCACCACTTCCTTGTGGGGATGCTTTTTCGCCGTCAGCTCCATGGCCGCGTTGAGATAGACCACCAGCTGAAGCTGCAGGCCGTAATACAGCGCCGCCAGGGAAAAGTCCCTGCTGCCGGACTTATAGTCCACCACCTTGACGTAGACATGCCGTTCGTCCTCCCGCACGTCCAGCCGGTCGATCCTCCCTTTCAGCCGCATCTTTTCCTTTTCGGAAAGGGCCACGCTGACCGCGTCCAGCTCTTCCAGCACGGAAAAGGAGACCTCGAACTGCTCCGGGACGAAGCTGCCCTTTTTGAGCTGATACTGCATGGCCGCCACCGTGCGCTTCAGAATCCGCTTGATCCGTTCGATCATATAGGCGTTCCTGGCGCTGTCGAACAGCACCGTATTGTGATAGCCCACCGCGAAGGCGTCCACCGCTTCCTCCACGAGCCGCTCCCCTTCCTCCTTCGGGAAGTCGAACCAGGTATAGCCGTTTTCCTTCAGGCTCCTGGAGAAGATCTCCAGCACGCCGTGGAAAATGTTGCCCAGGTCCACCGCTTCGAAGGTGTACTCCTCCTGCTCCTTCAGGCGCAGGCCGTACCGGAGGAAGTGGGAATAGGCGCAGGCCGCGTACTGTTCCAGGCGGCTGATGCTCCCCAGCAGCGTCTGCCCGTACAGCGCCGAGGCCACGGCCTTTCCCAGGGACCTTTCCCGGTAGGAATAAAAGGCCGCCTCCGTCATCTCCTTCGTCCAGCCCGCGTAGTTTTCATCCCCGCGATACAGCCGGTACAGGATCAGAAATTCCCTCCGCTGCTCTTCGTCCTGGGCTCCGTCCGCAAAGGCCCTCAGCCCGGCCGCCAGATATTCCCTGCCGTCCGCCATGGTCTGAATCCGGGAGAGCGCAGGCTGGCGCTCCGGCTGCTCCACGGCCAGGGAGGGAAAGAGCCGGGTCAGCTGCCCGATCAGATAGCTGGGCCGCATGGACCGCCCCTGCGCGTCCATCCGGCAGCAGGACAGCACCAGCCGGCGGGAAGGTTTGGTCAGATTCAGATACAGATACAGCCGCTGGATGTACATCTGCTGCCTGGGGGAAGGCGCCAGTTCCTTCCCGGAGCCGGTGAGAAATTCCCGCTCCAGGTCGGACAGGATCCCGCCCTTCCCCGCGTTTTTCGGAATATAGCCGTCGTTGACCCCGGCAAAAAAGAGGACTTTCACCTGCTGCAGGCGGGTCCGCTCCATATCCCCGGCCACCACCCGGTCCACGTTTAAGGGAATGGTGCCCACCTGGATCTCCCCGAAGCCCGCCTCCAGAATCCGGGCGAATTCCTCCGGACAGGACTCCTCTTCCCCGATCAGGCTCACCATCTGATCCAGAAGATCCATCACCAGCCGGTAAATCTGGGCGTATTCCCTGGCCCGCACCTGATCCCCTTTCTCCTCGAACCGCCGGGAAAACCGGACCAGCTTTTCCTGCACCCGGTTGGCGGAAAGGAAACGATAGAGCCCCTTCGCGAATTCCTCCATCTTCCGGTAACGGCCGTACAGCGGCTCCATCTGTTCCACCAGGCGGCTGCGCAGGGCGTTGAGCTCCTCCAGCTCCGCCCGTGGATCCGTCATGTAATCCGCCGGATAGACGAACATGGTTTCCCATTTCCTCTTCCCGCGGATTCCCAGCGCCCTGACGTACAGCTCCAGGCGGTCCGTCTCCTCCGGCGAAAAATCCGCCAGGCCGCTGCGCAGATAGTGGAATACCGCCTCGTAGCTGTAATTCTGCACCCGGACGGAAAGGGCGCTCTTCAAATACTCGATGAAGGGGTTCAGCGCGATCCCCCTGGTCTGATCCAGATAGACCGGGATGCCGTAGGACTCAAACTCCTGCTCCAGGCAGCTGGCATAGGCCGCAAAATCCCCGCAGATCACCGCGATGTCCCGATAGCAGTACCCCTCTTCCCGGATCAGCCTGCGGATGGCGATGCAGATCTGGCGCACCTCCTCCCGCTGCGTGGACGCCTCGAACATCCGGATTTCCTCCGGTTCCCTGTCAAAGGGCACGGCCGGATAGCGGAACAGGTGCCGTTCCAGATGCGCCAGGGCCGGCGCCTGCCGGAATCTGGGAGCGGGATCCGGCCGCAGGAAACAGTCCTCCCCCCGGTCCGCCCCGGCCTCCCGGGCCAGCTTTTCCAGGGAGAGGACGGTCCGCCTGCTCAGCGCGAACAGCTCCTGCTCCCCCTTTTGCACATGGGGATCCTCCCTCCCGTCCAGCGTGACGGTGAAGATCACCTCCGACGCCAGGGAAAACAGGCAGCGCAGCACCCGGTTCTGCACCGGGGTAAACCCGGTGAAGCCGTCGAAGGCCACCACGCTGCCTTTCATCAGCGAAGAGGAGGGCAGCAGATCGGCCAGCACCTCCAGGGATTCCTCGGCGGTCAGGAAGCGTTCCCGGATGAAGGACAAAAATCCCTCATAGATCACCTTCAGATCCTTCAGCTTGGCGCACAGCTGCCCCCTCTTTTTCGAAAATTCCGTCAGCTCCTCCAGATCCTCTCCCCGGATGCCGTACTGCATGAACTCGGAAATGGCGGACTTCACCTCGTGGACGTATCCGGTCCGGCTCAGATTTCCCCCGATCACCGGCATCCGGTCCTTTTCCAGGGCCGCCACCCGGCGCACGATCAGGCTCTTGCCCGTGTCGTCCAGCATGGGCCTGTCCACCCCGCCCAGCTCCTGGAAAATCCGGTGGGTCAGCCGCCCGAAGCTCAAAACGTCGATATTCAGAATGCCCTTTCTTTCGTGCATTTCCACCAGATCCTTCTGGGTCTGCATGGAAAACTGATCGGGCACGATGAGAAAAAATTTCCCGTCCGGCTCCCGCTGGGAACGCCGGATGATCTCCCGGTAGAGATGCGCGCTCTTTCCGCTGCCGGATCCCCCGAAAATAAATCTTACGGACATGGCCGCCCCCTTTCCTGACGCTTCACGGATTGTACAGGATCATATGCAAAACCGTCGTTTCGCTCCCGCTGTTTCGATAGGAGTGGACCGCATCCCCGCGAAACCGCACGCTCTCCCCGGCGGATACGGCGAACTCCCTGCCGCCCGTCCGGATCTGAAGGCTGCCGGCGAAGACGGTGATGAACTCCGCGGTGCCGTGCAGATGCGGTTCCGACTCCCAGCTGCTGCCCGGCTCCAGCTCCAGATAGTAGACCGCGAACCTCCGGCCTTCGCCGTCCGGAAAGATGGAAAAGTTCCGGACCTTTCCCCCGTCTTCCAGAATCGGCTGTATCTCGGAGGTCCGAACGATTTCATAGGGCGTTTTGGGCCGCACGGTCAGCGCGTCGAAGGGCACCTTCATCCCGTTGGAGATCTTCCACAGCGTGGAGATCGTCGGATTGCCGTCGCCCCGCTCGATCTGGGCCAGCATGCTCTTGCTGACCCCGCTGAGCCTGGCGAGCCCGTCCAGGCTCAGTTTGTTTTCTTCCCGGAGACGCCGGATATTTTTCGCGACGATGGCGTTCATCGTGTCCAAAAAACCACCTCTTTCCCGTTGACAATATATTGCACGAGTTGTACAATTATATTGTTATCGTGCACTATAGTTAACCATTTGTTCTATTATATAATCCCTCTCCAGGGATGTAAAGCGGAAGTCTTTTCTTCTTACTTCCGGGAAAGGAGGGGCCGCATGTTTCCCCTGTCCGATTTTCTCATTTACTGTTTCGTCACGGCCTATACCCCGGGCGCCAACAACCTGCTCTCCATGAGCAACGCCGCCCGGCTGGGATTTCGCCGCAGCTTCCGGTTCAATCTGGGGATCACGGCCGGATTTTTCCTCGTCATGGCCGCCTGCGCCGCGTTCTGCTCCACGCTGTACGCCCTGCTGCCCAGGGTGCGGATCTTTTTGCAGCTGTTCGGCGCCGCCTACATGCTCTATCTGGCCTGGAAGGTCTGGAGGAGTTCCTCCGATTTCGGAGCGAAGGGCGAAACCGCGTCCAGCTTTTTCGCCGGCATGTTCCTGCAGTTCATGAACCCCAAAATCTATATCTACGCCATCACCACCCTGACCCTCTACATCCTGCCCCTCTATCAGTCGTTTCCCGCCCTGGCAGCTTTCGTCGCCGTGCTGACCGCCATCGGGGCGTCCGGCTCCTACGCCTGGGCCCTCTTCGGTTCCGCCTTCTGCCGGCTTTTCGCCCGGCACGAAAAGGCCGTCAATCTCATCATGGCCCTGCTTTTGGTCTACTGCGCGGTATCGCTGTTTTGGTAAGGTCATGCCGCATTGCGCCGAAAACGATCAGGGGCGGGAACGGCCCGCATCCCGCGCGAGCCGTTCCCGCCCCTTTTGTATTTCCTGCGCCTGCCGCGCAGCCTTATGCTTCGTCGTTGGTCAGGTGGAACTTCTCCAGAAGGTGGAAGATCAGCCCCATCAGCATGCCCACGATGCAGGCCAGCACCATGCCCGTCAGCTGGATGTTTCCGAAAGTCACGGTGATTCCGGAAAGCCCGGTGACGAAGATCACCGAGGTCAGAATCAGGTTTCTGGATTTTCCGTAATCCACTTGGGAATCCACCAGAATCCGGATGCCGGACGTGCCGATCATCCCGTAGAGCAGGAAGGAAATGCCGCCGATGACCGGTCCCGGAATCGTCTGGATCAGCGCGGACAGCTTGCCCACGAAGGAACAGATGATGGAGAGCACGGCCGCCCCGCCGATGACGCGGACGCTGTAAACCTTCGTCACCGCCATCACGCCGATGTTCTCGCCGTAGGTGGTGGTGGGAACGGAGCCGATGAAACCGGACAGCATGGTGGAAAAGTTATCCGCGAAAATGGAACGGTGAAGCCCCGGATCCTTCAGAAGATCCCGGCCGACGATCTTGCTGGTGACCACCTGGTGGCCGATGTGTTCGGACGTGATCACCAGGATCACCGGCAGGATGATCAAAATGGCTTCCAGGTCGAATTTCGGCAGCTGGAAGTTGGGCAGCTCGAAGATGGAAGCCGCCGATACGGCGCTAAAATCCACGATGTCGCAGCAGATGGCCGCCACGTAGCCCGCGATCACCGCGATCAGGATCGGGATCACCGACAGAAACTTCCGGAACACCACGGAGCCGAACACCGCCACGCCCAGCGTCACCAGAAAGACGATGAGGTTTTGGACGGAAATCGTCTCGTCCAGAAGCCCCGCGTTGCTGGCCGCGGAGGAAGACAGCTCCAGGCCGATCAGCGCCACCACAGGGCCCATGGCCGCGGGCGGAAGCACCACGTCGATCCAGTCCGTCCCGAACTTATAGATCACGGCCGCCAGAATGCAGCCCACAAAGCCCACCACGACGAAACCGCCCTGGGCGTATTCATACCCCATCTGGCTGATGACGATCCCCGCAGGCGCCAGAAAGGCGAAGCTGGATCCCAGATATGCGGGCGCTTTCCCCTTCGTAATCAGAATGAACAGAAGCGTTCCCACTCCGTTCATGAACAGCACGATGGCCGGATTGATCCCGAACAGGAACGGAACCAGCACGGAAGCGCCGAACATGGCGAACATGTGCTGAATGCTCAGCGGAACCAGCAGCCCGAAGGGCACCTTATCCTCCACCTGAATGATTTTTCTACTCTCCATCTCTTTCCTCCCTCTCATTTGATTCGAATTTCCGGGTCCAAAAAAACCCATTTCGAATAGAATATCACATTTTTTTTATAAATCCAACAAAAATTTCACTTTTATGAGAGGACACCCGGATCCGCTGCAGCGCCTGCCCCTATTTGTTCATCTTGTAAACCGGGTCCGCGGGATAGCCGCCTTTGAGCTTCTGCATCCCGCGCTGGACCGCGTCCCTGGAGTTCTTCCAGTCCGCGTCTTTGTTGAGATAGTCGAATTTCTCGATGAGCCAGTCCACGTCTCCGGACACCCGCTCCATATTCCTGCGCATCACTTCGAACACCATGGGATAGAAGGAAGCCTTCTGCTGTTCGGACAGGCGGCTGTCCGCCCCCCGGCACAGATCCGCGAAGTGATGGAGGCAGAAGCCCTTTCCGTTTTTGATCTTCTCCACGAAGGCGGGATCGTTCTGAAACAGGTAGAAAAACGTGTCCAGATAGCGCTCGTACTCCTTCCGGAACCGGTCGCATATGTAGCAGGTGCTCTCCTTCTTTTCGATCCACTGGCAGACGGAATTGGCCGGGGCCGTTTTTTTCAGCCGGTCCGCGAAGGAAACCTTCCCCGGAGCGAAGCGGGAGAACTCCCCTTCCATCTCCCGGATCAGCTTTTTGTAGTAGGTCTTCAAAATCCAGCCGTTGCCCAGCGTGTTTCCGTAATCGAACATCTTCTTCATGTGGGCCCGGCAGAACCCCTCCCGGTCGGTCTCTTCCCGCACGTCGCTCTCCATATAAGAGGCGGCGGAGCCCAGGACGAAATCCATCATATCCCGCTCCACGTCGCGCTCGATGTAGCAGAACGGGCATTCGTCATCGGCGTTGACCGCATCGTTCAGCGGAATGGTGTACAGCTTCTCCTTCATAAGTCATGTTCCTCCTTCTCTGTTGGCAGAGCGGAACGCAGATCCGGATAAGTCATCCGTCTTAAGATGTCCAGATAGCTGCAGATCTCCTCATACAGCTTTTCCGGCGTAAAATCGTATCTTCCGCTCATCTCTTCCGTAATCCCCGCAATCGTATACCGGACCAGCCCCAGGGCGCGCTCCGGCTCCCCGATCCCCGCAAAAACGCTGTAATCCGGCTGCCTGGTGTAGGAAAGCATCCGTTCTTCATAGTCCGCCCGCCTCTCGGCGATCCGTTCCGCTTCCGGACACGTCTCCTTCAGGCACAGGTTCAAAAACTGCTGCATGTACGGATACAGCTTCATCACCTGCATCCGGGCCCGCTCCATCTGGCGGATCAGCTCGAAAAAGTCCGTCTCCGAACGATCCACCTCCCGGGACAGCTCCAGGAGCATGAACCGCACGCTGTAATCGAACAGGAATTCATACAGCCCCGCCTTGCTCCCGAAGTAATGAAAGAGCAGCCCCTTGCTGATCCCCGCCTCCTTCACCACCTCGTCCGTGCTGGCATGCCGGTAACTGTTTTTCGAAAATACCTTAAGCGCCGCATTGATCATCCGATCCTGTTTTTCCTGTTTAAGATCAAAAAATTTATCGTTCATGGCCGAAACCCCGTATTCGCTGGCCTTTCCGGCCCTATATTTGATGATAGCATATCGTTTTGCCCCCTTCAACCGGTAAGTTTAGACTTTTTTTATACATACTCTCTTTTCAATTCCGTAAAATAGTATTAAAATGAATAAAAAACATGCGGAGGGATATTATGGCAAAAAGTTGGGGAAGACTCGTTCTTTTCGCGGCTGCAGCTGGCGCCGCGGCGGCGGGCACTTATTACTATTTACAGAACCAGAAGAAGACGAAGGCGGATCCGGATGCCGAAGCGGCCGACGATGATGCCGTTCAGGACGACGACTTCGAAGACGATGATTTTTTCGATGACGATTTCGAGGATGAGGAAGAGGAAGGCGAGAAGAAGGACTCCTCCCGCATTTTTACGGCCGGAACCGACTCTCAGGGCCACACCTACGTGACGCTGGATTTGAAGGCCGCTTCGGATAAGGCTGCGAATCTCTGCGACAACGTGGCCACCAGATTCGGCGAGGCGGTGCAGAAGCTGAAGAACAGCAGCGAATTTGAGGCCGTCAGCGGCAAGGTTTCCGAAACCGTGGACAAGATCAAAAACAGCGAAGAATTTCAGGCCGTGGACGAGCAGGTGGAGAGCGCCCTGCACAAGGTCCGCGAAGTGACCTCCAAAGCGGTGGACACCGTCAGCGAAGCTGCCGAAACCATGGCTCAGAGCGCGCACGCCACAGCCGGTCAGGCCGCCGACGCGGATCCTGTGCCGGAACCCGCGCAGGACGCCCCGAAGGCGGAGCCCGACGCGGAAAACTGAACCGGCTTTCAGGAGGAAATAATAAAGGAGGAGGGCCGCCCCGCCATCCGCGATGGATGAAGGGGCGGCCCTCCTCTTTTTTCTGTTCAGCAGTCGCCCGCATACCAGGAAACCACCGCCAGATAGTCCTTCGGCTCGTCGAACGTCAGGGAAAGCGGCAGGCATTTTCCGTTTTTCCGGTACTGCTCCCCCATCTTGCGCTGCATTTCATATTGCCTTGTTATGTTCGTCTTTCCGCCGTCGGGAGAGAGCACCATCACGCGCCCCTGGCATCGGTTCACCGTCTCCAGAAAGCTCTTCAAGTTCAGAATCCTCACTTTTATCATATCGCGCACCTCCTGATAACCGTCTCTTGACAATTATTATTATAGTGCCTTCGATGCGCTCATAATATCTTCATCCCGTCATTTTTTGCAACGATCCTGCCATTTTCGTCTGTACTGCAGCGGCGTTTCCCCGGTGAAGGCTCGAAAGATCTTCCCGAAATAGCTGGCGTTTCCCAGCCCGCAGGCATATCCGATTTCCGTGATCGGCATCCGGCTGTCCGCCAGCATCTGCCGGGCCGCCTGGATGCGGTAGCTCTGCATGTATTCCACGGGCGTCATATGCAGATGGTTCCGGAAAACCCGGTAACATTCCCTCTCGCTTAAAAAGGCGCTTCCTGCCAGTTGTGAAACGGTTATTTTTTCCGCGTAATGCTCATGGATATAAACCATCATCGCCTTCAGTTTGTCCGTCGTCCGGTCGGCGGACTGCGGCCTGTCCCGGAGTATGGGAGCACATCGTTCAAAAATCCGGAGCCATATCCGCGAAAGTTCTTCCCGGATCCTGATTTCATATCCCAGATCGTCTTCCGACAGCGAAAATGCCCCGCGAATCAGTTCGATCACGGCCGCCTGGCCTGGTTCTTCCGGCCGGAATGCCACCACCTCTATCCGGGAAGAGGCGACGATGGGCATGATATACTTCCGCCCGATGGCGCTCCCCTGATATCCCGCCAGCAGGTTGGGATCGAAAAGATGCAGCAGCTGTACGTTCTCCGCGCTGTGCGTCCGGATTTTTGTCATGTGCAGTACGTTGGAATTGATCATCCCGGCCGTTCCGGCTGAAAACGAGACGGTTCCGTTTGGCGTATGGTAATCCAGTTCTCCGCTCTCCATATAGAACAGCTCTATGGCGTTATGCCAGTGCCAGGGCACAAAGGACTCCCGGTAATAGTCCAGCTCCGCCCGCGAAGCAAGGTACGGAAAATCAGAAGAAACAAAGGGCAGCCTTTCTTCTTTGCTGCCCGCCTGAAACTCTAAATTGCGGGTAATTCTCATCCGCACGCCCTCCATAACGGAAAGAGGGTGTTGCAAAATCATCTGATTAGATGACGGAGCGATGCCCTCACTCCATGATTCACAAAAATCCAGGCTGGATTTCCGTTTTCATGGATCCAGTCTGGATTTTTGCATACTTTAATAAAGCCTT
>DWXE01000038.1 GCA_019119355.1 Candidatus Eisenbergiella merdigallinarum
ACTATACACGATACTACACAAAATTCAATAAAAAATGACAAAAAAAACATTTTCTTTCTGCTGAGGGTAGAATTTACTTTTTCATAATGGCATTTAATTTTACAAAGTAGAATTTACTTTTTCAATCGACCCAAAGTTTTTATGCGCTTTGATTGGCCCCATACGGAAGCATCTGTTCGTTTACAGTTTTCCCTTATTCCATACGCGAATGCGGTTGAAGCCTGGCTGTATGTCCGCAATCGGCCCCACCGGGCAGCCGTATTGACGGGGGAGGTCAAAATAGTCGGTATCCAGAGAAACCGGGCCTCCGTCCGGCGCTTCATAGGACGCGTCGGGGATTCGAACGACGCCCAGGCTTTCGGTACTGCAGCGGGTTGCAGGGATTTTCACCAGTTCTTTTTCCACATTCCATTCGAGATAGGTTCCGTCGTCGGCTTCCGAGATGAGAATTCCGGGATCCAGGGTTCCCATGAAAGGATGGAGCTCTTTGTCGAAGTGGCGTGCGCCGTTAAAATAGCAGTTATGGTCGATAAAGGCGGGCTGAGGGCATCGCAGATACAGATCAAAATCGCCGTCCCCGCATCTGTCCCGTTCTTCCCGGATATTTTTGCAGAAAAGATCTCCGGAATCCGGAGCGCCGTCATAGGAAACGGTCCCGCTGGTATGTTTCGGATTTCCGGACGGTTTTGCCGTAAAGACATTGTTATATAGCCGGTCATCGCCGCCCAATACGCAGGAATATCCGGCGATCTGGGTAGAATGCGGAAAATGGTAGGGCGTTGCGCGGTCGGTGACGGAGTAACGGTGGATAATGCCGGTGAAAAGGTTGTTGATATATGCGCCGCCCTGAGCGGCATTTTCCAGGTTATAGCCGGAGGCAAAAATGTTATTGTCCACCAGACAGGGGCCGTGTGTTACCTCAACCATCAGATCCCGCTCATTGTTATAATAAAGATTTTTACTGACTCTGGCTCCCTGAGCCTCCCAGTCCAGCCATGTACCCAACGTGCAGTCATGGATGTTGTTGCGGTGAATGGAGACATCGATGGCGGCATGGAGTTTGATTCCGGCGATCTCGTGCCCGAAGAACTCCTGCTTCATGGCGATATGATGAATGTGATTGCCGCTTATCTCGCTGAATACGCAGCCGAGATGGCCTACGATGCCGCATTGACCGCAGTTGTAAATTTCATTGTTTCGAATGATATGGGAACCGACGGACTCTCTGCTCCATCCCATCTGAAGAGCGCGGAATACGGCCTCCGACTGGTAACGGTGGCCGGACTTCCTTCGCGTATTGGTGAATAAATTATCTCCGAAACGCCCGTCTCTGCCGATGCTGATTGCGCAGCATTTTGAGTCGTGGAGAATATTGTTTTCGATGATCCACCCCTTACCCCAGTGAGGCCCTGTCATTCCCGTCTGATTTCCGGTAGGAGGCGCCCATGCGGTTGCGGCATGGGCCATTTCAAAGCCCCGGACCGTTATATAGTTGAGTCCCTCTTTTTCCGGATAGAAACAGCAGGGACGTACATTGATTTCCGTTTGGGCACAGTTCGGATCCGTGCCCTGAAAATTGGCGTAAATGGTAGTATATTCTTCGTTTGTCTCGCAGTACCACTGGTACAGTGTCTGATCCCGGTTCGGGATGGGACGTTTAAATTCCTGCCACCAGATCGGATAGGGGCACTGGGTACGGGGATGAGGATTCCTGACTTCCTCCAGAGAGCCCGCTTCATAAAGGGAACGGCCGTTCACATATACTTCGCCCCGATGAAGAGTGCCGCAATCGGGATAGAGAAACCAGTCGCCGCCCAGCGTTTCATGATAGGGGTTAAAGTTGCCAAAGATGCAGTTGGGTATCGTTACTTTCCAGACTTGTTCTCCCAGAGGTTCCCAGCCGCTCACGGTCTCGGATCCCTTGTTAACGACCCTTTCCCCGGGGGCCGCCTGATAGACGATCCGGCAGCTGTCGGATAAGCCGCCCTGTTCCGGTTTGACCCATTCCCGGTATTCCCCTTCATGCACGGTTACGGTATCGCCGGGCTGCGCTAACCGGGCTGCCCTGGAAATGGTGCGCAGAGGCCGCTGCCGGGTCCCTTCCCAGCTGTCGCAGCCATCGATGGAAACGTGATATACTTTGTTTGACATTTTATGCTTTCCCCTTTCGAAAAAGTTAAACGGGCGGCCGCTTTTCTTTGGCGGCAATTCGATAATCCTTTTCCGCATCTTCAAACCATTTTTCGAACGCGGCGGTCATGGAGCGGACGAGGTCGGGGCGGTCGTCCGCCAGATCGTGGCGCTCGAAAGGATCGTCTTCCAGATTGAAAAGGCTGGGACGGCACGGAGCGGGAATGAACCGGCCGGAATCGTCGAAAGGAAAGGGAAACTCCGGAAGAACGGTTTCCGTTTTGATCCTTTCGTCCAGATCGATGACGGGGCGGGGGACCTCCATCGCTTCCGGGATGGGGGGCCAGCAGAGCTTCCATTTTCCCTGGCGGACGGCGGCGTTGCATTTGCTCACCGGCGTGAAGCGGTTCCATTGCCAGAAATGATCCTCCTGTGGGAAGGGGCTGCCTGACGTCAGCTCCGCGAGCCGGTTTTTTCCGTCGATGGAAACCCCCTGCGGGAGATCGAGCCCGCACGCGGCCAGCAGGGTGTGGAACCAGTCGATCCCGTGGAAGAACGAGTGGCAGCGGCTGTCCGGTTCAAGATGCCCGGGCCAGCGGATCACGGCCGGAACGCGGATACCGCCTTCGTAGGAAAGTCCCTTTTCCCCGTTGAGATAGCAGTTATACCGTGCGGTTTCGCCGTAAAGCTGGGGGCCGTTATCGCTGGCAAACACGACGATGGTGCGGTCGGAAAGGGAACAGTCGTCCAGCGCATCGAGGATTTTGCCGATCCCTTCGTCCATGCAGGCGATCATTCCGTAAAGAACGGCGAGGGTATCCGGAAAACGGCCGCGGAAGGGGGCCGCATACGTTTCCGGGCATTGGAATGGAAAGTGCGGCGCGTTATAGGCCACGTGGAGAAAGAAAGGCCGGTCCGCATTTTCCCGGATAAACCGGACGGATTCCTCCGTGATCACATGGGTCAGATAGGCGCCGTCCGAAGGGGATTGAATGCCGTTGCGGTCCAGGGAATAGCGGTAATAATCGCTCCAGCCGCCTCGAAAGCCGATGAAGGTATCGAATCCCCGGCGGCAGGGGTGATATTCTTTCCCGATGAGCCCCAGGTGCCATTTTCCCACAAGGCCGGTGCGGTAGCCGTATTGGCGATAGACGTCCGCCAGCGTCGTTTCGCGCAGGGACAAGCGGTCTCCGCCGATGGCCTCATAGGTGTCCACCGCGCCCGTGCGGTGGGGATAGCGGCCGGTGAGGAGAGAAGCGCGGGCCGGCGCGCAGACCGGCGAGGCGCTGTAGCAGTGGGACAGAGCGCATCCCTCCCGGACGAGCCGGTCGAGGCTGGGAGTCTGGGCGCTTCCGTCGCCGAAAATACCGAAGTCGCCATAGCCCATGTCATCGGCCAGAATATAGACTACATTGGGACGCTGCGTTTTCATCGTAAAAGAAACCTCCCGAAACAGAATCTTATTTCAATATTATAGAAGATTTGCGATGGCAGGGCAAGGGTTCCGGAACACTCGCCCGTTGACTTACCGCCCATTTTACAATATGATGATGCCAGAGCCATAAAAGAAAATGGCGGCGGGGGAAATCGCATGAGGAAAAGAACGGGAAGACGGATCGCCGTCTGGGCAGCAGTTCTGGCGCTGGCGGCGCTGACGGGCTGCCAAAACCCGCAGGCGGAGACGGAAGAGGAAACGGACGGACGGGAAAAAACGGAGCGGGAAACGCCGGCCAGGGAAGCGCCGGAAGAGGAAACGGAAGCGGCGCTCACGGCACAGGAGCTGGAGGAATGGGAAGCGTATCTGAACGGAGAGGACAACAACGGCTTTTTGCGCAGCTCCTATGAGGACGTGCGGCAGGCGGATTTAAACGAGGTCTTTTATAACGGGGCCGGGCTGGAGCAGCAGCCCCTGGCCGAAGAGGTGCGCCGGGCTTACGAGGCGCAGGCGGGAGAGATCATGACGGACACGGTTCTCCTGACCGAGGGGCAGATGGATGCCTTTTTGCGGGAAAAGACCGGATACGGGCTGGAGGAGTTTGAAAATCCGCCGGACTGGACCTGGCTGGAAGCATTCGATCTCTGGATGAAGGAGCACGGGGACACCAACCGGATGGACGTGGTCTGCGACAGCGGCGCGCGTCGGCCGGACGGAACGGTGGAGCTGTTTTGCAGCGTGCCGGGTTCTGAAGAAAACGCCTGGATTTCGGCCTTTACGGTGACGATGGAACAGGGGGAAGATGGATTCCTTTTCCGAAAAAACGAAATCACAGAGGGATTGATCCTGGACGAAGCCGGAGAGGAAACTTTTCGGGATCCGGAGGCTTTTGATCCGGGGAGGATCGGGGAGTTTACCGCGGATGCGGACGTTTCGGGGATCGCCGGATTCGAGACCTGGGGCGATTTTGGAGATGTGACGGAAGAAAATTTATACGGCGTCTGGTACTGCCCTGAGGACGGCGTGTCTCCGGGAACGGTGCTGATTCTGTCTGCGGATGGAGCGCGGGTCTATTCCCCGCTGCTGGACCGCTACGGGGATCGGCTGTATGCCTGGGAAGTAACGGATCGCAGCGCTTCCGGCCTCTGCCCGGCGCTGAAGATCTATTTTCACGGAACGGACACGGGGCCGCTGACCTATTATATTGCGGGACTGGAGCCGGAATATTTCTGGTGCAATTCCCAGCAGACGATTTTTTACAGACAGGGAGGAAGCTCGAGATGATTTTTGACAGCCATGCGCATTACGACGACGGGGCCTTTGACGAAGACAGAAAGGAGCTGCTCTCCTCGATGGCGGGATGCGGCGTGGGCTGTATCGTCAACGTCGCGGCGGACCTGCAGTCCGTAAAGACCACGCTGGCCCTGGCGGAGAAATGGCCCTTCGTCTACGCGGCGCTGGGCGTGCACCCGTCTTCGGCGGGGGAACTGGACGAAACTTCCTTCGCCTGGCTGAAGGATAGGCTGGCGGAAAAAAAGGTCGTGGCGGTGGGAGAAATCGGGCTGGATTATTACTGGGATAAGGAAGACGACGTCCGGGAGCGCCAGAGATACTGGTTCGCCCGGCAGCTGGATCTGGCGCGGGATACCGGGCTGCCCGTAATCGTCCATTCCAGGGATGCGGCCAGGGACACGCTGGACGTCATGGAGGCGGGGCGCGCCTGGGAGCTGGGCGGCGTGATGCACTGCTTCTCCTATACGAAGGAAACCGCGGCGAAAATCCTGGAATGGGGCTGGTACTTCGGCATCGGCGGGGTATTGACCTTCAAAAATGCCAGAAAGCTTCGGGAAGCCGTGGAAACGATTCCGCTGGAGAGGATCCTGCTGGAAACGGACTGCCCTTATCTGGCTCCGGAACCGAACCGCGGAAAGCGCAACGATTCCCGCAACCTTCCGTACGTGGTCAGCTCCCTGGCGCGGCAAAAGGGCGTTTCGGAAGAAGAGGTGATCGAAATTACGGAACAAAACGCGAAACGCCTGTTTCGCGTCTGAACGAGAAAAAGCCCGTCGGGGCGGAATGAGAGGGACTATGGCGACACTTGGAATTCCATCCAATACCATTGCGGTATTGCAGAAATACAATTTTACCTTTCAGAAGAAATTCGGGCAGAATTTCCTCATCGATCCGCACGTGCTGGAGAAAATCGTCGATGCGGCTGAGGTGACGAAGGAGGACTGCGTGGTGGAGATCGGCCCGGGCATCGGGACCATGACCCAGTATCTGGCCGAGAGGGCCGGCCGGGTGGTGGCTGTGGAGATCGACCGGGCGCTGATCCCCATTCTGGAGGATACCCTGTCCGACTACGACAACGTGGAAATCCTCAACGAGGATATTCTGAAAGTGGACTTAAACCGGCTGGCGGAGGAGAAGAATCAGGGACGCCCGGTGAAGGTTGTGGCGAATCTGCCCTATTATATCACCACGCCCATCGTCATGGGCCTGTTCGAGAGCCGCGTGCCCCTTTCCTCCATCACGATCATGGTGCAAAAGGAGGTGGCGGAGCGGATGCAGGCCGCTCCGGGAAGCAAGGATTACGGCGCGCTGTCGCTGGCGGTGCAGTATTACTCCGATCAGAAGATCGTGGCCAACGTGCCCCCCAACTGCTTCATCCCCCGTCCCAACGTGGGCAGCGCCGTGATCCGCCTGACCCGGTATGAAAAGCCGCCGGTGCGGGTTGAGGACGAGAAGTTTTTCTTTTCCCTGATCCGGGCTTCCTTCAATCAGCGCAGAAAGATGCTGGCGAACGGCCTGGGGAACGCTCCGGGCCTTCCGGTCTCCAGAGAAGATGTGAGAGAGGCCCTGCTGGCCATGGGCCTGTCGGAGAACGTGCGGGGGGAGACGCTGACTCTGGAGCAGTTCGCCCGGCTTTCGGACCTTCTGTATGAGGGCGCCAAGAGAGCGGCGGGCGATGGAACGAAAACGGAGGAGAAAAGATGATCGAGGCGGTGGTATTCGACATGGACGGGGTGCTGTTCGATACGGAACGGCTCAGCTGCGAGAGCTGCTTCGAGGCGGCCGCGCAGCTGGGGATCCCCGTGACGAAAGAAGCGGTGTACGGCTGTTTCGGGCTGAATGCGGCGGACGGCCGGGAGCACGTCCTGTCCTCCATGGAATGGGCTTATCCGGAGCGCAGCTTTCCCTATGAAGCCTATCGAAACAGGCACGACGAGCTGTTCGCGGCCCGGATCCGGGAGAATCTACCCAAAAAGCCGGGGGTCGAAAACCTCCTGGAATTTTTGAAAAAGCGGGGGATCCGGATGGCGGTGGCTTCTTCCAGCCGCAGCCGGCGGGTGGAGAGCAACCTGGCCAGGAGCGGCCTGGCCCGCTATTTCGATCAGGTTCTGGGCGGCGACCTGGTGGAGCACAGCAAGCCCCTGCCGGATATTTATCTGATGGCCTGCCGCCGGCTGGGCGTCGATCCGACCCGGGCAGCGGCGGTGGAGGACTCTCCCAACGGCGTCCGCTCCGCCCGCGCCGCAGGGATGCTGACCGTCATGGTTCCGGATCTGGTTTTGCCGGGCCCGGAGCTGGAAGGGCTCTACGACCTGAAATTCGATTCGCTGGAAGGCTTCCAGGGCTGGCTGGAACGGGAAAATGCCCTGGTTGACACGGGGGCAACCCCATGTTTACATCGAAAATAGCGAAAAGCAACAAGGAATTGGTGTCGGTTGACGCGGCGCGCCTGTATTATGAAAACAAAAACAGGAGCGCCGCTTTTTCGAAATGAGGAGGAAGCGGTGGGGAAGGAGTCGAGAATGAACTTTGCTGAAAATTTGAGAACGCTGCGGGAAAAGCGCGGAATGACCCAGGAGCAGCTGGCGGAACGGATGGAGGTTTCCCGGCAGACCGTATCGAAATGGGAGTCCGGAGGGAGCTTTCCGGAGATGGAAAAAATGATGCAGCTGGCGGAGTTGTTTTCCTGTACGCTGGACGGCCTGCTCAAAGGGGAGCTGAAAAAAGCGGACGAAAACGGGGCCGCGCTGTATGAGGAACACGGCAACCGGATCGCCAAAACGGTGTCGGCCGGAGTCTGCTGCTGCATCGGCGGGCTGGCCGTATCGGCGGCGGTGGAGAGCATCCTTTCCGAAGACGGATCCGCGATCTTCTTTCTCCTGTTCGCCCTGGCAGGGGTCGTCCTCTTCGTGCGCGCAGGCATGGCGTCCAGCCATTTTCGGAACAAACATCCCTATGTGGAGCCCTTTTATACGGAGGAACAGAAGGAACGGTTTCACGAAAAGTACACGTCCTTTCTCACGGCGGGCATCGGGATCATCATCGCGTCCGTCATCTGGATGATTTTTGCCGAAAACGTGATGCATATGGGAGAAAGCCTGGCGACAACCGTATTTTTCCTGGGCGTGATGACGGGGGTCGGGATGATCGTGTATATCGGCCTTCAGGCTTCCAAATACAACGTCGAAGCCTACAATGCGGACAACGCCTGGGAAAACTCGGAAGAAGGCCGGGAAAACAACCGGAAAATCGGCAAGGCATGCGGAATCGTGATGACCGTGGTCACGGCGGCTTTTGTGGGATTGTCCGCCGTTACGGGCGCCTGGGGAGAACTCTGGTGGCTGTTCGCGGTGGGCGGCATCCTGTGCGGGGCCCTGAGCATTTATCTGAGCCGGAGAAGGGACTGAGGATCAGGCGCATAGGGCGGAGATGAGGTAGAGCAGGCCGATATGGGCGGGATAGAAGATGTAAAAAAATTTCTTCCAGCCGCGACCTGCTTTTCCGTCGTACAGAGCCATGGGAATCGCGGCCAGGCACATCATCCACTGGACGCCGCCGTCCATCGCGTAAACGGCAGCCGACAGCGCCAGCAAAATCCCGATCTGAACCGACCGGCGGTTTCGGAACAGATAGAACGAGACGCCCAGCGCCACCATGGCCACGCCCCCTTCCGCGGTGAAGACGCTGGGAAATAGCAGGGCGGCTGCGGCGAGAATGCGGATCACGGAGCCGGGCACGTCGTCCCGGAAGGAGAGCAGCGCCACGAGAAAGAGCGGAAGCGCGCAGACGATGGGGATCAGCCCCAGGAGAACGGCCTGGGCCGTCTTTTTGACGGATTTCTGCATAAGGCCTTCCCGGAGCCGGTCGCAGAAGAGCATATACAGTCCGGATACGAAAAAGGTGCTGAACGCGTTGTTCATAAGCACCACGTCCGGGTTAGGGATAAGTCTCTGCAGCGAAAAGGTGAAAACGGTCATCCCCCAGCTGGCGGCGAGGAGGCGGAGAAGGTACTTTTTCCGGCTGCGGGTGTGGGCGAAGCTTTCGGATGCCGCGAACAGAAAAATGGGAAAAACCGGCCGCCCCGCCATGGTCAGCCACAAGGGAGCTCCCGCGTGGGCGAACATCTGATGGATGTGATCCGGCAGCATCAGGAGGGCGGCGATCAGCTTCAGGGCCGTGGCATTGAGAAATTTCATGGCTGCGCATCCTCCGTCCCTTTCGATTCGGGTTGTCCGGCGTCGTGACAGACGCTCTTGAGCAGATCTTCGGCAGATATCCCGTACAGGTTCGCCAGCGCCAGCAGATTGGAGGTGCTGGGATCCGAGGCCCCCGTTTCCCATTTGGATACGGCCTGCCTGCTCACGCCGATGGTTTCCGCCACGAATTCCTGCGTCATTTTACACCGCACGCGGTTTTCGCGCAGGGCTTCCGCCAGGGATTTCCGGACGATTTTTTTCTCCTCCCGGACCTCGCTGGAACGAATGTACTTTTTCAAGGCTTTGATGATCAAAATCAGCAGGTAAACTCCTGTTGCGGCGATCGCGATCCAGAAAAGGAGGTACAGGATCACGACAGCCATGGTCAAAAAATTCAGCGACATCGTTTTGCTCCTTTCAAATGTTATGGCATGATTTTAGCCGATTCTCCCGGTTGCGTCCACCAACCCGCGCGCAATTTGCGGTTGCAGTGCGCCGCAGCTTTTTCTTGCGGGCGCGGAAATGCGGTATTATACTGGAAAAGAGAGAATTTTTTCCACACAGGAGGTACTCATGGCAAAGTCAAAAGTTTATTACACGAACCTGCACACTTCCTTCAGCGAAAACCTGCCGCAGAAGCTGGAACGCCTGATCAGGACCGCGGGCATCGGGGACATCGATTTTAAAAACAAATATGCCGCGATCAAGATCCACTTCGGAGAGCCGGGGAATCTGGCCTATCTGCGCCCCAATTACGCCGCCGTAGTCGTGAAGGTGGTAAAAGAACTGGGAGGGAAGGCCTTCCTGACGGATTGCAACACCCTCTATGTGGGCGGCCGGAAAAACGCGCTGGATCATCTGGACGCCGCCTATACCAACGGATTTTCCCCCTTTGCCACGGGATGCCACGTGATCATCGCGGACGGCCTGAAGGGAACGGACGAAGAGCTGGTGCCGGTAGAGGGCGGGGAATATGTCAAAGAAGCGAAGATCGGGCAGGCGATCATGGACGCGGACGTATTCATCTCCCTGAACCACTTCAAGGGACATGAAGCCACGGGATTCGGCGGGGCCCTGAAGAACATCGGAATGGGCTGCGGCTCCCGGGCGGGCAAAATGGAGATGCACAGCGCCGGGAAGCCCTTCGTGGAGCAGGAGCGGTGCGTGGGCTGCGGCCGCTGTATCAAAATCTGCGCGCACGACGCGCCCTCCATCCGGGACGGGAAGGCCTCCATCGACCATGACAAATGCGTGGGCTGCGGACGGTGTATCGGCGTCTGTCCCATGGACGCGGTCTGCCCTGCCAGCGATGAGAGCAACGATATTTTAAACTGCAAGATCGCGGAATACAGCAAGGCCGTTCTGGCGGGCCGCCCGCATTTCCATATCAGCCTGGTGGTGGACGTTTCCCCCAACTGCGACTGCCATGCGGAAAACGATATACCCATCGTTCCGGATGTGGGGATGTTCGCTTCCTTCGATCCCGTGGCCCTGGATCTGGCCTGCGCGGACGCGGTGAACCGCCAGCCCGTCATCGCCGGTTCCCAGCTGGATCATATGCCCCACACCCACGGCGATCATTTCATGGATTCCGCTCCCCAGACAAACTGGAAATCCTGCATTGCCCATGCGGTGAAGATCGGAATCGGAAGCGATGAGTACGAGCTGATCGAGATCTGATCCTGAAAATTTTATGATGAGTCTTTCGGGCCGGCTACAGGCCGACGGTATCGTATCGAAAACGCCGGCCCCGCAGCAGGCCCGGCGTCCGGACGGCCTCTTCGATTTTGGAAGAGAGCTTAGTCCGGACGCTTTTTTTATCCGAAATGTACTTTGAATTCCGCGGGCGTGCCGGAAAACATCAGCCGTCCGCCCTGATCTCCTCCGCCGGGGCCCAGGTCGATGATCCAGTCGCTGTGTTCGACCACCTGGCGGTTGTGCTCCACTGCCAGGACGGAATTTCCGGCGTCCACCAGCCTGTCCAGCAGGGTCAGAAAATGTTCCACATCCACGGGATGCAGGCCCGCGGTGGGCTCGTCCAGCAGGTACAGGTTTTGCTCCCCCGTTCTGCCCTTCAGCAGTTCCCCGGCCAGCCTGAGCCGCTGGAACTCCCCGCCGGAGAGGGTGGTGAGGGGCTGTCCCAGTTCCAGGTAGCCCAGCCCCACGTCTTTCAAAAGGCCCAGAATCCGGGCGAGCTCCGGATCGTCTTCAAAGAAACCGGCGGCTTCCTCTGCGGAGAGGCGAAGGACGTCCAGAATGGAGAGCCCCCGAAGGGAAACGGAGAGCACGTCCTCGTGGAACCTCCTGCCGTGGCAGACAGGACAGACGGCCTGAGCGTTGGCGAAAAAGAGAAGATTGTTGTCTACATATCCCAGTCCGGCGCAGGTTTCGCATCTGCCGCCGGGAGAATTGAAGGAAAAATCCCTGGCCGTCAGCTTCCTTTGCTTTGCATCCTTCGTGGAAGCGAAGAGGGCGCGGATCCTGTCCCAGGCGCCGGACCAGGTGGCGGGGTTGGAGCGCTTCGTGCGGGGAGAGGAGGACTGGCTCACCTCCACGATCCGGGAAAATCGCTCCAGCCCCGGGATCCTGGACGGCTCCGAAGCCGCCGCGGCGAGCACATCGAACACCAGGGTGGTCTTGCCGGATCCGGAAGGGCCGGTGACGGACACCAGGCAGCCGGTGGGAATGGAGACGGACAGATCCTGCAGATTATACCGGGAAGCGTGGAGAATGCGAAGTTCCCCGGAAGGTTTCCTGAAAACCGTCCGGGCCGGATGCGCGCCGTTGAGCCAGCGGCCCGTCAGGGAAGCCGGGGAAATCAGGATTTCATCCGGAGAGCCTGCGGCGACGACTTCCCCGCCCTGCTTGCCCGCGCCGGGCCCCAGATCCAAGATGAAGTCCGCCGCGGCCATCACGTCGGGATCGTGTTCGATGACCAGGACGGAATTTCCCAGATCCCGAAGCTGTTTCAGGATCCGGATCAGCCCCTGCGTGTCCCGGGGATGCAGCCCTGCGGTGGGCTCGTCCAGGATGTAGATCACGCCGGAAAGCCGGGAATCCAGAACGGCGGCGAGGCGCATGCGCTGGAGCTCCCCGCCGGACAGGGTGCCGGTTTTGCGGTCCAGGGAAAGATATCCCAGCCCTGTCCGGATCAAACGGTTCAGCTTCGTTTTCAGGTCCGTCAGACAGGACTCTACCAGCTCCCGGTGCCTGTCCGGCAGGTCCTTTTCCAGCCCGTCGATCCACTCCAGCAGGCGCCGCAGGGAAAACAGGGAGAGCTGGGGAAGGCGCATCCCGCTCACGGTGACGGCCCGGCTTTCCGGGGCGAGGCGTTCGCCGCCGCACGCCGGACAGATCCGCGTTTCAAACCAGGCGTCCAGCGCGGCCGCGTTCTGCCCCTTTTCCGCTTTTTCCGCCAGCCGCCTCCGAAGGATGGGGAAAGCCCCTTCAAACCGGCCGGCCGCGGAGGTTTTGGGCGGAAGGATATCCGGAAAGGCGGATCTCGCCGCTTCGCAGTCCGCTCCTTCCAGCAAAATGGCCTTTTGCAGGCCGGTGAATTCCCGGACCGGGACGTCGGCAGAAAACGGCAGTCCGTAATGGGAGAACGCCTTTTCCAATACGGAAATCTGCCAGGCGCCGTATTGCTTTTCCCAGTATTTCACGGCTCCTTCCGCCAGGGAAAGGGATTCGTCTACGACGGCCTCCCGGCGGATGTCGTGGACGGTCCCCAGCCCCTGACAGACCGGGCACGCGCCTTTTTCCGTGTTGAAGGAGAAGTGGGAGCGGGTGAGCTTGGCCAGTTTTTTCCCGCAGTGGCAGCAATATTGCCAGACGAAAAAGTCCTCGCCGGATCCCTGCGTTTCCTCGGCGCAGTCGGCGGAAGAAAAGGGGACGCCGCATTCCGGGCAGACCCGGACGCCCAGTTTTTCGAAGAGCATGCGGAGCTCCGTGTACAGATCGGAAACCGTCCCCACTGTGGAGCGGGGATTTAAGTTGGCGGCGGGGGACTGGGGGATCAAAACGGCGGGAGAAGCCCCCGTAATCCGGGTCACGTCCGGCTTTCGGATCCCCTGCATCCCCATGGCCTCCAGGTACAGCCGCTGGCATTCCGTGAAGAGCACGTCCATGAGCAGAGTGGACTTCCCGGAGCCGGAAAGGCCGGTGAAGACCACCAGCCTGTTTTTGGGGATGGACAGGGATATGTCTTTTAAGTTGCCCTCACGGGCTCCTTCGATGCGGATCATGGCGTCACCCCGCTTTCCCCTCGTTCTCCCGTCAAAGGGGAGGGGGATGCCGCCGGGGGCCGCAGATCCCGGACGGAATCCCTCTCCACCAGATTAACGTCCAGACAGAGGATTTCGCTGGGGGAGGAGCAGTTGTTCAGCCGGTCCAGCAGGATCCGGCAGGTCTGCTGGGCCTTTTCCTCCATATCCTGGCGGATGGTGGTCAGGGCGGGCGTGAGCATCTGGCTGACGGGAAAATCGTCAAAACCGATGACGGACAGGTCGTCCGGGATGGAGACGCCGGCCCTGCGGGCGGCTTCGTAAAATTCGGCGGCCGCGTTGTCGGAAGTGACGAAGAGCCCCGTAGGAGCGGGATCGGATTCCCGGATGGATTTCAGGATGTCCGCGGCGCTCCGGTCCGGAAAGGCGTGGGTCTGTTCCGGAAGGAGGGGGTGGCCGGCGCTCCTGAGCCGGTCGGAAAATCCCTGCAGCCGTTCGGCGATGACGCCGCTGGAAATGGGCCCGGCGAACGCCAGCCGGGTATGGCCGTGGGAAAGGAAGCATTCCGCGGCCAGCTGTCCGCCCTTATAGTCGTCGATCCCCACGTTGTTGATCCGGCGCACGTTGCTGTAGCTGTCCGTGAACACCAGGGGGATCTGGTTGTCGTTGCGGATCTGGCGGATTTCCCGGTCAAAAATACCCAGAAAAATAGCTCCCTCAGCATTCCAGGATTTCAGCCAGAAGGTGACGTCCGAAAAATTCTGCACGAAGTGGACCATGATGGAATAGCCGCAGGCGGGCAAAATCTTCACGATCTTTCCCAGAAAAGCCGCGTTATACGGAATTTCCAGCGGATTTGTGGCCGGTTCGTCCCGCAGAATCACGGCGATGATTTTGGAAGAACGGGCCGCCAGGCTGCGGGCGGTGGAATTGGGGATATATCCCATTTCCTTCGCGATCCTGCGGACCCTTTCGGAAGTCTCCGGAGAAACCTTTCCCTTCTTATCGTTCATAACCCGGGAGACGGTCATGATGCTCACGCCCGCCCGTTCGGCGATATCTTTCAGCGTTACCATATGGAAACCACGCTCCTTTCTGCCTGGGCAAATGATGTTTGCGCTAACCTTATTATACGGGATAAAAAACAAAAAGAAAAGGGATTTCAAATAAAAAGAGGGGCCCCTTTCCTTGTGCAGCTTGTGCAAAACGAAAAGAGATGCGGGAATATGTGGGCATTTTAGACAAAATAGATTCTCGAAAACTGTGGAAAAGAGAGAAAAGAAATCGGCATATTGACTTTGCAGGAGCATGGTGATAGTTTGTTATTAGAAGGTTAGCGCTAACACTAAAAACGATGGAGGGATGCACATGAAAAGGAAACTGTTGACGGCCTGTCTGGCGGCGGTTCTGGCCCTGGCTCTGGGGGGATGCGCGGAGGAAACCGCGCAGCAGCATCAGGGAACCGTGGACGCTGTGCCGGACAAGGGGCTGGAGGTTATGGGAAACCACGTCACCTACGATCCCAATCACCTGGTCAACGGCGGACAGCCCGTGACGCTGGACTGGTGGCTCTGGGATGCGCCGGATCTGTTCGGGCAGATGGCCGACGCCTATATGGAGATTCACCCGAATGTTACCATTAACATCATCAACAACCCCTGGGACGGTTTCTGGACCAAACTGCCCCTGGCCCTGCAGAAGGGGGAGAAGGGGCCGACCCTGTTCAACGTCCACAACAGCTATCAGCACCTTCTTCTGACCTATATGGCGCCCTATGACATCGATCCGGAAGAGATGCAGGAGGACTTTTTCACGGCTTCCTCCCATCTCATCGACGGAAAGATCTACTATACGGACTTCGGCGTCATGACGGGAGCCATCTACTATAATAAGGAAATGTGGGAAGCCGCGGGGCTGACCGAAGCGGATATCCCGAAGACCTGGGATGAGTTCCGGGAAGTGGCCAAAAAGCTCACCATCGTGGAAGACGGAAGGATGGTTCAGGCGGGTTTTAACTACAACGGGGACTTTCAGAACCTGATGCTGGGCGTGCCCTATCAGTTCGGCGGGACGATCTTCGAAGACGACATGAAGACGGCTTCCTTCACCAGCGAGGGAATGCTCAAGACCGCGCAAATGCTGAAGGATATGTACCGTGTGGACGGAATCGGCAGCGAGGATTTCGGGACGGACGCGGCGCAGAGCTTCGGCCAGGGACAGTCCGCCATGGTGTATCGGTGGGGACATTTTTACGGGTATATGAATACCAACTATCCGGACATCGAATACGGCACCTTCGAGATCCCTGCCGTGACGGAGAATCCCTTCGCCTATGACCGCTACAACGGCGAAGCCACGCCGGGCATCAACAAAAACGCGTCTCCGGCGCAGCTGGAGGCAGCGCAGGATTTTATCCGCTTCTATCTGGCGAATGAGGAAATCCAGAAGGAGCTCTGCATGTATTACAGCCTGTTCCCGGCCAACAACGCTCTGCGGGACGATCCGGAAATGCTGAAAAACCCCGCCATCGCGGCGGTATCCGAGCATATCGAGGACTATATCTGGCCCGGCCCCATGCCCTCCACCCTGGAAGACAACATGAAGATCGCGGCGCAGGATATCATGTACAACGATAAGGACATCGAAAAGACGCTGAAAACGGCGGAAGACATCGTCAACGTGGACCTGGCGAACATCGACTTCACTTCCGCCGAAAACCTGTATGATAAATATGGACGGGAGGAATGAGCATGTTCAGAAAAAGAAGACCCCTTCAGAGCAGGAGCGAAATCGTGCTGCGCGACATCGTCGTCGCTTTTCTGGTGCTGCACATGGGAATTTTCCTGGTCGTACCGGTTGCGATGGCCTTCGCGGGCAGCTTTCACCTCTGGAACCCGTTGAACGGGACTTACGAATGGATCGGCCTGGACAATTACGTCAGGATGTTTCAGTATCCCACGTTCTGGACATCCATGGTCAATACCCTGGTTTTCTGCATTGTGGTGGTGGCTTTCCGGGTGCTGCTGGGCCTTTCTCTGGCCTACGCCATCACCTCGAAAATGACGACGAAGAAGACCTTTTTCAGGACGATTTTCTACATGCCTACCGTCACCCCTCTGGTCGCGGTGGCCTACGTCTGGAAAATCATGTACAACCCGCAGTTCGGCCTCATCGATCAGATTCTGGGCGTGGATATCAACTGGCTTTACGACAGCGCGTTCGCCCTGCCGGCGGTCATGGTGATGACCATCTGGAAGGACTTCGGATACGCGGTCATTCTCTTCATGTCCGGCCTGATGTCCGTGCCGGCGGATTATTATGAAGCGGCCCACATCGACGGGGCCAACGCGTGGCAGACGTTTCGCTACATCACCCTGCCCCTGTTAAAGCCCACCATGATTTTCGTGGTGATTACGTCCGTGATCTCCTACCTCCAGGCCTATGTGCCCGTGATGGTCATGACGGACGGCGGGCCGGGAACGGCCACCTTCCTGAGCTCCTATCTGGTATACGATCAGGCGTTTGTGAAATATAACTTCGGCTACGCGTCGGCCATCGCGTTCTTCATCCTGATTCTGACCGCGATCCTGACCGTGATATCCTTCACCGTAACCGGGGAAAAGAATGAGAAAAGGAGGAAACGCGCATGAAAAGAAAAGTGATGAGCGCAGCGCTCTTCGTGGTATTGCTCCTGACAGGCGTTTTGACGGTGGTGCCCTTTGTGTGGATGGTTCTGTCCTCCTTCAAAACCAACGCGGAAATCAGCGCCCTGGAGCAGACGCTGCTCCCCCGGGCCTTTACCCTGGAAAACTACAGTTCCCTGCAGTCGAATTTCAACTTCCTGCGCTACTTCGGCAACAGCGTTTTCATCGCCGTCATCGTCACGGTACTGGTCATTTACATCAGCTGCATCTGCGGCTTCGTGCTCAGCAAATATCAGTTCCGCGGAAAAAACCTGATTTTCGGCTTCATCATGATGACCATGATGATCCCCTGGTCCGTGACGATCATCTCCCGCTATACCATGTTCGTGGAGGCCGGACTGCAGGATACTTATCTCTCCCTGATCCTGCCGGCGATGGTCAGCGGCTTCGGCATTTTCATGATGAAACAGGACATCGGAGCCCTTCCGGACGAACTGCTGGAAGCCGCCCGGATCGACGGGGCCAACGAATTTTCCATTTTCCATAAGATCGTCCTGCCCATGAGCAAAAATTCCATCTCGGCCATCGCCATCTTCCAGTTCCTCTGGGTGTGGGAGGATTATCTGTGGCCGTACCTGATGATCGACAGCGAGGAAAAGCAGCTCCTGGCCGTGGGGCTGACCACGTTTAACGGGCGCTACTCCACGGATTACGGCGGGCTGTTCGCGGCGACGGCCATCTCCATCATTCCCGTGCTGATCATCTACATCATTTTCCAGAAGCGCTTCGTGGCCGGCGTGGCCGCCGGGGCGGTCAAGGGCTGACTGGAGAATCAGGATGGGAAGGCAGAAACAGACGGACGGAAACAGACGGACAGAATCGGACAGGACCTGTGACGTTTCGGAACGGAGGAAAAATGCAGAATATTTATCGGATGAAAACGGAACCAAAATGTGACGAAAGGGCGGCGGTGGTCGGGAAGAACTACCGGTTCACCGTGTTGACGCCATGGCTTTTGCGGCTGGAGTACAGCGGGGACGGCGTTTTTGAGGACCGCCCCAGCCAGTGCGTGCTCAACCGGAACTTCCCGGTTCCGGACTTTCAGGTGATCGAACGGGAGGATTCGCTGAAAATCGTGACGGAAGGGGTACAGCTGTTCTACGACAAAAAGCCCTTTTCGCCCAACGGTCTCTCCGTACAGGTGAGGGGGAATTTGAGCGCCTATCACAGCATCTGGCATTTCGGGGAGGAGCCCACGGACCTGTTGGGGACGGCGCGGACGCTGGACGAAGCGGACGGCGCGGTGAAGCTGGAGCACGGCCTGATTTCCAGAAACGGCTACAGCGTGCTGGACGACAGCGCTTCGTTTCTGATCCGGGAGGACGGCTGGATCGATCCCCGTCCGGCGGGATACCGGGATCTCTATTTCTTTGGATACGGGCACGCATATCAGGAGTGCCTGAAGGACTTCTACCGGCTGACTGGAGGGACGCCACTGCTGCCCAGATTCGTCCTGGGGAACTGGTGGAGCCGCTATCACCGCTATACGCAGGAGGAGTACGAAGGGCTGATGGAGCGCTTCCGGCAGGAGGAAGTGCCCTTTTCCGTGGCGGTTATCGACATGGACTGGCATCTGGTGGATATCGACCCGAAATACGGCAGCGGCTGGACCGGCTATACGTGGAACCGTGAGCTGTTTCCGGATCCGGAAGCGTTCCTGAAATGGCTCCACGAACGCGGCATGAAGGCTACGCTGAACGTGCATCCGGCGGAAGGGGTGAGGCCTTATGAGGAACGCTATCCCGATATGGCCGCGGCGCTTGGGAAGGATCCGGAGGAAGAAGAATTCATCGAATTCGACGCGGCGAATCCGGATTTTCTGGAAGCGTATTTCTCCTGCCTCCATCATCCGCTGGAGGAGCAGGGCGTGGATTTCTGGTGGGTGGACTGGCAGCAGGGAGGAAAATCCCGGATTCCGGGCCTGGATCCCCTGTGGGTGCTCAACCACTTCCACTATCTGGACAGCATGAAAAAGGGGGAACGCGGCCTGACCTTTTCGCGGTACGCGGGGCTTGGAAGCCACCGCTACCCCATCGGGTTTTCGGGCGATTCCATCATCACCTGGGATACGCTGGACTTCCAGCCCTATTTCACGGCCAACGCCAGCAACGCGGGCTACGGCTGGTGGAGCCATGACATCGGCGGGCACATGAACGGATACCGGGACGAGGAGCTGGCCACCCGCTGGATCCAGTTCGGCGTTTTCTCCCCCATCCTGCGCCTGCACAGCTCCAACAGCCCTTTTACGGGGAAGGAGCCGTGGAACTACAATCCCGAATCCTGCCGGATCATGAAGCGCTATCTCAAACTGCGGCATGAGCTCGTTCCCTACCTGTACTCCATGAACTGGCTGGCGGCCGAAGGGCAGCCGCTGATTCGCCCCATGTATTATCTGAATCCGGAAGATCCGGAAGCCTATGAGGTTCCGAATCAGTACTGGTTCGGAACGGAGCTGATCGCCTGCCCGGTCACCAGGCCGGCCGACAAAAGGTCGAAGCTGGCCGCTTTCACGGCCTGGCTTCCGGAAGGCTCCTGGTATGACATCTTCACCGGCGACCGCTACGACGGCGGCAGAAAGCTGACCCTTTACCGCAGCCTGGAAAACATCCCGGTGCTGGCCAAGGCGGGGGGCATCGTTCCCATGGCGGACCTGGGCCGCTACACCAACAGCACGGAAAACCCCAAAGAGCTGCGCATCCGGATTTTCCCGGGAGCGGACGGGACCTTCCGGCTTCGGGAGGACGACGGGATTTCCCGGATCGACGGCGCTCAAACCGGAAGCTTCTGCGACACCGTCTTTCGCTGGGACGACGCGGGCGCGTCCTTTACCGTCGCGCCCCCCGAAACGCGGGGAGAGCTTCCTTCCTGGCTGCCGCAGACGCGGTCCTATACGCTGGAGTTCTACGGCTTTGAGGATGTGGACGGATCGGAACTGTCGGTTCGGGCCGACGGAAAAGAGCTTCCCGTCTCCCTGGAATACTCCGGGGAAACGCACGTGCTCGCCGTACGGATTCCGGAGCTTCGCGCGCAAACCGGCGTGGAGGTGAAATTTACAACCCGGCCGGAACCGGCGAAAAACGACTGGAAGCAGCGGATCTTCGGGTTTTTGTTCGGAGCGGAGATCCCTTACGGGGACAAGGAGAGGATTTTCGCCTGCTCGAAGGCGGCGAAGTCCCCCGCCTCGATGATCACGCAGCTGCAGGCCATGAATCTGGAAGAGAGCCTGTTCGGGTCCCTGTGCGAAATCCTGCTGGCGGAGCTTTGAGGGCGGGGAAAGCGAAAAGCCCCTGCGGAAACGGCGCGCGAAACGCCGTTTTCGCAGGGGTTTTTCAGTTGCAGGGAACATCCCGCAAGCGGAATTCTTTGCTCTGGAAGAAAACATGTCTGCCGGGTATAATAGAACCGATTTGACAATAGTTCAATCGGGCCTCTGGATGTTTTCACAGGATAGGCCTGCGGCGAAGGGGAAGGGAGGAAGAGGATGAAAAAAGCGTTTGGAATGACTGCGGGGATCTCGGGTATCGTTTTGGCGATTATCGGGATAAAATTGAAAGTCGGGGAGGACGGGACGGCCGTCTCTGTAATAGGCGGTGCGGATGGCCCGACCTCCATCTTTCTGGCCGGGAAGCTGGACGGAGGGTTTACCGCCGGCTTTGTGATCGCCGGCATCGCCCTTTTGGCGGCCGCAGTGGCTGTTCTGATCAGACGGCGGCGCTGAAATTTTGAACATATTAGCACTCGCCTCTTGACAGTGCTAACAATTCGTTATATAAATAATATAACAGTCAGTACAAAAATTCCGACAGGGAATTCAACAGGAGGTATTTGGAATATGTTCAGCAGAAACGGCTTTGATTTGTTCGACGACTTTTTCAGCGATGTGATGAGCGATCCCTTCACCAGGAGGGAAACCAGGGAATCCCAGGTTCCTCAGCTGATGCGCACGGACGTGTGGGAAAAGGACGGTCAGTACCTGCTCGATATCGAGCTGCCCGGCTATACCAGAGATGAAGTGAAGGCGGAGCTGAAGGACGGATATCTGACCATCGCGGCAATCCGCCAGAAAAAGGTGGAGACACAGGAAAACCACACCAACTACGTGCGCAAGGAAAGATATACCGGCAGCATGAAGCGGAGCTTCTATGTGGGCGAAGATGTGACGGAGAAGGACATTCAGGCCGGATTTAAGGACGGCCTGCTGAAGATCATCATCAACAGGCCCAGGCCGAAGGAAGTGACGGACGAGAGGAGATATATTCCGATTCTCTGACGGAAAACAGCCTCCGAAACCGTCCGGTTATCATAACGTTTCGGAACAGAGCGCCATCCAGGCCATCCTGGGGGCGCTTTTTATTTTCTACTAATAGAAAAGTTCCGCCCCTATCGCACGGAAAACGGCGCTCCGCCGCGGATCGCATCGGGCAGAAAGTTTTCGAAGATGAAAAGATCGAAAGCTTTCCGGCAGAGTTCCAGCTCCCGGGCGGAACGGACCACCCAGCCGGCGGAAGGGGCTCCGAAGAGGCGCCGGCAGAGAAACAGGGATGTATCCCGGCGAAAGCGCCAGTTGTAGGAAAGAAAGTCCGGACGGCTGACGGCGTTTAAGATCATCTTCCCGAGCAGGAACTGAAAGGGGCTCAGAGTCCGGTTTTCGGCGTTAAAATGGGTGGAAAGCTGCCCGCGGAGGATCTGCGGGCGATGCAGGCGGTACCACCAGAGCGCCGCCGGATGGAACGATTGCACCAGATACTTTCCGGAATAAGCGGTCAGCAGCCTGTCCACCGCCCGGACGAGGGAAAAATCCAACCGCTCCATTTTGAGCTCCACCAGAAGGGGAACCTTGCCGTCCACTGCGCGGAGGACTTCCTTTAAGGAAGGAATCCGTTCGCCGCCGGCCAGAGGATAGTTTTGCAGCTCCTGAAAAGTCAGGGATTCCACGGGCAGATCCACCGCGCACATCCGGCTCAGGGAGATGTCGTGGAAAACAACGGGAACCCGGTCCGCCGAAAGGCGGACGTCCAGCTCGATTCCGTATCCGCGCTCCAGCGCGCGGCGAAACGCGGGCAGAGAATTTTCGGGGATTCCCGAAGCGGCGTCATGCAGCCCGCGGTGGGCGAAAAAGCGGCATTGGGCAGGAAGAAGGCCCGCTCGCCTGCGGCGCGGACGGATCAGAAACAGATAAAAAAGCGCCAGGACCAGCGCAGAAATCAGCAGTTTCATCTCTTTTTCTCCAATCTTTCTCCAGTATAGAACGATTCGGGCCGGCTGTCATGGAAAATTTACGAAAATTATTCGAAAAAAGAGTGGAATATGGGGCAGGGGCGGGGTACAATAAGACGGTACCGCGTCGTCTGACGCGGCACGGAATGGAGGAAGCATGAAATTTCAATTCGCACATAACAATCTGAACGTAGTGGATCTGGACCGTTCCCTGCAGTTTTACCGGGAAGCTCTGGGTCTGAAAGCGCATCACAGGGTGGAGGCTCCCGACGGCAGCTTCTGCCTCGTCTATCTGACGGACGGGACCACGCCCCACTTGCTGGAGCTCACCTGGCTGAGGGACTGGGAAAAGGATCATTACGATCTCGGGGATAATGAGATCCACCTTGCCTTTACGGTGGACGATATGCAGGCGGCCCTGGAAAAGCACCGGGAAATGGGATGCGTCTGCTTTGAAAATGAAGCTATGGGAATTTACTTTATCGAGGACCCGGACGGCTACTGGCTGGAAATCGTCCCGGAGAAATGAGGAAACGCCATGAGGACCATACGGGTAGAAGCGGTGACGGACGCGGTGCGGCGGCTCTGCATCGAAGCGAATTACCGGCTCTCGCCGGATATGAGCGGCGCGTTGAAAACGGCGCAGAGCGCGGAGGAGTCCCCGCTGGGAAAACAGATTTTGCAACAGCTGGATGAAAATCTGAAAATCGCACAGGAGGACGGGATTCCGATTTGCCAGGATACCGGCATGGCCGTGGTATTTCTGGAGATCGGGCAGGAGGTCCACTTCGAAGGGGGAAGCCTGCGGGAAGCGGTTCAGGAAGGGATCCGGCAGGGATATGAGCAGGGGTATCTGCGCAAGTCCGTGGTTCGGGATCCGCTGATCCGGGAAAATACGAAGGACAATACGCCCGGCGTCATCCACTTCGATCTCGTGGACGGCGACGGGGTGAAGATCACCGTAGCCCCCAAGGGGTTCGGAAGCGAAAATATGAGCCGCATTTTCATGCTCAAACCGGCGGACGGGGCGGAGGGCATGAAAAACGCGGTGCTGACTGCGGTGAAGGACGCGGGCCCCAACGCCTGCCCTCCCATGGTGGTGGGAGTAGGAGTGGGGGGCACGTTCGAAAAATGCGCGCTGATGGCAAAGCGGGCACTGCTGCGCCCGGCAGGAGAGCATTCCCCGGTTTCCTGGGCGAAAGAAATGGAAGCGGAGCTCCTGGAGGCGATCAACCGCACGGGAATCGGCCCCGGCGGCCTGGGGGGAACTTCCACGGCCCTTGCGGTAAATATCGATACATATCCCACGCACATCGCCGGGCTTCCGGTGGCGGTAAACATTTGCTGCCATGTGAACCGGCATGCTTCTATGGAACTTTGAACGGAACGATTCAACGAAATCATCCCCCGTGCGGGGCGGATGAAACGGAGAGTACAAATGGAACGATACATCGATGTGCCCTTTACAAAGGAGACTGCGGCGGAGCTGAAGGCGGGGGATCTGGTCTATCTGACGGGAACGATCTATACGGCCCGGGACGCCGCCCATAAAAGGCTGCAGGAGGCGCTGGAGCGGGGTGAGGAGCTTCCCTTCGACCCGGCGGGAAATGTCATTTACTATATGGGCCCTTCACCGGCCCGGGAAGGAAGAGCGATCGGTTCTGCCGGCCCCACCACGGCCAGCAGGATGGACAAATACACGCCGGCGCTGCTGGATCTGGGCCTGCGGGGCATGATCGGAAAAGGGCGCCGGTCCGCGGCGGTCCGGGAAGCGGTCATTAGAAACGGAGCGGTGTATTTCGCCGCCATCGGCGGAGCGGGCGCCCTCCTGTCCAAATCCATTCTGGAGTCCGGGGTGATCGCCTATGAGGATCTGGGAACCGAGGCGATCCGCAGGCTGACCGTAAAAAATTTCCCCGCGATCGTGTGTATGGACGGCAGCGGGGACGATTTGTACGAAACTGCCGCAGAACAATACAGAAAAGAGTGACATGGCAAATGAAAAGAATCCTTTTAATGGTGCTGTACAATTTACCCTTCGCCCCCTTCTGGTGGTTCCAGCTCTGCACGATGGCGGCTCATCCGGAGCGCTACAGCCAGGAAAAGCGCTGGGCCGTGCTTCAGAAGGTGACCAGGAACGCGAATAAGGGCGGGCGGGTGACCATCGAAAGCCACGGGACGGAAAATATTCCGGAAAAGGAAAACTTCATATTTTATCCCAACCATCAGGGGCTGTTCGACGTGCTGGCCATGATCGAAAGCTGTCCCCGCCTTTTTGCGGTGGTTAATAAAAAGGAAGTAACGAACATTCCCCTGCTCAAGCAGGTATTTCATATCACGGGCTCCTACTCCATCGACCGGGAGGACATCCGCCAGTCCATGGGCGTTATCAACCGGGTGGCGGAGGATGTAAAGAACGGCAAGAACTTCCTTATCTTTGCGGAAGGAACGCGCAGCAAGCAGGGAAACAGACCGCAGGAGTTCAAAGGGGGCAGCTTCAAGAGCGCCTACAAGGCAAAATGCCCTATCGTTCCGGTGGCCCTGATGAACGCGTTTATCCCCTTCGATAAAAACACCATCGAAAGAGTGACGGTAAAGGTGATCTATCTTCCGCCCATCCCCTACGAAGAATATCAGTCGATGAAAACCGTGGAAATCGCGGCGGAAGTGAAACGCAGAATTGAAGAGGCCATTGCGGCCCACTCCGGCGAATAAGCCGCAGCCCTCCGGAAATGCCGGTCATTTTGGAGGGCCCCGGAGGACTTCCCGGGGAAAAGCGATAAAATCCCAAAAAGTTGTTGACACAGGAGAAACGAACGGATATAATAACTAATGCGTCCGGTAAACGGCGCATAATCATAGTTGGCAGAGGCTTTGGTTCAGATTTCTGGAGAAATACTCAAGAGGCTGAAGAGGCGCCCCTGCTAAGGGTGTAGGTCGTGTTAAAGCGGCGCGAGGGTTCAAATCCCTCTTTCTCCGTTAGCTCTGTCAACGAAAAAAGAATCCTGCTCACAGGCTTCTTTTTTTTCGCCTTTCAACATGAAAACGGATTGTAAAATCCAGGCAAATAAATGTTGACAGGCTCCGTTTACGGATGCTATAATAAAGTTCCACCGCGAAGAGCGGGGGAGCGGATTGAAAAATCCCAAAAAAGCGCTTGACAAACAGCACGGGATCTGATAAAGTAAGAAACCGTCGCGGCAGTCATGGCGCGGCGGACTTCGAAAGAAGTTCAAAAAAAGTTAAAAAAGTCCTTGACAGACAGCGAACCGCATGATAAGATATAACACGTTGCGGCGAGCGAAAAGCCTGCCGGAGACGAAAGCACCTTGACAAATAAACAGTAATGCAACCCTGAAAATTCAAGAGAAATTTCAGAGAACAAAGCAAACCTAAAACAGTAAAACGGTAGAAATCAGCCAGACGATTTTGACCGGGAAGGAAAC
>DWXE01000039.1 GCA_019119355.1 Candidatus Eisenbergiella merdigallinarum
TATAGGAAAGGTGATTTTTTGTATAACTAACATCGCGCACCCGCATAGCGGGTGGTTAATATTTCGCACGTTTCCGTTTCTCTGGTGAGAAACTCCAACGTACTCAACTGGGTCTATCCGACCCATAAAAACAAAAGGCTGCCGTCCTGCGGGGATTCCTCCGCAAAACGGCAGCCTTTTCGCTTCGTTCCATCGTTCCTTTTATACCACGACGTTCCGCTCTTCTCCGGCCAGGAAGGCTTCGATGTTTTTGCAGGTCTCGCTGACGCAGCGCTCCCGCGCTTCCGTGCTGGCCCACGCCATGTGGGGCGTCATCTGCAGCTTTCCCGTATCCGCCACGGCCAGGAGCAAATCGTCCGGGCTCATGGGCTCCTTCTCGAAGACGTCCAGCCCGGCCCCGCGGATCTTTCCGGCCATCAGCGCTTCCGCCAGCGCCCGGGTATCCACCACGGCTCCGCGGGCCACGTTGATCAGGATGGCCTCTTTCTTCATCCTTTCAAAAGCCGACGCGTCCATCAGGTGCCGGGTCCGGTCGCTCAGCGGGCAGTGCAGGGACAGGATGTCCGACCGCTGCAGCAGCCCGTCGAAGTCCACCTGTTCATAGTCCCGGCAGGCGCTCTTTCCGGAAGCGGAGTAGAAAATGATCCGGCATCCCAGGGCCTGGGCCGCGGCCGCCACGCGGCGTCCGATGTTGCCCATCCCCACGATCCCCCAGGTCTTTCCTTCCAGCTCCCAGAAGGTCTTTTCGTAATGCGTGAACCTCGTCTGGCGCGCGTAGGCTCCGGATCTGACGTATTCGTCATAGTAGGGCAGGTTTTCCAGGACGGAAAGGGCCATCGCGATGGTGTGCTGCACCACCGCGGCGGTGGAGTAGTTCCTCACGTTCACCACCCGGATCCCCCTGGACCTGCAGTATTCGATATCCACATTGTCGTAGCCGGTGGCGAACTGGCAGACGAGCTTCACCCTGCCCGCACCGTCCATGGTTCCGGCGTCCAGCTTCGCCTTATTGGAAACGACGATGTCCGCGTCCGCGATCCGTTCCGCCACCTCGTCGTTGGAAGTGACGTTGTAATACGTCACTTCCCCGTACTTCTGAAATTCGTCCACGGAAACGTCCTCGCCCACGCTGCTTCTTTCCAGGACGACGATTTTCATTCTTCCGTTCATCTTCCGCTTACAGCCTCTTCAACAGTTCTTCTCTCTGCGCTTCGTAGCCGGGCTTTCCCAGAAGGGCGAACATGTTCTTCTTGTAGCTCTCCACGCCGGGCTGGTTGAAGGGATTCACGCCCAGCAGATAGCCGCTGACGCCGCAGGCGAATTCGAAGAAGTAGAACAGCTGGCCCAGATAGAACTCGCTGACTTCCGGTACGTTGATCACGAAGTTGGGCACCTGGCCGTCCGTGTGCGCCAGGATCGTCCCGTTCATGGCGCTCTTGTTGACGAAATCCACGCTCTGCCCGGCCAGATAGTTCAGGCCGTCCAGATCCACCGGCTCTTCGTTGATGATGATCTCTTCCCGGGAGGTCTCCACGTTGATCACGGTTTCGAACATGATCCGCGCGCCGTCCTGGATGAACTGCCCCATGGAGTGCAGATCCGTGGTCAGATCCACGCTGGCCGGGAAAATCCCCCTCTGATCCTTGCCTTCGCTCTCCCCGTAGAGCTGTTTCCACCACTCGGAAACGTAGTGCACCGCGGGCTCATAGTTGGCCAGGATTTCCACCGATTTCCCCTTCCGGAGCATGATGTTGCGCAGCGCCGCATATTTCATCGCGTCGTTTTCTTCGAACGGGGCGTTCAGCGCCATCTCCCGCCCGCTGGCAGCGCCTTCCATCAGCCTGTCGATATCCGCGCCGCTGACCGCGATGGGAAGCAGGCCCACCGCTGTGAGGACGGAAAAGCGCCCGCCCACATCGTCCGGAACCACGAAGGTTTCATAGCCTTCTTCGTCCGCAACCTTTTTCAGGGATCCCTTCGCCTTGTCCGTAGTGGCGTAAATCCTGGAAGCGGCCCCTTCCTTGCCGTATTTCTTCTCCAGCATCTCCTTGAACACGCGGAACGCGATGGCCGGTTCCGTGGTGGTGCCGGATTTTGAAATCATATTGATGGAGAAATCCCGGTCCCCGATCACATCCATCAGGTGCCGGATGTAGGTGGAACTGATGGAATTGCCCACGAAATAGATCTCCGGCGTCTTGCGGACCGATTTGTCCACCACGTTATAGAAGCTGTGGCGAAGGAATTCGATGGCCGCCCTGGCGCCCAGATAGGAACCGCCGATGCCGATCACCAGCAGCACTTCGGAATCGCTTTTGATCTTCTCCGCCGCCTTCTTAATGCGCGAAAACTCCTCTTTGTCATAGTTCACCGGCAGGTCGATCCAACCCAGGAAATCGTTCCCCGCACCGGTTTTGGAAACCAGCAGTTCCTTCGCGTCGCAGGCCTGCTTCTTCATGTTGTCCACTTCGTGATCCATCACAAAGGGAGCGGCCTTGCTGTAGTCAAATGTCACTTTCGCGCTCATTTCTTTTCCTCCTTAAAACCGCCCGTTATTTCGGGCAAAATCTGTTCTAAATCCCGCTATCAGTTTAGCAAAGTTGCCTGTCGATTTCAAGCCAAAAATTCCCTCAGCAGCCTCTCCAGCTCGGCGCCGTCCCCGCCTTCCCGGGCGGGCGGCGCTCCCTTTGCGCCGTCTTCCCATGCCGTTGAGGCGTCCGTCGCAGGGCCGTTTTCTTCCTCCGCCCCGCCCTGTCCCGCCGCGCCGTTTTGAACCGGTTTTCCGGCCTCCCTCAGAGCCTTTCGTTCTTCCTCTTCCAGCCGGGCGCTGTCCTGCCGGGCGTTGCGGATCCGCTCGGGCATCCGGTTTTCCAGAAAATCCGTCACCGTGATTTTCAGCGCCTCGCGTTTTCCCGGGACATCGATGAGGCCGGACAGGCCGAAGTGCGCGTACAGCGACAGGAAGGCCTGCAGGTAATAGGGCAGCACCTGGCCCAGGGTTTCCCCGTGCGCCAGGCCGAGACAGGAACCGATGCCGTCCGCGAACACCGACAGCAGAAGGAACTGTCCGGACAGCTGATTGATCAGCCGCAGGCTGCACCTTCCCACCCG
This sequence comes from Candidatus Eisenbergiella merdigallinarum, assembly GCA_019119355.1. Taxonomy (GTDB): domain Bacteria; phylum Bacillota; class Clostridia; order Lachnospirales; family Lachnospiraceae; genus Gallintestinimicrobium; species Gallintestinimicrobium merdigallinarum. The sequence goes on from DWXE01000039.1 coordinate 3,112, forward strand.
GATGCCCTGCATGAATTTTTCCACGAAAACGCCCGCGTTCACGGAGCCTCCGTTGAGCTCATAGCAGTTCCGAAATTTCAGCTTGCACTGTTTCAGCAGCCTGTTTTCCGTGGCGGACATGTTTTCCGCCTCCCGGTTCAGCTTTTTTAAAATCACGCCGGTTATAAATCTGCATAAAATACTGAATAATAAGAAGAACGCTGCCGCCCCCATAAAGAAGGCATGTCCCCTTTCAAAAGCCTGCATACGAATTCCTCCTCCCGTTTCAAGATCCAGTATAAATCCCGCGGGTATCCCCGGCAATCCCTCTTCGGCCGGGCTCAAATTACATTTTTCGCCTTTCTTTTTCGCAACAAAACTGTTATAATCGCTTTATTGACAGAAAAAAGCAAAATTACAGAATTTACGGGAGGATAAGAAATGCGTTACAAGACGAAAGGAACCTGCTCCACTGCGATCGATATAGAAATGGACGGCGATGTGATCCGCTCCGTGGCTTTCACCGGAGGGTGCAACGGAAATCTGAAGGGGATTTCCAGCCTGGTGTCCGGGATGAAGGCGGAAGACGCCATCGCGAAGCTCAAGGGGATCCGCTGCGGATTCAAGCCCACTTCATGTCCCGACCAGCTGGCCTGCGCACTGGAAGAAATGCTGCAGACCCGGTAAGGGCGCGGCACATCCGAAAAGATCACCGGGGCGGACTTTCCCGAAAGCGCCCGCCCCTGACAGGAAGGAGGCATCTTTCCGATGCGCAAAAAAATCGTTCTCACCGGCGGCGGAACAGCCGGCCATATCACGCCGAACATCGCTCTTCTTCCGCGCCTGGAGCAGAAGGGATACGACGTCTTTTACATCGGCTCCTACGACGGCATGGAAAAAAGGCTGATGGCAGATTACCGCACCCCTTATTACGGGATTTCCACCGGGAAATTCCGCCGGTATTTCGATTTGAAAAATTTTACCGACCCGTTCCGCGTGCTGAAAGGGTTTACGGAAGCCCGGAAAATCCTGAAGGAGATCCAGCCCGATCTGGTCTTTTCCAAGGGCGGCTTCGTGGCCGTGCCCGTGGTCCGCGCGGCCGCTTCTCTGAAGATTCCCTGCGTGATCCACGAGTCCGACATGACGCCGGGGCTCGCCAACAAGCTGTGCATCCCCGTGGCCAAAAAGGTGTGCTGCAACTTTCCCGAGACGATGCGCACCCTTCCCGCTTCCAGGGCGGTCCTGACCGGATCTCCCATCCGGGAAGAGCTGCTGAAAGGGGATCCGGAAGCGGCCCGCAGGCTGTGCGGTTTCGATTCCAGCAAGCCCGTCCTGATGGTCATCGGGGGCTCCCTGGGGTCCGCCGCCATCAATCAGGCCGTCCGGGAATCCCTGCCCGCCCTGCTGGCCGATTTCCAGATCGTCCACATCTGCGGGAAGGATAAAATCGACAATCTCCTTCTCAACACCGGAGGCTATCGTCAGTTCGAATACCTGAAATCCGAACTCAAGGACGTATTCGCCATGGCGGACGTGGTGGTTTCCCGCGCCGGAGCCAACGCCATCTGCGAGCTGCTGGCGCTGAAGAAGCCGAACCTGCTCATTCCCCTGTCCGCCGGAGCCAGCCGCGGCGATCAGATTCTGAACGCCCGCTCCTTCGAATCCCAGGGATTTTCCATGGTGCTGGACGAAGATTACCTCTCTCCCGGACTGCTCACCGAAAAGGTCCAGGAGCTGTACTTCACCCGCCAGACCTATATCGCGGCCATGTCCAAAAGCCAGCAGACCAACGCGATTTCCACCATCATCGGCCTGTTCGAGGATATCGTGTCCGGGCGCTGCTGACCCGCCGCCCGTAGAAAAACTGCCGCCTTTCCGGCTTCAAAACCGGTAAGGGCGGCAGCTTTTTTTCCGTTAAATCCCGAATTCTTCCGCATATCTCATGGTTCCGGAAACCTCCGGCGACACGTCCGCTCCTTCCGTCTCCTCCCGCAGCTCCTCCGGCGTCCATTTGCGCAGAAAGCCCGCTCCCACCGGGTATGGCCCGGTATGCACGCCGATGGTGGCGCCGATCTGGATTTCATCCCAGTCCCCGGGCAGGTTTCCCGCTTCTTCCAGCCTTCTTTTCAGATCCTCGCGAAACGCCAGATACTCCGGCACCGGAAGCCCTTCTCCCGTGGCGAAACGGTAGCCCTTCAGGTCGATCTTTTCCCGCTCCACGTACTGCAGTAGCCGCTCCGCCACCTTCTGCAGGGAACGCTTCCTGCCCCGGCACAGCTCCGTCGGCCCCAGCTCGCCGTCGTAAAACTGCAGCAGCGGCTTGATCTCCAGCACGCTGCCCACCACGCAGGCCGCCTTGCCGATCCTTCCGCCCCGCTCCAGATATTTCAGATCCTTCGTGGTGAAAAAAATGCGCCCCGACTCCCGGATCCGCTCCAGAACCCGCACCGCCGTCCGGAGGGACGCCCCGCAGTCCCTCAGCCGGACGGCTTCCTCCACGAACAGGCCCTGCAGCCCGGTGGCGAGCCTGGAATCCATCACTTCAATTTCCGCTTCCGGGAAGTCCTCCGTCAGGGCTGTCCTGGCGTTTGCCGCGGCTTCCATGGAACCGCTGAAATTCCGGGTCAGGCAGATGCAAAGCACCGGCAGCCCCTCTTTGACTGCCGGCAAAAACGCATCCATATAGTCCTGAACGGAAGGCATGGACGTTTTGGGAAAACAGTCCGGCCTGGCTTCCATCTCCCGGTAAAAATCCGTCACCGCGATCTGTTTTCCTTCCTGCAAATACTCCTTCCCGTCCAGGGAAACATAAAAGGGCACGACGGAAACGCCCGCCCTCTTCGTCCAGTCCTCCGAAAGGTCGCAGGAGCTGTCGCTCACGATGCAAAATTTCATAACGTTCCGCGCCCCTGCTCCTCTCCTTCGCAGATGATCCTGCGCACCGCTTCCAGCTCCTCCTGATCCGCCTTGCCCTGCTTCCCGCCGATGATCTGCCCGTCGCCGTAATAGCGCGGAATCATGTGGATGTGGAAATGAAACACCGTCTGTCCCGCCACTTCGCCGTTGTTCTGCAACAGGTTAAAGCCGTCGCAGGAAAGCCGCTCCGTCATCCGTCCCGCCATCCGTCCGGCCAGGGCAAAAGCCTCCCGGCACCATTCTTCCGGCAGCTCGTACAGATTGGCGAAGTGCTCTTTGGGCAGCACCAGAGCATGTCCCCTGGTGGCGGGCCCCAGATCCAGGATCACCCGGAACCGTTCGTCCTCGTACAGCGTTTTGGACGGGATTTCCCCGTTGGCTATTTTACAGAAAATACAGTCGTCTTTCTTCATGCTTTCCTTCCCTCTCGCCCCGGCGCGTTCTAATACGCGCGGCGCGTTCCCCATCTCGGGATAATATTCAGCAGAAACGCCAGAAGGAATCCGGACAACAGCCCTCCCACGTGCGCCGCGTTGTTCACGTTCGCCCCGTAAAATCCGGCGTACAGGGACAGAAACACCGCGATCAGCATCCGCTGCATGGAAATATGCGCGGCGGCCCCTTTCCTGACGATGACCAGAAACAGCAGCGCGCCGGTGAGCCCGAAGACCGCTCCGCTGGCCCCGATGGAATCGTAAAAGCCTCCCGTGGAGAGCTCATAGGCCGAAGAGAGCAGATTTCCGCATACCGCGGACAGGGCGTACAGGATCAGAAAGCGGGGCTTGCCCAGCGTCCGCTCCACGATCTCCCCGCAGAAGTAGAGAAGCAGCATGTTGTTCACCAGATGCTCGATGTCCGCATGCAGAAAGGCGGCCGTAATGAGCCGGTAAAACTCCCTTCCGTGCAGCAGATAGATCACGCTGTAGCAGCCTTTTGCTTCCATCCGGAATCCCAGCGCCGGAAAGAGAATTCCCAACGCAAAAACGATGACGTTGATCCCGATCAGGGCTACGGTGCAGGCGGGCAAATCTACAGTTTTTCTCGGATTTTCCCGGTATTCCATGGCGGTTTCCTCCTGTAACAAAGGGTATCACGTCGGGCCACCTCTGTCAATCCAAAACCCCGCCGCCCGGCTCACCGCCCGCGGGAATAAAAGCGCAGCGCAAACCGCTCCCTGCCGAACTGTATCACATCCCCTTCCCGGAGCGAGGCCGATTCGTTGGGCGACAGCTTCTTTCCGTTGACGATGGTCCCGTTTCTGGAATTTAAGTCCAGCACGCGGATTCCTCCTTCCGACGCCTGCAGGCGGGCGTGGATCCGGCTCACCGAGCTGTCCGTCAGCTCGATGGAAACCCTGCCCTTCAGTTTTCCCACCGTCATGGGAAGCTGATCCAGGGGAAAGCGGCGGTTTCCTCCCTCTTCCTCCAGCCAGGCGGTCTTCTCCTTTTCCGTTCCGCGCTCCAGATCCGTAAAATAGACCGTCTCCCCGGTTCCTTTCGGATCCAGCTGCCCCGCGTAGCTGTCCCACACCGTATCCGGCCAGGGCTCCTCCAAAGGCTCCTCCTCCCGCTCCTTTCCCCGTTTTTTCCGCATTCGGGAAAACAGCCGGGAGAACAGGCCTTTCTTTCGGGGCGCTTTTTCGCCTTCCTCCTCCGTTTCCAAAGAGCGGTCCGCAGCGGCCGGGTCTCCGCAGTCCCTCCCTTCTCCCTGTTCCCGATCCTGCGCGAAGGAAGGGGCGAAGGGATCCGCCTCCCGTTCCAGACCCTCCGCCGCTTCCCGCGCCCGGGCCTCCTCCTTTTCCAGATACGGAAGGAAAGAGCTCAGCACGAAATACGCTCCTTTCGACAGTTTGTAAAACTGGTAGGCCACGTTCACGGCGTGTTCGTCCCCATGATCCACATGCTCCAGGAAAAAATCCGCCAGATTCGCGTAGCGGTACTCCTCCTCTTTGCGCCCCGGATCGAAGCAGAAGAAAAGCTCCTCGGTTTCCACATCTGCGAAGAGCATTTCCGCCTCCAGGACCAGCCCCTGTTCGTCCAGCAGATATTCCCCCAGATCTTCCTGCATGGCCGCGATGGAACGCAGGATCCGGGCCAGATCTTCCAGGCCCATTTTCGCCGACTCGTACAGCCGTTCCAGCGGCTGACGGGAAGAAATGTCGTAATAGAGCCAGGTTTCCCCGTCCAGAAACCGCGGCCGGCAGTCCAGCAGGCGGCCGATCCGGTTTTCCTCCATCATCCTCCAGGCATATCCCCCAAAAAGCGCAGGCTGCAGGCACTTTTGAACCAGATAGCTGTGATTCAGCTCCCGTTTGTAAGTCACTTCATTCATCCGTTTCCCCCGTTTCGCTCAATTTCCGGATCCCCCTGATGTAGGCGACGGGCTCCCTGACCGCGATCTTCCAGGAAGCGGTCAGCGGGGGGATCCCCATGGACTCCAGCGGCGTATCCCGGCGCAGGGAGACCTGTGCAAAGAGAAGGCCTGCCCGGATCGACCGTTCCTCCGCCTGAAACCGGAGCACCTCGCCCTCCAGGATTTCATCCAGCTGGCTCTCCACATAAGCCTCGCCCCGTTCCGGGAAGCGGCTTCCCCGAAAGGCCGCCACGTAGGCCGCCTGCGTCAGGAAACATCCCTGATAAAGATAGCTGCACAAAAAGACCAGCAGCAAGATTATAACGGACGCCCAGGGCAACAAAAAGGCCGCTTCCACGATCACGTATCCGTCCCTTCCCCGCCGCTTCATCCGCCCGCCAGCCCTACTGTCACCGCGGCCGCCAGCAGGAACGGGGCGAACGGCAACGCGCTGTCCCTTTTCAGCCTGCCCGCGGCCAGCCCCGCCCCCGCCCAGAGGGCGGACAACAGGCAGGCAGCGCAGAGCGCGGCCGCGGTTTTTCGCCACCCCAGCATCAGGCCCAGGATCAATACCATGTCCCCGTCTCCCCTGCCCACCTTTCCCTGCGTGAGCAGGCTGCATCCCCACAGCAGAAGCCCCGGCAGCAGGCTGATTCCGATTTCCCAAAGGCCAGTCCTCCCTTCCGCAAGCCGGGCCGCAGCCAGCCCTGCGGCGCCCAGCGCCCCCGCCAGCAAAACGGCGGCCCCGATCCTTTTGCACCCGATGTCCATGGCCGCACAGGGCGTCAAAAACAAAACCGCCCATCCGATTTCCTCCATCCTTCGCATCCTTTCCGCTTCATCCGCATTTGGGGCAGGCGTGCCTGCCCATGTCCTGCGCCTCTTCGATGGAAACGCCCGTAATGGTCCTGCGCAGTCCGCCGCAGGTCACCGTGCCGTGATAGCGCTCCCCGGAGGCGGTCACATAGACGATGGGTCCCGCAGGACGGCAGAGCAGGCAGGGCGTATAGGGCTGTCCCCCGCTGTTTTTTGCCGCCGCGGCCTCGTCCAGGGACAGGAGCTCAATCCGCGGATTCAGGTAATCGCATCCCCTGTCCCGGTGCCACGCCGTCCCGGAAGCGGTGATGAAAACCAGCTCCTCCCGCCGGGGATCGGCCCCGCTTCCCGTTTCCTCCCCCAGCCCGAACCCGATCCATTTGTGCATCACGCAGCCGTTCGCCACGAGGGCCCCCGGAAACCCCGCGACGGGAATCAGCGGCGTCACCCTCTGCGTCCGCACCAGGCGGACGTCCGATTCCCCGCCTTCCTGGCCGTAAGCCAGCAGGGAAAGCGTCCGGCCCGCCTGATGCAGCTCTCCCTCCTGAACGCTGAACTCCTGAAACATCAGAAACAAAGACAGCAGGTTGACCGCGGCGAATAAAAACAGCGGCAGCGCGATGGCCGCTTCCACCGTCATGCTGCCCGGAAGGGCCCGACGGGATGCCCTTTGCTCCCTCACTTCGCGGCCGGGATATTCAGGAGAAATATTTGGAGCATTTTGCCGTATTTCCTGTTTGTGGAGAGAAAGATTTTGTTGCCGTCCTTCATGAGGTCGAAAAGACATCCGGTCCGACCCTCCCTTCTGTTATCAAACTGTTTTCTATTCCCTTTCGTATTCATAGATCCTGGTGATTTCAAAATCCCCGGAAAATCCGCTGGTCACGGAAATTTGCGCCTCCATCCCGTCGATGAGCCCGTCGATCCGGAATTCCCCGTTCCCGGGCGTCCTCCGGATGTCGCTCTCCATCACGTCCATGAGCCCTTGCTGCGCGTTTTCGGAACCGTGCAAAAACAGCAGCGCCCCCAGATAGTCCCCGTAGCTCCAGCCGCTCTCCGACGAGCGGTAAGAATCCAGGTGCATCCGATAGGTGAGCAGCCGGGAAAAGGGCGTATTCCATTCCCCTTCGCTCTTCAGAAGAGGGACCCGTCCCCCCTGAAACAGGATCCTGACGTCCTTGACGCTCTCCGCGTAAGCCCAGGCGAACAGGATGACGGTCTCCACCGCCGGGGCGATTTCCGGCATGAGCAGCAGCGCGGCGATGACGTTTGCCGCCCCGGCCGCCTCGCTGCGCAGACCGCTCCCGAAGAGGAAGGCCGCGTTGGCCGCCTCCCGGATCAGGAGCAGCTCCTGGGCCGTGCGCTTTAAGTTTTCCCGGTCCTGGCACTGCCGCTGCAGGATGTACTCCACCTCATAGGCCAGAGCGCTGTTTTCCTTTTCCTTTCCCAGATAACCGCAGTGCTCCATGATATACGCGTAAAACAGGCCGTCGTCGATCAGCCCGTCCGCGGCCGTTTTGGGCTCGAACAGCCCCGTTCCCCGGTTCAGCTTCCGCTTCGAAGGGCGGGAAGCGTCCGGAATGGACGCTCCGGAGAGCTTCATCCCCTGGGCCGCAGGCCCCAGGATCCCCTCTCCCCGGGTGGCGCGCACCGCGTCGGAAGGGGTCTCCGGGATTTCCCCGTCCCAGTCTTCGTCCTGCAGCCGCTTTTTATGGGCGATCTCCTCCTTCAGCGCCGCTTCCGCCTCGTCCCACTGCCCTTCCACGTCCTGACCCTGCCAGCCCTGCGCCTGTTCCCCCAGCCCCAGGATCCGCTGTGCCAGGGAAAGCCCGCTGACGTCCTTCATATAGCGGACCGCGTGGTACTTCAGCACGCCCCCGCCGTCGTCGGTGGCCAGCCCCGCCCGCAGCAGGTTTACGTCCGTGGCGGACAGCCCCGTGATATCCCGGATCCCGGGGAGGGAGAATTCCTCCCCGGGGCGCAGGTTCTTTTCCATGTACTCGAAGATCCAGTCCTCCGTCCGGTGAAAGGACGGATCCCCGGTCCCATAGGACGTATCGATGAAAAACAGGTCGTACTGCTCCAGCATTTCCCGGTGATACTGGGCCAGGGCGGAATCCAGCGCCATATCGGCGCAGCATTCGATGTGCATCCGGATCGTGCTCCTTCTGGCCCCTTCGATGACCGCCAGAAACAAAGAGATCATCACCCCGAAGGTCAGGGCCAGATAGACGGTCATGTAGCCGCAGCGTTTCATACCTTCCCGGCCTGGGACGTGATCCGGTTGAAGATGGAGGTCACCAGTTCCGTAATCCTGTCCTTGAAAATCAGCACCAGGCCCACGGCCACCAGGATCAGAAGCACCACTTCCACCGTGCCCACCCCGTCCTGGCTGGACAAAATCCGCTCCGCCCTCCTGCGCAGCCCGTACCCCGCCAGTTTCACTTTCTCTGCGATCTTTTTTACCATATGCCTTTTCCTCCCTGTCAATTTGAACAGTCCGTCAGATTCCTCCGAAGGAGAAGCAGGCCGGCACCAGGATCAGCATCATGATCACCGCCAGCATCATCAGCATGGGCGCCAGCAGCCTGGTCTGCGCCTCGTCTCCCCTTCTTTTGGCGTATCGTTTCCGCTCCTCAAAGGCGTCCTCCGCCTCCCGGTTCAGCGCTTCCAGCAGCCCTCCCGTCCCCCTCTGCAGGTTCTGGGACAGCAGGGATGCATATTTTTTGTACTGCGGCAGTCCGCACCGCCTCCCGAAGCTCTCGATGGCCTGCAGCTGCGTCACCCCGCTCTCCATTTCCCGGCAGGCCCGCAGGAGTTCCTCTTCCACCGGCCCGGCGCCCCGCTTTTGCCCGTCCTTCGCCATCCGGAAAAAAATGGTCCTCAGGGGCATTCCCGTGCCCGCGAACAGGGCCGTTTTGGCGAGGAAGGAGGGATAGGCCAGCGCCAGCTCCTCCCTGCGCCGTTTTCCTTCCTCCAGAAGATCCCGGTCCCAGGCGGCGTACAGGGCCAGACAGCCGGCCGCGGTGAGCAGGGCGGACCAGGCGAAGGGCGCGGAAGCTGGCTCGTACCAGCTCACCTTCTGCCCTTCAAATTCTGCCGGAAGGGGCACCTCCTCTTCGCCGCTGTCTTCTTCCATCCGCCGCCCCACTTCGCGCAGAAGCCTGGCCGACGCTCCGGTCTCCTCCGGCACCAGCCGCAGGGGAAACGTCAGCGTCCGGCTGTCCTCCCCGCAGGAGAGGACGGCTGTCAGAGTGACCGCTTCCCCTTCTTCGGGAAGCAGCTGCTCCCGGATCTTCCCGGATCCGTCCATCAGGTCGTAATCGCTGCTCTGCCAGGTCACTTCCACCAGGCCGCCGCACAGCTCCCTGGGCAGTTCCAGATCGCTGCGGACCGCATCCGGATCCCAGCCCTCCCCTTCCATCTGCGAAGAGAGGCGGGAGGACGCTTCCTCCAGCAGCCAGTCCTCCTCTTCCGGCGAGAAAGCCCGCTCCGGCACGTTCAGGCTCACCTGCTCGGGAGCTTCCTCGCCGATCTGCACGTCCAGGGAAACGCTCCGGCCTCCCTCTCCGGCCACGGGCCGTTTCAGCTTGTCCACCGCTTCCCTTTCGCCCAGCCAGGACGCCGCCAGCAGGGCTGCGGTGAGCCCGGTCCCCGCCAGCAGGAGGGCCAGCAGGCGCTCATACCGTCCGATCTGGAACCTCCGGTACTCTTCCCGGGCTCCCGCCTGTCCGTAAAGGGCGGACAGCGCCTCCATCCGTTTTCGTCCGGCGGCGCTTCCGCCGGGTCTCCCGCGGGCCTCCTGTCGTTTCCACAGCCATGCGGCCGGACGCTCCAGCAGATCCCAGGCGTCCCGTTTCGTCCCCTGTTTCAGGGTTCTCTCCCTCCTTTCCCCTTTTCGGCCGCCCGCGGTCACACCCGGATGTCCATGATCCGGGCGGAAAGGCCGCAGGCCGAAAGATACAGCGCCAGCGCCGCCGTCATAATCACCTGCCCCGTCCCGTTGTGGTACAGCACGTCGAAAAAACCGGGCGAGGACAGCTGCAGATAGGCGAACAGAAAAAACGGGATCAGGGTCATCACCTTCTGCTCGTATTTCCTGGCCGCCAGAATGGCCCGGATCTCCTGCTCCACCTCCATCCGCTGCCGCGTCAGCTCCACCGTCCGCAGGACGATGGCGCGCAGGTTTCCGCCCATCCGCTTGGCCGCCGCAAAGGCTTCCGCGAAGTCGCGGATTTCCTCCACGCCGCTGCGGTCGCCCAGCCCCTGGACCATCTGCTCCAGGGGGATCCCGTTTTTGAGCCCTTTTCTCACATCCGCCAGCTCCCGCGCCATTTCGCTTTCCTCCCCGTACAGGGAGCGGATTTCTCCTTCCGCTTCCAGGAAGGCGTTTTCCACCGAATACCCCGCCTGCATTCCGGCCGCGGCGGCGGAAATGGCATCCCCGAACTGCGCGGACAGCCGTTCCTTCCTCTGTTTCGTCCCCTTTTGCCGCTCTCCCTTCAGCCAGAGCGCCGCCACGGCGGGCCAGGCCAGGCATCCGATCCATGACTGATAGAACATATAGGCGAAAGCGCACGTCGCCGCAGCGCTCCCGCACAGCGCCCGAAGGATTTCCTTCCAGGACAGGCGATACTCATCGTAGCGGATCTTCTCCTCCCGCCGTTCCCACCCCCGCTTCCTCCAGCTTTCCAACATGGGTCAGTTCCCCCTTTTTCACCAGTTCCCCGCATACTTTCTCCCGGGTGCTGCGTTCGTTTTCCTCGAAGGCGTACAGCGTCCGGGTGCGGATTTCCCCGTCCGAAAACCCGAGAATTTCCGCGATTTCCAGCACCCTGCGGGACTTATCCCGCAGCCTTCCCAGATGCACCATCAGGTCGATCCCGGAAGCGATCTGGCGCCGGATGGCGTCCAGCGGCACATCCATTCCCATCAGTAGCATGGTCTCCATCCGAAGCAGCATATCCCGGGCGGTGTTGCCGTGGCCGGTGGACATGCTTCCCGCGTGTCCGGAATTGTAGGCGGTGAGGAGTTCGCAGATCTCCGCGCCCCGCACTTCCCCCACGATGATCCGGTCCGGCCGCATCCGCAGGCTGGTGCGGATCAGATCGCGAATCGTCACCGGCGCGCAGCCTTCCGCGTTGGCGTTCCTGGTCTCCAGCGAAATCAGGTTTTTGGCGGACGCCAGCTGCAGCTCGGCGCTGTCCTCGATGGTGATGATCCGCTCCTCTTCCGGGATCGCCTGGGACAGGGCGTTCAAAAAAGTCGTTTTCCCGCTGCCGGTGCCCCCGCTGATAAAAATGTTATATTTGCAGCGCACCATCCGTTCCAGAAAGGCCCTGGTCTCCTCGTTGAGGGAGCCCAGCTCCACCAGCCGCGAAAGGGTCATCCCCTCTTTCGGAAATCGCCGGATCGTCACGGCGGGGCCGTTTAAGGCCACCGGGGCCAGCACCACGTTCACCCGGGAGCCGTCCGCGAGCCTGGCGTCCAGAATGGGAGACGCTTCGTTCACCGCCCGGTTGCAGCCGGCAGCGATCTGCTGGATCACGTCCTGCAGGCGGGTCATGCTCTCAAAGCGGCCCTCCCAGGGCCACAGCCGTCCCCCCTTTTCCACGAAAATCCGGTCCGGCCCGTTGATCATGATCTCCGTGATTTCCGGATCCTCCAGCAAATCCTGCAGAAGATCCAGGCCGCGGATGGAGGCGAACAGTTCCCTGCTCATGTCCCTTCTGGAGGCCACGCCCAGCCTTCTGGCGTATTCCCTGCCGCACAGCTTTTCGTCGATCAGGGCCCGCACCTGGGCGTCGGTCATATCCCGCCCGCAGTCCAGTTCCTCCAGGATTTCCCGCTTTAAGGCCGCGCGGATGGCCCCGTATTCCCTCTCCCTCATCCTTCGCCACGACCTTCCCGGGCCAGCAGGTCTTCCACGTACTGGGAAATCCCGCTCCCCTCCGGATGGCTCAGATCCCGGGGCAGCCGCTGAAAGGCCGGCAGGGCGCATTTTACCGTCTTTTCCGCCACATCCCCGTAATCCGCACTCTCCAGCGCGGCCTCGTACTGGGCCAGCTTCGCCCTCGCGAAGCCGTCCTCCCGGACGATGGTATAGACCCGGCTGCAGCTTCGCAGCAGTTCGAACAGCCCGGACACCGCGTCGGACAGGTCCAGAATCACGTATTCATACCGGCTGTTTCCGAGAATTTCCAGCAGCCGCAACCAGTCCTCCCGGCGGATGGAAAACAGCTCCGGCCCTAGGAAGGCCGGCGGCACCAGCTCCAGGCCGTTGACCTGTTCCGCCTGGCGGTACAGATATCCCAACACCTCTTCCTCCGGCTGTGGCAGGCGGAAGAGCAGATCCGAAAAGTCCGATTCAAAGCTTCGGCACAGCAGCCGGTCCAGGCCCGACCAGCTTTCGAAATTCAGATATAAAACCCTGTGAGCGCGGGCCAGAACCTGGCCCAGGACGAGAGAAAATGTGGTTTGCAGACACCGGTGGACCGGCGTATAGACGCCCAGGAAATGGACGGGATGTTCGCAGGACTTCGGCGGCGGCAGGTCTCCGGCCTCCGCGGCCGTCTCCATGATTTTTTTCATGATGCGGGTCACGCTGCTGTATTTGCTCAGGGAAGGCAGCTCCTCCTCGGGCCCCTCTTCCTCGTTCAGCAGAATGATCCGCGACACGCCCCAGCCTTTCATTTCAGCATCAAAGGCGCTGCGGGCGATGAGCAGGATCCGGACGGGCCTTTCGGCCAGGCTCTCCTTCAGCCGGTCCGTACCGGTAAAGGCGAGCATCTCGAAGGGAAAGTCCTCCCTCCGGCTGAGAGCGTCCATCAGGCGATAAGCGTACTCCTGCTCCGGATCGCAGATCGCCAGCATATTTCTTTTCAATCAGTTCCTCCCTGGAAAAATCGACGACGGAGATGTCTGAAGCGGCCCGGACGGGCCCGAAAAGATGAAACACAGAATGTTGAAAAAAGATTGGAATGGATGGTAAGACGAATTATAGCCCTCCCGTCCCGGTTTGTCCAGCGGGCGGAGGAAAAAAATTCTTTTTCGGCGAAACCGCCGAAATTTTCCGCAAAAATTCGTGAGATGCGACAGGCCGGCCCGCCGGGACCGGCCGTCAGAGATAAAAACGGATTCCGTACAGCAGGGCGATCCCCGGGAATCCCAGAAGCCCGGAAGTCAGAAAGCTGAAGGGGTTGATCCCCACGCTCTCCTCCACGCCCCGGCCCTGCAGGAAGGAATTGACCAGGTAGATGGCGATCATTCCGAAGATCGCGCGCAGCATGAAATTCAGGAAATGTTCCGTCCAGTTTTTCACGGGCAGCTCCGGCATGTCTTTTTATCACTATATGATTTGTCCGAACCGGATATGCCTGGCCCCGCGCGGGAAGATTGTCCCCGCAGGATGTATATTCTTTCCAGTTGCGCCTATACTTTACTATACAAGCAATCTGGAGGTTTTGCCATGAAATCGAGTTTCCGCATCAGCCGCCGCCCCGAAAGGGGAAAGGAGGGGCTCACTTATGAGGAAAGCCTGCGCTTCGACCTGCAGCTGGCCACGTGGGACCTGGAGAACGCCTACGCCGGTTTCGACTACGCCACCGAGCCGGACCTGATCGACTGCTACATCTACGAGCTCAACGCCGCCATGAAGCGGTACAAGTACCTTCTGGAAAAATATGAAGCCCTGAAGAAGGAATCCGTGCAGACGGACCGGATCGCTTCCGCCGACGGGGGATCCCCGCTGGAGTTTTCCGTGGTCTAGGCAAAAGATAGATACCGGTCTCACCTGTTTTCCCGCACGACCCGGCAGGGATTCCCATACGCGATGGAATTATCCGGAATATCTTTCGTGACGACGCTTCCGGCTCCGATCACCACGTTGTTTCCGATGGTGACTCCCGGCATGAGAACGGCGCCCCCGCCGATCCAGACATTGTCCCCTATCGTAACCGGGGCCGTCTGTGTTTTGCAGAATTCAAAGCTTCCGTCCTCTTTCGTTTCCCCAAAACGGTCGGCGGCATTCGTGGGGTGAAACGCCGTATAGATCTGCACGTTTGGAGCGATCAGCGCATTGTTTCCGATGCGGATGACGTTATCGTCCAGAAACGTACAGTTCATATTTACTTCGCAGTTATTTCCAAAGTAAATGTTGTTTCCATAGTCCACATAAAACGGCGCGGTAATCCAGAGGTTTTTTCCTCTGCCGCCCAGAAGCTCGTCCAAAATCCGTTCCTTTTCCTGCGCATTCGCGGAATCGCAGCGGTTGTAATCCCGCATCAGATCCTTCGCCTTATGCCATTGTGCGATCAGCTCCGCATCCCCGCAATCATAGAGCTGTCCTGCCAGCATTTTTTCTCTTTCCGTCATCATTTCCTCCTTTTCTTCGAAGTCCGAAGATACCCCGGGGCCGGCGCAGTCCATCGCGCCGGCCCCGGAGAACCGTTTCGTCGATCAGAATGTGAATACCACGGCGGCGTAGGCCGGAAGGTCGAAGGTGATGCGATAAGGGCGGTTGTCGCTGGGCGACGCTTTCGCCATCAGCTCCGCGGGGACGGTTTCCCCGCTGCCGCCGAACCGCTCCTGCGTACTGCACAAAACCGTCCGGTATTTCTTTCGCTTCGGCACGCCCACACAGTAATCCTCCCGCGCCACGGGAGTCATGTTCAGCACGAAGAGCAGATTCTTCTTCCCGTCCGAAGACTTGCGGATAAAGCTATAGGTGCTCCGCTCCGCATCGTCCGCGTTCACCCATTCGAAACCGCCCCAGTCGTTGTCGATCTCGTACAGGCAGGGATATTTATGGTAGAGGTTGAGCAGCTCCTTCATGTATTCCTGCATCCCGCGGTTGAGGTCGTTTTCCAGCAGGAACCAGTCCAGCTCCCTGGCCTCGCTCCATTCCCTCTCCTGGCCGAACTCCTGTCCCATGAAGAGCAGCTTCTTGCCGCAATGGCCGAACATGTAGGTATAGCCGAGGCGGAGGTTCGCGTACTTGTCCACGTGATAGCCCGGCATCTTGTTGACCATGGAGCATTTCAAATGCACCACCTCGTCGTGGGAGAGGGGCAGGATATAGTTTTCCGCGCTGTTGTAGGTCATGGCGAAGGTCATGCCGTAATGGGCGTTTTTGCGGAAATACGGATCCAGCTTCATATACTCGCAGAAGTCGTGCATCCATCCCATGTTCCACTTGAAGGAGAAGTGCAGGCCGCCTTCCTCGATGGGCCCCGTCACCTTCGGCCATGCCGTGGATTCCTCCGCGATGGTCATCACGCCCGGGAAGGTTCCCCGGATCACGGAATTGAAATGCTTGAAAAATTCGATGGCTTCCAGGTTCTCGTTGCCGCCGTATTTGTTGGCGACCCACTGGCCGTCCTGTTTGCCGTAGTCAAGATAGAGCATGGAAGCCACCGCGTCCACCCGCAGCCCGTCCACATGGAATTCCTTGATCCAGAACAGGGCGTTGGCGATGAGGAAATTCTTGACTTCCGTCTTGCCGTAGTTGAAAATTTTCGTCCCCCAGTCGGGATGTTCCCCCAGCCTGGAATCCGGATGCTCGAACAGCGCTTCCCCGTCGAAATCCGCCAGTCCGTGGGCGTCCCTGGGGAAGTGGGCAGGAACCCAGTCCAGGATCACGCCGATTTTGTTCCTGTGCAGGGTATTCACCAGATAGGCGAAGTCCTCCGGCGTCCCGTACCGGGAAGTGGGGGCGTAGTAGCCCGTGACCTGATATCCCCAGGAGCCGTCGAAAGGATGCTCCGCGATCCCCATGAGCTCCACATGGGTGTATTTCAGCTCCTTCAGATATTCCACGATGCGGTCCGCGAATTCCCGGTAATTGTAAAAGCCGTCTTCGCTGTCCGGATGTTTCATCCAGGAACCGATATGGCATTCATAGATCGCCAGCGGCTCCTTCGTCATATCCTTCTGGTCCCGTTCCTCCATCCATTTCCCGTCGGACCACCGGATTTTGGACAGATCGGCGATGACGGACGCGGTCCCCGGACGGAGCTCCGCGTAGTTCGCGAACGGATCCGATTTGTACAGCTTCCTCCCGTCTTTGGCCGTGATGAGGAACTTGTACATTTCCCCGGCGCCGATTCCGGGAACGAATGTCATATAAATTCCGCCGGGGCCCAGCTTTTCCATGGGATGCGCCGATTCATCCCAGCCGTTAAAGCTGCCCACCACGTGTACGCTCTGGGCGTGGGGCGCCCAGACCGCGAAGGTAACTCCCTTTTTCCCGTTTTCTTCGGAGAGATGGGCGCCCAGCTTTTTGTAGATATCGTAGTGCGTCCCCTGGGCGAACAGATACTGATCCGCCTCCGAAATGAAAACTGTTTCCGGTTTTTTTGCTGTTTTTGCCATATTAAACCCCCTGGTTCGTCATTTTTGCCGCCGGGTTCCCAGCCCGCCGGTCTCTCAGATAAAATCCCTCTCTCTCAAAATAATCATATCGTCTTCATCGTACCGCTTCCGCAGCAGCACGTCCATAAAGTGACGCAAGGATTTGCGTTCCGCGTGGTCGATGGCTTCGTCCACGATTTCCCGAACCTCTTCCACCGTCACCGCGTGGTCGCTGGTCTGCATGTCCTCGATCCGGGTGTGCAGCGCCAGGCGCCCCAGCTCGTCGATGGAGTATTCCATGTTATATGCGTACTGACAGCCGTATTTCACCAGCGTAGCGCTGTCCAAGGCCGCGATATCGAACCGCGCCGTGAAGAAGGGCAGCAGCTGCGGGCACCTGTCCGTAAGCCGTCCGATGGCCCTGCTGGTGTCCATCAGAAAAACGATGGCCCCGGTATGCTCCTGATTGAGCGCCTTCATCAGATTTTCGGTCCCGGCGTCGGAAAGCTTTCCCGCGCGTTCTACGATCAGGGCTCCTCCCGGAATCTTCGCCAGGATCCCGTCCGCTTTTTTGCGGTTGAGCATCTCCGCGTTCACCTTCGCCACTTTTCCGGAAAAATTCCCGTCGGAAGCCTGAAGGATGCGGATCACGTTTTTCGTGAATTTCATCATGTCGGAGCCCGGAGCGCCCGTGACGATCATATTGCCGGTGTAAGCGGAAAGGCTGAGCTGATCCATGGCCCGCACCAGCTGCCGCATGGCCTTCTTCGTGGGAACGAAGGGGGCGAACAGCGCTTTTTCCTTTTTCGTCAGGCTGCGCTCGTGCTCCTCCATCTGCTGTTCCCGGATCCGGGTATGCAGCGCCGCCGTATCGCCCCCGTTCTCCTTCCGGGAAGCGGGCGCATCCGCGCTCTCTTCCATAACGGCTTCCCGCCCGGAAGGCTCCTCCCGGACGGCGGGAGCCGGCGCGGCTTCTTCCGCGGGCTTCGCTTCCTGCCGCGCTGCGGGCGCGGGCTCCCCGGAAGCGGGAAGGGGCTGCGCCCCCTCTTCCCGAACGTCGGCCGCCCGCTCTTCCGAAGCGGCGGGAACCGGAGGGACGCCGGGCTCAGCCGTCGCAGGCTGCGCCGGAACGCGCGCTTCTTCCAGGATTCCCTGGGCCGCCATGGCCACCCTGGCCGCCGCATTGGCGGGAGCCGGCTGAACCTGACCGGCTTCCCGGACAGTGCGGTCCGATTCCGGCCGGGCCGAAACGGGCTGAGGGCGTTCCTGCCGCACGGGCATGGGGATCGCATCGGGCTGCGCCGCGCCCTCCTCCGGCGCCTCGATCTCCTCCAGCTCTTCCACCTCATCCAGGGGATCGAAGGATTCCTCGCGCTCCAGCTTCTCCAGAACGCCGTCCTTTGCCGTATGATCGAAATCTTCGAACAGGGTCCCGGTCTGCTGCATCATCCACTGCCGGGTCTCCCGCTTTCTCTTCTCCTCGTTGTCCCGCTTCAGCTTTTCCCACTCCGCCAGGACTTCTTCCAGGCTCATCTGCCCCGTAATGCGCCGCTCGCCGGGCCTGGATTCCTCATCCTGCCTTCCGGAGGCAGGCGCGGGAACTTTCTCCGCAGAAGCCCGGGGCGCGGCCGCAGCGGATGCCGGGAGAACCGCCTTCGGCGCCGCGGGCTCGCCATATGTCCCGGCTGCGGAAGCCGGAGCCGCGGGCTCGAAAGCCTGAGGCGCGGCCGTTGCGGGCGCAGCGGAAACTGCGTCGGCCGGGGCCTCCCCGGAGCCGGACAGGCCTTTGCCCTCTTCCTCCGGCAGGGATGCCGGGCTTTCTGCCTGCACTTCCGCCGGGCGCAGCGCCCTGGCGGCCTCCCGGATCCGTTCCGTTTCGATGGTGCGGGTGACGCTGCCGGGCACTTCTTCCGCCCCGGAGCCCGCGCCCGGTTCCGGCGCTGCCAAAGCCCCGTCCGGCCGCGCTCCCGGGCCTTCCGTTTCGCCTTCCGCCAGCACTTCCTTCATGCTCTCCGCCAGAGCCGCCTGCAGGTTCATCGTATTATACTGGCCCATATCCATGGGCTTCACCTGAATATCCATTTCTTCGCCCGCCGCGGCGGATTCCCGCTCCCGGGCCGAAGCCGCGGGCTGAGCCTTCTCCTCTGCCTTCCCGGCCGGTTTTCCCTCCAGCCTTCCCAGATATCTGTCATAGATCTGCTGCTGGGCGGGGGACAGCGGAACGTAGAGCATTTTCAGCTCCATGGCCTTCGCCACGTATTTTCCCTCCCCGAACCAGAGGATCAGCTGGTCGCATTCTTCCACGCATTCGGTGGCCAGCCCCACCCGATGATACAGGAAAGCCAGCTCATAGGCCCATTTCTCGTTATATTCCCGTTTCTTGTACTCCTTGAGCACCGCGATCCGCTCTTCCAGGCTGATATCCTGCGCTTCGTAAATCTTGTACAAAAGGATGTATTTGCTGTTGTCGTTGGGCGCCAGCTGGACGAACTCCTTATAGTACTCCACGGCGTCCACCACGAGTCCCATCTTGACGGTCAGGTCGCAGAGGGCGTAGAGGATCCTCCTGTTCTGCGGGCTCTTTTCGTTGGCGAGAAGGAGGATCGCCTTCGCGTCGTCAAATCTTCTGTTGATCTTATATACGTCGCTGACCACGCCGAGGGTGGAGACGTTTCTGACCTTATTCCAGTCGATGGTATCCGCCACCTGGGCCGCTTCCTGAAACCTTCCTTTTTTATTCAGCGTTCTGATCTCTTCCAGCCGCAGCTTATATTCGTACTTATCCAAGGTACTCACCTCATATGAATCATCTTATCGTTCTTTGAGAAACGGGTTTTAGAATATCGCTATTTCGTAAATTCCGTTTGGGCATACTTCCCCACTTTTTCACTTTACATAGTGTATCATAGCGTCTGGCTGTTGTCAAAGAAATGATGGAAAGAATCATCTTCCTGTCAAAGCGGAAATTTTTCAAATCTTTTCCTTGATTTTGATCCCCGTAAAAACTACGATGAAATGAGATGTGGCGAAGGAGGATGCAGGAAATGAAGGCGGTATTGATTTTGAAGGGAAGCCCGAGGAAAAACGGAAACAGCGCCCTGCTGGCGGACGAGTTCGCCAGAGGCGCTGCGGATGCGGGGCATAAGGTTGAAACCGTGTCGCTGCGGGAAAAGGAAATCGGGGATTGCCTGGGGTGCGCGGCCTGTCAGGACAACGGCGGCCAATGCGTCCAGAACGACGATATGACAGCCCTCTGCGAGCGGATGCTGGAGGCGGACGTCATCGTCTTCGCGTCGCCGGTCTGGTTCTACACCTGGCCTTCCATCATGAAACGCTTTATCGACCGCACCTTCGCCGTCGAAAAGCGGCTGCAAAACAAGACGTTTTATCTGCTCGGCGCCGGGGCCGCGCGGGATGAGAAAGGGATGCGCATCATGATCGACTCCTACCGGAATTATATCGGCTGCTTCACGGGAGAGGGCAACGGGGACGGCGGCTGCCTGTTCGCCTGCAACGCCAGAAAGCCCGGAGAGGCCGGGGGCACGGAGGCGTTTTTCAAAGCGTATCAGCTCGGAAAAGCGATTCGATAGCGCCCGTTTCGGATCTCACCGCAGCTCTTCTTCCGCCGACAGCTCGTATACGATCTGCCTCCTGAGCACGCCGATTTTTTCCAGGGCATTGACCAGGCGGTAGACCGTCGCGAGACCGACCGAGGCGTCTTTTTTGGACGCCTGGTAATAGATTTCCTTGCAGCTGGAGCAACGGTTCTCCAAAATGACGTCCAGAAGCTCCAGCCTTTGCTTCGTGATCCTGCACCCGTTTTCCTGCAGTTTCCTGATGATCCTGTTTTTCTCGCTGCTCATCGCGGCTTCCTCCCCCCGTTTCCCCGTCGCGGCAAATGTTCCGGGCCTTATGCGCGAACGGATTCCACCCGGAATCCTTCCTTTTCCACGGCGCGGATCAATACCGCATCCTCGATTCTGCGGTCCATGGATACCACCGCGCGCCCTTTGTCCAGATCCACCCGGGCGCTAACCCCGTCGATCCCGTTTAAGCTGTCCGTCACGCTCTGCGCGCAGCCGGCGCAGTGCATTCCCGAAATGGAAAGGGTTTTTTTCCCGATCACCGGACCGGACAGCTTCTTCTTTTTACCCTTCCCGCCGGAGCAGCTTCCTCCCGCGGGACATCCCACGCATTTCACTCCGCTCCTTTTCGCCCGGATCAGATATGCCACGGCCCCGCCCACCAGGACGGCCAAAACCGCCAGCGCGATCACATTTTCCAAATCTGTCAACCTCCCGATTCTGCATTCATGGAACGCCAGGCGGCGGACAAAGCAACTACGCTTTGCCCGCCGCCGGCGTATCGCTGTTATTCCTTATGATTGTGCGGAACGCAGCTTGTATTCCGCCGCGAACTCCTTGTCGGACTTGCGGATTCTCCACAGGATGATCAGGGCGAATACGATGACCGCGATCAGCCCGGGAACGAATGCGGTTCCCAGCGCTCCCGTAGTGACCAGCGTGCCGATCTGATATACGGCGAAGGCTACGGTATAGCCCGTGGCGAGCTGGAGGCAAATGCCGCCCAGCAGCCATTTCCCGCTCTTCATCTCCGAGTTCATCGCCCCCAGGGCCGCGAAGCAGGGCGGCGTATAGAGGTTGAACATCAGGTATGCCAAAGCCGCCGCTTTCGTAAGCCCCATGACGGTGGCCACTTCGTTTCCGCTGCCGATCAGCGCCAGCTCATCGGTATCGATCAGGTTCGTAATGCCGTATACCACGGCCAGCGTGCCCACCACGTTCTCTTTGGCGATGAAGCCCGTCACGGCCGCCGCCGCCAGCTGCCATACGCCGAAGCCCAGCGGGATGAAGAGGATCGCGAAGGGATGCGCGACGGAAGCGAGGATGGAAGTGCTCTCCGCGCCTTCCTCCACGAGCTGGAACTGCCAGTTGAAGCTCTGCATGATCTGGACGACCGTATTGCACACGAGGATGATGGTTCCCGCTTTCACGATGTATGCCTTCCCGCGTTCCAGCATGGATACGCAGGCCCGTTTCAGGCTCGGAATCTTATATTCCGGAAGCTCGATGATGAAGAAGGATTTCCGGTATTTCTGGCCGGTGATTTTCTTGACCAGCAGCGCCCCCAGAAGGACCAGCAGGATTCCCGCCAGATACATGGTCGCGGAAACCCACCACGCGTCGGCGAAGAACGCTCCGGCGAACAGGGCGATGACCGGGATTTTCGCTCCGCAGGGCATAAACGGCGTCAGCATGGCCGTGGTGCGGCGCTCCCTCTCGTTGCGGATGGTGCGGCAGGCCATAACGCCGGGGATGGCGCAACCGGTGCCGATCACCATGGGGATGACGGATTTTCCGGATAAGCCCACCCTCTTGAAAATGGGATCCAGCACGACCGTCGCCCGGGCCATGTAGCCGCAGTCTTCCAGCAGCGCGATCAGGAAATACATGACCATAACCAGCGGCAGGAAACCGACGACCGCGCCCACGCCGCCGATGATGCCGTCCACCAGGAGAGCGTAGAGGAGCGGGTTCGCATTTTCCATCAGTCCGCCGACCCAGCCCTGGAAGGTTTCGATCCAGGCTACCAGCCAATCCGCGATCCAGGTTCCCACCGTCGTCTGCGATATGTAGAACACCAGGAAGATGATGGCCGCGAAGATCGGGATCCCGATCACCTTGTGGGTGATCACGCTGTCGATCTTATCCTGCGCATTTTTGTCCTTCGTGAAGACCTTTCTCTTTTCCACTTCTTTGACGATGCCGTTGACGAAGTCGAAGCGCTTCCGGTCGGCGGCTTCCACCGCCGCTCTGTCCTTCAGGTCGATGTCCGCCTGCACATACGGGGCCTTCTGCCCTTTTCCCTTCAGGGCCGCGGCCGCGCCGACCGCCTCTTTGAGCCCCTCGTGCCCGGAAGACGTGGATACGGTCTTCACCACCGGGCAGCCCAGCTTCTCCGACAGCTTCTTTTCGTCGATCTGAGTCTGCTTTTTCTCCACGACGTCGCTCTTGTTCAGCGCCACCACCACCGGAATCCCCAGCTCCAGAAGCTGCGTGGTAAAGAACAGGCTCCGGCTCAGATTCGTGGCGTCCACGATGTTGATGATCGCATCCGGCCTTTCGTTTTTCACATAGCCGCTGGTGATGCTCTCTTCGGAAGTGAAGGGGGACATGGAATAAGCGCCCGGCAAATCCACCGCGATCAATTCCTCCGCCCCGTCATAATAGCTCTTCCGGATCGGGCTCTCCTTTCTCTCCACCGTCACGCCGGCCCAGTTCCCGACGCGTTCGTTTCTGCCGGTCAGCGCGTTGTACATGGTCGTCTTCCCGCTGTTTGGATTTCCAGCAAAAGCAATCCTCATGGTGCTACCTCCTTAGCCTCATACATTAGCATTTACTAATTTTAATAAGCATAGACTAACCTATGCGTGAAAAAAATAGTGACGAATCACTATTTTTATATTGAAATGGCTTTCGCCAGATCAGTATCGACGTTATACCGCCCGTCCTTGATGGAGACCACGCATCCACCCTTCAGATGGGAAACCACGGTGATGGGTTCGCCGCTGTAACAGCCCAGCGAGAACAAAAAGGAGGTCAACTCCTCGTCGTCCGCGGTGATTTCCTTCACGATATATTCTTCCCCTTCTTTGGCTTCCAGCAAATTCATGTTTTCCTCCATTCCGAAGCGCTTTTGCGCTGAGGAACGCGCGCCAAATCTCAAATTTGGCGCTGCGATTCACGAATTTGTGACGCTTCGGCACAAATTCTGATTGAAAAATAAGCCATCGGGCTTATTTTTCAATCTTCCACTCCTTTCGGCCTTTCTCCCGGCCGGTACAGTGTTAGTATATGCTAACCAAAGATTGTTGTCAATAACCAACTTGTAAAATTTCTCAGCGGGCCGGCGTTTACACGATTCCGTCCCTGTGATACCATATCCGCAGAAAGGGCGACAGCCCGTGAAAGGAGACCGCCATGCCCACAATGAGCACCTTTTCCGGCCGGAAACCGGATCCCATGAACATCGACTCCCGGGAGATCTGCCCGGAGGATATCGCCCACGCCCTGAGCCTCTTATGCCGGGGAGGGGGCCATCTGCTCCGCTTTTATTCCGTGGGGCAGCATTCCCTCAACTGCATGAAGGAAGCGCAGGCCCGGGGCTGGTCCCGGCGCGTCCAGTTCGCCTGCCTGATGCACGACGCCAGCGAAGCCTATCTGTCCGACGTGATCCGGCCGGTGAAGGCGCACTTTCCCCTGTATGCGGAGGCGGAGAGAAACGCCATGGCCCGGATCCGGGAAACATTCGGCCTCCTGGATCTGAACGAAGAGGAGAACCGGCAGTGGAAACAAATCGACGATGACATGCTGGAGTACGAATTAAAGCACCTGATGCCCGGGGAATCAGAGCGGAAAATCCCGCCCCTGTGCTCCTGCCCGGACCTGTCGGAACGGCCCTGGCGGGAGGTGGAGGCGGAATTTTATGAAGCGCTGCGGCGCTTTCAGGATTCCCTGTAATTCAGGTCAATTTTCAGCTTCAGCCGGTCGAAGGGGATGGTGACGGTGGGAAATCCCTCCGCGTAGCTGGCCACTTCGTACTGCCCGAAATAGAAGGTGACCCCTTCTTCCGACAGGCCAAACGCCATGTCCGGGCCCGCCGCATCGTAGACGGCCTGCCTTCTCTCCTTCCAGATTTCGTCCTCATTATAATAGGGAGGATCGCAGAAGGCGTCGGCCACCATGGTCCGGATCTCTTCCTCCGAATGATCCAGCACGTCCGAAAGCTTCAAACGGCTGCCGGTCTGCCGGTCGAACAGCATGGAATCCCGCGCCGAGTTCCCATGGGCCCCGCCGCCGTAATCATAGTTTACGCGCATCAGGTTCAGATATCTGCCCCCGTCGTAAAGGACCCGCATTTCGGATTCCGAGCAGATGGATACCGCGCTGAACTCATGGATGCAGCCTCCGTCCCAGGAGGCGGAAGCTTTCACATAATCTTCGGCCCAGGCGGCGTGATCCGCATACAGGCCGCGGAGCGCTTCGTTGATGGCCGCATCCCCGGGGAATGCCTCCGCCAGTGTCAGCTCTTGGTCAAAATACCAGTCCCGGTTTCCGCACACGGGGCAGAAAAGGTTCTTCCCATCGATTTTCACCTCTCCCAGATCCCCCAGGGGATCCGCGGAAATCGCGTCGCCCTTGAAATCCGGTTCCCCGTCTCCGCCCTTTTCGAAAACGGCCAGGCGGTCGCTCATCCCGTCCTCCGCAGGATACAGGGCGTAAATCTCATCCTCCAGCACCGCGGCCGCAAACGGCCCGCTCCGATAGCTCCCGCCCAGCCCTGTCCGGCAGGGGATGCGCAGCAGCTCCTCATACTGCAGCGTCTGCCGGTCGAATCTTCCCACCAGGAAGTCGCCGGTCACCGGCGTCTCTCCCTCCGGCTCCCTGACGCTTCCCACGTACAGGGAGGTTTCGTCATAGCCCAGGACGCTCTGAAAGCCTTCGCAGACGGGAGTCTCCTGCCTGTCCTTCCGACCCTCTCCCTCCCAGGTGACGTAATACGCGGTTTGATCCCGGCTCCCCACATGGCTCGCCACCGCGAAGTCCGGGGTCTCCAGGATCCAGCCCATCCCGTCTTCCCCATAGGGCATGGCCGGATAGGCGTTCTCTTCCACCAGGGGCTCCCCGAGGCCGCCGTCCTCCCGGATGGGATAGAAATAGCGGTCATAAAAATCGCCCTCGTCGTTGGGGGCCTCCAGAAACAGGACGCCGTCCCGGACGCTTAAGCTCTGCGTTGCCTTTCCCGCTTCCAGCAGCTCCCGCTTTTCCAGCGTTTCCCCGTCCACCAGCCAGAGGCCGCCGCCGTACTTCAGATTGACATAGACGTTTCCGCCGTCCACGGCAAAATCCCCGATGGGCGTATATTCGCTGTCGAACAGCAGCGTCCGGTCCGCCCCGGTCAGCGTCTGCCGGTACAGCTGATAGTGATTGTCCGGATCCCGGTAGGCGAAATACACCAGGTTCCCGTGCTCCTGGATCTTCTGCAGCGCTTCAAAGCGGAAGGAGGCCGCCTTTTCCGCCAGCGAAGCTCCCTCCTGTGCGGACGGGAAATCCGGAGCCGTTTCCTCCGATCCGGTTTCCGCCGTCCCCGTTCGCCCCGTTTCCTCCTCCGCCGCAGAGGGTTCCGCCCCGGGCGCGGCGGCCTGCCCGCTTCCCCCGTTTTGCGCGCAGCCGCAGAGCGCCCCGGCCGCCATGGCCGCGCCCAGCAGGACCAGCGCCCTTTTCCATCCCCGTGCTCCGTCGCCGTTTTTCATACTTTCCTCCATATCCGAAGCGTCACAAATCCGACCTTTTCCCGTTTCTCACCTTTCGATCTCGAACTCCGGCATTCCCATATAACCCGGCGCGATCTCGTACTCGTCGAATACCACCACCGCGTTTCCCTCCCCGTTCAGATAGAACTTCGTGTCCGGGGAAACCGTGGTGAACCCTTCGATCCCCATTTCCGCATCCAGCTCCCCGTCCGGCCCGTATCCGAAGTAGGATTTCATCTCGTCCGTCCGGATCTGTTCCCGGATCTGGGCGTCGATGCTCTCGTTGCAGATCCTGACGTAATCCGCTCCCAGCACGTCCTCCAGGGTCAGCGGCCGTTCTTCCGCCAGGTTCAGATTGTAGTAATGCCGCTCTTCGGAAGCGGCGACCCATCCTTTGGCCGTGATCAGCTCCAGGGAAAGGAGTTCGCCCTCCTGGTATTTCACCGTATAGTCCACCGTGATGTCCATCTTCCGGTCGTTCCATTCCTCCTGCGTCCCGCCGGTCTCAAAAAACGCCTTTTTGTACTCCGCGAACTCCGCCCGGGCCTGTTCCATGTAGGAATCCACGATTTTTTCGATCTGCGCGTTGATCTCCTCCGTAAAATCCGGCGCCGCGTCGGGCTGCGTTTCCGTCTCGATCCGGGGCACTTCCAGATCGATCTCATAGTCCCCGTCCGTCCCGTGCCACGACCGGACGGTCAACACCCTGGCCAGCGCGCCGATCACCGGCAGCTCTCCCAGCTCCCGCGCGAAGGCTTCGCTGGAATTCACCCCTACGGTCAGGCAGAGAATCAGGGCGGCAGCCGCAGCCGCCGCGTTCCGAAAAAGGCGCACCGTCCTGCTTCGCCTCCGTTCCCGTTCGTACCGTCTCCGGAGCTCTTCCCCGGACCGGGAACGGATCGCCCGGTCCACGACTTCCGAAAGCCGGTCCGGGATTTCGATGGAATCATAGATGTTTTTTCCGTCTTCCGGTCTCATATGGCAGCCTCCTTTAACCCTTTTTCCAGCCTGTTGAGCGCGCTGTAAAACCTGGATTTCACCGTGTTCAGATTGGTTTTCGTGACCCCGGAAATCTGTTTTAAAGTCAGGCCCTCATAGAAATGGAGCACGACGATGGTCTTCATGGGCTCCGGAAGGCGCATCACTTCCTCGTAGACTTCCCTCTGCCTTTCGTAGGCCGGTTCGTGATAAATCTGTTCCGGCAGCTCCCCGTCCGTGCTGACCGCTTCCCGCCTGTTTTTCCTGAGATACTGCAGGGCTTCGTTGACGACGATCCGGTAAAACCACGTGTTGAGCGCATCCGGGTTCTTCAGGCCGAAGCACTTCTCCAGCCCTCTGCAGATGGCGTTCTGCACCACGTCCAGGGCGGCGTCCTCGTTGCGCACATAGCTGTATGCCAGGCGGTAAAACCTGTTTTGATTTTCCAGTATATGGGAAACGGTGCGGTCGTAAATATCCTGCGCCATATGCCGTGCTCCTTTCTCCGCTTTATCTTATGGATACGCCGGGCAGCCATAAAGTTTGAAGAAAGGGAAAAAAGTTTTTATTCCTGCGGAGCGTCCGCCTCTCCGCCGTCCACCGAAAATTCCAGGCAGAGCTCTTCTTCCCCCTCCTGCCCGGAAACGGAATACCGCTTCACCAGGCGATACTGCCCGGAGGGCAGCGTCCCGTATCCCGCCGCCAGATCCACGGAGATCTCCGCCTCTTCCCCGGGGGAAAGCGCGTAGAGCAGATCCTCCCAGGCCAGCTCAGCGCCGGGATTCACCTCCTGCCAGGCGCCGTCCTCCAGGCGCTCCAGCGAATAGGCGGGCCCATAGGTCACTTCCCCGTCCGTCCCGTTGGAGAGCAGGAAGGTCACGCCGTCCCCGTCCGCTTCCAGCACGGCGCCGGAGAGAGCGCCCGATGCCAGCCCTTCCGTCAGCGCCGCCGGAGCTGTTCCGGAACCGCCGTTTTCCGGGCCGACGATTTGCCCGCTCTTCTCCTCTGCCGCGGCGTCTTCCCCGATCCCGCGGGCGGACTTTCCGTCCGGAACGGCCTGCTGCGCCCGGGGCGATTCCGCCGCCGCTGCCGCCGCGTCCGGAGCCGCTTCCCAAACGCTGTCGGCGGCGGTTTCCTCCCCGCTTCGCCCTCCGGTTTCCTGCCGGGCTTCCAGCGCCGCCTCCGGCTGCGCCGTATCCCGGGCCGGCGACGCCGGATACGGCGCCCGGATCTGATACAGGCCCGCACACACCGCCAGCAGGGCGCAGGCTGCCAGCGCCCCTCCCCAGCCGGCGGCAGCCTTCCCGGCCCGGGATTTTCTTCGTCCCGCCCTCCGGGCCTCTTCCACCAGCCCGTCGTCGATTTGGCCCATGGCGTCCAGCAGTTTTTCGCTCCGATCCCTTCGGCCTTCTTCCCGATTCATAGTTCGATTCCCTCCTTTTCCAGATGCTCCCTCAGCCGGTTCCTGAGCCGGAACAGCAGGGACTTCACCTTGCTTTCGCTGACCCCAAACCGGCCCGCGACCTCCTTTACGGAGTCCAGATAGAAATAGCGGCGCACGAAAATATTCCTGCTCTCCGCCCCCAGCCCGCGCAGAAAACGGTCGATGGACTCCGCCAGCTCCTTTCCCTCGACCTCTTCTTCCACGCTCCCGGCGCCGGGAATGCAGTCTTCCAGTTCCGTCAGCACCAGCTCCACTTCCCCGCCGCCGCGCTTTTCGGCCCGGTTCTTCCGGTATCGGCTGATGGAAAGGTTTCTGGTGATCTTTCCCAGAAACGCGCAAAGGCAGGAGGGCCTCCCCGGCGGCATGCTGTCCCAGGCCCTCAGCCACGTGTCGTTGACGCACTCCTCGCAGTCCTCCCGGCTTTTCAGAATCCGCATGGAGAGGCTCCTGCAGTAGCCGCCGTATTTCCGGTCCGTCTCCGCGATGGCCGTCTCGTTCCTGGCCCAGTACAAATCGATGATCTTTCCGTCTTCCATCCCTTTTCTCCCCTGTAGCGTTTCGGCTTCTCTTTTTTCTGACGCGCTCCGCCCCGTCCCCGTCGCGCGTCCAGGCATAAAATTTGCCCCGTTTCACTATAATTTTATCATAGATCCCATCAAAGGAGCCGTTTATGCTATCCTTCACTTCATTTTCCGACCCCTGTCCCTATCCCCCTCTGCGGGTGGAACGTCCAAACCCGCTCTATGCCAGCGAAATGCTCTCCAACATCGGGGCCTGCAATTCGGAAATGTCCGCCGTCAGCCTCTACCTGTACGACAGCACCATCCTCACCCCCGTCAACCGGGAATTCGCGGACGTCTTCCATAAAATCAGCATGGTGGAAATGCGCCACCTGAATATCTTTTCCCATCTGGCCCATATGCTGGGCGCGGATCCCAGGCTGTGGACCTGCAGCGGAAAACGGCCCTGCTACTGGTCCCCCGCCTGCAATCACTATCCCCGACAGCTGGTCCCCCTGTTGAAAAACGCCCTGCAGGGCGAGCAGGACGCCATTTTGAAATACCGCCGTCAGGCCGATCAGATCTGCGACGCCTATGTGGCGGATCTTTTGAACCGGATCATTCTGGACGAACAGATCCACGTGGAGATTTTCCGGGAAATGATCGAAATTTCCACCGCCTCATCCCTTTGACATCGCTCCGGGAAACTTCTATAATACACTGGAACTCATAGAAAAATCGGATTTTTGAAAAACGCCGGAGGAAGAAATGGAACAGGAACTGACGCGGGGCCCCGTCATGAAAACCATGCTGCTCTTCGCGATCCCCATGATCCTGGGGGATCTTCTGCAGCAATGCTACAACATCGCCGATACGCTGATCGTCGGAAATTTTCTGGGGGTGGACGCTCTGGCCGCCGTGGGCTCCGCCTTTTCCCTGATGACCTTTCTGACCTCCATCCTGCTGGGCCTGGCCATGGGGAGCGGCACGGTTTTTTCCATCCGCTTCGGCCAGGGGGACCGGACGGGGCTCAAGGAGGCCGTCCTGGCTTCCTTCGCGCTCCTCTGCGCCGTCACCGTCGTCCTCAACGTCCTGATCTTTCTGGGAATCGACTGGATCATCCTGTTTCTGCGCACTCCGGAACGCTTAAAGCCCCTGATGCGGGAATACCTGGTTGTGGTCTTTTCCGGGATGGCCGGCATCTTCCTCTATAATTTCTTCGCCTCCCTGCTGCGCTCTCTGGGCAACTCCGTGACGCCGCTGGCCTTCCTGGCTGTTTCCGCCTGTCTCAACATCGGCCTGGATCTTCTGTTCGTGGCCGTCCTCCATCGCGGCGTGGCAGGGGCCGCAGAGGCCACCGTCATCTCCCAGTACGTCTCCGGCGTCGGGATCGCCCTCTATACGCTCCTGAAATTCCCCCATCTCTTCAACCGGGAAGAGGGCGTTTCCCTCCGCTTCTCCCGGATCCGGGAGATCGCCGGCTTTTCCTCCCTCACCTGCCTGCAGCAGTCCATCATGAATTTCGGGATCCTGACGGTGCAGGGGCTGGTGAACAGCTTCGGCACTACGGTCATGGCCGCTTTCGCCGCGGCCGTGAAGATCGACGCCTTCGCCTACCTGCCGGTACAGGACTTCGGCAACGCCTTTTCCATCTTCATCGCCCAGAATTTCGGCGCAAAACAGGAAGAACGGATCCGGAAAGGCATCCGCACCGCGGTTTTGACGTCCTTTTCCTTCTCCGTCCTGATCTCCGTCCTCGTTTTCTCCTTCGCGGGCCCGCTGATGTCCCTCTTCGTGGACGCGGGAGAAACCGCCGTCATCGCCGAAGGGGTGCGCTATCTGCGGATCGAAGGGGCCTTTTACTGCCTCATCGGCGCGCTGTTTCTGCTCTACGGCCTGTACCGCGCCCTGGGGCAGCCCGGGATGTCCGTAGTCCTCACCGTGGTCTCCCTGGGCACCCGGGTGGCCCTGGCCTATCTCCTCTCCTCCATCCCGTCCGTCGGCGTGACGGGGATCTGGTGGTCCGTCCCCATCGGATGGTTTCTGGCGGACGCCCTGGGCATCGCATATTATTTCGGAAAGCGCGGGAAAATGCGGGCTAAAATCCGGTCATAAAGAAAAACACCGGGCCCAGCCCCAGCCCCCATGAGGAACTCAAAAACGCGGCCCAGACCGCGGTGACGAGCATCCCCAGCAGGGAAAGGAAGAATACGATCCCGCACCGCTTCCTGCGCACCGCCCGGAAGATCCCCAAAAACAGAAGGGCTGCGGAGACGGCCGCCACGCCGAAAAACAGCCACACGAACAGGAAGCCGTAAAGCCCCGCCTGATCGATGGCCAGCAGGGCGAACACCGCCAGCAGCACGAATCCCGCCAGCCCGGTCAGGCTCCTGATTTCCTGGCGCCGCTCCGCTCTCGCCTGCTCCCTTTGCTCCCGCCTTTCCCGCTTTTGCAGCCTTCGTTCCTCCTGCCTGGCCTGCCGCAGCCTCAGGGCAGCCTCCCTTTTTTCTTTCTTCCCGGCAGCCCTTTCCTGGCGCTCCCGGGCGCGCAGCTCCCGCTTCGTGGGCGCGGCGGGCTCCGTTTCCTCAGCGGTTTTTTCCTCCGCCGCAGGGTTTATTTCCTCAGCGGGTTCGGCCGCGCCGCCCGCCGCGGGTTTTTCCTCCGCCGCTGGGGCCTCCATGGGGGCTTTTGCATCGCCCGGCACAGCCGCCGCTGCGGCTTCCGGTTCCGTCCCCGCAGGGCCCGTTTCCCGGGCGCCCTCTTCCTGTTTCTCCTGCATCCGCTGCCGGATCAGCGCTCCCGCGTCCCGTTCTTCTCTCGTTTCCATCCCTTCAACCATCCTTCCGACGCGAAGCTTCCTCCGCGATTTTCTCCTTCGTCCGTCTCACCGCTTCCTCCTGCAGGGCTTCCAGCGCCGGAAAGCCCTCCACGTTCCGGGCCGCGTAAGTCTGCTGCAGCTCATATTCCAGGGGCAGCCAGGTGGAAATGTCGCTCTCGTTATGGGAGATGACCGCCTCCAGGCGGTCCAGGGCCTTGTATACCTTCGCCTCTTTCGTCTCCAGGGCTTCCATTTCCGCAAACAGGGCCTTCAGCTCCTCCGCCAGCGCCCCGGGCAGGCCTCCCAGCAGATCTTCCACCGCCTGCCGCTCCGTCCTCTCGTGGCCGCCGTTTTTCTCGAAGGTGGGGATATCCCCGGTAACCGCTTCCCCGATGTCGTGAATCAGGCACATCCGGATCACCCTGTCGATATCGATGTCCCCCAGCTCGTCCTTGAGCAGGTACGCCATCAGCGCCGTCCTCCAGGTGTGCGCGGCCACCGTCTCCGGCTCCCCGTCCGCGGTGACGCAATGACGGCGCACGGACTTGAGCTTTTCCACCCGGTTCAGAAAATCCGTAAACTGCCTCGCCGAAAACCCGTCCATCCGACTTCCTCCTTTTCTCTCTTTCCCGATGGGGTTTCGGGGCTACCTCTCCCCGTTCCCGTTTATTGTAGCAAGCCGCAGGCCCCATGACCAGACAAAAACGCGGTTTTTTCAAAAAAGATGCGGCCGCTCCCTCCGTTTTCAAACGGAACAGGACATAGTATAATGAGAAAAACCGAAGCATAACGGAGATTGACATGAAGCGAATCTTTTTTGTAGAAGACGACTTAAGCCTGATCAACGGCCTGTCCTTCGCCCTGAAAAAACAGGGATATGAGCTCGCCGTGGCCAGGACCAGCGCCCAGGCCCGGCAGCTGTGGAAGGACGGATGCTGCGATCTGGCCATTCTGGACGTGACCCTCCCCGACGGGTCGGGCTTCGACCTGTGCCGGATGATCCGCGAAACGTCCCGGGTGCCGATCCTGTTTCTGACCGCGGCGGACGAGGAATGCGACATCATCATGGGGCTCGACCTGGGCGGGGACGATTATATGACCAAACCCTTCAAGCTGGCGGTATTTCTGGCCCGGGTGAACGCGCTTTTGCGCAGGGGCGAAAACTTCGGCGGGGGGACGTCCCTGAGCTCCAACGGCATCCGCGTGGATTTGCTCAAACGGGAAGTGTGGAAGGGCGAAACCCCGGTATCGCTCACGGCGGGGGAATACCGGCTGCTGTGCCTGTTCCTGGAAAATCCGGATATCGTCCTTTCGCCGGAACAGATTCTGGGAAGGCTCTGGGACTGCGAGGAAAACTATATCGACAGCGGCGCGCTGACCGTCTACATCCGCAGGCTCCGGACGAAGATCGAGGACGATCCTTTCAGGCCCTGCAGGATCGTCACCGTCAGGCGCATGGGCTACAGGTGGAATCCCCGCGGAACGCAAAACGAATAAAAGGAGGCGCGTATGAAACTTTTCGTGGATCGAAACGTCAAGGGGCTCTTTTGCCGCGCTCTGGCGGGCGTCGCCGCCTTTGGCCTGATCTGCTCGGCCTGGACCGGGCTGGATCTCCCCCTGGCAAAAATGGCGGTCCCGCTGTCCTTTTTTGGGGCGGCGATCCTCGTCTTCGCGTCCCTGTACGGGTATTTCCGCCGTCAGCACGAAATCATGGAAAGCGCCTGCGCCCGCATCCGGTCCTGCCTTTCCGGGGATCCGGACGCCCGGCTGGACAGCGACGAAGAGGGGGAGCTGTACCGCCTCTTCCATGAGGTCAATTCCCTGATCTCCATCTTGAACGCCCACGCCGAAAACGAAAGGCGTTCCAGAACGTTTTTGAAGGACGCCATCTCCGACATTTCCCACCAGCTCAAAACCCCTCTGGCGGCCCTGAATATTTACAACGGGATCCTGCAGGGCGAAGCCGCGGACGATCCGGCCCTCCGGGAGTTCACGGATCTCTCGGAACAGGAGCTGGACCGGATCGAAACCCTGGTGCAAAACCTTTTGAAAATCACGAAGCTGGACGCCGGCGCCATCGTTCTGGACAGATCCCCTCAAAACCTTTCCGAACTGATGGGCTGGCTGGAACGCCGTTTCTCCCACCGGGCCCTGCAGGAGGGCAAGGAACTGCTCTTTTCGGGCAGCGAATCCGTCTCCCTCTCCTGCGACCGCACCTGGCTGACGGAAGCGGTGGGCAACCTCATCAAAAACGCCTTCGACCACACGAAACCGGGGGATTCCATCCGGGTCTGCTGGCAGAAATCCCCCATGGCCGTCCAGATCCGGGTCAGCGACACCGGCAGCGGCATCCATCCGGAGGACATGCCCCACATATTCAAGCGGTTTTACCGCAGCCGCTTTTCCAAGGACATCCCCGGGATCGGGCTGGGGCTTCCGCTGGCGAAGGCCATCGTGGAAGCGCACGGCGGGACCCTGGAAGCGGACAGCGCGCCGGGACAGGGCTCCTCCTTTCTCATGAATTTCCTCATTCCTACAAAATTGTAGGGCGGGCGTCATCCGGCAGTAGGGTTTGGGTGGTACGCTGTCCCCATCAATCAGGAAGAGAGGTATGATACGCATGGATTTACTGGAAGTCAAAGACGTTTCGAAAACCTACGGAAGCGGCGAAACCGCCGTCCATGCCTTAAAGGGCGCCACCTTTTCCGTCCCGAAAGGGGAATTCGTGGCGGTTGTGGGGGAATCCGGATCCGGCAAGAGCACGCTGCTGAACATGATCGGCGCGCTGGACACGCCCAGTTCCGGAAAGGTATTCATCGACGGGAAGGATATTTTCTCCATGAAAGAGCGCAGCCTGACGGTCTTTCGCCGCAGGAACATCGGCTTCATCTTTCAGAGCTTCAACCTGATCCCGGAACTCACCGTGGAGCAGAATATCGTTTTCCCGGTGCTGCTGGATTATCAGAAGCCGAACCGGGACGATCTGGAAGAACTGCTGACCGTTCTGAATCTGCAGGACCGGCGCAGCCATCTGCCCGCCCAGCTCTCCGGCGGACAGCAGCAGCGGACAGCCATCGGCCGCGCGCTGATGACGCATCCCTCGCTGATCCTGGCGGACGAACCCACCGGAAACCTGGATACGCAGAACACCGGGGAGGTCATCGCCCTGTTGAAGGAAGCTTCCCGGAAATACGAGCAGACCATCCTGATCATCACGCACAGCAGGAGCATCGCCCAGACCGCGGACCGGATCCTGCAGGTTTCCGACGGGGTGCTGACGGATTTCGGGAGGTGCCGCGAATGAAAAGCTATCTGGACCTCATTCCCATATCCGCCGGGATCCGACGGCGTCAGAACCGCATGACGATCCTGTGCATCCTGTTTTCCGTATTCCTCGTCACCGCCATGTTTTCCGTGGCGGACATGATGATCCGCACCGAACGCGGCTTCATGCTCAGCCGGCACGGGGACTGGCACATCAAACTGGACGGAATTGCGCCCGAAATCGCCGCCCGGGTGGAAAGCCGCCCCGACGTGACGGCCGCAGGCATTGCTTCCTCCTTCAATCAGGACGGCGATCTGCCCTGGCGGATCGGTGAAAAAAGGGCCGCGCTGTACGGGACGGAGCGCGCCTGGCTGGATCGGATTTTCCATGGGATCCTGGAAGGGGAGTTCCCGGAAAACGACGGCCAGGTCATGCTCAGCCCCAATGCGGCTGACGCCCTGGATATACGAATCGGGGATTTTGTCACGCTGCACACCCCCGCCGGGGATTTCTCCTTCACCGTATCCGGCTTCGGCGCCGACGACAGGGATTTTTATGAAAATCAGACCTTTCTGGTGGGCGTCTATCTGACGCGGACGGCCTTCGATTCCATCCTGGAACAAAACGGGATCGGGGAGGTCCTCCCCTCCTGCTATGTACAGTTTGAAAGCGCCGCCAAAGCCGCCGACGCCATGCCGAAGCTGAGGGAGCAGTACGGGCTGCCGGACGGAGCCGTTTCCGAAAACACCGGCGTGATGGGAATCGCCGGGGAGAGCGAAAACGAGACCGTGAAAAATATCTACGGCCTCGCCTTCATCCTGTTTTTCCTGGTGCTGGCTTCGGGCGTGCTGATGATTTCCGGCAGCATGAACACCACCGTCGCCCAGCGCTCCCGGTTCTTCGGCATGATGCGCTGCATCGGGGCCAGCCGCAGCCAGATCATCCGCTTCGTCCGGCTGGAAGCGCTCAACTGGTGCAAAACGGCGGTGCCCATGGGGATGGCCGCCGGCACCGCCGTCAGCTGGGGGATCTGCGCGGCTCTGCGCTACGGGATCGGCGGCGAATTCGCCACCACCCCCGTTTTTTCGCTCAGCCCCGCGGGCCTGGTCAGCGGGGCCGCAATGGGCGTCATCACCGTGCTCCTGGCGGCCCAGGCCCCGGCCAGGCGCGCGGCGAAGGTCTCCCCCATGGCCGCGGTCCGGGGCGGGCATCCCGCCGTCACCTCCCGCCGCGCGGCCAGAACGGACTTCGGCAGGATCGAAATTTCCCTGGGCGTCCGCCACGCCATGGAATCGAAGAAGGGCTGGTGCCTGATGACGGCTTCCTTCGCGCTGTGCATCGTCCTGATGCTGGCCTTCTCCGTCCTGATGGACTTCGCGCAGCTCCTGCTGCCCTCCCAGGCTCCCTCCTCCGCGGACATGGCTCTCAACGGCTACGCCAACGCGATGGTGCTCGACCGGGAACTGGTGGATGAAATCAAAGGCATCGACGGCGTGGAAAACGCCTACGGCTGCAGCTATGCGGAACACATCCCGGCCGTTTCTTCCCGGGCCGGCATCAGCGAAGTCAGCCTCGTATCCTACGACGACACCCTGCTCTCATACGCCGAAGAGAGCGCGGCCCGGGGGGATTTATCCGGGATCCGGGAGGGCACGGGAAAGGTGGCCACGGTTTTCAATCCGGACAATCCCCTGCAGGCGGGAGATACCCTCGAAATCGGAGGGATTTCGCTGGAGGTTTCCTGCTCCCTGTCCCGGGGGCTGTTCGGAGACGGCCCGGTCGTCGTCTGCTCCCAGGAAACCTTCGACCTCCTGGTCGGGGAGTCGAAATACTGTCTCATCGGCGTGCAGCTGAAACAGGGCGCTTCGGACGAAACGGCGGACCGGATCCGGAGTTTCGAAAACGACGACGTCATCGTCTCCGACTACCGCGAGAGCAACCGGCAGGACAGCGCCACCTGGCTCGCCTCCCGGATCGTCGTATACGGCTTCTGGTCCATCATCGCCGTCATCACCCTGTTCAATATCGTCAACAGCATTTCCATGAGCGCTGCTGCCAGGACCCGCCAATACGGGGCGATGCGCGCCGTGGGCATGGACGGCGCGCAGCTCTCCGGCATGATCGGCGCGGAAGCCCTCACGTACGCCGTCTCCGGCCTCCTTCTGGGCTTCGCTGCCGGCATTCCCCTAAACCGTTTTCTGTACGGAACGCTCATCACCCCCTATTTCGGCCTGACCTGGAGCCCGCCCGCAGGGCTGCTGGCAGCGGTGAGCCTCTTCGTATTCGCCTCCGCCGCCATCGCGTTTTATGCTCCGGCGAAACGGCTGAGGCGGCTGGACGTCACCGCGGCCATCGGCGAGCTGTAACATCATGGCCCTCCCTCTTCCTCACCGCCGTCCGGCCAGCTCCCCGGCGGCCCAGCGGGACAGGTTGAAGCCGCGGATCCCCATGTGCTGCGCGCCCTCCTTCATCCGCGCCTCCCAGTCCTGAAACGGCCAGGTCTCATCCCAGAGCTCCGCCGTTTCAGGATCCAGAAGGGCTGGAGCGGCGTCCGCACAGAGCGTGCTCAGATATCCGTAATCGTCGTATTCCCCGGCCTCCATGGCGGCCGCGTTGTACCGGGCGATCCAGTAATCCGGCCTGCCGAAAGCGGGCGCCAGATAGAGGATCGCCACCGTCACGGCGCAGAACGAAAAGAGCGGGAACCCCTTCCGGTAGATGGAGACGATCACCCCCGCAAAGATCAGGGCGATGACCGCCAGCGCCCAGAGCACCATGAGCCGCAGAAAGGTGAGGTGATAGTTCCGGATGTAGAGGAGCATCCGGCAGGCGCTGGACGCGATCATGATATAGGTCATCAGGGAAATGGCCGTCAGCATCGCTTTCAGCGCCCTGCTCTCTTCAAAGAGCGCCAGGCAGATCAGCACCAGGGCCAGGTTGATCAGGCACACGAACAACAGCTGGAAAAATCCCTGCCGGGCGTACTGCGCCCAGGTCAGACCGCGGGGCAGCTGCAGCTTTCCCCAGAACAGATAGACCACCTGGACTCCGCAGAAAATCAGGTAGACGACGGCCGTCACGGAAGTGAAGGCCAGCGCCGCCGCGGAGGGATACTTCTTTCTCCGCTCCCCTTCCCGGGGCGGACGGGCGGCCAGATCCGCGAAAATCCCCCTGACGTAAGCGTAGCACAGGAAGAAAACCGCCGCGGCCATAGCCGCCATTCCCGCAAGGTCCCAGAGCCGGAACCCCTTCACGGCCCGCGCCAGCAGGTCCGAAAAGACCGCGTCCGCGCTGGCCAGGAGGGCCAGGATGACGATCAGGAAGGGGATCGCGGCGAAAAGTCCCGCGGCAACGGCCCCAACGCGGCCGCTTTTCCCGCCCTTCTCCCGCTGCCCCAGCCAGCCGATCCCGTCCCGTACCGGCGCGTCCAGATAGCCTGGGGTTTCCGCCAGGCTCCGGCAGATCCGGCACAGCCAGAGGGAAAAATCCCATTCCTTCGCGCGGTAAAGCTGCCGCAGCACCAGGGTGACGGTGAGCAGGAAGATCCCCGTCTTCGTCATCAGATGGATCTTTCCGTCCGCCGTCAGGCACACGGAAACGCCCAGCAACAGGATGAACCCCGCATAGACCCCGTCAACGGCGCCGCGTTTTCCACCGGCGCTGCTCCCGGAAGGAACCCCGCACCTTTTGATACAGAAGAAAAAATAGAACAGGGTTCCCGCGATGAAAAAAGGGTAGGTGATCCCCGACGCGTTGCGATACAGGCAAAAGGTATAAAACAGGGCGTACAGGGCGCTGGCCCCGCCCAGGACGGGAAAGGGGACGGGCGGCCGGGCGGCGGACAGCCGCCTTTTTTCATCCTTTTCCGGCCGGATCTCCCCCTGTGCCGCCTCCTGCGCCGCTCCCAGAGCCGGCCCCTGCGCTTTTGCCTTCCTCTCGGGATTCATCTCCCCCTGCGTTCTCTTTCCCGCTTCATCCATGGTCCGTTCCTCCTTCTTCTCCGTTCTCTCCCCCGCCTTCCTCCTCATCCTCCACATACTGCAGGATGTCGCCGGGCTGGCAGTCCAGCGCCCGGCAGATGGCGTTGAGCGTGGACAGCCGCACCGCCTTCGCCTTATTGTTTTTCAGGATGGACAGGTTCGCCAGGGTGATGTCCACCTCGCCCGCCAGCTCGGTGAGCCCCTTTTTTCGCCTGGCCATCATGATGTCCAGATTGATGATGATCGACATGGCCCACCTCCTAAATCGTCAGGTCGTTTTCCAGCTTGTAGGACACAGCCCGGTCGAACACGCCGGCCAGCACCCGGGAAAACAGACCCGCGATGACGAACACCAGGATCACCACCAGCACCGCCGGCGTCACGTACAGAAACAGGCGGCAGGCGGTGATCGCGGCGATTCCGAAACTGTATATCCCCATCCGCCTTAAACTCGTCACGTTCTCCCGGATGAAGCAGTCGTCGTCCAGCACCGTCCGAAACATCCGGCGCAGCTCCAGGACGATCAGAAGCGCCAGAACGCCGGAAATCCCGAACAAAAACACCAGCGGGATCCAGTTTCGGGCGAAGTACGAATTGTACCTCCCGTAAAAGCGGATGGACGCCGGCAGCGTCAGCGTCACCGCGATGCCGATATAGAACATCGCGTCCAGCAGATATTTCGTAAAAATCGTCAGTTTGTCTTTCATCGTCGTTTCCTCCGCACTCGTCTCTTTATCCGTAATGTATCACGATTTATATCGAAAGTCAATCTGTTTTTATTGACTTTCGATAAAATTTTATTGAATCACATCCAGCATCATCATGATCAGAAACCCGGCCATGACGCCGAAGGTCCCGGATCTGTCGTTTTCCCCGCCGCTGGCTTTCGGGATCAGCTCCTCCGCGATCACGTAGATCATGGCCCCTGCCGCGAAGGACAAAAGCCACGGCATCAGCGCCCCCGCCCGCTCGCCCAGGGCGGCCACCGCCATGGCGAAAGCGGGTTCCAGCGCCCCGACGCCGGCGCTGACGCAGAAAGCCCGCTTCGCGGGCACCCCGTCCCTGCGGATGGGCATGGAAACGGCGCTGCCTTCCAGGAAATTCTGGATTCCCAGCCCCAAAGACAGCACCACGGCCGCCGCCATGACCTTCCTGTCGCCGCCGGAGCAGGCGGCCAGAAAGGCCAGGCCCGTGGACATCCCCTGCGGGATGTTGCGCAGGCTGTTGGCGGCCAGCGCCAGGGTCGTTCCCCTGGTCATGCCGCAAAAACGCCAGCCCTCCCCCATCCGAAGAAACTTTCGCCCGATGAGACGGTCCGTCCAGAACAAAAACAGGCCGCCGGCAGCGAATCCACACGCCACCGGCAGCCAGCCAGCATGGTTTTTTTCATTTGCGCTCTCGATGGCGGGGAGCAGCAGCGACCAGACTGCCGCCGCCATCATGACCCCCGCCGCGAATCCCAGAAAGGCCCGTTCCGTCCGTGCCTTTATATCCCTCTGCAGCCAGAAGACGACTGCGGATCCCAGCACCGTCATCAAAAAGGGGAAGGCGGTGCCGCAGGCCGTATAAAAGATCGCATGTTCCATCTGTTTTCGACCGATTCCCTTTCATTCCCTCTCTATCAGGGTATGTCAGATCAGCCCGAAATGCTCCAGCGCCTTCCGAATCCCGTCCTCCGAAACCCTGGCCGTCTGCCAGACGCACCAGGGCAGGATCTTCTCCGAGCATTCCCCCATGGCGATTCCGTTGGCCACGGCCCGCAGCATGGGAATGTCGTTCTCCCCGTCGCCGATGGCGTAGCAGTTTTCCGTCCGGATGCCGAACTCCTTCTGCAGGATGCGGATCCCCTCCGCTTTCGTACAGCCCTCCGGGACCACTTCCAGCCTCCCCGCGCCCTGGGGAGTGGCCACGAACTCGCCCCGGATGTAATCTTCCAGCCCCTTTTCGTCGCTCTCGTCGGTCAGCAGGCAGTAAAACTTGTCGAAGGTCAGGCCGCTGTCCTCCAGATTTTCGGGGAAGTCCTTCACGTCGGAGCCGTTGTTGGAAAAGAGCACTTTGGACCGCTCCGCTTCCGGATTTTTCACCGGGTGCTGCCCGTCGAACCAGACGTGCTCCGGCGACTCGAAAAAGGCCGTGATCTTCAGCTCCCGGAGCTTTTTGATGATCTCCACGCACTTTTCATGGGGAATCGAATGGGAAAACAGCGTCCTGTCCCCGCAGTAAATATGAGTGCCGCATCCGCAGACCATGCCGTCGAAGCCGATGCTTTGGATCCCTTCGTGGATGCTGTTGAGCGTCCGACCCGAATTGATGAAGGCGAGATGCCCGTTTTCGCGCAGGCGGCGGATGGCTTCCCTGGCGCTCTCCGGAACCCGGTGCGTGGCGTTGTCCAGCAGGGTCCCGTCGATGTCGAAAAAGACGATTTTGCGCTCCCCTTTCAAAAAGCTTTCGATCTGTCGCCGCGTGGCCGCCACGGATCCCTGGACCATGGGATTTTTCCCTCCGCCCCTCCCCGAAAGGACGCGGTTGAATTCCCGCCCCAGGGACGCCACGTCCAGGGTCCGGCTGCAGATCACATACTGATAGCCGCCGCGGTCCGTCCCGGAAAAGACGGCGGCCAGCTCCGCCTTCTGCTGGATCCGGTCGGCCAGCCGCCGCACTTCCACCGGCGTCAGCCCCTCTTCGAAGAGCAGCCCCGCCTTCTCCCCGTCGGGCACCGCCTCCGCCCTGCTCTCCAGCAGGCTCTGGCGCAGCCCCGCGTACTCCGCTTTCAGGGCGCCGTACTCCTGCAAAAGCTTCTCCGCAGCCTCCCCGATCCGCTCGGCGGGCACCGACAGCAGGGCGGAAACCCGGGCGGCGTTGTCGCATTTCTCCCGGTAATCGGCCAGCGCCTTTTCCCCGATCAAAAGGGTCAGGCGGATTCCGCTCTTATAGTGTTCCTTTCCGATGACCCGGATCGGCCCGATCTCCCCGGTGCGCCTCACATGGGTGCCGCAGCAGGCGCATACGTCCGCGCCCGGGATCTCCACGATGCGCACCGCCCCTTCCAGCTCCTTCTTGCTCCGGTACTCCAGCGCCTCCAGGCTCTCCCGATCCGGGTACCAGGCTTTTATCTCCACGTCCTCCAGCACCTTCCGGTTCGCCAGCTCCTGGGCCGCCGCGATCTCTTCCTCCGTGAGCCGGCGGCTGAAATCCACGGTGACGAAATCCCTTCCCATGTGGAAACCGATGTTGGAACAGCCGTAGCTGCGGCAGATGATCCCGGACAGGACGTGTTCCCCGGAATGCTCCCTCATGTTCGTCAGCCTGCGCTGCCAGTCGATGGCGCCGCGTACGCGGCTGCCCGGAGAAAGCGGACGGCTGCAGGTATGGACCACTTCCCCGTCCGCCTCCTGCACGTCCAGCACATCCGCAGCCGGTTCCTCCGCCGGCTCCAGCGTCCCGAAATCGCAGGGCTGTCCGCCGCCCTCCGGATAAAAGGCCGTCCGGTCCAGCACCACTTCATATCCCTGTTCCGACTTCCTGCAGGAAATCACCGTCGCGTCGAATTCCCGCCGGTAAGCATCCTCATAATAGATCCGTTCCGTCATGTTCCATCCTCTTTTTTTCTGCAATTTTTGCGGCGTGAGCCCGGAGCGCTTCCTTCAGGAAGCGCCGGAAGCCGGCCCCGTCCTCTTCTACGGGGGTCCATTCCCCGATGTCATAAAAATGCCGTCCGGAAGGGTATTCCTGGCTGATGGCATCCAGCGGAAACCCCTCGATCCGCTGGGGCCGCTCGTCCTGGCAGAGGTAAAATCTCTCCCATGCCAGATCCCCGTCCTGACTGCAGTAGATTTCCTCCTCCGAAAACGCCAGACAGACGGCATTCCGGTATTGCGCTACGCACCGTCCGCCCAGCCTTTTGGCGATCCCCTTATAATGAGCCCTCATCTCCCCGTCCGTCAGGGCGCGTCCTCCCACCCGCCGGACGAATGCTCCGGGCTGTTCCTCTTCGGGCAGGCCTTCGATATACAGCCCGCTGTCGACGGAAATCACCGGCCTTTGAAAAGCGGCGCAATAGTACAGCGCCTTTTTCCTGGCGTTCTCCATCATATCGCGCCCGTCCTCTTCGGGCTCCAAAACGCGCAGTGGCAGATCCCCCAGCCCGATCAGCTCCACCTCATCCATCCCCCGCAGATAGTTTCGCATGGCGGCCAGCTTTCCCGCGTTGGTCGTCCCAAACAGCAGGGAAAACTTCTTCGTCTCTTCCATATTTTCCTCCATTCCGAAGCGCTTTTGCGCTGAGGAACGCGCGCCAAATCTCAAATTTGGCGCTGCGCAAGGATACTTCGTATCCTGGGATTTGTGACGCTTTGGCACAAATCCTGATTGAAAAATAAGCCATCGGGCTTATTTTTCAATCCTCACCACTCCCTGCGGATCTCATCCGCCGAAATTCCGTATGTTTTCAAAAATTCCTCCCGGTCCCGATCCGTCCGAAGGCACATCACTTCCCGGAAGCGGCCTGTGGACCGGTCCTTAAATCCCGCCACCTGCTCCCCGGTGCAGATGCTGCTTCTGATGGCCGGAATTTCCTTTTCCCGGTCGAAGGTTTTGACCCCGTTTCCTTTCCGTTTTCCAAACATCCCGAGTTCCTCCCGTTCTCCGGCAAACGCACCGACAAATTTCCTCCCAATTATAGCGAAAAAAAGCCGGCGCCGCAAGACGCCGGAAATCCCGGAACCCGCGCCGGAAATCCTGGAGCGCTTCAAACGCCGGGGCCCGCGGTTTTTCGGCGTTCGAAGCGCTGCAGCGGCTACAGCGTTTCCGGAACGAACATCAGGAAAAAGACGAACAGCAAAAAGCCCGAACAGCACAGGATCGCCCGTTCCCCCATGCCCCGGATCAGGAAATTGCCCAGCACGGCTCCCGCCACGAAGCAGAGGATGATCCCGTAATACAGGAGGGCGTCCCGGAGCTTTTCCCGGTCCTTTTCGGA
Source organism: Candidatus Eisenbergiella merdigallinarum (assembly GCA_019119355.1). Lineage (GTDB taxonomy): Bacteria > Bacillota > Clostridia > Lachnospirales > Lachnospiraceae > Gallintestinimicrobium > Gallintestinimicrobium merdigallinarum. The sequence continues at coordinate 46,822 of DWXE01000039.1, forward strand.
AAAGAACTGGCAGAGGCTCTGGGTCCCGCTGCGCAGATTGCCGATGCACATGGTGGTGGCGATCCCGTTTCCCCGGATTTTCCGAAAGCTCTCCACCTGAATCCCGCAGGCGAAGGAAGTCAGGGAGTTCGCCAACGGGTTCATGGTCAGGGGCAGAAAGGCCACCGCCGCCAGAATCAGGGCTTCGATCAGCACCGCGGTCTGTCTCCAGTGCAACAGTTCTGTCCGTTTCAAATGGACGATCTCCGCCATGGCGATCCCCATGGCGAAGAAAAAGACCGGGAAAAAGTAGCGGGCCGCCGCCCCGAAGTTCCCTTCCGATAAATTCACCCCGAACAGGAGGATGTTCCCCGTCTGCGCGTTGGCGAAGACCCGGTCCCTCACCAGGTAGGAATAGGCGTCCATAAACCCTCCGGACGCCGCCAGAAGCATCCCCAGCCGAATGGACTCCGACATCTGTTTCGTTCTTTTCATGTTCCGATTCTCCCCGTTTTCAGCGATTTTCCAGGGCCCATTTTAATACACGGCGCGGGGGAAAGCAAGGGTTGCGAAAACATTCCGGATGCTCCGCATCATTCCGAATCATATGATTGCCTTTATTCGGAACATTGGTTATACTATTCTTAAAAACGATTAGGGAGGCGCTTGCATATGACGATCAAAGAAGCTGCGGCAGCATGGGGAATTACGGAGCGGCGGGTCAACGAACTTTGCAAATCGGGACGGATCGCCGGAGCGTACAGGACGGGCAGGCAATGGTTCCTTCCGAACGACGCGCCAAAGCCGGCGGATAAGCGCGTCCGTCGAAGTCAGGTTCCTACGGCGGACCCTTCCCCGCGCAGGCCCCTTCCCATCGGCGTTTCGGATTTTCGGGACGCCTGCGCCAACTACTACTATGTGGACAAAACGATGCTCATCCGGGATTTCCTGGACGAACGGCCGAAAGTATCCCTGTTCACGCGCCCCCGCCGTTTTGGAAAGACGCTGAACATGGATATGCTCCGCACTTTCTTCGAAAAAACGGATCAGGATACCTCCCTCTATTTCAGGGATAAGAAAATCTGGTCCTGCGGGGAAACATACCGGGCCCATCAGGGAAAATATCCCTTGATCTTCCTGTCCTTTAAGGATGTAAAATATTCCTCCTGGGAGGAAACCCGTCAGACCCTTCAAAAGCTCATCGGCCAGGAATTTCGCCGTCATGACGAGCTGGCATCCAGCGCCGCGCTCAGCGATTACGAAAAGGAGGAGTTTTCCCGTCTCGCAACGGAAACGGCCGACGAAGTGGCCTGCCAGATGTCCCTGCGGACGCTGACGCTGTTTCTCCATAAGCACCATGGCATCGCTCCCATCGTAATCATCGACGAATACGACACGCCCATCCAGCAGGGCCATGTAAACGGTTTCTACGATACGGTCATCGGTTTTATGCGCAACCTGTTCTCCGGCGGGCTGAAGGACAATCCGCATTTGAGCTACGGTTTTCTGACCGGCATCCTGCGCGTCGCCAGGGAGAGCATCTTCAGCGGGCTGAACAACCTGAAGATCAATTCCATCCTGGATGAACGGTACAGCGAATACTTCGGCTTCACTTCCGATGAAGTGCGGAAGATGGCGGCATATTACGGCGCTTCCGAAAAGTACCAGGAGCTCTGCGACTGGTACGACGGTTACCGTTTCGGCAATACCGATATTTTTAATCCCTGGTCCGTGACCGGATATTTCAGTAACAGCTGCCGCCCCAAAGCCTTCTGGCAGTCCACTGGCAGCAACGATATTATCGGAGAAACGCTGGCCTCCGCCACGCCGGAGATCGTGGAGCGCCTGGAGCTGTTGATGAAGGGCGAATCCTTTGTTACCCACATCGACACCGGCGTCATCTATCCGCAGATCCGAAACGATCCTTCCTCCGTCTACAGTTTCCTGCTGGTGTCAGGCTATCTGAAGGCGGTAAACAGCGCCCAGCCCTATGGCGAGGACTATATGTGCGAGGTCGCGCTGCCGAACAGGGAAATCTCCTTCGTTTACAGCAAGGAAATCCTTTCCCGGCTCAGCTCCGTGATCCCCCGCTCCGCCGCGGTTTCCATTCAGGAGGCCATCTATCGGATGGATATCGATGCCCTGCAAAAGGCGCTGGAAAATTTTCTGCTGCAAACGATCAGCTTTCACGATGCCGCTTCCGAAACCTTTTACCACGGCCTGATCCTGGGCATGTGCGCCGTGATGGACAACAGCTACCGGATCACTTCCAACCGCGAAGCCGGCGAGGGCCGGTTCGATATCCAGATGCTTCCGATGGATCAACGGCTTCCCGGCATCCTGATCGAGCTCAAAGCCAGGAAAGACTGCTCCGGGCCGCAGCTGGAAAACCTGTCCCGCCTCGCTCTGCAGCAGATCGGCGACCGCGCGTACGATACGGAGCTGCGGGCGATGAAAGTCGCTTCCATCATAAGGATCGGCATCGCTTTTTCCGGCAAAACGGCCCGCATTGCCGCCGAACGGCAAAATGTTGAAAAATAGAAAATTAAAAAAAGAAAGGAACCGCCTCATGTTTTCCATCAGACAAGCCTGCCCGGAGGATCTCAGCCGGATCCTCCCCGTCTACGACCGGGCGCGGGCCTTTATGGCCGCCAACGGGAACCCGGACCAGTGGGGAGACCGCCATCCGGACGAAGGGATCCTGTCCCGGGACATTCAAAACAAAACGTTGTTTTTATGCGAAAGCGACGGCGAAATCGCCGCCGTCTTCATGTTCTTTATCGGCGAGGAGCCCAACTACGCCGACATTGCGGACGGGGACTGGCCGGACAGGCGCCCCTACGGCACCATCCACAGGATCGCTTCCTCCGGGCGCTTTCCGGGGGCGGCTTCCTTCTGCGTGGGCTGGTGCTTCGAACGGTGCCGCCGGGCCGGGGCCAGCCTGCGTGGGGATACCCACGAAAAAAATATCCCCATGCAGCGGGTATTCGAAAAGAACGGGTTTTTGCGCTGCGGCCTGATCCGGGTGGAGGACGGCACGGAGCGGATCGCGTTCCAGAAAAACGGCTGACGCCGGCCGGAAACGTCAAATATGGTTAAAAATACAGCTTGCATTTTGATCCGGTTTCGTTTATGATGGACGAAATCAGAAGTTTCAGAGGTGAAGTGTTTGTTAATTGCAGTCGGAGCGGAAAAGAAGTAAGAAAAGACGGGTACGGTCCGGGGAGCGCCTGCGCGCTGCCCTGTTGTTTTCGTACCTTCCATCCGGCCGACGCGCGACATGATATCGATACAAAGATGCGAAGCACCGGACCCCGGTTTCGGGAGTCTGTTTCCGCATAAAAGCTTTGTACGAAAAACCTGGTATGAAAACGATCTGTCAGGCGGATGGAGCCGGCAGGTCGTTTTTTCTTTCGCGCTGCTTCCCGTTTTGCCCGACGGCTTTCTTTTCCGCTCCGCCTTTCGACGCGATCCCCCTTTGCGGGCCGGGGGAAAAACGAAAATGAAAGGAAAAAAAGAAATGAACGCTGCTTTTGAAACGACAGGATATACGCAGATTTTAAAACGCCTTTCCGGGCTGGCGGTGACGAAGGCCGCGGCCAAAAAGGCGCTGGAACTGAAACCCGAACGGAATGAAATCCGCCTGCGCAGGCATCTCTCCGATACCGCACAGGCCAGAGAAATGCTGGAAATCTTCGGCACGCCTCCCCTGCCCGCCATGGAGCGGACGGAAGAAACCGTCGGCCGGGCGGACGCGGGGGAACTGCTCTCCGCTTCGGAAATTGAAGAGGTGGGCTCGTTTCTCACCTCCGTGGGCCGCATGATCCGCTATCTGGACCGGGGCTGCGAACGGCAGATCAGCCTGGCATTTTACCGGGAAAATCTGGACGACATGCCCGGCCTGCGGGAGGAAATCCTGCGCTGCATCCGAAACGGCAAAGTGGACGACGCCGCTTCCCCCGCCCTCCGGGACGCCCGGCGCAGATCCCTGCTGCTGGAAGAAAAGATCCGGGAAAAGGCCGAATCCATCCTCCGGTCCCAGAAGAACTGCATGTCGGAGGGCTTCACGGCGATGCGGAGCGGCTGCCTCTGCCTGCCGGTGAAAAAGGAATGCAGGTCCAGGGTGCCCGGCAAGCTGGTGGATCAGTCCTCCACCGGGGCCACGCTTTTCATCGAGCCCGCCGCCGTGGCCGCCCTCCAGCAGGACCTGGAGCTGGCCCGTCTGGATGAGGAGAACGAAGAGCGGATCGTCCTTTACACCCTGCTGTCGGAAATTGCGGATCGAAAGGATTCCCTGCTGTCGGACATCCGCGCGCTGGAAAAACTTGACTTCGTCTTCGCGAAGGGAAAGCTGGCTCTGGACATGGAGGCCGTGGAGCCCGCCATCAATACGGAAGGCTATCTGTCCCTGAAGGAAGCGCGCCATCCGGCCCTGCCGAAGGAAGAGGCGGTGCCGCTGACGCTCTCCATGGGAAAGCGGGAGCGGGGCATCGTCATCACCGGCCCCAACACCGGCGGCAAAACCGTGGCCGTCAAAACGGCGGGGCTCTTCGTCCTTCTGGCAGGATCCGGGCTCTTCGTGCCCTGCCGGGAGGCGGACATCTGCATGTGCGATCAGGTGCTGTCGGACATCGGGGACGGGCAGAACATCGCGGACAACTTATCCACATTCTCCGCCCATATCAAGAACATCATCCACATCCTGAACCGGATATCCCCGGACAGCCTGGTGATTCTGGACGAGCCCGGGTCCGGGACCGATCCCGCGGAAGGCATGGGGATCGCCGTCGCCATCCTGGAACAGCTCAAAAGGAGCGGCTGCCTCTTCCTGGCGACCACCCATTATCCGGAGGTGAAAACCTGGAGCGAGCGGACGGACGGCGTGACCAACGCCCGGATGGCCTTTGACCGGGAGCTCTTAAAGCCCCTTTACCGGCTGGAAATCGGCGAGTCCGGCGAGAGCTGCGCTCTCTACATCGCGAAACGGCTAGGGATGCCGGAAGACCTTCTGAAATCCGCGGCGGCCGCCACTTACGGGGAGCACAGCGGCCCCGTCCTTCAAAAGCTGTTTTCGGACGGCTCAGAACCGGCGGCTTCCCGGCCCGGCCCCCGCGCCTCCCTGCTGGAACGAAAAAACCCCCGGCCGGCGGCTGGCTCCAAAGCCTGCGCCCTGCAGAGGGGGGACAGCGTAGCGGTATGGCCGGAAGGGGTTACCGGCATCGTGGTTCTTCCAGCTGACAAAAAGGGCGACGTGCTGGTACAGATCCGGAAGGAAAAGAAGATGGTCAACCACAAACGGCTCACCCTGCGGGTGCCGGCCGCCGAACTGTATCCGGAGGACTACGACTTTTCCATCCTTTTCGATACGGTGGAAAACCGGAAGGCCAGGCACAGGATGAGCAAAGGGCATCAGGAAGGGCTCGTCATCCGCCCGGAAGATCCCGGGGCGTTTTGACGCTCACTCCTTCGCCCGGTACAGATAGGCCCTTCCCTCCCTGCCCACTACCTCCACAGTCTCCAGGAAAGCCAGCACGTTTAAGACGGTGCCGGCCAGCTCGCGGCGGATGCGGACGGCTTTGGCGAAGCGCGCCGCGGTGAAGGGCTCTTCCAGCCCATAGGGGATCAGCTGCAGATAATCCCGGGGACAGGTGAATTCCACCTCATATTCCAGGGAAACGGGGATCCGGTCAAATCGGCTGGATCCCCGCTTTTTGTCGTAACTCCAGCCGTTTAGGAGCTTATATTCCTCCATGTTCAGAAAGGCCAGGCGGATCCGGAGATTGGGATCCTTTAAAAACGGCTTGATCCGGTACAGCTCCGGGAAGGCCATGTAGGGCGTCCCCTTTTGCGGGGACTTCCTTCCGCCGGAAATCTCCCCGGTGTCCGGATCCACCCAGTGCACCGTCTTTTGCAGCGGGATGGGGTACACCACCGTCACGGGACAGAGCGGCAGAAACCGCTCCAGTTTGGGGCGAAGGCGATGGAATCCGCGGGTCTGGATCTCCACGATTTCGGAACCGGTGCAGATATCCGCCACGCAGCCCGCCACCGGGACCTCCTGCACGGACGGATCCGGCGCATAATATTCCTTCAGCACCGCGTGCACCGTCTTTTCCGACAGGGTCCCGATGCCGTTTCTCTCCCGGGCCTTTCCCACGATCTTTTCCCGGGCCTGACCGAAGCGGAGGATTTCGGATTCCGTCATGAGCCCCCCTCCATAAACTGCTCCTCAGCCCTTTGGGGGATCGTCGTTTCCGCCAGCTCCTCCATATGCCCCAGCAGCTCTTCCCGGTTGTCCGGCGTCACCAGATAAGCGGAATCCTCCTTCTGCGCTTCCAGAACAATCCAATGATTGACGTCCGCGGAAAAGTGGATGGGATCCATATAGTTGTCCAGATCCAGGACGATCTCTTCCTCTCCCTGGAAATCGAACACCTTCGCGTTGTCGAAGGCGCACAGCCGCTCCATCGCGGCCCTTCTGGCGTACAGGTATTCCTCCGTCCGGCCGCTCAAAGCGGCGTTGTCCCACCAGAGCATGGAATAGGGCGGAAGGAAGAAATAGAACTGCGTCTCCGGATGCGCCTCCACCATTTCCGTCAGAAGATCCAGATTGCCGTCCACGCGGGGCTGCCACTCCTGCCGGGGAACCTCCTCTTGCGGGCCGTCCGGGCGCTCGTAGTGGCTGATCGCCTCTTCTTCGGAAAAGGTTTTGTCCTCCCACCAGTTATAGGAAGTCCCCTCGTCGTATCCGGCCGCCGTCATGGCCAGCAGATAGGGGATATCCTCGAACAGCACATCCCGGTTGAGCAGATAGCGGACGTCGTTGAAGGGATTGCGGTCGTACAGGTACAGCGGCATGGAATCGTTCACGAAATTGCTGTCCGGATCCCCGTCCAGGGCGAACAGATCCAGGCTGTAAAACACGTTTTTCACCTCATGGGTCAAAAACGCCTCGTCCAGATAAAATTTCAGGTCCGCCGTGGTGCCCGAGCTCTTGATGGCCTTCACGGTCTTCGCCCCGAACCCCTGATCGAACCAGCCGTTGTGATAGTTTTCTGCCGTGGAAGAGCCCGCCAGCACGCTGTCGTAATCGAAGTTTCGGACGGTCCCGATGCACTGATATTCGGATTTTGTCACCACGGCTTTCAGGCCGGGCAGCGGCCCGTGGAAATGATAGAAGGGGTCGAACAAAAACACCAGCCCGCCGGCCAGCAAAATGAGCCCCGCAGCCGCCGCGGCGAAGGCGCGGATGAATTTCAGAAAAGGATCCGGTTTCATAAGGTTCTCCGTTTTCAGAAGTCAAAATACAGGTACGTGCTCACCCCGGTCATCCCCAGAACGGACCAGACGAACACAAACGCCGTGAGAAACGCCGTCTTTTTCGAATAAACGCCGCCCGCCGCGATGGCGGAAGCGTTTCGGGAGGCGCACACCGCCGCGCAAACCGCGAACAGAAGCAGCAGGAGGATCAGGTGGATCCAGGGCAGCAGCGCGGGCGCAGCCATGGACGCGGCCTTGGTGAGGACGTAGAATTCCGACGGATCCAGCGCTTCGGCCATCCGAAACAGAAATCCGTTCCACTTCGGCACGGCCATGGCCCGGAGCACCTGAAAGCCCTCCCCGATGGTGGACGCCCGGAAAAAGACGAAGGCCAGGCAGGCGTAGACGAAAGTCAGCGCCTGATGCATCCATTTTTTCGGAAGGCGCAAAATCCCCAGGCTGTCGAAGGACACCGCGATCCCGTGCAGGATCCCCCAGAACACGAAGGTCCAGGCGGCCCCGTGCCAGAGGCCCGACAGGGCGAAGACGATCATGGTATTGAGGATCGTCCGCCCCTTCCCGCGCCTGCTGCCCCCCAGCGGGATGTACACGTACCGGGTGAAAAACCGCCCCAGGGTCATGTGCCACCTGCGCCAGAATTCCTTTATGGAAGCGGACTTGAAGGGGGAGTCGAAGTTTTGCGCCACCTCAATGCCGAACAGCTTCCCCAGCCCCATGGCCATATCACAGTATCCGGAGAAATCGAAATACAGCTCCAGCAAATAGCCCGCTGCCAGCAATACGGCGGACGGGCTGTCCAGGGAAGCGACGTTCTCATAGCCGAAGTTGACGGGCTTTGCCAGGCTGTCCGCCAGCAGCACCTTTTTCCCCAGCCCCATGGAAAAGAGCCGGATCCCTTCCGAAAAGCGCCGGGCGTCGAACCTGCGCCGCCCTTCCTCGCGCAGCTGCGGGATCAGCTCCTTTCCCAGGAGGATGGGCCCCTGCAGGATCTGCGGGAAATACAGCATGAACGTCAGATAGTCCAGCAGGCTGCACGGCCCCTCTTCCCCCTTCCACCGGTCGATGAGAAAGGCCAGCTGCTGAAACGTATAGAAGCTGATCCCCACCGGCAGGATGACGGAAACCAGCGTGAAGTCCGTCCGCAGCGCGGCGTTTATGTTCTCCAGAAAAAAGCCGCTGTATTTGAAATACCCCAGCGTCCCCAGATGGAAGAAACAGCCCGCCGCCAGAACCGCTCTGCGCCCCGCCGCACCCTTCACCCGGTCCAGCAGGGCGCAAAACCCGTATCCGGCGAAGCAGCTGGCCAGCAGGATCAAAAGATGCGACGGGTTCATCCAGCCGTAAAACCACAGGGACATCCCCAGCAAAAATCCCTGCGCCAGCCCGTATCGCCTGCGGCTGTTTAAAAAATACCAGCCCGCCAGCGCGATGGGCAAAAAGATAAAGATGAAAAGTTGAGAATTGAACAGCATATGGCCCCGTCCTTTCGGCGGGAATTATCCCACCAGTTCGATCAGCTGATCCAGCATGTCTTCGAAGAGCTTCGCCGCGGCCTCCACGGGCTCCTTTTTGCTCATATCCACGCCGGCCAGTTTCAGCAGGTCGATGGGATCCGCGGACCCGCCGCCGGTCAGGAATTTCATGTAGTCCTTCACGCCCTCTTCTCCCAGGGTCAGGATCCGCTCCGACAGCGCCGCTGCGGCCGAAATGCCCGTGGCGTACTGATACACGTAAAAAGGCGTGTAGAAGTGGGGAATTCTGGCCCATTCCAGCCGGATCTCCTGATCCACCTTCATATCAGGGCCGAAATACTTCTCGTTGAGCCCGTAATAAATCCGGTTCAGCCCGTCCGCGGTCAGCGCCTCTCCGGCTTCCGCCCTGCGGTGGGCGATCATCTCGAATTCCGCGAACATGGTCTGGCGGAAGAGCGTCCCCTTAAAGCTGTCCAGGAAATGATTGATGATGTACGCCTTCTGCGCTCTGTCTTCGGTATGGGAGAGCAGGTAGCGGGTCAGCAGGATCTCGTTGCAGGTGGAAGCCACCTCCGCCACGAAGATCAGATAGCCCGCCGTCTGGTGCGGCTGAACCTTCATGCTGAAATAGCTGTGCATGGCATGGCCCATCTCGTGAGCCAGGGTGAACATGCTGTCCAGCGTGTCCTTATAGGTCATCAGCACATAGGGATGGCCGATGGTGCCGCCGTTGCAATAGGCCCCGCTTCTCTTTCCCGCATTCTCGCAGGCGTCGATCCAGCGGTTTTCAAACCCTTCCCGAAGGGCCGCCAGGTATTCCTCTCCCATGGGCTTTAAGGCTTCCAGAATCGTCTCCTTCGCCTCCTCGAAGGTCACCTTCATCGTGCACTCGGGGATGATGGGGGCGTATACGTCGTACATATGGAGCTCCTCCACGCCCAGCAGCTTTTTGCGCAGGGCCACATAGCGGTACATGGAGGGCAGCGCTTCGTGCACCACATCGATCAGGTTGTCGTACACCTCTTCCGGAATGTTGCCGGGGGCCAGGTACATGGCCCGGGTGGAGGAGTAGCCCCTGGCTCTGGCAAAAAACATCGCCTGTTTGACGTTGGCCGAAAACGTGGAAGCGATGGTGTTGGCGAACTGGCCGAAACTGGAATACATGGACTCGAAGGCGGCCTTTCTCACATTCCGGTCCGCGCTCTCCATCAGGCTGATGTACCTCCCGTGCGTCACTTCCGTCTCCTGGCCGTCCTCACCGACGATCTTCGGGAAGGTCAGGTCCGCGTTGTTGAGCATCGTAAACGTATCGGAGGGCGCCGACGCCATCTCCGACGCGCCGGCCAGAAGTTCTTCCACCTCGCGGCTGCGGGTGTGTTCCCTCCTGCGCAAAAGCACCGTAAAGTACCGGTCGTAGACGGAGAGCCCCGGCGTTTCGGCCCGCCAGGAAGCCAGCGTCTCTTCCGGAATGGCCATGATCTCCGGCTGCGCGAAGGCGTTCTCCTCCTCCGCCCTCACCAACAGCGTCTGCGCCTTCATCCGCATGGTCTGATAGGTCACGTCGGTGGTATCCACATCCATGTTGAGATGGGCGTACATATAAATCTTTTCGATCTCCTGATCCAGCTGATCTGCGAAATCCAGATATTCCTGAAGCGTCTGCGCGCTGTCGCCCAGATGCCCCTTATATTTCTCCCCTTCGCCGATGAGGGCGGCCACGCGCTGATAGTCCTCTTCCCATGCCGCGTCGCAGGGATAGAGATCCTCCACCGCCCAACGTTTCTCCTGAGGGATTTCGCTTCTTTTCGCCACTGTATCCGCCATTTTTATCCGATTCCTCCTTCTTCTTCGCATGCGTCCCATCCGGCGCGCACGCGCCTTTTGCTGTCTACTAACTTACCACGATTTTCCCCGCCTGTCCACACCGGCGCGGCCGCGTCCATCCTCCGGCGGCGGGATGACGGCCCCTTCCCGGGACCGATGGTTTACTCTTCTTTGTCAGGCGCCTGTCCATCGTGAGCGCGCCACTTACACTCCGTCATTTCCATGTGGGTAAAGACGGCTTTAAAAGAAGATTCTTCCGGACTGCACGCGTACACGCCAAAGCGAATGGCGCCTTTCGCCTCCAACATATGGCATACCCGCATTTGCTGAAATATCCCGCCATCTACGGAACATTCGATACAGAAGTCGTCTTCCCTCCGGCTCAAACGATACCACATGGATTTCACCGCAGCCGGTATTTCCGTTGTTGCCCAGTCCGAATAACCATGATTGGTCACAACGCTTCCCAAATGCTGAAATTTTTCGTTTTCGTACTCGACGGAACCTTTTAACCAGTTTTCACTGTCCAGATACAGAACAACGCCACATTGGTCAAAGCGATGATTGCTGTTTGAAAAGTCGGTTTTCACCACAAAAGAAAAAAACTTTTCATCCGTTTCCATCTGCAGCACAGGAGCGTTATCATTGCGGAAATGATAATATGTCCGCTGCCACAGGTCTGTATGGGGGACTGTCGTGATCTCAATTTTTTCCGGAGTAACAGCAAAATCCAAAGGTTCCCTCGTCCATTTTAGTCGATCAATATCCCAGTTCATAAAAATTCCTCCAACTGATAATCCGCCAAACCGTGAATTCGATTTGATTACCCTCTGCGTCCACCTCTGAAAAAAGGGGTACCGCCCGCTGCGATACCCCCGCCTTTCGTTCTATGTATCCCGATCCGCCTTATCTGCCCCTTTCGGCGATGAATTTCTCCACTTCCTCCACTTCGGGCATCACGCGGAGCGCGCCCTTTCTGGTGGTGATGATGGACGCCGCCGCGTTGGCGAAGGTGAGCATTTCTTCGAGCTTCTCCCCGTCCAGGTTGTCCAGGCCGTACTTCAGCACGTAATGCAGGCAGCATCCTCCGAACGTATCGCCAGCGCCCGTGGTTTCGATGGTGGAATCCTGAAGGAAAGGAGCCACTTCCACCCTCAGGTCCTTATAGTAGGCGCGGCTTCCGTCGCGGCCCAGGGACAGCAGGATCAGCGGGATGTCGTACTGGCTGCGCAGCTTCGCGATCCCGGCGTCGAAGTCCTCTTCCCCGGTGAACCACTGGATCTCGTTGTCGGAGATCTTGAGCACGTCGCACTTGCCCAGGCCGTAAGCCACCTGCTCCTTCGCGTCGTCCAGCGTCTTCCACAGCGGAGGGCGCAAATTCGGGTCGAAGGAAATCACGGCCCCGCTCTCCTTCGCGATATCGATGGCCTTCTTCGTGGCGCAGCGCACGTCTTCGTGGGTCATGGAAAGCGTTCCGAAATGGAATACCTTCGCGTCGCGGATCAGGTCTTCGTGCAGATCCGCTTCGGTCAGCATCATGTCCGCGCCGGGATTGCGATAAAAGGAAAAATCCCGGTCCCCGTCCGGGAACGTCTCCACGAACGCCAGAGTGGTGCGAGCCTCTTCGTCGATGATCAGGTTGGACGTATCGATCCCCACCTCGTCCAACGTCGCTTTCAGCTTATTTCCGAAAATATCCTGCCCGACTTTCCCGATGAACGCGGTTTTGCGGCCGGCCCGGTTGAGCATCGCCAGCACGTTGCACGGCGCTCCGCCCGGATTGGCCTCATAAATCGTATTTCCCTGCGCGCTCACGCCGTTTTCCGTAAAGTCGATCAACAGCTCGCCGAGCGCTACCACATCAAAATTCTTCATGGTAATATCCCCTTCCTTTCTCGTTTCCCTCCGCCGCGTACGGGCAGAAGATGTCAGTTCCATTTTATCAGGAAGCCGGGGAAAAAGAAACAACAAAATCCAAAGATTTCCCTTCGCAAAAAATTTCCGTTTCTCATTTTGTTTTAATTTTCCGGCTTTATACTACACTCATAACAGAAACGTCACCGACGATGAATGAAATACAACCCCAAATCGTGAAAAAGGAGAATGAAAATGATGAAACGAAAAAGCATGGCGATTTTACTGGCTCTGACCCTCACCGCAGCCTCCCTGACGGCATGCGCCTCCGCCGGCGGACAGGACGCCGCACAGGAGAGCGCGCAGCCTGCGGCCACAGCTCCGGAAACAGCCCCCGGAACGGAGCAGACGACGGAACAGGCGACGGCGCAGGATGCGGCCCCGGAAACCGGCGGGACCTCTGAAACCGCACAGCCCGCCGCGCAGGATGCCGGCACGGCGCCTCAGGCCGCGCAGGCGGGTTCCTCCATCTCCGCAGACGGGGCGAAAGCCATCGCCCTGGATCACGCCGGTGTGGCGGAAGCCGGTCTCATCGCCGTTATCGTCACCGAAGAACGGGACGACGGAATGGATCTGTACCAGGTGGATTTTTATACCGCTGAGAAGGATTTCGAGTACGAAATCGAAAAAACCTCCGGCCGGATCATGTCCATCGATACGGATCTCAACGACCTGTCCTGGTCCACCCCTTCCGGCGCGTCCTTCACGAAGGAGCAGGCCATGGACGCAGTTCTCGCGAAGGTTCCCGGATCCACGCAGGACAATCTGCGCATGAAGGCGGAACGGGACGACGGCCGCACGGTCTATGAGGGCGAAGTCATCGTTTCCGACAGAAAATACGACTTCGAAATCGACGCGCAGGACGGGGCCTTCCTGGAGTGGACGGAAAAAGTTTTCCCCGCCCAGGCTGCGGGCCAGGCGGAAGGATCCGGCCAGGCCGCTGCACAGAGCGCCGGTACGCCGGAAGAGACAGCCCTGCAGACCGCTCTGGCGGATTCCGGCGTCGCCCCGGAAAACGTGCTGGCATCCGGAATCAAACGGGATATGGACGACGGGCAAATCCGCTATGACGTAGAAATCTACGCGGTGAACGCGGACTACGAATACGAGCTCGACGAGACCGGAACGCGGATTCTGGAGCGGGAACGGGAAAGCTACAGCCTGGACTGGAACACCCCTTCCGGCGCGTCCTTCACGAAGGAGCAGGCCGTGGACGCCGTTCTCGCGAAGGTTGCCGGCTCCGCGCAGAACAACCTTCGCATGAAGGCGGAACGGGACGACGGCCGCACGGTCTACGAGGGCGAAGTCATCGCGGACGACCGCAAATACGAATTCGAAATCGACGCCTCCACGGGAACCTTCCTGGAATGGAGCGAAGAGGCGCTGTTTTATTGATCAACGGGGCGTATCGCGCCATCCCGCCGCAGAATTTTTAAGGATTCTGCGGCGGTTTTGTAGTATAATGGGAAAAAATACGTTTACGGAAAGGAACGATGACCATGAAGCAGCCCAATATCCTTTTGATCATGACGGACCAGCTGCGCGGGGACTGCCTCGGCGCGGCCGGGCATCCGGATGTGAAAACCCCTTACCTGGATTCCCTGGCCGCCAGGGGAACCCTTTTTGACCGCGCCTATTCTTCCTGCCCCAGCTGCATCCCGGCCCGGGCCGCCCTCCACACCGGCCTGTCCCAGGAAAAGCACGGCCGGGTGGGCTATCAGGACTGCGTGGACTTCCGCTATCCCCACACCATGGCCGGGGAGCTGGCGAAAGCCGGGTATTATACCCAGTGCGTCGGAAAAATGCACGTCCATCCCCTGCGGAACCTGATGGGCTTTCATCACGTGGAGCTGCACGACGGATATCTGCACGCGTACCGCCGGCCCGATACCCCCTGGTACGAATCCCAGAAGGTGGCGGACGACTATTTTTACTGGTTGAAAAACGAGAAGGGGATCTCCGCTGACGTGACGGACACCGGCATGGAATGCAATTCCTGGGTATCCCGCCCCTGGATCTACGACGAAATGTCCCACCCCACCAACTGGGTCAGCACGCGTGCCATCGATTTTCTGCGCCGACGCGACCGGAGCAAACCGTTTTTCCTCATGGCCTCCTATCTGCGCCCGCATCCGCCCTTCGACGCCCCGCAGCATTATTTCGATCTGTACCGGGACATGCAGCTTCAGCCGCCCTTCGTGGGATCCTGGGAGGATCCGGCGGAACTGGACCAGCAGGGAAGGATCTATGATTCCTCCACGGGCCCTGTGGATCCGGAGCTGATCCGCCAGGCGCAGATCGGCTACTACGCCTGCATCACTCATCTGGATCACCAGATCGGCCGCCTCCTGCAGGAGCTGACCGAACAGGGGCTGAACGAAAACACCATCATCCTCTTCACCTCCGACCACGGGGAAGAGCTGTGCGACCATCACCTGTTCCGCAAATCCCGGCCCTATGAGGGCAGCTGCCGCATCCCTCTCATCCTGTCCGATCCCGGCTCCATCACGGGCTTTGGCCGCGGTCAGGTTTGCCACGGCGTGACGGAGCTGCGGGATATCATGCCCACCCTGCTGGACATCGCAGGAGCCCCCATCCCTCCCGAAGTGGACGGCAAAAGCCTGCTCCCTCTGGCCGCCGATCCTTCCCGGTCCGTGCGGGAATGGCTGCACGGCGAACACGCCCTGGGGAATGCGTCCAACCACTTTATCGTGACGGAAACGGACAAATACATCTGGTATTCCCAGACGGGCCGGGAGCAGTATTTCGACCTGCGAAGCGATCCTCACGAACGCTTCGACCGGATCGCCGATCCCGCCTGTCAGGAGCGGATTTCCCTGCTGCGTGGGCATCTCGTGGACATCCTCTCCCAGCGGGAAGAGGGCTTCGTGCAAAACGGCGCCCTGGCCACGGGACGGCCCGTGACGGCGCTTCTGGAACGCTCCCTGCTGCGGGGCTGAACCGCCAGGATTTTTCTTCCCCCATCCGTTCCCCGCGGATGGACGGACATCTGTGGAAAGGAGATTTTTTATCATGAAATATCTGATCGTTGGGGCCGGCGGGACCGGCGGAGCCATCGGCGGCTATCTGGCCCGCGCCGGAAAGGACGTGACCCTCATCGCCAGGGGCGCGCATTTGCAGGCCATGCGGGAAAACGGCCTGAAATTCGAGACGCCGCAGGGAGACTTCGCAGTCCCCGTCAGCGCCTGCACTTCGGAAGAATATGAAGGTTCCCCGGATGCGGTTTTCGTCTGCGTCAAAGGGTACTCCCTGGAGGGCATCGTCCCGTTTCTCAGCCGCGTCTGCCGCCCGGATACCGTCGTCATCCCGATCCTGAACATTTACGGCACCGGCGGGCGGCTGCAGAAGCTCCTGCCGGGCGCCATGGTGACGGACGGCTGTATTTACATCGCGTCCGAAATCAAATGCCCCGGCACAATCCTCCTGTCCGGCGCCATTTTCCGCGTGATTTTCGGCCCCCGCAGGGACGCGTCCAGCCCGCTCAAAGAGACCCTGCTTCCCGTCCTTTCCTCCGTCCGCGCGGATCTGGAGGAAGCCGGGATCGAGTCCGTGCTCTCCGACGCCATCGAACGGGACGCTCTTCAAAAATTTTCCTTCGTCTCCCCCATGGCCGCTGCCGGCGCCTATTACGGCGTTTCCGCCTTCGCCCTGCAGGCCAGAGGGCAGATGCGCAACACCTTCCTCGCCCTGGTCCGGGAAATCCGGGATCTGGCGGACGCCATGGGGATTTCCCTGCCGGAGGATATCGGGGAGATCAACCTCAGGATCCTGGACGGGCTGGCCCCCACGGCCACCGCATCCATGCAGCGGGATCTGCGGGACGGCAAACCCTCCGAAATGGACGGCCTCATCTTCGAAGTGGTCCGCCTCGGGAAGCGCTACGACGTCCCCACCCCGGTCTACGAAATGATCGCGGAAAAATTCGCCTCCTGCGGCGATACGGAAAGGAAGGGATGACATGGCAGAAATAACCTCCGTACCCGCCGCCAGCGTGGCGGGAATGATCTTTTCCCTGATCCTCTCCATCGGGCTGCCCATCGGACTGCTGATCTATCTGCGCAACCGCACCGGAGCCCGCATATCGGCCTTTCTGATCGGCGGCGCAACCTTCTTTTTGTCCGCCATGGTGCTGGAGCAGCTTCTGCACGCTGCGGTGCTGGCCGCAGCCGGGAACGCTCTCACCGGAAATATCTGGCTTTACGCCCTTTACGGCGGGCTGGCCGCGGGGCTGTTCGAGGAAACCGGGCGGTATGTGGCCATGAAGTTCTGCATGAAAAAACAGCTGACCCGCCAGTCGGCCCTCATGTACGGGGCCGGGCACGGCGGGATCGAAGCCGTTCTGATCCTGGGGCTGACGTCCATCAATAACCTGAGCGCCGTGGCCCTGGTCAACAGCGGCGGATTCGAGTCCTTCCTCTCCTCCCTTTCCGCAGAGGAGAGCGACGCTCTCATACAGGCGTTTTCCGCCCTCTGGTCCACGCCCTCCTGGCAGTTCTTCCTGGGAGGAATCGAACGGATTCTGGCGGTGGCCCTGCACATTTCCCTGTCCGTCCTGGTCTACCGCGCCGTCCGCGACCGCAGGATATCGTTCTATCTGCTGGCTGTGGGGCTGCACGTTCTGGTAGACAGCGCTGCCCTGGCGGCCTCCCGTTTCCTTTCCCCCATCCTGGTGGAAGCCCTGGTCCTTCTGCTCACCACGCTGACGGGGGCGTTGGCCGTCGGCCTGTACCGGGAATCCCCGGCCGACTGAACCGGCGCCGCAGTTTGAATCGCGCGCGGGCCGTGGCCAGACCGTTTGCGCCCGCCCTCACCGCGCCGGGAACGCGATGCGCACGGACAGGCCGCGCGGGAGGGCCCGTTCAAAGCGCACCGTCCCTCCGTGGATCGCTGCGATCTGCCGGACGATTTTCAGGCCCAGGCCGTGTTCCGTTTCCCCTGCGCCCTCCCTCGTGCTGGAAATATCCCGCTCCCCGTTGAGCGCCGCCATCCTGTCGTCCGAAATTCCGATGCCGCCGTCCCGCACGAGGAAGGCGCAGGTTCCTGTTTCGGATCCCACGGACACCAGGATGCGGCATCCTTCCGGATTGTGTACCACGCTGTTGCGGATCAGGTTATCCAGCATCCGCCGAAGGAGCGCCGGATCCCCCGTCATCCACACCGCCTTTCCCGGGCATTCTTCAAAAAACAGAATTTCGTACCGGTCCGGCAGCCCTTCGTTGAGCAGCTCGCTCACCGCCTGCCGCCCGATCTCCACGCAGTCCATCTCCTCCCGGCCGACGGACAAAAGGCCGTAGTCCAGCCTGGTGGTCAGGTTGAGGTTTTCGACCAGAGCCCTCATCTTTTCCCCCTGGCGGCGGATGATCCCCGCCTGCTGCCGCGCCGCCGGCGGCAGATCCCCGTCTTCCTCCAGTTCGCCGGCATAGCCCAGCACCATGGAGAGGGGCGTCCGGATATCGTGGGATACGCCGCGGATCCATTCCGCCCGGGTATTGTCCTTTTTCATCATATAGTCCCCGGCCCGGTTCAGGCCGGCGCTGATCTCCGCCAGCTCCCCCTTCTCCTCCAGACGGCGCGGCTTCCCGCGCCCCAGATCCTGAATCCCCTGCAGGATGGGCGACATGGCCCGCTCCACCCTGCGGGCGTTTTTCAGGGTCAAAAAGAGCAGGATTCCCAGATTCGCGCAGAAAATGCCGATCCCTCCCATCACCATGAACCGCACGTAGGGAAACGGGAGGTCGTAGTAAAATTTTACCCGGGTGCCCGGCTGAAAGCCCGCCACGGTGAGAAAACCGTCTTCCCCCGCCCAGACCCTGACCGGATAGCCCTCCAGGTACCAGCGGCTGAAGGAGGCCACCTGCGCGCTGGTATAGGATCGGGGCAGTTCCGGGGGCATATCCCGTTCCCAGACCACCGCTCCTTTCGAGTCCAGTATCATGGCCCAGGCGCGGTTTTCCCGCAGCATATCCAGGGCCGTATCGTCGGCCGTCCAGACGCCCTCCCGCCGGGTCACGCGTTCCGAAAACGCGCGGATCGAAAACGATTCCTCCCTGCTGTTCTCATATCCCGCGATCATAATCCCCGCGAAAAGGACGAAGTTCACCGCCAAAAACAGCATCAGGATTCCCATGGTGGAAAAAATATAGCGCCTGAAAAATCTCCTGACCGAGTTCATTTTTCCTCCTTTAAAACGAGACGGTATCCCAACCCTCTGACCGTCAGCAGGGAAACCGGCCGGGAAGGATCTTTCTCGATTTTTTCCCGCAGATGGCGGATATGGGTGGACAGCGTGGTTTCATAGCCCTGCCAGAATTCCCCGCAGATCGTTTCGCACAGGATGCCGGTTGTGACGATTCGCCCGGCATTTTCATAGAGCTTCCGAAAAAGGAGCAGCTCCCTGGCGGTGAGCGAAATGCGCTGTCCGCCTTTGATCGCTTCCGCCCGCTCCAGATCCACTTCGGACGCCGCCAGCTCCACCCTGCGGTCCGGTTCCGGATACGCCCTGTTGAGAATGGCCTGTACCCGCAGGAGCAGTTCTCTGGGCAAAAACGGCTTTGCCAGATAATCGTCCGCCCCGGATTCCAGCCCGGCGATCCTGTCCTCCGCCTCCCCCCGGGCCGTGAGCATCAGGACGGGAATCCGGCTGGTGCGGCGGATTTCCCTCAGCACCGCAAAACCGTCCATCCCCGGCATCCTCACGTCCAGAATGATAAAATCCGAAGGCTCCTCCTTCAGCATCCGGAGGGCCTCCGGCCCGGAAGACGCCGTCCGGATATGAAGATAGCCCGCTCTGCGGAAGATGGAATCCAGCATCTTTTGAAGGTCCGGATCGTCGTCCACCGCCAGAATGCGTTTCTCGAACAAAAACATCACCTCCCCGTCATCCCTATTATACCCCGTCCGCCATGGTCTGCCTATCGCGCATGAAAAATCTCAGAGATAAATTAAGGTGGGCTCAGGCTTCCCTTAAGGTGCGTCTGCTATCCTGTTGTCATCAATCGAAGGAGGAATCTGCACTATGAGCGATATCATCATCGAAACCCGCGGCCTGACAAAACGATACGGGGATCAGGTCAGCGTTTCCAAATTGAATCTCCATGTAAAGAAAGGGCGCATCTACGGCCTTCTGGGCCGCAACGGCGCCGGGAAGACCACCACCATGCGGATGCTCCTGGGGCTGGCCGCCCCTTCCGCCGGCACGGTCCACCTCTTCGGCCGTCCCCTAAAGGGCGGCGAAAGGGAAATTTTGCCCCGCGTCGGCAGCCTCATCGAATCCCCCGGCTTTTACCCGAATCTGACCGGCACGGAAAACCTGAAGATTTTCGCCCGCCTGCGAAAGCTGAAAAACGAGGCGGCCATCAAAAACGCCCTGGAGCTGGTGAACCTTCCATGGCGCGATAAGAAGCTGTATTCCCAGTATTCCCTGGGCATGAAACAGCGCCTGGCCATCGCCCTCGCCATCATGCACAATCCGGAACTGCTGATCCTGGACGAACCCCTCAACGGCCTGGACCCCATCGGCATCGCCGAGGTGCGGGAATTCATCCGGGCGCTGTGCGACGAAAGCGGAAAAACGATCCTGATTTCCAGCCATATCCTTTCGGAAATCGCCCTGCTGGCGGACGACATCGGCATCATCGATGGCGGCGTTTTGCTGGAAGAGGAGAGCTTTTCCGAGCTGGAGCAAAAGAACGGCAGATATTTCCGCTTCCTCGTCTCCAACGCCCCCGTCGCCGCCCGGATCCTGTCCGACGGCCTGGGGATCTCTTCCGCGGCCGTAAATGGCGGCCATGAGCTGACCGTCCGGGATCCCCGCCTGGATATGGGCGAGGCGATACGGCTGCTGGTGGAGGCCGGGCTGACGGTGACCGACGCCCATCTCTGCGAAGACACGCTGGAAGATTATTTTAAGAAAATAACGGGAGGTGAAGGAATTGCCTGATCTCATCCTGTGCGAATTTTTCAAGTTAAAGCGCAAGCCGCTCTTTTTCGCTGCGTCCGCGGCATCCGGGCTGATCCCTCTGGGCTGCGCCCTGTTTTTGCCGGACTTTCATACCTTTTCCAGCGGCGCGGAGGCCGTGGACAGCATGATGTCCTCCCTGTTCCAGATGAGCGCCACCCTGCTTCTCATGCCGGCGCTGGTGGTGCTGGCCTCCAACCTGTTCTTCGAGGAGCACGACAACGACACGCTGAAAAACATCGTCACCGTGCCGGTGAGCATGCCCGCCCTGGCGCTGGCAAAAATATTCCTTCTGCTCCTGTTTTCCATGGCCTTTATGGCGGCGGGCGGGCTGATCAATCTGATCATCCTGACGGCGGCGGGATGGGAACCCACGGGCTTCTGGCGGCTGTTCTTCGTGGGGATCGGCCAGGGGATCCTGATGTGGGCAGGAGCCATGCCCTGCATTTTCCTGGTGGTGGCTTTAAACCGCAGCTATATCATCTCCGTCATCATCGCCTTTTTCTACACTGCCGTCAATTATATTTTCGGCACCAGCGATCTCTTTATCACCCAGCCCTTCGGCCTGAATCCGGGAACTCTTCTGCCCGGTTCCCTGACCTTTCGCTGGTATTTTCAGTACCTGGATTTTTCCGACCCGGGCGCGGAAATGGCCCGGCTTCTGGAACGGATCTCCTCCTCTTTTTTAAACGCCGCCCAGGCCTTTGGGACCGCCGGCATGGAAGCTTTTGTCTTTTTCATCCTGATCGCTCTGGTTTACCGGCGCCAGGGCAGGCAGAAGGGATGAGAAAAGTAAGAAAAAATAATGGAGGTAATTATGTTTCAACTCATCGAAAATGAATGCGCCAAGTTGCGCCGCTGCCAGATCCTCCTGGTGGGCCTGGTGGCCATGACGCTGTGCCCCGCAGCCCAGTACGGCGCGCAGCTCATCGTAAATCCCGAGATCCGGGATCCAGACTTCGACATGATCCGGCTCTTCGCCAACGTGATCTGGGGAAATACGCAGGTTTTTCTGCCCATTTCCCTGGTGATGACCGGCGGATGGATGATCGACCGGGAAAATACCGACGATACCATGAAAAACCTGCTGGCGGTCCCCGTGCCCTATCGCCGCCTTCTGGCCGGCAAACTGGCCGCGACCGCCCTCCTCGCCCTGGCCTTCGGCCTTTACAGCGTTCTCGCCACGGTTCTCACCGGGATGCTGGCGGGGCTTCCCGGCCTGACCCCCGCTCTCCTGTTTTCCCGGGGCGCTCAGACAGTGGCCGCATCTCTGACCGTCTTTCTGGTCTGTATGCCCATGATCCTGATCTTCGGCCAGATCCGGGGCGCTTACCTGGGCGGCTCCATCCTGACCTTCTTTCTGGGCTACTGCATCCTGTTCTTCAAAGGCGGTTTCCTGCTCTCCGCCTATCCCTTTTCCGCGGCCCTGGTCCTGGCCGGCTTCGACATGGTGGAATTCAACGGGGCCACGCAAACGCCATCCGTCCCGCTGTCCCTTCTGGGAATGGCCGCGGTCCTGGCCCTCACCGCCGCGGTCCTGCGCTTCTCACGCCCCCTTTCCCGCCCCGTCAGGGGGAAGAAAAGAGCAGGGCGGCACGGCCTTTCGACCATACCGCCCTGCGGCGACTGAATTTCTTTTCAGGATTTGCCCCTTTCACCGCTCAAATTCTGCTCAGCACGATTTCGTGCAGCGCCCGTTTCACCCGCTCGAAATCCCCGGTTTCCGGGCACTGGACGGATACCGTCAGCCCCGCCCGCGGCAGCACCGTGGTGATCTGCCCGAACGCTCCGTCCGCCCGATAGCTGTCCGGATAGGGGGACCGCCAGAACTGATAGCCGTACCCGCAGCGCCAGATGTCCGCTGAATCCGGCTCCGTTTCGATCTGCTTCGCCGCAGCCTCCCGCACCCAGCTTTCTTCCACCAGGCGCTGCCCCCGAAAGCGGCCGCCCGCCAAAAACAGCTGGCCCAGCTTCATCATGTCCGCAATTTTCAAAAACATGCCTCCTCCGCCGATGGGATGGCCCTGAGGATCGTTTTCCCAGAGAGGAAACCCGATGTCCATGGGCTCAAAGAGGCGCCGGTAGAGATATTCGGACAGCCGCATCCCCACCGCCTTTTCCAGCATCCGCCCGGCCAGGATGGAGTCCGCCGTGGAATAGCAGAAACGGCTTCCGGGTTCTTCCTTCACTTCCCGGGACAGCATATAGGCCATATAATCCGGAAATCCCGTCCCGTTTCGGCGGTCGTTCCCCATCAGATACGCTTCCCCGAAGCCGCTGGACATGGTCAGCAGATCCTTCAGCCGGATGGAAAGAAGCCGCGGCGAAGGATGTTCGGGAAGCCGGTCCGGGAAAAAGTCAGCGAGCCTGTCCTCCAGGCTCAGCTTTCCTTCCGCTGCGGCGATCCCCACCGCCGCGGAGAGGAAGCTCTTCGTATGGGAATAGATATTTCTGGGAAGATCCGGCGCGAAGTGGTGCTCGAAGATCACCTTCGACTCGTCGCCCGCCGCCACCGCTTCCACGGGAAGCCCGGTTTCCCGGGCTTCCTCCACGAATTCCTGCATGAACTTTTCGATCATTTTTTCGTCCTCTTATTCGAAAACCTTCTCTTCCCCGCCCTGCGTATAGCGGATCTCCCACTGGAAGGTGTCGAACCGCACGGTGAGCTGCGCGTACTCCTCTCCGGCTTCCCAGCGCAGCCCCAGGGTGACTTCATCCGTATCCATCAGCACGAAGTTCCCGTTGAAGGCCGGATGGGAATTTCTCAGCTTCATCAGCCGGTTCATCCTCTGCACCACCGGGCGTTTGAACTCCGCCTCGATTTCCTCCAAGGAGTAGTAGTGGCGGTTGATGTCCCTGGGCTGCTGTGTCTTATCGTACAGTTCGTAATCGTTCCTGCCCGCGAACAGCCCCACGTAGTACACCTGCGGGATGCCCGGCGCGAAGAACTGGACCGCCCTGGCGATGAGATAGCGCTCGTCGTCGGATCCCAGAGCGTCGTAATAGGAGCAGCAGATCTGATAGGTGTCGAATTTGGAGAAATTCACCTTCTTATGCAGCCTCGTGATGTCCGGATTCGCCTCGAATACCTTCTTCTTCGTCTCCAGCACCTCTTCGTCCGGCATGAGATAGCGCACGTCCACCACGCCGATTCCGTCGTGCGTGTCCAGGGTGGTGAACTGTTTTCTCGGGCACAGCTTCATCCAGTCCTTCAGATAGAGCGTCCTGCCGAAGTAGACCGCGTTCAGGATCAGCATGGGAAGTTGGAAATCGTAGGTATAGACGTCCTTTTCCTCCAGTTTTTTCTGGATGAAATAGTTCTCGTGGATCTCCGGAAGGATCTCCACCCCGGTCCCTTCCAGGGCCTTCTGGCAGTCGCCCATGATCTGCCAGATCTCCGGCTCCACGAAGAAACAGCTGGTGTTGCGCCGTTTGGAAGCGTAGGCCAGAGCGTCCAGGCGGATCAGCGACGCGCCGTGAGCGCTCAGAAACTGCAGATTTTCCCGCAGGTATTCCTTCGCCGTCTCAGAATGCAGGCAGTCGATGTCGATCTGTTCCGGGCTGAAAGTGCACCACAGCTTTTCCGTGCTGCCGTCCGCGAACTCCGCCTCGATATAGGGAACCTCCCGGCGCAGATAGAGCTGGGAAATCTGCTCCTGCGTGGGCTCGCCTTCCGGCCAGAAATCCTTGAAGCGGATGAAGAAATCCCGGTATCTGGACTCGTCCTTTTTCGCCAGAAAATCCCGATAGATTTCGCTGTGGGCGGAAAGGTGGTTGATCATGTAGTCGTACATCATGTAATAGCGGTCCGCCAGCGACATGATGTCGTCCCAGTTCCCGAACTCCGGGCTCACCTCCCTGTAGGTGACCGGCGCGAATCCCCTGTCCGCCGAAGACGGGAAAAAGGGAAGGATATGCAGCCCGCTGACAGCCCCCTCCAGGTAATCGGACAGCACCCTGTCCAGATCCTTTAAGTTGTTTCCCAGGCTGTCCGCATAGGTAATCAGCATGATTTGATTGGTCACTTTTTTGCTCATACTTGCGTCCTCCAGATTTCTTCACCCTCATCAGGTGGTTTTTCTTTCGATCAGCTCCACCGGAACGACTTCCAGCGGTTTCGGCGTCTTTTCGTGCACCATGTCCACGATGGCGCGGACAGCCGTTTTCGACAGCTGCGCATAGTTCTGCCGCACCGTGGTCAGAGGCGGATAAATCAGGGCGCTGATGCTGATATCGTCGTATCCCACGATCCGGATGTCGTCCGGGATCCGAAAGCCCTGGGACCTGGCGTAGCTGATGCACTGGGTAGCCATGATGTCGTTGCTGGCGAAAATTCCGTCCATCTGCGGATTCTCGTAGAAAATCCGGTTGATCAGATCCAGGTTGTCCTCCAGCCCCAGCTTTTCGGGACAGCTCTCATACACCCTGTAAGCCACTCCCCGCTTCCGGCATTCCTCGATGAACGCGAACGACCGGTCGTCCGCGTGCTTCTGCAGCTTCAGATCGCCGCTGATGTGAACCAGATTTTTGCAGCCCTTGGCGATCAGATGCCTGGTGGCCAGAAGCCCTCCCTGCGTATCGTCGGAGACCACGGAAGGGACTTCCTTCACGTCGCTGATGAGGGCCACGAGAGGGAGGCCGACGTGTTTGAGGATGGCCGACCACACCTCCTGGCTGGCGGAAAAGGTCTGGATGATCCCGCACACCTGGCTGGCGCGCAGATAGGATATGCTCTCATCCATCCCCTTTTCCCCTTCCCCGGCTATGGAAAACAGCACGTGATAGCCTTCCTCCTTCGCGCTCTTCTCGATCTCCTGAGCGATTTCGCTCCAGAACGGGTTATTGAAAGACGGCAATATTACGCCGATGGTATTGTTTCGCCCTTTGACCAGAGCTCTCGCCATATGGTTGGGGTGATAATCCAGCTTCTGCATGGCCAGCGTGACGGCGTTTTCCGCTTCCGGGCTCACCGCTCCCTTCTTGTTCAGCACTCTCGACACCGTGGCGATGGAGACCCCGGCGCACCTGGCAACATCTTTAATTGTGGACATAACGTCAATCCTGCCTTTATGATTTTACGGCACCTGCGACGACTCCACCGATGATGTATTTCTGCAATGCGATATAGACGATGATAACCGGCACGACGGTCATCACAAGCGCTGCCATCATATTACCATAATCGCTGGAAAAAGTCCCTACAAAAGTTCGAATTGCGATTGGCAACGTATGTAATTTTGGCCTGACGAGCACCAGGCTGGGCAGCAGATAGTCGTTCCAGAGCCCCAGGACCTGCAGAATGGCGATGGTCGAAAGGATGGGCTTGAGCAGAGGGAACACGATTTTGAAAAACGTCTGGATCGGCCCGCAGCCGTCGATGATGGCCGCTTCTTCCAGCGCCAGCGGCACGCCCGTCTTGATGAAGCCGTGACAGAGGAAGACGGCGAAGCAGGTTCCGAAGCCGAAGTTCATCAGGATAAGCGTGATCCTGGAATTCAGCATGTTGAAGGTGCTGCCGTAAATGGAAAGCAGCGGGATCATGATGACCTGGAAGGGCACCACCATATAGGAGATCAGCAGAAGGAAGCTGACCTTACAGGCAAAATAGTTTTTCCGCACCAGGATGTAGGCGCACATGGAGGAGAGCACGATCAGCAGGGTCACGGAACAGGACACCACGAAGAGGGAGTTTCCGAACGCCCGGAAGAAATCCATATCCACGAAGGCGTTGGAGTAGTTCTCGAACTGGGGCCCATCGTCGTCCACCAGCTGCAAAGGGGTCTTGACGATGCTGATCTTCCGCTTGAAGGAGTTGATCACCACCAGAAGGAAGGGGATCATGTAAATGAGAAACAGGGCGAACGCCAGCGCGGATTTGCCGATTTCCGCGGCTGTGCGCTTCGATCCGCCGACTCTGACCGCTTTTTCCCGACCTTTTTTGCTCATGCTTCCACCTCCTTCGATTTACCCGACTGCACCTGCACGACCGCGATCACCAGCATGATGATGAAGAACACGATGGCCTGCGCCTGGCCCAGCCCATATTCATGCGACGTAAACGCCGTTTCGAAAATCGTCATGGCCGCCATCTTCGTGGTTCCGTAAGGGCCGCCGTCCGTCAGGGACAGGTTCAGATCGTAGACCTTGAAGGCCGAGGTCAGGGTCAGGAAGAGGCAGATGACGAAGGACTGCATCATCAGCGGCAGGCGGATGTACCAGGTGATCTGCCTGGAATTCGCGCCGTCGATGGCCGCCGCCTCGATATAATCCTTCGGCACGCCCACGATGCCCGCGATGTAGATCAGAAGCATGTAGCCCGACTGCTGCCAGGTGGCGACCACCACCAGGGCCCAGAACGCCATGTTCGGATCGCTCAGCCAGGACTTCTGGAAGATCGGGATGGACTGCAAAAAGGAAACGTTGGGCAGCACGCGCCCGAAGATGAAGGACCAGATAAAGCCCAGAACGATGCCGCCGATCAGGTTGGGCGTAAAGAATCCCGCCCGCAGGAAGTTCTGGCCCCTGATCCCGCTGGTCAGAAGGTAGGCCAGGGCGAAGGCGATGATGTTCACCAGGATCACCACGCAGACCACGTATTTGAACGTGAGGAAAATGGAAGACCAGAACGTCTGATCCTGAAAGGTGGTGATATAGTTTTGAAGTCCCACAAACTCCTTCGTCTTGGAAATGCCGTCCCAGGACGTAAATGTCAGATAAATGCCGTAAATAAACGGAAGGATCACGACGCAGGTAAACGCCAGCATGGACGGCCCGGCGAAGATCAAAAACAGCTTCGATTTCTTCCAAAAGCTTTCCTTTCTCATAAAAACACCTCTTTTCAGAAAAGGCACCGACCGTCCGATCGGTGCCTTTTTCGCGCGTTTATTCGCGGGATGAATTTTCAGATCCCTTATGAAGGGTCATGCGTCTGCCAGTATTCGGTGATGGCCGCCGCTACATCCTCGATGGTCTCCTGCCCGGCCAGATACGCCTGCATGTGAGGAGCCATTTCGCTGGTGTGGTCCGTAGGAAGGGTAAACGGAGCGTTGTTCACCGTATTGCCCGCATCGATGTAGGTCTTGAGCACGGCGTTGACCGGATTGACGGGCGCGTTCGGGTTGTTGGTGAACGCCACCACGATCTCCAGATCGTTCACCAGTGCGGACTGCCCTTCTTCGGAATAGACCAGCCAGTTCAGGAACTCCTTCGCGGCCGCCTGCTGTTCCTCCGTAGCCACTTCCCTGTCGATGACGATCTGTTTGGAAGCGAAGGCGTAGATCTTGCCCTGCATATCCGCATCGTTCTTCGGGATGGGCATCACGCCGTAGTCCATGGATCCGTCCACATAGGTGGACATGTCGGGCCATACCCAGGTGCCGTTGATCCAGAACGCCGCTTCGCCTTCCGCGACGTAGGAAGCGTTCAGGTCGTAATCCGCCGCCAGCGGGTCGTCCTTGTTGATGTTGTACTCGATGAACAGGTCATAGTCCTGGAACAGGTTCTGGAACATTGCGTTTTCCATCACATCAGCGCCGCCCTTGATGTCCTCCACGAACTGATAGGAGCCCTCCGCGGTGCCGTCCTGGAAGTTGAACAGGTTGGAGCCCAGCAGATGTCCGCCCAGAGACCAGGTTTCCTGATTGAGGATCACCGGGTTCTCCATGCCGCCCGCGCGCAGCGTTTCCAGCAGCTCCTGGAAAGCTTCGGGGGAGCTGTAGTTTTCGGGAACGAACTCCTCGCCGAGGACGTTCTCGATAGCCGTCTTATTGTAAACCATACCGGGCGCTTCCACGCACAGCGGGAATCCGTACAGGACGCCGTTCACCTTCGTCCCCATGGTATCTCCGCCGACCGCTACCCAGTCCTCGCCGGACAGATCCAGGAACCTCTCTTCGCCCATCTCCGTCACGTTACCGGGGTCTACGATGGCCAGCGCCGGAGGATCGCCGGCCGCGTATCTCTGCGCCAGCATATCTGCCGGGGAATCGGTCTCATATACTTCGAAGGTCACATTATGAGCGTCTCCCCATAACGCGGTCACCTCTTCCAGCGCGTCCTGGATCTCGGGCTTGGAATTCATCATCGTCAGGGTAATCCCGCCGTAGTCGGTAGCGTCTTCCTCCGCAGCGGCGGCTTCGCTCCCTTCCGCGGTATCGGCGGGCGCCGCTTCTTCCGCGACGGCGCTCTCCGGCTGCGCTGCAGCAGGGGTGGATTCCTCAGCCTTGTCCGAACCGCACGCGGCCAGGGATGCCGTCATGGTCAGCGCCATGATGAGAGCAAGTGCTTTCTTCGCTTTCATAATTTGTTCCTCCTTCGTAAAGTGTTCGTCAGCTTTCGCTTGATCTCAGCATACTATCAACTTGTATAATTGTCAACGTTTACAATATCATAATTATAGACAAACTTTATAATTCATTTTCAGCTATTTTCCATAAGATCGGTTCTCATGGCGCTGTTTTTTCTATTTTTGCCGTATATTTTGAACATTTTTGCAATTTTTGCATCTTTAATAGTCTTGACTTTTTTCGCGCGCAGAAATATATTGTAAACGTATACATAAAAAATGAAAAAAGGAGGGTTTTCAGCATGAACACAAAATATCTTGGCAAAAGCGGCGTTGCGGTTTCCGATCAGATTTTCGGCTGCTGGGCCATCGGCGGCACTTATTTCACCGGCGCCGAAGACGGGCAGTCCGAGGCCGCCATCCGGGAAGCCATCGACGCCGGCATCACTTCCCTGGACACCGCCTACATTTACGGAAAGGGGCACTCCGAACAGATTGTGGCCCGCTCCATCAAAGGATACGACAGGACGAAACTGACCCTCATCACCAAGCTCTGGAAGGACCGGATGGCGAAGGATCTGGTGGAAACCGCCTGCGATCAGAGCCTGAAGGATCTGGATACGGATTATATCGACGTCTATTTTATCCACTATCCTTCCGACACAGGCGTCCCCATCGCCGACACCATGGAAGCTATGATGAAGCTGAAGGAAAAGGGGAAGATCCGCTGCATCGGCGTTTCCAATTTCAGCAGGGACCAGCTAGAGGAAGCCTGCAAATACGGGCAGATCGACGTGATCCAGCCCTGCTACAGCCTCGTCTGGCGCTTTCTGGACCTGGAGGAGATGGATTTTTGCGTTCAAAACGGGATCGGGATCATTTCCTACTGCACCCTGGCCCAGGGAATCCTGACCGGAAAGTTCAGCCGGGAAACCCGTTTTTCCAAAGAGGACGGACGAAGCCGCGCCCCTCTCTTTCAGAGCCCTTATTATGAAGGCGCGCTGGACGTTGTGGAAAAGCTGCGCCCCTTTGCGGAAAAATACGGCGTCACCCCGGCCCAGCTGTCCATCCGCTGGGTGATGCAAAAAGCGGGGATCACGGCCCCCATCGTGGGCGCGAAAAATCCCGCTCAGGTACAGGACAACGCCAAAGCCTCCCGCTTCGCGATTTCGGACGAAGATTTCGCCGCCATGGACGCCGTCAGCCGGGATTTCGCCTATGGGCTCCCCCGGTTTAAAACATTTTTTTCTGCCAGATAAAAAAGGAGGATTGATCCATGCCGCTCACAAAGGTAAAGGACCTGCTGGTCCACGCGCAGGAACACGGCTACGGCGTGCCCGCCATCAACGTGTTCGACTATAACAGCATCAAGTTCGCAGCCATGGCCGCGGAAGAAGCCCGAATGCCCCTGATCATCCAGTATTTCCCGGGCTTCGACGTGCACGCCCCCCTGGCCGATATCCGCGATATCGCCGTGGCCTTCGCCCGCCGCGCCGCCGTCCCCATCGCGGTCCATCTGGACCATTCCAGGAGCTTTGAAATCGCCGTTTCCGGCCTGGGCGCGGGGTTTCCCTCCGTCATGGTGGACGGATCGGCCCTGCCCTATGAAGAGAACGTTTCCCTGACGGCGGAAGTGGCCCGCTGCGCCCACGCCATGGGCGTGGACGTGGAAGCGGAGCTGGGGCACGTGGGCGTGGGAATGAACCTGGAGGACATGACCGATGCCGCCCGTTTCACGGATCCGGATCAGGCCGTGGACTTCGTAAGCCGCACGGGCGCGGATTCCCTGGCCATCGCGGTGGGCAACGCCCACGGCAACTATATCAGGACCCCGGAACTGGATTTCGACCGGATCCGGAAGCTTCGGGAGGTCCTGGACATTCCCCTCGTCATGCACGGGGGCTCCGACATTCCCGACGACCAGCTGGCCCGCGCCGTCCGCTGCGGCATGTCGAAATTCAACATCGCCACCGAATACCAGCGGGCCTTTTACAATAACATGAAGGAATTTTTCGCGGACGGATCCAACGCCGGCGCCTATTTCAAAGCCCTGCGCGCCATCGAACGGCCCTGCATCGATTTCGTGAAGTCCAAAATCGACGTCCTGAATCCGGACGGCTACCGTCTGTGAAGGGGATGCAGAAACGGAGGCTGCCATGACAGAAAAAACGTTTGACGTCATCGGGATCGGGCATCCCTGTGTCGATTATCTGCTCCACATCGACAGCCTGCCGCGCTCCAACGAATCCCGCTACGCCCGGGAGGGGAGCTGGCAGTGCGGCGGCAAGGTGACCACGGGCCTGGTGGCTGCCTCCCGGTGCGGGCTTTCCTGCGCCCTCATCGGCGCCATGGGGGACGATCTGTTCGGCCGGTACTGTTACCGGGATTTTGAGCTTCACGGCATCGATCTCTCCCAGGCGAAAATGAGGGAGGGCTGCACCACGGACATCGGCGTCGTGCTGTCCGAGGAGGAGACGAACGGAAGGAATATTTTTTACCGGAGAGGGAGTTACGAGAGGATCCGGCAGGACGAAGTGGACCTCCCCTTTCTGGAACGGGGGCGGTATCTCTTCCTCGCCCTGGCGGACGAACTCCACGTGACCGCCGCCAGATACGCGAAGGAACACGGCGTGAAGGTGCTCATCGACGCGGACAGCCGCCCCATGGACGAGTATGAGGAAATCCTTCCCTGGGTGGACTACTTCGTGGCTTCGGAATTCGTATACAAGAGCAGTTTTTCCGACTGCCGCTACAGGGAACACATGGAGGAAATCCTCCGGAAAGGGCCCTCCGCCGCAGTGTTCACCTTCGGGTCGAAGGGCTGCCGGGGCCTGTCGGAAGAAGGGTATTTTGAGCTTCCCGCCTTCCGGGTTCCCGTGGTGGATACGGTGGGCGCGGGGGACACCTTCCACGGCGCGTTTTTCTACGGCCTTCGCCGCGGGCTCTCCCTGGAGGAAACCGCCCGGTTCGCCAGCGCCGTAAGCGCCGTAAAATGCACCTGTATCGGCGGCAGAGCGGGAATCCCCACCCCGGATATCGCCAAGAAGTTTATGGAAACCGGAATCATCGACGACGCGTCGCTCCGGGAACGGGTTGCCCGCTATTCCTGGGGGCTGGACGATTTTTTCCGGGAGGTCATGGAACTTGAAAAGAAAAAGAACCCGGGATGAATGCCCGGTCTGGCTGTTGTTGGCGCTGAACGCTTTCCTCTATATTTCTTCGGCCCTTTACTCGCCTTTTTTAAGCGCTTACTACACCCAGAACGGGCTTTCCCCTTCCGAAATCGGGATCCTGATGTGCGTAGGGCCCGTCGCTTCCGTCCTGATTCAGCCCCTCTGGGCCAGGGCCAGCGACGCCAGCGGCAAGGCCAAAACGTTTGCCGCCCTGGTCATGGCGGGAACCGCCCTTTCCCTGCTCACCTATTATCTGGGGCACAGCTTCGGCGGCTTCCTGTTTTCCAGCGTTTTGCTCGCCCTTTTCTCCACCTCGGTCAATCCCATGACCGATGCCATCGTGATCCGAAACGCAAACCGCTGCCATTATAATTTTGCCCTGATCCGCATGGGAGGGACCGTAGGATACGCCGTCGTCGTGCTCCTGGCCGGCATATACCTGCGCCGGTATCCGGCCGCCCAGTTCTTTCTGGCCGCAGCGTCCTATCTGGCGCTTATGGGGTTCGTTCTCATCATGCCCCGCCAGGAAAACCGCCTGCCCGTATCCCCTCCATCCGGGAGGAAAGAATCCCGGCGAAAACCGGCCTTCCTCCGCCTGGGAGATATTTTCGAGGATAAAAAGGTGGTTTACGTGCTGGCCTTCGCCTTCGTCTTTCAGGTCGGCGCCAGCTTCTGCTCCGCCTTTCTCGGCGTGTATGCGGTAGAACTGGGATACGGGCAGTCCCAGATCGGGCTGCTGAACTGTATCTCCGCCAGCAGCGAGATCCCGATCCTTTTGGGGATCAGAAAACTGACCAGAAAATTCGGCGCCCTCCATCTCATCGCGGCATCCACGTTTCTGATGGGAATCCGCCTGTTTCTCGTTTCCGGAGGATCTCTCCCCTTTTTCATGCTGGCTCAGGCCATGCAGGGCGTCACCTACATGGTGGTTCATTTCGGATGCGCTACCTTCATCGGCGGCTGCGTCAAAAGCGGGAAATCGTTTCAGGGGCAGAGCGTGCTCTATATCATTCAGGCCGGGCTCGCCAGCATCGTCGGAAATGTGCTGGGCGGCCGTCTGGCGGATCTTGCGGGCAACCGCCTGTCCTACCGGCTGACCGGAGGATTCGTCCTCCTGGCCGCCGTTATCGTTATCTTCGCCCTGTATATGCAGGAGCGCAAAGAAAGGAGGTCCCCACTCTCATGAAATCGTACTTCACATCCGTCACCCCCGAATCCCAGGGCATCCCGTCTTCGGCCGTGCTGGAATTTCTTTCCGATCTGAAGCGCCGCGGCCTGGAAATGCACGGGTTCGCCGTCCTGCGGCACGGGAAATGCGTCGCCCGGGGAAGCTGGTATCCCTACGGGGACGATATGGAACACAACGTGTTCTCCTTTTCCAAAAGCCTGACTTCCACGGCCATGGGCTTTTTGTGGCAGGAAGGGCTCTTAAATCCGTCCGAAAAGCTGACGGACGCCTTCGCGGACTGCATGCCGGAGGAAATCTCCCCGAACCTGGCCAGGGCCACGGTCCGGGATCTTCTCACCATGGGCTGCGGCCATGATACGGAACCCGCCCTGTCCCGTTACGATGACGCCGACGGCTGGCTCAGGCAGTTTTTCTCCCATCCCTTCGTCCACGCCCCGGGAACCGTATACGAATACAATACGGCCGGCACCAACGTGCTCTGCGCCCTGCTCCTTCGAAAGACCGGGCAGAGCCTGACCGATTATCTGCGGCCCCGCCTCTTCGATCCCCTGGGGATCGGCCGGGATATTTCCTGCGCCCCTCTGGGCGGCGGCGTCCAGTTCGGCGGCGCGGGATTTCGGCTGAAGCTGGAAGACATGATGCGGTTCGGACAGTTTTTCCTGCAGAAGGGCCGCTGGGAGGGCGAACAGCTGCTTTCGGAAGAGTGGTTCCATCAGGCCTGCAGCAAACAGATCGAAACCGCCGGCCGGGCCCATCCCTCCCATCCGGACTGGAACGCGGGCTACGGCTATCAGTTCTGGATGTGCAGCGAGCCCGGCAGCTTCCGGGCTGACGGCGCTTTCGGCCAGTTCGCCGTCGTCCTCCCCCAAAAGGACGCGGTCATCGTCACCCAGTCCTCCACGGAGCAGACCTTTTCCCTGATGGAAGCCATCCACGCCCTTTCTTCCCGGATGCAGGACTGCGCCCTGGCCCCAGATCCGGAGGGCTGCCAGCGGCTTCTCAGGGCCCAGCAGAGCCTCGAAATCCCTGGCTTTCTCTGTGTCCGGAACCGGCGCATGGAAACCGAAATCGAAGGGCGCGCCTATCTTCCCGCGGACAGAGCGGTTTCCTTTAAAGCGTTTTCTTCCGGCATCCGCATCCGGACCGGAAGCCAAACGGATGACGGGGAATGCAAAAAAATCCGATTCTCCTTCGAAGCGGACCGGATGATTCTGCACGCGCAGGACAGCGACGGCGACGTTTCCCTGCCCCTGTCCATGAACGGAAGCTATTGCGTCAGCGACCAGCCCTTCTCCCGGCAGAGCGTGGCCGGCATCGCCCGCTTCGTGGATCATAACGTCATCGAAGCCGTGGTCCGAAACCTGGATCAGCCTTCCGGAAAGCGGATGTATTTCCGTTTTTGCGGCGACCGCCTGACCGTTTCGGCCGCATCCACCATCGTCACCGACAGCCCGCTGGCCGGCAGCGGAACCTGGCCCGTTTTTGAAGCGGAATTATAAAAAAGAAAGGATATCCCTATGAGCAAAGTCGTGGTCATTTCCTCCGACGCCATGGTCGGAGAAGATCTGGAAACCTACAAAACCCTGCCTTCCTGGCAGAAATACTTCCGGGGCGGCGCCGAAATCACCGGCGTTTCCTCCATCTATCCCACAGTCACCTTTCCGGCCCACGCCACCATGATGACCGGCATGTATCCGGACCGGCACGGCGTCTTTTCCAACATGCAGCTGATCCCGCAGGCGGATCCCACTCCCTGGCAGTGGGACAGCGGCTTTCTGACCTGTTCCGACATCTTCCGTGCGGCAAAAGCGGCGGGGAAGACCACGGCTGCCGTCTTCTGGCCCGTCACCGCAGGCAATCCCGCCATCGACTATCACATCGCGGATTACTGGGCCCAGGGCGGGGACGATACCACCGAAAAGGCTTTCGCCCGCGCCGGGGCCAGCCCGGAGGTGCTGGAAATCGTCAGAAAGCACAAAATCCTGTTCGAAGGCCACGAGCGGGAGCACCCGCAGCGGGACGCCTTCGGCATGGCCTGCGCCGCCGATATCATCCGGCGTTTTCAGCCCGATCTTATGATGGTCCATCCCGCCAATCTGGATACGGCGCGGCATGAATCCGGGGTCTTCGGCCCTCACATCGGCCGGGCTCTGGAGGATCTGGACCGCTGGATCGATCAGATCGGCCTCGCCCTGGAAGACGCCGGGATTCTGGAGGAGACGGACCTGTTTCTGGTCAGCGATCACGGGCAGCAAAACGTGTGCCGCAACATCGGCCTCAACGTGCTGTTTGCGGAAAACGGCCTGATCCGCCTAGATGAATCCGGCGCCGTAAAGGACTGGGACGCTTGGTGCCTTTCCAACGGCATGTCCGCCCTGGTCTTTTTGAAAGATCCCTCCGACCGGGCGCTGTATGCAAAAGTCCACGATCTGCTCAAAGGCCTCCTGGCGGAAGGGGTATACGGATTCTCCCGGATCTATACGGAAGAGGAGGCCAGGCTGGAAGAGCGGTTTGGCGGCCCCTTCTCCTTCGTGCTGGAAACCGACGGGTACACGGCCTTCGGCGATTTCGTCACCCGCCCGCTGGTGCGCCGCCTGACCAATTCGGATTACCGCTTCGGCCAGGCCACCCACGGCTACCTGCCCCGCTTCGGCCCCCAGCCCATCCTGCTGGCAAAGGGCCCTTCCATCCGGGAAAACGCCGTGCTGCACGGAAACCACATCGTCAACGAAGCGCCCACCTACGCCAAAATCCTGGGCGCGGACCTGGGCGATACGGACGGAAAGCCCATAGAGGAAATTCTACGCTAGGGGCGTTTCCCTTCCCCCTTCCTGTCCAGCCAGGCCCCCAGAACGGCGGTCAAAAGCTCCGTAACGGGAAATGTCAGCCACACCCCCATCATGCCCCAGGCCGCGGACATCAGAAAGGCCAGAGGGACGATGAGCAAAAGCCCGCGCAGAAGGGAAGTCAGATGGGCCGGAAGAGCCCGTTCCACGGAGGTAAAATAAGTGGACAGGATCAGGTTGTATCCGACGAAGGCCACGGAAGTGAAATACAGCTTCAACCCCGTCACCGCGATCCGCTGCAGCTCTTCGTTCCCCTCGCTGTTGAAGATCCGGGCGATGGGATCCGCAAAGCAGAAAATTCCCAGATAAATGGCTGCGGACAGCGCCAGCATGGAAACCATGGCATAGCGCAGGAATCTTCTCGCCGCCTGTCCGTCGTTTTTCCCGTATTCCCTGCTCACCAGCGGCTGGATGCCCTGAGCGATTCCGGTATGGATGGATACCACCACCAGAGCGATGTTGGCGATGACCCCATAGGCCGCCACCCCGGTATTTCCCGCGATCCTCAGGATGATGGCGTTGAAAACGATCATCACCACGCCCGAAGACAGCTGGGCCAGCAGGGAAGGGAATCCCAGCGACAGATTCACCTTCACCAGTTCTCCCTGGAGGGAAGTCCTGACCGCATGAAATCCCTTCTCCTTCCGGAGCCAGTGCGGGGCCATGACCGCGATCCCGATGGCGGGAGCCATCCCGGTGGCCAGAACCGCGCCGAAAATTCCCATTCCCAGCGGAAACATGAACACATAATCCAAAACGATATTGGAGAAGCTGCCGCACACCGTCGCGGCCATGGCCAGTTGCGGGTTCCCGTCGTTTCTCACGAAACACAGAAGGATGTCGTTGAACACAAAGGCGGGCGCGAACAAAAGCAGCACTTTCAGATATATGTTGGACATCTCAAAAATATCCCTGTCCGCGCCCAGAAGGGCCGTAATGGGTTCCGATGCGAAAATCCCCACCGCCGCGAACAGAAGGGAAAACAGGACTCCCATCCATACGGTATGGGTGAACATCTCGTCCGCCCCCTTCCGGTCTCCGCAGCTTTTGCTGATGGTAAACCGGGTGGCTCCCCCCATCCCCAGCATCAGCCCCGTTCCGTGAATGAAGTTGTAAATGGGAATGGCCAGATTCAGGGCCGCCAACCCGTTGGTCCCCAGACTTTTGGACACGAAAAACGTATCCGCCAGAATATAACAGGAAATCGCAACCATGCCAAGCACGCTCATGGACGTATATTTGGCGAATTCCCCCATCATTTTTCCCGTTTTCATCATTTCCTCCATTCCGCCATTCCGCAAAAAAAGCGCTGAACGTCTGTATCTTCATGGCCTATCGATACAAACCTCAACGCTTTTACCCGGCGGCAAATTTTCTGTATTCTGCTGGTTTTGAGTATAACAGAGGACGGCCGGATTTGTCAACGCCTCAGTTCGCGCCAAACCGCTTCGAACTCCGCCCTTCCCTGCGATCCGAACCGGATCCTGTCGGCCTTTTCATCCGCATAGGTCAGGCAGCTCATGGCCTGTTCCCCTCCGTTGACAAACACCTCGACGCCGTAGCGGTCCATCACGATCCTCAGCTCGATCCCCCCGCCTCGCGAATCCACATAGCAGCTGCGGCTGCTGACGGAATCCCGCGTCTGTCCTCCGGACCAGGTGCGGTCGAAGGTCAGCGCGCTGCTGCCCGGCTCGTAATACAGCATCGTCTTATGGCTGTCGTCCGCAGCCAGATCGATCTCAAACCGACGGTAATCCCCGGCTTTCACCCGCACCGTCATGTCGAACTGCCTGCCCCGGATCCCGGGGATTTCCATCCCCTTATCCTCACCGGAAACGGGCAGCGGATCCCGGCCGTACACGAAGCTTCCTCCTTCCACGGCAACCGGCCCCGTCTCCACGACCTTTCCGTAATAGCTTTCCAGTTCCCGCACGGGGAGCTGATACAGCTTATCCCCTTTCAGGTGCAATTCCCGGGGGATCGTCATGAATCCGCACCAGGAGAAACCCTCCGGCGTCAGGTCGTTGTCCCAGCTCTTCATCCAGCCGATCATCACCCGGCGGCCGTCCGGCGTCAGCAGCGTCTGGGGGGCGTAGAAATCCAGCCCGTAATCGATGGCCCTGGCTTCCGGGACGATCCGGCGAAATTCGTGGGTTTCGGGATCGTAGCTTCCCACAAGATAGATGGTCCCGTTTCCGTTATGAAACTCCAGACCCTCCGCCTCCATGGTCTGGGGGGAAGCGATCAGCACCTGACGGCCGTCCAGGGGGAAGAAGTCCGGGCACTCCCACATCTTTCCGAAGCGGTTTTCGCTGCGGTCCAAAACGGATACCAGTTCCCATTCCCGCATATCCTTCGAGCGAAACATCGCGATCTGCCCGCTGGTATCCCGGCTCCTGCTGCCCACGACGGCATAAAAACCGTCCTCTTCCTTCCAGATCTTCGGATCCCGGAAATCCTCCGGAAAGCTCCCGGCAGGAAGGCAGTCCGCTTCGATCACGGGATTGCATTTCCACTTTTCATAGTTCACCCCGTCGCCGTCCGCCATGCACTGAGTCTGCCGGACGACGGGCTTTCCATCCGGCCCGGGAATCTCCTTCACGCCCGTGTACATCAGATACTGTCTGCCTTCCCACTCCAGCGCGCTGCCGGAAAAACAGCCCATCGCATCGAACTCCTCGTCCGGGGCCAGGGCGCAGGGAAGCAGTTCCCAGGAAATGAAATCCTTCGTCTTCGCATGCCCCCAGTGCATGGGCCCCCACTGAACGCTGTAGGGATGATATTGAAAAAACAGATGATACTCCTCCCGAAAACTGGAAAAACCGTTGGGATCGTTGATCCATCCTGTCGGGCTGCAAAAGTGGAAATCCGGCTTTTGCCCCTCCGGAATCCGTCCGATCTCCTGAAGTTCGAACTCCCTGGCCCGCTGCAATTTCTCGCTCATCCTGAATGACTCCTTTTCTCCGATTTTATTTTTCCGCCATCGCCATGGCCTTCACATTGCTGAATTTCGCCTTCCCAAAAGAAAAGAGACCGAATTCCCCTTCCCTGCAGTCATACATCCGAAAGCTCAGGGCCGCCTCTTCGTTCACCCACACGGTCCCGGCGCTCTTTTCCGTCACGATTTCCATCCGGTAGACTCCGTCCTCCGGAATCCGCAGGGCCGTTTCCAGCTCCACGTCGTAGGGGAAGGCCTTCCCTCCCTCTTCCGACTGGCGCAGCCACGACCGGAAGACCAGCCGCCGGCGCTGCGGCTCCACGTAAAGAAAATACCCCCTCGACAAATCCCGTTCCAGATGCAGCGCCACGCCGGCACAAACGGCTTCTCCCGCTTCCATTTCCACCGAAAAGCGGCCGGTTTCGGGCATCGGCCCGCACAGCGCGGTCTGGCAGCTCTCCTCCTGCGCCGCCACAAGCTGCCCGTCCCGTTCTCTCCACCCGGGCGTGACCGGCTCCATCCTGCGATTCGACAAAACGGGGAAAAACGATTCCGCGCCGTCCGGGAGGCAGAGCCCCAGATCTCCGTCCGGCTGCTGCGTCAGCTGGTGAATGACCATATTTCCGCCCCAGTCCCAGGTCCGGTAATCCTGCCCCGGCTGCCGCTTTGGCCAAAATCCGAACAGGTCCTCTTCCTTCGTGGGATTCCAGCCGAACAGGCAGCGGCGGTTCCCGTCGTCTGCGGTCTTCGCCGCATAAAAGGCGCGGCCGTCCAGCCTGTGATTTTTGGGGATCTTCCACCCCGTTTCCCCGATCCGGCGCTTCACATAACGGGTTCCGAACAGGGTGGTATAGGAAGAAAAGACCAGATATTCCCACCCGCCCATCCGGAAGAAATCCGGACACTCGCAGGCTCCGGCAAAGCGCCGGGGATTGTAGAAGGGCTCCCGGTATTCCCAGTTCTTCAGATCCTTTGAGACGCACAGCCCCACGCATCCCGTCTGAGCATGCCCTTCGTTCGCCCTGGCCGCCACCAGCATCCAGTATTCTCCCAGATCCTCCCGCCGGATTATCCTGGGATCCCTCCAGTCCGGGCCGCTGTAAATGACCCCGTCCGGGCCGAAGGTATCCTCTTCCACGAAGTCCCATCGATCCAGACTTTCGTCCCTGCTGACGTAATGGGTGATCTCCTGATTTCCCTCCGGAAAACGGCAGGCGAACAGATGCCATTTTCCTTCCGCATAAATCAGATCCCCGGTCCCTCCCAGGACGCCGACGGGCGTCTCCGGCCCCATATGGATCAGATCCGCGCTGTCCATCCTGTGCCATCCAAAAACCGCGTCCGGCCGCTTCGGATCCTTCCAGGACTTCAAGTAAAAGATCCTCCACTTTCCGTCGATAAACTTCGGGATCACATCCCCGCATCTTGCTCCGGGCGCTCTGTAAAAATAGGTCTCTCCCATCGTTTTCCTCCTGTTTCTCTCCGCATCCGTTCTTCCATTTCCCGCAGGTCCGCGCCCCGGTTCCATTCGGGGGCTTCCTTTCCCATGGCCCTGTATTTCGACGCCGCATGGTTGGCTACTGCGAAACAGTCCACCCGGACCACGTTGTTCAGCTTTTCCATCAGCCTGCGTCGGGCCTCCATTTCCTCCGGCGCATCGTTGACTCCCGCTGCCAGCGGCATTCTTAAAATCACCGGCTTTTTTGCTTCCGACAGCCGGATCAGATTTTCCGCCGCAAGCCTTCCGTCTGCGCCCGTGTATCGGACCGCCCGCTTCGGATCCATGCACTTGACGTCCACCAGAAACAGGTCGATCATGGGGAGGAGGGGAAGGATTTCGGACCATTTTACCTGCAGGGATGTATCCATGCAGACGTTCAGCCCCCGGTCCCTGCACAGGGAAAGAAATTCCCCCAGAAAATCCGCCTGCATAAGCGGTTCCCCGCCGGAGCAGGTCACCCCTCCTTCCTTCCCGTAAAACTCCCGGTCCAAAAGCACCTGTTCCAAAAGTTCTCCCGATTCCACTCTCCGGCCGCAGACCGCCATGGCCTGTGCGGGGCAGCTCAGGGCGCATTCCTCCATCCTGTCGCAGGAGAGACAGGCGCTTACGTCTACCGTATGCCGCCCCCCTTCGAACCGGTGCGCCCCCTTTTTACAGACGGCCAGACAGCTCCCGCAGCCGATGCATTTCTGTTCGAAATACAGCATCTCCGGCGCAGCTTTTATGGTTTCCGGATTGTGGCACCAGGCGCAGGACAGGGGACAGCCCTTGAAAAAGACCGTCGTCCGGATCCCCGGCCCGTCGTGAATGCAAAACCTCTGGACTTCCGCGATCATCGCCTGTTTCATCCGTTGTCCCCTCCGCCCATCCGGCCGATGATATGTTCCTGCAGCTCCCGGTCCAGCTCCACGAAACGGGCGTTGAACCCCCAGACCCGCACGATCAGATCCCTGTATTTCTCCGGCTCCTTCTGCGCCGCCCGCAGCGCCTTTTTATCGTACATGGCCAGATTGAGCACCGGGACGTGGGCCCTGCGCGCTCCCTCCATCAGACGGTACAGTATTTCCTCCCGGTCCGCCCCCATTTCGAATCCGCCCTGATCCAGCGTCAGCTGGAGGGGGGACGAGGCGTATCCGTCCCGCATGGGGAGCCTGGAAGCGGACTCCACGACGGCCGTAGGCCCCTTCTGCGCCGCCCCGGGCGTGGGACAGCAATGTTCGCCGATGGGATCCCGAAACCTCCT
Organism: Candidatus Eisenbergiella merdigallinarum; assembly: GCA_019119355.1. Lineage (GTDB taxonomy): Bacteria > Bacillota > Clostridia > Lachnospirales > Lachnospiraceae > Gallintestinimicrobium > Gallintestinimicrobium merdigallinarum. The sequence continues at coordinate 88,444 of DWXE01000039.1, forward strand.
GCCGTCCGGGGTGGCCCCCACCGTGTTGGCGAAGATTCCGAAGTCGATGTTGTAGAGCCCGGGCCTCAGCGGCTTTGTTCCGCAAAATCCGTTCACCCTCCGGATAAAATGTTTTCCGATCTCCGCGGCCAGGCCGTCCGTCCTCTCATCCCCGTTCCCGAATTTCGGAACGTGTAAAAGCCTTTGCCGAAGGGCTTCCCAGCCCTGAAAATCGGCTGCCAGCGCGCGTTTGAGTTCCGCCGCCGTACACCATTTGCGCACAAAGACGCACTCCTCCACCGCCCGCAGGCTGTCCGCCGCCGTGGTGATGGTTCCGGACAGAAGCTGGTAGTTGGATACGTCGAATCCCCCTCCTCTCAGGGGATCCTTTCCCGTGACCGCGCTTCGCCAGAACGATCCTCCCACCAGAGGCGAGGTCACGGTATTCGTTTCATCCTCCTGCATCTTCTCCTCGATCCGCAAAAACTGCTGATCCAGCTGGAAATCCAGCTGACGGAAAAATGCGTTCAGAAACTCCTCAAAGCTCTTCATTTCCTCAAAAGCGCCGGACCGAAACCCTTTTACCAGAGAGGTCTTCGGCGTAAACAGGGGACCCTGCGCGCTGTTCTTCCGCATCCGCACCGGAACCACGCAGGGGTTTTCTTCCCCGTTAAACAGGGTCAGTTCCACCGTTTTCACCATCTCATGCTGCCAGAATACGATCCCGCTCTTCTGATCGATCACCGTCTCGGTACATCCGTCGTTGGCATAGCGGCAGGCGTCGACATGGGAAATCCCCGCCCGCTCCATGGCCAGAATGATATTTTCGTCGAAGTACAGGGTCGGCTGCCCCTTTCCCTTCGCCAGAAGGCGCACACAGGCGCGGATCAGGGATTTCGGCGTATTTTCATGGATCCTGACGTTGAGGTGCGGTTCCGCGTCCCCCGCCCGCTCATAAGCTTCCAGAAAGATCCATGTCAGCTCGTTGGTCTGATCCTTCCCGGCTTCGTTCTGGCCGGAAAGCATCAGATTGCGCAGGGTGTCCCCTGCCCGGAGCCGGTTGAGATTCCGGTAAAACCGCAGCACGGCTTCCATGGCCTCTTCCCGGTTCCAGCTCCCGGCCCTGCATTCCATGCGATAAAAGGGATAGAGGGTCTGATCCAGCCTCCCGATGCATCCTACCCCGAAGGGGCTTCGGGCCAGATACAAAAACCAGAACAGCTGAAGCCCTTCCTCAAAGGTAGCGGGCCTTTTTTCGGAAATCCGCCCGCAGATCCCTGCGATCCTTTGCAGGCTGTTTTTTCGGTTCGCATCCGCCTCCTGCTCCGCCAGCCGTTTTGCTTCCCGGGCATGGCGCAGGATCAGCCTTTGCACCGCCTTATAAACCGTGTGGATGCCCCGGCGGTAAGCCGCCGTTTCCTCCGTATCTTCGCTTCGTCTCCGCCCGGTCCATTTCAGGATTTCTCCGATCCCGTGGTACAGGCACCCTGTTCCGAAGGGATAGTGGGCGTTGTCCGACTCCAGGATCAGCCTTACCGATTCCGCCCTTCCCCCCGGCAGGTAAAACCCTTCCGGAACGCCTTCTCCCGAAATCCTGATTTCACAGCCGTCCAGCAGTTCTGCGTACGCCTGCGCGCACCGGTCTATGTTCTTCTCCTTTTCTCTTTCCATTTCCGTCATATTCCTCCACCGCTGTCATGAAAACTGCAGGATGCCGAAGGGCCGCCGCACAAAACGCCCTCTTTTGACCTTTGCGCGGCAGCCCTTCCGATTCCCTTTGCGTTATTTTGCCAGCGCTTTCTGATAACGGTCATAAGCTGCCTGCCATGCCGCTACCACTTCCGAAAGCCCCATGTTATCCAGATCCTGCAGGTACTGATCCCACTCTTCTTCGATACCGCCGTCCCGAAGCCAGTGAGCGACCTTCTCTTCCGTCAGCGCTTTGATATCGCTGAGCTTGTCGTTGATCACTTCGATTTCTTCCGCCGTGTTGGTGACGGAAGGATAGTATTCCGTGCTGTCCACATACTGGAACCAGAAATCGTTCAGATCGTTCAGGCGTTCCTGCGCTCTGTCTTCCATGTAATAATAAGTCCCGTAGTCCTCAGCCAGCTGCTCCGTAGGCCCGAGAAGCTCGGATTTGGATTTCAGTTCGCCCGCGGTTTCGCCTTCCTGAAGCTCCCTCATGGAGTAGCAGCCGTTTTCATCGGGCTCCTCATCCCAGTAAACGCCGATGGGGCCGTAAATGGCCTGCATGCTGTTGATGGGATCATACATCTGATCCACCCATTTGAGCAGCAGTTCCGGATTTTTACACGCGTTGGTCACCGCAAAGCTGTTGTGGCTGGTGGTTCCCATTTCGTTCAGATTCACGCCGTAAGTCCCGTCAGGGCCTTCCAGGATCGGAAGATACTCATAGCTCTCCGCTCTCTCTTCCCCTACGACCTCCGGGATTTCCCACCAGACGAATACGCCCAGCCTGGGATCCTCTCCGTTGCCTTTCGCGATATACTGGCTGGAATCCTGGGAAAAGATCTCGATATCGATCAGCCCTTCTTCAAACCATTCGTGATAATAGGCGATGGCATTTTTGTACTCTTCCGTAGCCGCCTGATAATATACCTTACCGTCCTCGATGGCCCTGTGGTCGGCCTGATAATCCGTGCATCCGAAGGGCGCCAGCAGGGTGCCGATGCCCGCGCACCAGGATCCGTTCTTCTCCGGGAAAATGAAGGAGAGAGGGATTTCATCCGTGGGGTCCCCGTTGCCGTTTACGTCGTTCTCCTTAAACGCGACCAGGACGTCGTGCAGTTCGTCCACCGTGGTGGGCATTTCCATGTCTACCGCTTCCAGCCAGTCCGTGTTGATGGCCGTAAACTGCGGGATCGCGCCGATGTAATACGTGTTTCCGTCGGAATACTGAAAGCCCATTTCGGAGATTCCGGGCAGCCCGTAGATGTGCCCGTCCGGCATGGTACAGGTCGCCAGCATTTCCGGGCGCTTCTCCACGATCTTCATCAGGTTGGGCATGGTCTCCTCGTTGATGTAATCCTCCAGGGGAATGAGCAGGCCGTTGCCGCCGTAGGTCAAAAGCTCGTTGTCCGTCAGGGAAGCCGCCATCAGGGCGTCCGGAAGATCGCTGCCCGCGTTCAGGATCAGGTTCTTTTTCTCCGTCAGGGTATCTCCGGAAACGCAGTTCCATTCGATGGTCACTCCCATGGCCTCGTTCATCTGCTGCACCAGGGGCTTTTCGCTGTTATCCGGAGACAGGGCGCTGATCCCCGCAAAAATGCTGAAGTTCGTCTGTTCTTCCCCCGAAGAAGCGCTGTCGCCTCCGTTGCCGCCGGAGCAGGCCGCTGCCGAAACCGCCATGACCGCCGCCAGTCCCAACGCCGTCATCCTCTTTAACTGTTTCATCTTTTTCCTCCTTTTCATCCGTTTCATTTTGATTCGCTGCTCGCGTTCCGTTTGTATTTTCAGAGCCGGTTATCCTTTTACGGCGCCGGCCATGAATCCTTTTTCAAAATATTTCTGCACGAACGGGTAGGCCACCAGCATGGGGACCGATCCCACCACGATGGAAGCGCACTTGATCAGCTCCGTGATCTTATTGGCTTCCGCATAACCGCCGTCCATGTTCCCCATCATCGTCGCCGTTGCCTGGCTCTGGATCAGCACCTGGCGCAGTGCAAGCTGCAGGGGATACTTCGCCTTTTCATTCATATAGATCAGGGCGGTGAACCAGTCGTTCCAGTACGCTACCATGGTGAAAATCACCATGACGGCCAGAATGGGCTTTGCCAGAGGCAGGGCGATCTTCACGAAGGTCCTCAGATTGCTGCTGCCGTCGATGGCCGCCGCCTCGTACAGCTCCTCCGGAATGCTGCTTTCGAAAAACGTCCTTGCCACGATCACGTTGAACACCGCCACCCCGCCGGGCAAAATCAGCGCCCAGACGCTGTTGAGCATTCCCAGCTTGGAAACCACCAGATAGGTGGGGATCAGCCCGCCGTTGAAATACATGGTGAACACGTAAAAGACCATGATGGCTTTCCGGAAGGGCAGCGTCTTTTTGGAGACGCAGTACCCGGTGGTGATGATCAGCGCCACGCTGATGACGGTTCCCAGAACCGTGTAGTAAATGCTGTTCAGATAGCCCGTGGCGATGGACTCCTCCCGAAAGACCCGGAAGTATCCTTCCAGCGTGATTTTGGAAGGGAGGAGGAACGTCTTCCCGCCGTATACCTCATAGGGATCCGAAATGGAAGCGATGAGGACGTAGTACAGCGGATAGGCCACCACGACGATCAGCAGGATCAGGAGCGTATAATTGAAAATATCGAATACCTTGTCCGAAGAGATCTTCTTCGTTTTTGTGCTCATCGAGCCGCGCATTGTTTTCCCTCCCCCCTTAAATAAAGCTCACGTTGGAAAGCTTTTTGCAGATCCGGTTCACCACCACCAGAAGCACGATGTTCACCGCCGTGTTGAACAGCCCAACCGCGGTGGAAAAGCTGTACATGGCTTTCAGCATACCCTGTTCGTACACATAGGTGGCGATGATTTCGGAAGTTTCCTTGTTCAGGCTCGTCTGCAGCAGATACGCCTTTTCGAATCCCACGTTCATCAGGTTTCCGAACTGCATGATCAGCTGGATGACGATGACCGGAATCAGCTCCGGCACATCGATGTGTAAAATCCTCTGCCAGGTGCTGGCCCCGTCCACCCTGGCCGCTTCATGCAGGGAAGCGTCCACGCTGGAAAGGGTGGCCAGATAGATGATGGTTCCCCATCCTGCGTCCTGCCAGATGCTGGAGGCGATGTAAATCGTCCGGAAGGCCGACGCGGAATCGATGAAGTTCACCGCTTCCTTCGCTCCGAAAGCCTGGGCGATCACGTTGATCAGCCCTCCGTAAGGGGAAAGGAAAATCCTCAGCATACCGCACAGGATCATGATGGAAATGAAGTGCGGCGCATAAATGATCGTCTGCGTGACCCTCTGGAACTTTTTGGACTTCACCTGATTGATGAGCAACGACAGGATGATGGGAATCGGAAAAGTCCATAAAATGCTGTAAAGGCTCAAAAGCACCGTATTCCGGATCATTCTCACGCTGTTATAGCTGTTGAAAAAGCGTTCGAACCATTTCAGCCCCACCCAGGGGCTCCCGAAAAATCCTTCCACCGCGTTGTAATCCCGAAACGCGATCTGTACGCCGTAAATCGGAACGTACTTGAAAATAATCGTCAGGATAATGCCGGGCAAAAGCAGAAGATAAAATTCCCAGTGCTTCATCATCTGCTTCGCCAGGCTCTTGTGAACCGGCACGGCCGCGGCCGTCGTTTTCCTTTTCACTGCCATCGCTCTTCCTCCCATCTCCCGTTCTGGTTTTCCATTTCCTGTGAATCCGTTTCTTTGTCTTTGCTTATTCGACTCTGTTTCTTCGTCTTGTGAAACGTTTCATATTTTATGATTTTATTTTAGTCCCACGCTCCCCGTTCGTCAAGGATAAAATCCATATTTTTTGGTAAAAGAGTATATTTTATTACATTTATACAAAAATATCGCCGTCGTTTTATCTGTTTTCACAGTATATAACGTTTCATATATATGATATGATCCATGTATCAGCACAGGAGAATTTCTTTTCTCTGTTCAGAAGGGGATTTTTCGTATAAAATAGAACTATCATTCAGGAGGATCTTTCGAGCTATGACGAAAAAAAATGCGCCCACCATGAAGGATGTGGCGAGAGAGGCAGGCGTGGCCCTGGGAACGGTTTCAAAAGTCATCAACGGAATTCCCGTCAGCGAGGAATATCGCAGCCGCGTCCTGGACGCGATCCGGACTTTACATTATGAAGTGAATACCTATGCCAGGGGGCTCAAAACGCAGAAGACGAACCTCATCGCGCTGATCATTCCCAATACCATCAATCCCTTTTTCGCCTCCTTCGCGGATTATATCGAGGGGGCTCTGTACCAGAGAGGGCTCAAGCTGCTGCTGTGCTGCGCGGACGGAATCCCGGAAAAGGAAATCGCCTATCTCAATCTGGCGACCCAGAACAAGGTGGACGGAATCGTCGCCCTGACCTATTCCGACGTGGGAAAATACATCGCGAAGGATATCCCCATGGTGGTCTTCGACCGCTTTTTTGACAACCACATCATCCCGCGGGTGGCCTCCGACAATTTCGCCGGCGGTTGTATGGCGGTAGAAAAGCTCCTGGAGCTGGGCTGCACCCACCCCGTCTATATCCGCTTTCATTCCGTTTTTCCCGGAGAATCGGACAAGCGGATGGACGGTTATCTTCACGCCTGCAAAAAACACGGCCTCGAGCCGGATTATCTGAATATGGAGGACTGTCCGGAAATGCTGGATTACATGCGGGATTTTCTGGAGCGCCACAAAAGGGCCGACGGTTCTCTGACCTTCGACGGCGTCTTCGCCCATACCGATTACCACGGCTATCATTTTCTCAGGCTTCTGCGCGGCCAGGGATACCGGGTCCCGGAGGACGTACAGATCATCGGCTTCGACGGCATCCGCCAGTTCGGCGGGGAGCAGGAAGACCTCTTCGTCTCCTCCATCTGCCAGCCGGTGAAGCAGCTGGCGGAAAAGTGCGTGGAAATTCTGGTAGCCCCGGACCGTTCCATGGTTCCCAGCCTGACGCTGCTGCCCGTATCCTACCAGTATGGGGGAACCACGAAGCGGGAAGGATGATGGGAAAGAGGCGGATCTGAAACGAATTTGTGCAAAACAAAAGAGTCGGTTTTCCGACTCTTCAACAGGAACGATGTTGGGGAGCAAATTCTGCGTGCAAAAGCCGAATTTGCTCCCCGGTATTGTTTTCCGGCAGCGTCCCTTCATGAAGGATGCGATGACGGAAGTTTTTCTTACTCAAAGATGGAAATTGACTTTAATGCCCTGCGCAGATTAAATGCGTCCCATGGCAGATGTTCTGTGATACTCATACCGACAATTTCCGCTTTCTTCAATACATCATTCAGGATTCTCACGATCTCCGACAATTTCATTCGCCCGACCGCCGCCGGAAATTCCCGTGGGTCGGTATATGGTTCAGCGGGGTAAATACTTCTGAAATCCGACGGGTGCAGCACATCTAAATCCCAATGTACAGCCACATATTCAATTCCTGTTTCCGAAATCCAGGCGAGTATTTCATCGCTGTTTTCTTTCAGGCTTTCCGGTGAAAGAATACGGATTCCCTTTTCTTTGCAGGCCATATCCATAGGGCGCAGGGATTTTTCGATTACTCCTGCGAGCAGCACCCTTTTCGCTTCATAGGGATGCCGTACTGCTGTAATTTCCGAAAAAGGACTAAGGCCAATCAGATTCCCCATGACCATTTCATGCAGATGTGAGGATTCCTTTACGGTGGAACAATCGGGATGGGCGTCCAGCCATAGCAGCCCGATCCTGCTGCCATATTTACCGCTCAGATAATCGAACGGAACCTGCGTCACAGCACAGTCGCCTCCAAAAACAATCACTTTATCCGGCTGTTTATCCCGCAATATTTTTTCCGCCTGTTTCGCCTGCTCCAACAACGACGCGCCGCAGTCTATTCCGTCAAGCCGGCACGACTTCAAATCAAATTCCCCGTTCACCGTCACGGCAGCGCGCTCGGCTGTCGAACCCGGCGGGGCAATCCGCTCCAATAATTCTGCTCCGAATACATAGTCGGGATTCATTCCCCCCTGCCATTGCGGGTAAGTCAATCTCAATGTTTTTTTCATAATGCACGCCTCCCCGTGTCCTGTATTGAAAAAAGCCGCTCATAATAGTACAATCACAGTGACGAAATCAGATAGATTGTGAGGTGGTACATTGCTGACGCCACGCTATTTTTTCGCAGATGACTTCCGGCAGTTCTATGAATACTTCCTTTCACAGCCCCACGCCGCAAGGACATTCCGCAAAGGGGACTATCTGTGGAAGCCCGGACAGCCTTACGAAAAAATCCACTATATCATTTCCGGGGCGTCCATTCATTTTGCAGACCATGAAAATGGCCGCAGAAAAATTATCAGCTTCCACGGAGCCGGTACGGTATTCCCCGGTTATCGCCAGAATGACTATAAAATAGAGCTTTCATTGATCACAGTCGCCTTATCCGATATGAAAGTTCTGGAATTTACGAAAGACCAGTTTCAGAAAATGTTTGAAACGAATACGGCATTGAGCGAACAGGTCGTAAACTGGAACTCCATGTATATCAACCGTTTCCTTTTTGAGATCGTCCATCAGGAGTACAATCCGTCTTTCGTAAAAATCTGCAATCTTCTGTACCTTCTTACCGTCAATCAGCCCGCCTGTTCCGGCCTTGTAATCGATATGACGCAGGAAGAACTTGCGGAAATTCTCGGACTCAGCCGGATTCAGCTCACCAGAGGTCTGTCTGACCTGCGAAAACGGAACATTATTTCAACTACCCGCAGAAAAGTTCATGTGATCGATCTTCCGGCTCTGGCAAGACTTTGTACGTCGGAAACACTTTAAGCTTTTTTCACAGTAAATAATACAGTTTCAGCCTGCACATCATCTGCTTCAAATGATATACAGGCTGAAATTTTTAACGGAAATGTCATGCTGCTACAATCCTTTTCACAGTTTTCTGTATGTATCGAGAATTATTTTTAAATTCTTCTCTAACGAATGCGCACCGTCCAATTGAATCACCCTGCATTTGAGAGATTTTATCCAGAGTTCATGTTTTTGTAAGGTAGAACTTCCGATTCCAAAATCATATCCTGCGATGTCGTTTAAAAATTTCCGGTGTTCCTCATACATATCTCCGCCTTCCAGGATACGCTCGCCGAACAACCTCAATTCCCGGTCATGGACGCGCTTCATGCGAATTTCCGCGTCCGCGTGTAAGTGGACGGCCAACTCGAAAAACGGGTCAAAATGTTCGTGAAATGAATTCATGGAACCAGCCATTACGAAGTGGCTGCAGGTCGATATTGCCTCCATTAAGCGACCGATCTTTTCATCCTTTGGATACATTTCTGAAAAAGGAATCGCTGTGTCCTTCCTCCAAATATATTCATCTATGTCAACAAAGTTATAGCCTAATTCGTCGGCCAACAATTTCCCAAGAGTCGTTTTTCCCGACCCTGAGGAACCCATTATCATAATGCCAGTTGCCAATTGACTCACCCCGTTCAATCAGGATTTTATTCTTCCCGCCTTTTCTTCATCAGGATTACCCACATAAAATCTTTTCCAAAAATTTTGACATTGTCTGTTTCTTTCATTTTTCTAAAGTCTATTATGTCAAAATAACTGTTCAGTATCCTCTTTATTTTGTATTCGGAAAACCCCAGACCTCCATGCATAGAATAATCTCTGTACACATCGTAATCGGATATATTTGCGCCGCCGTCTAAATTAAAGCAGGTCATAAGAAAGTATCCGTCATCTTTCAGGCAACGCAATATGCAGTTTATATACTGCTCTCTTCTGTGCGGTTTAATATGGTGGAAACAACCGCTGTCGAGAATAAAATCAAAGCTGTCAGCTTCCGCAGCATATTCCAGCATCGACGCACATTGGAAATTGATATTCTGATCTTCATTTGTCAAATCCTTTGCCCAACGAATGGATTGCCCGGAAATATCAATTCCGGTAACCCGAAACCCCCGTGCTGCCAGATACCGTGAATTGCGTCCGTTTCCGCAACCGATATCCAGAGCATTTCCTCCCGTCAATATCCCCTCTTCACAGTACGAAACCAGTTCTTCGTCAGGGATATCCTTAAAAAACGGAACCGGTTTGTTTCGATCGGAATAGAATTTATTCCACCATTCGTGATCCCTTTTTTCCAAAATTTCATCCAACATATTCAAAGTATCGCTATACGAGATGATTATTTCATGATCCATACTGGTTTCCTTTCTGTAAAATACCAACGTCACTTTATCGTTGACTATTTGTTGCTTACCTGTTTTCTGATATCCCATCTTTTCATACAGATGGCAATTTCCCGCTTCCTGCAGAATTGTATCCAGCTCCCAACCAGAACTTCCATGGATTCGCTCAACTAATTGTATTGCCTTTTCTTATCGATTACTCGTATTGCGCCTGCTTTTTTCCCATCAACCACGATAAAATAGAAGTATGTAAACGGCTGATTTAGTCTCATCTGAATTTTATCCAGTTTTTCCGCAGCAGGACTCGTATCGGTATCCTGATACTTCTCATATAATGAGGAAAAAGCCTCCACTTGCATTTTCCATAATTCTTCAGCGCTTTCAACGCCAATACGAATCAATTTCAGCTCGTTCGTTTCCATATAAAAAGCTATCCTTTCCGTAAAATCACTTTTCTCTTTTTGCGATAAATCCGGTAAATTTTGCCTATGGAATATTCCATCATCTTAACCCGTTTGCAAAAACCCAGGAATAAAACAATTCTTTTGGAGGCTTTTCATATGCGTAATTCAATTCAGAAATAAAGGTATCGATCATGTTTATAGCTTCAATGCGCACTTCCTCTGCTGTTTTTTCAGTAACATCAATTTCTACCTCATTTACGAGCGGTTTTCTTTCCAAATTTTTTGTGTTCATCTTTTCCTGTAATTCATAATCGATAAGCCCATTATTAGGACGGTTCTCCATTTGTCTTCTTATTTGTTCCGGATCATGGCATACGAGTTTTATCGTTATGTAATGATATCCTTTAAAAACTACCGGAATATCTGCTGTTCTCAGATCATCAATATCGGTAGCAATGATATTTTTATAACCCAGCCTGTGAAAACACAAAAGCATTGCGACCTGGTTTTCCCAGCAGGTTCGCTCTTCAAGTTCCCCTGTCATTTCCTCGACTCCATCTCTGGATATAAATTCGGGAATCATATGTTGTTCAATACAAGTGGTCTTGTAATGCTTAAGCAACCCATTTGCCAATGTAGTTTTTCCTATCCCGCTGGCGCCTGTTATAAAAATAAAATCCTTCATAACTAATGTCCCCTTAACCAACAAAAGGCTGTATTCTCACAGGTTTTACGACTCGAATGATTTATCAAAATCTTTTACTCTATTACGATTAAGGTTATCATCATAAATATCCGATTCATAATATTTCCCGCCCCTCGCATACGATAGATAACCAGCGATCAGTTCCATTCCCATAAATGCCGGATAATTATATCCGTCTGAATCGGTAATCTGCCATTCGGAAGCCTCTTTGAACCCAAATTGAGGATAATACTCCGGTCTTCCAAAAAACAGAATAGCTCCAAATCCCAATTCAGCCGCTTTGCCTGTCATACTCCTGATGAGCGCTTTTCCAACGCCTTTCCGCTGATACTCAGGCAACACGCTGAGCGGTCCAACATTCAAAACCGGAATAATCCTGTCAGAAGTTCTCACCTCTGCTTTACTACAGATAATATGTCCAATAATATTATGATCAACTTCCGCAACGAAACTCAATTCGGGGATACCATCCCGCTTCCGTAACTCATGAACCATCCAGTGTTCATATGGGCATCCAATACCGCCCCTTTCAATCCTTTCAGGATATGAAAATGCAGCTCTTGTTATTTCCTCAACTCTTCGATAATCCTTTCCCAGCTCGGTTCTAATTGAGATATCCATTTTCTCACCTACATCTTTCCAGTCAATGTTTCCCTTTTAATAATTTTTATTGCCCGATGATTTTGAGTCCAGTAATCCTTCAGAAACCAGTAGTTCAATAACTCTGGCCTCTCTCTCAAACATCATGGGATTATGAGGAGTTGAAATGACATTTCGATTTTTCGTAATGACAATTTGAGGATCCACAAATTCCAAAATATAGTTTTCTTTGGCTTCATAATCATCCAGACATGGAGAGACTATTTCATTTTCTGCTTCACAAAGATAATAGTAGCTGTCTTGAATAAAACATTCCGCAGCATCCTGATCACTTCTTTGAATGCGATGAACATAACCATATTCTTTTACTGTTTCGAACTTTACCACTAAACCTGCCTCTTCGCGGGTTTCACGTATCATGGCGGCGACAGGATCTTCACCACTTTCGATACCGCCACCAGGAAATTTGTAGTAATCGTACTTCTTGCTATGTATCATAGCTATCTTCCTGTTCGAAATAATAATGCTTCTGGCAGAATTTCGTACAAAAGAATGTGTACAATTTTCATAATCCTGTTTATCCATTTCAAATAAAAGTCTCATAAAATATCCTCTGTCAAAATTTATTTCACTTTCGACAAACATCATTTTTTATATTCAGAAATGAGTTCTTCTGCCAAATACTCATCGCTCATGCAATGCAGATCGGAGACTCCTTCGCTGATAAGAGGATATAATTTCGAGCGATAGAAAAAATCCAGGGCATTATTCAAAGAGATCCCTTCCTTTTTAGAAAACAGTTCTATAATCCTGGCGTATTTTTTCTGTAATAAAACAGGATTCGCTTTCAAATCCGTTCACTCCCTTCATAATGCAGATACTCATCCAGAGCCTTTTGAGTTCGCAGGCATATTTGCAGATTTGGCTTTTCAAAACGTAATCTGCGGATGGCTTCTTTTTTATCAATTAAGTGGTCAAAGTAAAGTTCAACGGTATTAAATACTTTATCATTTGCCACACCTCCGATAACAATATCATAATCAGTCGTGTCTTTTCCTGTTCTGCAGTTCAGTATAAAATCAAGCCATTCTTCCGAATAGTTGTCAAACTTCAGTATCCTGAGGTCCTGAAATGCTGTTTCATCAAAATCATAACGGGAAACTATGCCCTCTTTGCCACGGCGCTTGAATTTTTCACACCATTTTACAGCCTGCTCATGGATAGGTGTCGTGTAAAATCCCCGTCCAAAATCGACATTGTCTCTGGAATGTATCAAATCAGGCTTTGAAATTTCCAGACACGAACCATGATGTAAAATCATACCTCGATCCCCCTTTCTGCCATCAGGCTGATAATATCATCAACAATATACTCTTTGCTCTGGGTGTGCAGCATTTCATATTCCGGAATAATATAGCTTTCCAGAATATTGTTTTTATCCGTCAATGCCCGATAAACCTCCTCTCCACTTTTTCCCAGCCTGATCGCGATATTCTCAATACAGAATACTGCAAATTCCAGCTCGTCGGCATTCTTTATTTCAGAATCGCATAACATGTTCCTCACACCTCCTGCTATTATAATTATTCTATCTTCAGTTCGCGCCACGCCGCTTCGAACTCCGCCCTTCCCTGCGATCCGAACCGGATTCTGTCGGCCTTTTCATCTGTATAGGTCAGACAGCTCATGGCCTGTTCCCCTCCGTTGACGAACACCTCGACGCCGTAGCGATCCATCACGATCCGCAGCTCGATCTCCCCGCCTCGCGAAGCCACATAGCAGCTGCGGCTGCTGACCGTATCGTGGATCTGCCCTCCGGACCAGGTGCGGTCGAAAGTCAGCGCGCTGCTGCCCGGCTCATAATACAGCATCGTCTTATGGCTGTCGTCCGCCGCCAGATCGATCTCAAACCGACGGTAATCCCCGGCTTTCACCCACACCGTCATATCGAACTGCCTGCCGCGGATCCCCGGGATTTCCAGCCCCTTTTCCTCGCTTGGAACGGGCAGAGGATCCCGGCCGTACACGAAGCTTCCTCCTTCCACGACAACCGGGCCCGTCTCCACCGCTTTTCCGTAATAGTTTTCCAGTTCCCGCACAGGGAGCTGATACAACTTATCCCCTTTCAGGTGCAGTTCCCGGGTGATCGTCATGAATCCGCACCAGGAGAAGCCCTCCGGCGTCAGATCGTTGTCCCAGCTCTTCATCCAGCCGATCATCACCCGGCGGCCGTCCGGCGTCAGCAGCGTCTGAGGGGCGTAGAAATCCGGGTCGTAATCGATAGCTCTGGCTTCCGGGACGATCCGGCGAAATTCGTGGGTTTCGGAATCGTAGCTTCCCACAAGATAGATGGTCCCGTTTCCGTTATGAAACTCCAGCCCCTTCGCCTCCATGAACTGGGGGGAAGCGATCAGCACCTGACGGCCGTCCAGGGGGAAGAAGTCCGGACACTCCCACATCCTCCCCTCTTCCCGCTTTCCCCGTTCCAGGACGGTTTCAAAGGCCCAGTTTTCCACATCCTCAGATGAAAACAGCACAGCCTGTCCACAATCGTCCTTTGTTTTATTCCCAACCACCGCATAAAACCGGGAACCTTCCTTCCAGATCTTCGGATCCCGAAATTCCTTCCGGTCGCTGTCCTCCGGCAAAAGATCCGGACAAATTGCGGGATTTTTCTCCGATTTTATGAAATCCCGGCCGTCGCCGAAAGCGACGCACTGAGTCTGGCTCACGAGGCGCTTCCCGCCTTCCTCCGATTCCCGCACTCCCGTATAGAGAAGGATCTGCCGCCCCCCATCCTCCAGAGCGCTTCCAGAAAAGCACCCCTGTCCGTCCCATTCTTCGTCCGGGGCCATGGCGCAGGGCAAAAGCTCCCAGGAAATAAAATCCTTCGTCTTCGCGTGCCCCCAGTGCATGGGCCCCCATTTCGTGCTGTAGGGGTGATATTGAAAAAACAGATGATATTCCCCCCGAAAGCAGGAGAATCCGTTGGGATCGTTGATCCATCCTACGGGGCTGCAAAAATGGAAATCCGGCTTTTGTCCCACCGGGATTTTTCCGCTCTCCAAAAGCTCGAATTCCCTTGCCCGCTGCAATTTTTCGCTCATAACCTTCTCCTTTCGAAGCGCTCTGTCCATGGATCGGATGCGCCATCTCGCCCGGGCCCCTATCTGGGCCACCGTTCTCTTCTTTCCATCAGGGCAGGAAACGGCCGGTGGGGTTCCGCCTGATACCAGTACGCCACGCTGGCCACATCGTCCTGCCGCTCGAACAGCCCTCCATGACAAACTCCGATCTGCTGGATCGTGACCTTCAAATCCTCTTCGAACAGAATCGGATCCATGATGTGCCAACGGTAAAAACAGCGTTCGGGCAGATGGTCGTCCGTATGATAGTCGTTGTGAATCGCCGTATCGCGGCAGGAATACCAGGGATATCCCAGAAACGGCGTGCAATAGGTATTTTCTATCGTCCTCCCGTTTTCCTGGGAAGCGAAGCTCCAGGCCCCTCCGAAATAATCCTCCGTACCGGTGCCGCAGATGGTGGGATATGTTTAATCCCCGTCCAGATAAAATTTCACTTCCCCTTCCCCGTACCAGTACCGCTCCAGGGCGGTGATCTCCAGACAGGTCCCCACATATTGTCCCCTGCCCTTTACGCCGTCTAAAATCACATAATCCTTTCCCCTTTCCGTCATCCGCTGCCTTCTGAACTGCGCGTGGAAATAACCGGTCTCCTCCGGCAGCTCCTGCACCAGGCAATAATCCACCTGATAGAAAAAGGCGGGAACGTCCTCGTCCCCCTGATTCTCCAGGGTAATTTTTGCCCTTTTTCCAAACGGCATGGGAAAATAGCAGTTGAATCCCCGGGTAGGGTTCACCGCAACCGGCATGGAATTTACAGGATAGGACACGCCGAACCCGCAGCAGAAAAAATCGCCCAGCGGGCTTTCCACGGAAGGGGTCTCCTCCCCGTCCCAGTACATGCGCAGCACCAGATCCCGCAGCACGTACCGGTTTCGTTCGCTGGTTTTGTCCGTTACCGTCATCCAGATGTGCTGTATGACGCCCGGGCCCCCGATTTCAGCCAGCGTCACCGTCTCGTTCGCCCCCACCTTCGGGATGCAGGGGGATTCCTTTCGGGAAGGGCCCAGAACGCTTTCCTCCATTCCTCCCTTTCCCTTTTCTCCGGTCCGGTTCTCCCAGTTGATGCTCCTGCTCTTTCCCCGTCTCAAGATGGGGAGTCCCATCATGCTGCTTCCAAAAACGTCCATTCTGCCCTCCGTTTCGATCCTCCGGGATCTTTCTTTTCATCTTTCATATCTTCTAACTTAAAGTATATTTCATCTGGCGGCCAAAGCAATCCCCGCCGCGAAAATTTTTTCCGATTTTCAACCCCACGCTGATTGATCCCTTTCCTCCCCTGTTTTAAGATAATCCCATAAAAATGATTTATGCAAAGGAGTATCCCATGATCAGGCGCGCGCAAAAAAAAGATGCCTCCCGCCTCGCGGAAATTCTGATTTTCGCGAAGCGGGCGGCATACCGTCCCATTTTTCAAGATGATATTGTTTCTTTCAACGAAATGCAGGTGCTGGATCTGGCCCTGCGCTTTCAAAACGATCCCGACGCCTTAAACGGGCTGTTCGTATACGATGACGGCATCCTGCGCGGGCTTCTCCGCATGGACGATCCCGCGGGCGCCTCTCCCTCCCTGCAGCTGAAGGAACTCTATGTGGATCCGTTCTTCCAGGGGCAGGGAGTGGGCTCAAAGCTGATGAAATACTTTCTTTCGGAAGTTTCCAGCCGAAACGCGAAGGAAGCGTTTCTCTGGGTTCTGGAAAAAAACGCGAAAGCCCGGGCTTTCTATGAATCCTTCGGATTTTTTCCGGAAGGGGAACGGAAATTACAGCCGGGAACCCCTGAATTTCTGCTCAAATACCGTTATTCCTCTCCTTCCATCTTCTCCATGGCGTCTTCCATATCGTCGAATTCCTGATTTCCATCGGAAACCTTTTCCCGCACTTTGGCGATCTGGGCCACCTTTACGCCGGGATCCAGGTTGATCAGCTTCACGCCGGAGGTAATCCTTCCGAGAATGGAAACGTCTTCCATCCGGATCTGGATGATGATCCCTTCCGTGGTGATCATCATGATTTCATGGTCGTCGTTCACCGCCTTGACGCCCACCACATCTCCGGTCTTTTCCGTGATCTTATAGCACTTCACGCCCTTTCCGCCGCGGTGTTGCAGGGTGAACTCATCCAGGGAGGTTCGCTTGCCCATGCCCTGTTCGGACACGATGAGCAGGGTTTTTCCCTGATGATCCAGCTGCATTCCCACCACTTCGTCGCCGTCCGCCAGGGTCATTCCGATGACGCCCATGGACATCCGTCCCGTGGCCCTCACATCCGTCTCCTGGAAGCGGATACACATGCCGAACTTCGTCACCAGGAAGATTTCGGAATTTTCATCCGTGATCTTCACCTCGATGAGCTCGTCGTCCTCCCGGAGGCTGATGGCCGCCAGGCCGTTCTTGCGCACGTTGCTGTATTCCAGAATGGAGGTCTTTTTCACGATTCCCTTCCGGGTGACCATGAACAAGTTCTTATCCTCTTCGTAATCCTTCACCGGGATGATGGCGGAAATCTTTTCTTCCGGATTGAGCTGCAGCAGGTTGATGATGGCCGTCCCCCTGGCCGTCCTGCCCGCCTCCGGGATCTCGTAGGCTTTCAGCCGGTAAACCCGACCGAAATTGGTGAAAAACATCACATAGTGGTGGGTGGAGGTCATCAGCAGATCCGCGATGAAGTCGTCCTCGATGGTCTGCATTCCCTTGATGCCTCTGCCTCCCCGGTTCTGGGCCCTGAAATTGTCCACGGTCATCCGCTTGATATAGCCCAGATTCGTCATGGCGATGACGGTGTTGTCCCTGGGGATCATATCCTCCATGGAAATATCGTATTCATCGAATCCGATCTTGCTTCTGCGGTCGTCCCCGAATTTCTCCTTCACGATGAGGATCTCTTCTTTGATGACGCCCAGCAGCCGCTTTTCATCCGCCAGAATGGCCTTCAGATCCGCGATTTTGATCAGCAGCTCCTGATGCTCCGCTTCCAGCTTCTCCCTCTCCAGTCCGGTGAGGGCGCGCAGGCGCATGTCGATGATGGCCTGGGCCTGCATGTCCGTCAGGCCGAACCGCTGGATCAGCCGTTCCTTGGAAATCTGAGGGGTCTGGCTGGAACGGATGATCTGGATCACTTCGTCGATGTGATCCTGGGCGATGAGCAGGCCCTGCAGAATGTGATCCCGTTCTTCGGCCTTGTTCAGATCGTACTTCGTCCTTCTGGTCACCACATCCTCCTGATGGCGGATGTAATGCTGGAGCATCTGCAGCAGATTCAGCACCTTCGGCTCGTTGTTCACCAGGGCCAGCATGATGACGCCGAAGGTATCCTGCATCTGGGTATGCTTGTAGAGCTGATTCAAAATGACGTTAGCGTTGGCGTCCCTGCGCAGCTCGATCACCACCCGGGTTCCCTCCCGGTTGGACTCGTCCCTCAGGTCCGTGATCCCGTCGATCCTCTTTTCCTTGTGAAGGTCCGCGATCTTCTCGATGAGCCTGGCCTTGTTGACCATGTAGGGAAGTTCCGTGACCACGATCTGGGATTTTCCGTTGGGCAGGGTTTCGATATCCGTCACGGCGCGCACGCGGATCTTGCCGCGCCCCGTCCGGTACGCCTCTTCCGCTCCCCGGGTGCCCAGGATGACTCCCCCGGTAGGGAAATCCGGCGCCTTGACGATCTGCATCACCTCTTCGATATCCGTATCCCGGTCTTCCAGGATCCGGTTGTCTACGATCTTCACCACGGCGTCCACCACTTCCCGCAGGTTGTGGGGCGGGATATTGGTGGCCATCCCAACGGCGATGCCGGAAGTTCCGTTCACCAGCAGGTTGGGATAACGGGAAGGCAGAACCACGGGCTCTTTCTCCGTCTCGTCGAAGTTGGGCTCGAAGTCCACCGTGTTTTTGTTGATGTCAGCCAGCATTTCCATGGAGATTTTGGAAAGGCGGGCTTCCGTGTAACGCATAGCCGCAGGGCCGTCCCCGTCCTCGGATCCGAAGTTCCCGTGGCCGTCCACCAGCGGATAGCGGGTATTCCATTCCTGGGCCATATTCACCAGAGCGCCATAAATGGAACTGTCCCCGTGGGGATGGTATTTACCCATGGTATCGCCCACGATACGCGCGCATTTTCGATGCGGCTTATCCGGCCCGTTGTTCAGCTCGATCATGGAATAGAGCACGCGCCTCTGAACGGGCTTTAAGCCGTCCCTGACGTCCGGCAGCGCCCTGGACGCGATGACGCTCATGGCATAATCGATATAAGAAGTCTCCATCTTCTTTTTCAGATCGACCTCTTCTATTCTGTCAAAAATATTCTCTTCCATCTATGGCTCCCATCTGCGCGCGGGGCGCGAGTTGATTTTAAATATCCAGGTTTTTCACGAACTTCGCGTTCTCTTCGATGAACTTTCTGCGGGGTTCCACCTGGTCCCCCATCAGGGTGGTGAAGGTCAGATCCACTTCCGATTCCGTCTCCTCGTCCATGCACACCTTCAGCAAAATCCGGTGCTCGGGATCCATGGTGGTCTCCCAGAGCTGCTCCGCATCCATCTCGCCCAGGCCTTTATAGCGCTGGATTTTATTGTTCTGATCCCTTCCCACTTCCTGAAGGATCGCGTCCAGTTCTTCGTCGCTGTACGCGTACCAGACCTTTTTGTTCTTCTCCAGCTTATACAGCGGAGGCTTCGCCAGATAGACGTATCCCTGCTTGATCAGCTCCGGCATGAACCGGTAGATGAAGGTCAGCATCAGGGTGGCGATGTGGGCGCCGTCCACGTCGGCATCCGTCATAATGACGATCTTATGATAACGGAGTTTTGTTATATCGAAGTCATCGTGGATCCCGGTCCCGAACGCCGTGATCATGGCCTTAATCTCCGCGTTGGAAAAAATCTTGTCCAGGCGCGCCTTTTCCACGTTCAGAATCTTGCCGCGCAGGGGCAGGATAGCCTGCGTGGCCCTGCTCCTGGCCTTCTTGGCGGATCCGCCTGCGGAATCCCCCTCCACGATGTAAATCTCGCAGTTTCTGGGATCCTTGTCCGAACAGTCCGCCAGCTTCCCGGGAAGGGCGGATCCTTCCAGAGCGGTCTTCCTTCTGGTCAGCTCCCTGGCCTTTCTGGCCGCTTCCCTCGCCCTCTGGGCCAGGATGGATTTCTCCAGGATGGTCCTGGCGATGGAGGGATTCTGCTCCAGAAAATAGGTCAGCTGTTCGCTCACCACGCTGTCCACCGCCCCTCTGGCCTCGGAATTTCCCAGCTTCTGCTTGGTCTGCCCCTCGAACTGCGGATCCTCGATCTTCACGCTGACGATGGCCGTCAGACCCTCCCGGATATCGTCCCCGGACAGATTGCTCTCGTTGTCCTTAATCAGCCTGTTGCTTCTGGCGTAATCGTTGAACGTTTTGGTCAGGGCGTTTCTAAAACCCACCAGATGGGTGCCGCCCTCCGGCGTGTTGATGTTGTTGACGAAAGAAAAGACGCTCTCGTTGTAGGAATCGTTGTGCTGGAGGGCAACCTCCACGTAAACGCCGTTTTTCGTGCCCTCGAAATACATGACCTTATCGTAGAGGGCCGCCTTGCTGGAATTTAAGTAGGTGACGAATTCCCGGATTCCTCCCTCGTAGTGGAAGGTCTTTTCCCGTGGCTCCTCCTCCCTTTCATCCCGCAGGGTGATCTTCAGCCCTTTGGTCAGAAACGCCATTTCCCGAAGCCTGGTCTTCAAAACGTCGAAATCATAAACCGTTGTTTCCGTAAAAATGGTTTTGTCCGGCTTAAACGTCACCTTCGTCCCGGTCTTCTCCGGTTCGCAGGTTCCGGTTTCCTTCAGCGGATAGCAGACGTGCCCCCTCTCGTAACGCTGCTGATAGACCTTTCCTTCCTGGCAGATTTCCACCTCCAGCCAGTCGGAAAGGGCGTTCACCACGGAAGCGCCCACGCCGTGCAGGCCGCCGGAAACCTTGTATCCCCCGCCGCCGAACTTTCCGCCCGCGTGCAGGATGGTGAAAACCACCTCCACGGCAGGAATGCCGGCCTTATGGTTGATTCCCACCGGAATGCCGCGCCCGTTGTCCGTCACGGTGACGGAATTGTCCGGATTGATGGTCACTGTAATCGTATCGCAGAACCCCGCCAGCGCTTCGTCCACCGAATTGTCCACGATCTCATATACCAGATGGTGCAGACCTCTGGAAGAAGTGGATCCGATATACATGCCGGGGCGCTTGCGCACCGCCTCCAGCCCCTCCAGAATCTGAATCTGATCTGCTCCGTATTCTACGCTCATACTGTTCCTCCGTTCTGGCCGGCGCTAACCGTCCCATTGATAACCCGGAATACCCGGTTGATTTCAAACCTGTTGCGGACGAAATCGTCCAGACCCGTACAGGTGATAATCGTCTGGATTTCTCCGATGCTGTTCAAAAGATAATTCTGACGGTTGCTGTCCAGCTCTGACAATACGTCGTCCAAAAGAAGGATCGGCGTATCCTTCGTCATTCTCTTTACCAGTTCGATTTCGGAAAGCTTCAGGGAAAGAGCCGCTGTCCGCTGCTGTCCCTGGGAGCCGAATTTCCGGATGTCCACATCCCCGATGAGGAAGGCGAAATCGTCTCTGTGAGGGCCGGTGCCCGTCATTTTCATCCGGATATCCCGTTCCTGATTCCGTTTCAGCTGCTCTTCGAAATCCTCCTCCGTCACGTCCGGCTCATAGACGATCCGCAGATCCTCTTTTCCGCCGGAAAGGCGGCGATGGATGTCTCCGATGATCTCATTGAGCTGCCGGACGAACGCCGTCCGCCGCTCGATCACCTTGCTGCCGAAGGACGCAAGCTGCATGTCCCAGATATTTAAAGTCTCCCTCAGGGACGGGTTGAGAAAGAGGTCCTTTAACAGCTTATTGCGCTGATTCACGATCTTGTTGTAATGATTCAGGTTGTAAAGATAAAACGAATCCAGCTGGCACAGTTCCATGTCCACAAAACGCCGCCGTTCTCCCGGCCCGTTTTTGATGATGGAAAGATCCTCCGGCGAAAAAAACACGACGTTCATAAGCCCAAGGAGTTCCGCCGCCTTTTTCAGCCTCACCTGATCCACGGCGATCCCCTTCGACTTGCTCTTGCGAAGGTGCATGTCGATGCGCCGTTCGATCCCGTCCTTCTCCAGATAGGAGCGGATGTGGGCTTCCTGCGCGTCGAATTTCACGATATCCCTGTCCTTGCTGCCCTTGTGCGATTTCGTGGTAGCGCACAGGTAAATGGCTTCCAAAATATTCGTTTTCCCCTGGGCGTTGTCCCCGAACAGGATGTTCGTCCCCCGGTCGAACTCCAGGTTGAGAAACTCGTAGTTCCGGAAGCTGGAAAGCTCCAGCGATTTGATGATCATAATTCACCCGATTCGATTTTCAGGGTCCGGCCGTCGTATTCCACGATATCTCCGGGCACCAGCTTCTTGCCGCGCTGCGTTTCCGTAACGCTGTTGACCTTCACGAGGCCGTCCTGCACGGCGTATTTGGCGTCCACGCCGGACTCCGTCAGCCCTGCCGCCTTCAGAGCCTGTCCCAGTTTGATCCATTCGTCTTTGATCCGATAAATTTCCATGTCGATTCCTTTCCGCCCTTTTTAGTTCACCGCGGTGAAATTCACCGGAAGGATCAGGTAAATATAGCTGTTTTCATCGTTGCGGATAAAACAGGGGGCTTTCGGATTGACCAGATAGACGGTAATCTGCTCCTCGTCGATGACCCGCAGCGCGTCGATGAGGAATCTGGGGTTAAATCCGATCATAATATCCCGGCCCTGCTTTTCGATATCGATCTGTTCGTTCATGCTGCCCAGGGCGGAATTGATTTTAAGTTCCATAGATCCGTCCGTAATATTGATAATAATGGGCTTTTTATCCCCTTCCCGCACGAGGAGGGTAGCTCTGTCGATACAGCTTAAAAATTCCCGCTTGTTGATCACCACTCGGGTTTCGTAGTCGTTTGACAGCATCTGATCGATGTGGAAATATTCCCCTTCGATCAGGCGGGAAACGACCGTGGTCCGGTCGAATTCGAAGACCACATGTTTGTCCGTGAAGTAGATGGCCGCGTCGTCCTCCGTGCCGCCTGTGAGAATCTTGCTGATTTCATTTAACGTTTTTCCGGGGATGACGGCCTTTCTGGGGTCGTAAGCGTTCTTCAGCTGAATTTTGCGGATGGAAATCCGGTGGCCGTCCAGGGAGACGACTTTGAGCTCATCCTGGTTGATTTCGAACAGTTCTCCGGTCATCAGCCGGTTGTTTTCGTTGTCAGCGATGGAAAAAATGGTCTGCCGGATCACTTCCTTGAGGGTGAACTGGGAGACGATGACGCTTTCATTTCTCTCGATGTCCGGAAGTCCGGAGAAGTCGTCGCCGGGCTTTCCGACGATATCGAACTTCGCTTTTTCACAGGTGATGGTCGTCCTGCAGCCCGCGTCGGTGACGATGGTGATGTCGTTGTCAGGCAGCTTTCTGACGATCTCAAGAAAAATCTTCGCATCCAGAGCGATGATTCCAGGTTCTGCGATCACGCCTTCGATGCTGGTCTCGATTCCGAGCTCCATGTCGTTGGCTGTGAGCTTTATGCTGTCGCCGGTGCAGTCCACGAGGATGCATTCCAGGATGGACATGGTGGTTTTGCTTGGCACCGCTTTGGAGACGACCTGAAGGCCGTTTAACAGGTTCGATTTGGAGCAGATCATTTTCATAGGTGGAAAACTCCCTTCTGTGATTCAGGTAAAAGACGTCTTGATACACTTATCCACAGTTCCGGGGCTTCAAAGGCCCTGCGGGCTGCGGCGTGCGCGCTTCTGCGCGCGGGATGGATATAAATATTTAAATCCGTAGTCGTTCGTCGTAAGGGGTGTTGATATGTGGATAACCCTCTCCATTATACTATTTATCAGGAAAAATGGGAATCAGAAGCCTGTGAAAAACCCATGGATAACCTGAGAAAAGAGATGAAGTTATACACATATCTTTTTCTTGATGGTTTCGATCCTGTAGGACAGCTCCTGGTTCGAATTCAGTTCATCCTCAATTTTATTCACACCGTGGATAATTGTGGTGTGGTCTTTTTTCCCCAGGAGCTTCCCGATGTTGACGTAGGAAGTGTCCGTGAGCTTGCGACAAAGATACATGACAACCTGCCGCGGCTGGACGAATTCGGAGTTCCTCTTTTTGGAGGTGATATCGTCCGGAGAGACGCCGAACTGCTCCGCGACCACTTCTATAATGAGGGAAGGAGTGATCTCCTTGGGTTTATCCGGGTTGATAATGTCCTTTAAAGCGTCCTCCGCCAGCTCCAGCGTGATTTCAGACTGATTTTCGATCTTGGATTTGGCGATAATCCGGTTAAAGGCGCCCTCCAGCTCCCTGATGTTGGATTTGATGTTGGTGGCGATGTACTGGAAGATCTCGTCGTCGATCTGCCGGTTGAAGGTTTCGGCGTTCTTTTTGAGGATCGCCATCCTGGTCTCATAATCGGGTGGCTGGATATCCGCGATCAGGCCCCAGTCGAAACGGGAACGGAACCGTTCTTCCAGCGTTTCCATCTCTTTGGGCGGTTTATCGGAAGAAATCACGATCTGTTTCCCGGAGGAATGGAGCACGTTAAACGTATGGAAAAATTCTTCCTGCGTGCTCTCCTTTCCTATAATAAACTGGATATCGTCGATCATGAGCACGTCCACGGTCCGGTATTTCTCCCGCAGCTTGGTCATGGCTGTGGCGTTACCGCTTCGGATGGATTCGATCACCTCGTTGGTAAAGGATTCTGAGGTGACATAGAGCACCTTCATTTCGGGGTTCTGCTCCAGGATGAAGTGGCCGATGGAGTGCATCAGGTGGGTCTTACCCAGCCCGGGCCCGCCGTAAATAAAGAGCGGGTTGTAAGCGTTTCCGGGGGATTCCGCCACCGCAAGACAGGCGGAATGAGCGAATTTGTTGTTGTTGCCCACCACGAAAGTGTCGAATTTGTATTTCGGATTCAGGTTCGCCTGCTCGTAGTTCACGTTTCCGGTGTTGCTGGAAGGGGACTTGAGATCCGCTTCGGAATCCCTGGGCTTTTCCTTTTCCAGAATAAACGAAATTTCATAGTCATGATCCATCATTTCGGAAATGGTGACCTTGAAGTAGCTTCCGTACTTATTGGATATGTAGTTGAGGGCATGGGCCTGTCCCGCAGGAATCTGAATATAGACGGTGCTGTTCTTCACGTCTGAAAACTGCAGGGGTTCGATCCAGGTCGTATATGAAATATTGGTGAGATCATATTCTTTATGAATGGTCTGTTTGATCATTTCCCAGTTTTCCCCAATAAAATGCATAGATAGGCCTCCTCTTATCCACAATCCACAGAGAGATTTAATCTATTCTATAATAAACGAATTGATTGAAAATGGCAAATGTAATTTCCTGAGGAGAAGTTGTCCACATAAGATGTGGATTTTGAAAACAGGAGAGGGGTTTTGTGGATTTTATTGGGGAAGCTGTGGATAATTAGAATTCACATATTCACATTGATTTTCAAGGCGTTTGAATCCTGATTTGTGGAATAAAAAGAGTTTTATCCACAAGTTTTCCACAATTTGTGGATAAAGTTATGTCAATCTGGATAATGTGGATTTCAAAATCCACAGATGTTGAAGTTCTATATCTTGTATTTTCGCTCGAAAAAAGGAAACTAGATCTTGTATTGTGGAAAATAACGATTTTTTTGCGGCGTTTTGGGCGGAAATTATATTTTCGAAATTTGCCGGGATTTGCTTGACTTCTATTTTCTTTCCTTATATAATGATAGCGATATTTTCCGATATATTACGATTTTGCGCAGCAGCCGGTTTTGTGCTGCTGTAGATTTTGCCTTGATGATGGATTGAGGTTGGAAAGGGAGGTGGCAGTTTATGAAGATGACATTTCAGCCGAAGAAAAGGCAGCGCTCCAAAGTACACGGCTTCAGAGCGAGAATGAGCAGCGCTGGCGGAAGAAAAGTGCTGGCAGCCAGAAGAGCAAAAGGAAGAAAGAGATTATCCGCATAGGCCGCAGTTTTGTGGCCTATTTTTCTATGGAGAAAAACGGATGAAATTCACAGAGAGTCTGAGAAAAAACCGTCAGTTCCAGGAAGTTTACAAAACCGGCGTTTCCCGCGCCAACAAGTATCTGGTTATGTTCGTATCGGAAAATCATCAGGACGTAAACTACCTCGGAATTTCTGTCAGCAAGAAAGTAGGAAACAGCGTGGTGAGACACCGCGTGAAGCGGCTCGTTAAGGAAAGCTATCGATTACATGAGGATATATTTAATAGTGGTTTAAATATAGTAATCACAGCGCGGGCCACAGCGGCCTCCATCCCTTATTCGAAGATGGAGAGCGCAGTATTGCATTTGGGAAAGCTTCACAATATCGTGAAGCCGTCGGATCATGAGTGATGAAAAATATTCTGATAGCAGCGATACGGTTTTACCGGAAATATCTGTCCCCCTTAAAGCGGATGAGATGTCCCTATATTCCCACCTGTTCGGAATACGGCCTGGAAGCGATTCAGAGATATGGGGCGGTCAGGGGAGGATTGCTTGCTGTCTGGAGAATTTTGAGATGTAATCCTTTTTCCAAAGGAGGATACGATCCGGTTCCGGATCTTCCGGGACCTGAAAGCAGGAGGAAACACCATTGAATTCAATTTTATTATCGCAGTATGACGGAGCGATTCTGGGCCCGATCGCCAGGGTGCTGGGATGGATCATGAACGGTATTTTCTGGGTTTTGGACAAGATCGGAATTCCGAATATCGGTCTCGCCATCATCCTGTTCACCATTGTGATTTATCTGCTCCTGATGCCTCTGACGATCCGCCAGCAGAAGTTTTCCAAGCTGAGCGCGAAGATGAACCCCGAACTGCAGGCGATTCAGAAGAGGTACAGCGGCAAAAAGGACAATGAGTCCATGATGGCCATGAATCAGGAAACGAAGGAAGTCTATGCCAAGTACGGAGTATCCCCTACGGGCAGCTGCGTACAGCTTTTGATCCAGATGCCGATCCTGTTCGCCCTCTACCGGGTATTCTCCAATGTGCCCGCTTATGTGGCGCAGGTAAAGGAAGCCTTTTTCCCTCTGGTGGAAAAGCTGGTGAACACGCCGGGAAGCGCGGAGTTTCTGAGCAATTCGGAGAACTTTACCAACGGGGCGATGTATGCCAGACAGTTCGCCAGCGAAGCTTTTACTTCCGGAAACGTGGAATACATGCAGAATACGTTTATCGACGTCCTTTACAAGGCTTCCACCGCGGAATGGAACAACCTTGCCGCGAATTTCCCGGATCTGGCGACGGATATCGCTGATACCATGGAAAAAATGGACCGCTACAACAATTTCCTGGGGCTGAACATGGGAAATCCCCCGTCCTTCATGGTGAGCGAAGCCATCGCGGCCGGCGCCTGGCTGATGGTGATCGCGGCGCTGGCGATCCCGATCCTTTCCGCCGTGACCCAGTGGCTGAACGTGAAACTGATGCCTCAGGCAGATACGGGAACGGACAACGATAAAGCGAACTCCATGATGTCCTCCATGAAGATGATGAACAACATCATGCCGATCATGTCCGCCGTATTCTGTTATACGCTGCCCGCCGGTATGGGCCTTTACTGGATCGCCGGTTCCGTGGTCAGAAGCGTACAGCAGGTGGCCATCAACAAGCACATCGATAAGATGGATATCGATGCGGAGATCAAAAAGAATGTGGAGAAGCACAAGGAGAAGCTCCGCAAAAAGGGAATCGATCCGGAGAAGCTCAACAGCTACGCGACCATGAGCACCAGGAACGTGAAGCCGCAGAGCCCGGCTCCCGCCGTGAATACGAAGCCGAAGGCTTCCTCCATGACCCAGGAAGAGAAGGATGAAGCCGTCAGAAAGGCGACGGAATATTACAATAAGAATGCGGCCAGGCCCGGAAGTCTCGCCGCGAAAGCGAATATGGTAAAGGACTACAACGAAAGGAATAACAGGAAATAGGAGGGGTTGCCATGGAATTCCAGAGATTTACCGCAAAAACAGTGAGCGACGCTGTTACCGCAGCCTGCAGGCACTTTGTGGTGACCAGCGACCGCCTGGAGTACGATGTGGTGGAAGAAGGATCTTCCGGTTTCTTAGGGTTCAACGCCAAACCGGCGGTTATTCTGGCACGGGTCAGGGAAACGGTGGAAGACAGGGCCAGGATCTTCTTAAACGACGTTTTCGCTGCCATGAACATGACCGTGGCGGTGGATGTGGCTTACGATGAGGAGTCGGGACAGATGGATATCGATTTGAGCGGCGACGAGATGGGCGTCCTCATCGGAAAGCGCGGACAGACTCTGGATTCCCTGCAGTATCTGGTCTCCCTGGTGGTGAACAAGGGATCCGAAGATTATATCCGCGTGAAGGTGGATACGGAGAACTACCGGAAGAGAAGAAAGGATACGCTGGAGAATCTGGCGAAGAACATCGCCTATAAGGTGAAACGGACCAGGAGACCGGTTTCCCTGGAACCGATGAACCCTTATGAGAGGAGAATCATCCATTCCGCGCTCCAGAACGACAGATATGTGACCACGCACAGCGAAGGGGAAGAGCCTTTCCGCCATGTGGTTGTAACGCTGAAGAAATAACGGATGAGAGCTGCCGCACAGGAAAGGCTTTGACGAGCCCCATGCGGCAGCTCGTTTTTATTCACTTGATTCACGATGGAGGGAACAATGAAAACGGATACAATTGCGGCCATCGCTACGGCGATGTCGGACTCTGGAATCGGAATCATCCGCATCAGCGGGCCGGAAGCGGTGGAGGTAGCGGACCGGATTTTTCAGATCGGAACCGGACATCACAGGCTTCGGGAATATGAGACGCACACGATTCATTACGGGTTTCTTGCGGACGGGGAGGAAATTCTGGACGAGGTCATGATTTCCCTGATGCTGGCCCCCAGGAGCTATACGAAAGAAGATACGGTGGAAATCAACTGTCACGGAGGGGTTCTCCTTTTGCAGAAGGCCCTGAACCTGGTGCTGAAAAACGGGGCCCGGCTGGCGGAGCCCGGGGAGTTTACCAGAAGGGCTTTCCTGAACGGGAGGATCGACCTTTCCCGGGCGGAAGCGGTGATGGACCTGATTCATTCCCGTAACGAATTCGCCCTGAAGGCTTCCATCCGGCAGCTGAAAGGATCGCTGGCGGAAGCGGTGCGGAAGATAAGAAGCGAAATTCTGTATGAAATCGCCTTCATCGAATCCGCTCTGGACGACCCGGAACACATCAGCACGGAAGGGTATCCGGAAAAACTCTCCCTCACGGTGGACGGACTTCTGGACCGCCTTCGGCGTCTGCTGGAATCTGCGGAAGGCGGAAGGCTGCTGAAAGAGGGGATCCGCACCGTGATCGTGGGAAAGCCCAACGCCGGAAAATCCTCCCTTCTGAATCTTCTGGTAGGAGAGGAAAGGGCCATCGTCACGGATGTGGAGGGCACCACCCGGGACGCGCTGGAAGAATCCATCCGGATTGGAGGAATCAGCCTGAATGTGGTGGATACGGCGGGAATCCGCGACGCGCAGGACGTTGTGGAAAAAATCGGCGTGCAGAAGGCGCGGAAATATGCGCAGGATGCGGAGCTGATTCTGTACGTGGTGGATTCCTCCCGGGCCCTGGACGAGAGCGACGCGGAGATCATGGAGCTGATCCGGGATAAAAAGGTCATCGTTTTGTTGAATAAGACGGATCTGGAACCGGCCCTTTCTGAAGAATCCCTCCGGGAACAGTTCGGCAAATGGGGAGAGGAGATTCCGGTGATCAGGACATCCGCCAGGGAAAACATCGGGCTGGAGGCCTTTGCAGAACAGATTCGGAAGATGTTTTTTCATGGGAAAATCGGGATGGACGACGAGGTGATGATCACCAGCTTAAGACACAGGGAGGCGGTTCAGGAAGCCTATGACAGCCTGTGCATGGTGAAAAGGAGCCTGGAAGACGAAATGCCGGAAGACTTTTATTCCATCGATCTGATGAACGCCTACGCCAGCCTGGGAAGGATTCTGGGCGAAGAGGTAGGAGAGGATCTGGTGAACGAAATCTTCTCCAAATTCTGCATGGGAAAATGACGGAGAAAATCGCGCTGCGGCAGAGAAAATCCGTTGAAAACGCGGCCTGCCGCAGGATGAAAACTGCGGAGAACCCGGGTCGTGGGGTTCTCCGCGTGAAGATACGTATATTTGATCGGTTTTGGATGTTTCGATCAGCTCTCCTCGAAGGAAAATCCGGCTTTGAAGGCCGGGGAAGAGAACGCTTCCCGGAAATCCTTCAATTCGTAGAGCCGGACGGGAGGAAGCTGTACCCGGCCGGTTTCCAGAAGCTTTAAGGCGGGTTCGAACGGGCCGCAGCGGCTTCCCACGATGGTGAGCTCATTGACCACCGCCTGGCTCATATTGATGGATGCGTTTCCTGCATAGGTGCTCTTGATGACGATGGTTCCCTTCTTGCGGACGAGGTTCATGGCGTCAGCGAGGCCGGATGGGGATCCGGTGGCGTCCACCACGAGTTCATAGCCTTCCGTTTCTCCCCGGGTCGCGGTTTTGGCAAAGCGGCTGAAGGTTTCCAGCTTTTCGGGATGGCGTCCGATCACCGTCAGGTCGATCCCGTTGAGCGCCAGCGCCTGGGCTACGAAGAGGGCAAGCCTGCCGTCCCCGATGACCGCGGCGTTTAAGTCGGGCCGTACATGCACCTGGTTCAAAATCTCCAGGGCGGCGGCCAGAGGTTCCGTAAAGATGGCGATCCGGGTGGGGAGCGAATCCGGCACCTCATGGAGGAGGCGGGTGGCGATGGTCATATACTCCGCGAAGCAGCCGTCGCGGCCCGTGAGGCCGATGACTTTGCGGTTCGTGCAATGATGGGGCCTTCCGGTTCTGCAGTAGATGCAGCGCCCGCATTCCTCATTCAGTTCTCCCACAACCCGTTTTCCCACAAGGGAAGGATCGGAAGAAGTGATCACTTTTCCGACAAATTCATGTCCCATGACGCCCCTGAAGTCGGGCTTGTACCCCTTTAAAACTTCTTTATCGGTATTGCATACGGCGGAGAGGAGGATTTGCACCAGGCTCTCCCCTTCTCCTGGTTCCGGGATGGGGTAGTCTTCCCGGTAAACGGCATCCTTTCCGTCATAAAAAACTGCTTTCATGGGTTCTCCTTTCCGGTTTTTTTCCATTTTATCACAGGAGAGCGCGGGGGTCAAAAGGGGGAGGGATCAAAAAACGTCTTTCTTCCCGGCGAAAGATGTTGTATGATAGGTTCAGATTAAGATGGAGACATAGGGTGAGACGATGGATCAGATTGTAATCAGGACAGATGTATGCGTAGTAGGGGCGGGACATGCGGGCTGTGAGGCAGCGCTCGCCTGCGCCAGGATGGGATTGGAAACGGTGATTTTTACAGTGAGTGTGGACAGTATCGCCCTCATGCCGTGCAATCCGAATATCGGGGGATCTTCCAAGGGACATCTGGTGCGGGAAGTGGACGCCCTGGGCGGGGAGATGGGAAAGAATATCGACCATACCTTTATCCAGTCCAAAATGCTGAACCTTTCCAAAGGCCCGGCCGTCCATTCCCTTCGGGCGCAGGCGGATAAGGCGGAATACAGCCGCAGGATGCGGATGATCCTGGAGAACCAGGAGCATCTGACCATCAAGCAGGCGGAAGTCTGCGAGCTTTTGACGGAGGACGCGGATCCGGAGGAGAGACGGAGGGGCGCGGACAAAAAGGTAACCGGGGTTCGGATTTTTACCGGAGCCGTCTACGAGGCGAAGGCGGTGATCCTCTGTACGGGGACTTATCTCAATGCCAGATGTCTCTGCGGGGAATCCATTACCCATACCGGCCCCAACGGGCTGCAGGCGGCTGTGCACCTGACGGACTCCCTGAAAGAACTGGGAATCGGGATGCGCAGGTTTAAAACCGGGACGCCGGCCAGAATGGATAAAAGGAGCATCGATTTTTCCAAAATGGAGGAACAAAAGGGGGACGAGAGGGTCGTTCCGTTCTCCTTTTCCACGGATCCGGAGGAAGTGCAGATCGGGCAGGAGTCCTGCTGGCTGACCTATACCAGCGAAAAGACCCATGAAATCATCCGCGCCAATCTGGACCGTTCCCCCATCTATGCGGGGATCATCGAGGGAACCGGCCCACGATACTGCCCATCCATCGAAGATAAAGTGGTGAAATTTGCGGAAAAGGAT
The DNA here is from genome assembly GCA_019119355.1 of Candidatus Eisenbergiella merdigallinarum. Classification (GTDB taxonomy): domain Bacteria; phylum Bacillota; class Clostridia; order Lachnospirales; family Lachnospiraceae; genus Gallintestinimicrobium; species Gallintestinimicrobium merdigallinarum. Next base: position 120,423 of record DWXE01000039.1, read on the forward strand.
CGCCATCAGGTTTTCATCGAGCCTGAGGGGAGATATACCAACGAGATGTACGTGGGAGGGATGTCTTCTTCCCTTCCGGAAGATGTTCAGCTGGCCATGTATCGGACCGTTCCGGGACTGGAGCACTGTAAAATCGTGAGAAACGCCTACGCCATCGAATACGATTGTATCGACGCCAGGCAGCTGTATCCCACGCTGGAATTCCGAAAGATTTCGGGGCTCTTTTCCGCCGGGCAGTTCAACGGGAGCAGCGGTTACGAAGAGGCGGCCGCTCAGGGTATTCTGGCGGGAATCAACGCGGGGAGAAAATGTCTGGATCAGGAACCCGTGATGATCGACCGGTCGGAAGGATATCTGGGTGTTCTTGTGGACGATCTGGTGACGAAGGACAACCGGGAGCCCTATCGGATGATGACATCCCGGGCGGAATACCGGCTTTTGCTCCGGCAGGATAATGCGGATCTTCGCCTGAGGGAAAAGGGATTTGAGGCGGGACTGATTTCGGAAGAGCAGATGCGCCATCTGGAAGAGAAGAAGCGGTCGATTGAAGAGGAAGTAAAGCGGCTTCAAAATACTGTCATCGGAGCTTCTTCGGCAAATCAGAATTTTCTGGAGCGGCATAACAGCGCGCTGCTGAAAACGGGCACCACGCTGGCGGAATTGATGTGCCGGCCGGAACTCTCCTATGAAGCACTGAAAGAAATCGATCCGGAGCGCGGGGAGCTGTCCCAGGAGGTTCTGGAACAGGTGGAAATCGAGATCAAATATCAGGGATACATCGAGCGGCAGCAGCGCCAGGTGGAACAGTATCGGAAGATGGAAAAGAAACGGATCCCGGACTCCATCGACTATGATGATGTGAAGAGCCTTCGCCTGGAAGCGCGGCAGAAACTCAAAGAGTTTCGCCCCGTTTCCGTGGGACAGGCCTCCCGGATTTCCGGGGTATCCCCTGCGGACATCTCGGTTCTTCTGGTCTATCTGGAACACGAATCCCGCAGGCAGCCATAAGAATAAAAAGGAGAACATACGTTCTATGTATGATTTGGGACAGTTTCGAAAAGATCTGCAGCAGTTTGACATACAGCTGACGCAACAGCAGGAAAACCAGTTTATCCGCTATTTTGAGTTGCTGACGGAATGGAATGAAGTCATGAATCTGACCGCCATTACGGATTTTGACGACGTTTTGAAAAAGCATTTTGTGGACAGCCTTTCCCTCGTCCGGGCATGGCCCCAGATCCGCGAAAGGAGTGCGGCTGTTATCGATATCGGAACCGGCGCGGGATTTCCGGGCGTTCCTCTGAAAATTGCATTTCCACAGATCAGGCTCACTTTGCTGGACTCCCTGCAGAAAAGAATTCGTTTTCTGAATGAACTCTCGACGGAACTGGGATTGCAGGATGTGGAGCTGATTCATGGAAGGGCGGAAGACTATGCGGCCCCTTCCAAAAAGCGCGAACAATATGACCTCTGCGTTTCCAGAGCGGTGGCCAATCTATCTACGCTTTCCGAACTCTGCCTTCCCTATGTGAAAGAGGGAGGATATTTCATATCCTATAAATCCGAAAAGATAGCCGAAGAGGCGAAAGCGGCAGAACATGCCATTTTCCTGTTGGGGGGAAAGATAGAAGGACAGAAGGAATTCATCCTTCCGGACAGCGATATCTATCGGAATCTCTTCATGATTCAGAAAGTGCGTTCAACTCCAAAACGGTTTCCGAGAAAAGCCGGAGCGCCTGCAAAAGATCCTTTGAAATAGTAATAAAATAGTGTGCACAGGTTTATAAAAAATGTTTCACGTGAAACATTAGAAAAACCGATTCAGTCTCTGAGGCCGAATCGGTTTTACTTTTATTTTATAAAAAGATGTGAAGCTGCTGAAGAGTGGCTTCGGGCTGTTCGATATGAGGAAAGTGGCCCGCATCGTCGATTCCGACTTTTTCGATGGCGCTGTTAAAATTGAGATAGTGGTCGGTAATCGTTTCGATCTCGCGCTGTCCTTTTCCGTAAACGATATAGATGCAGTGGTTGATCTCCCTGAGAGCATGAACAATTCCCGTATTCATATATCTCCCCACATAACTGGTATAGCTGTACTTCGCGTTGTAGTCCGGATAATGGGATGCTTCGGAATATGCCGTGACCATTTCTTCAGAAATCAAATGCGCATTGTAAAAAAAATCTTCTCTGAAATTCTGACGAAAGCTCTCCTTCGACGTCATCATGTTATAGATAAATGTTCCCAGGACAGGAAGATCCAAAAGAAACTTCATCAACCGGGTCTGGCGATTGGGAGAAAGGTTCAGACGGCTCAAACTCTGTGGATTGAGTAAAATCACATCCTGAATGCATTCGGGATCATTATGACATGCCATAATCGCGATGGCAGAGGAGTCTCCGGATGCGACGATGTTCGTCTTTCTTCCAATTACATTTTTAGCAAAATCCAGAATCAACTGGACATAAAGATAATTGGTATAAGTCATATTGGGTTTGTCCGAAAGGCCATAACCGAGAAGATCGATGACATAGACTTCATGATTCCGGGAAAGCTCATCCACAATTTTTCGATATTCGTATCCGGAACTTCCGACGAGCAAATCGTGGAGAAGAAGAAGAGGAGTTCCATTTCCCTTTTTCGTATATTTTATTTTTCCAAATCTCCATTCAAAATAGTTGGAATCATCTTCCTTCAAAATGTTTTTTAAAGTGCTGGTGGAAAAACAAAATCGGTTCACTGCGTGGAATGCCAGAGCGGTAACGGCGGAAAAAGCTGCAAGAGATGGAATCGTCTTTTTATTCATATCAGGAATTTGCTCCTTTTCTCTTTGAAATTTAGAAATCTGTCTTCATTATACCATAGAAAGAAGTGAGATGATAGGAAAAATACAACTCTAAAATGTTTCACGTGAAACATCAAAACAAAATTTATACAAAAAGGAGATAGTATTCCCCAAGCAGAAGTGATATAATCGAAAAGGTAATTAGCGAATGAGAAAAGTGTTTGTGTCAGTTCAATGGAGAAAAAGATGAAGAACAGGGCAATCGCCGTCGCAAATCAGAAAGGCGGGGTCGGGAAGACTACGACCGCGATCAACCTTTCAGCTTCCCTGGCGGCAAAAGGGAAAAAAGTATTGGTCATCGATATGGACCCGCAGGGAAATACGACCAGCGGGTTCGGAGTAGACAAAAATGAACTGGAGAATACGGTTTATGAACTGATCCTCGGGGAATGTTCCATTCAGGAATGTCTGCTGAAAGATGTGATTGAGAACATTTCCTTAATTCCTTCCAATGTCAATCTTGCCGCAGCGGAGATTGAATTGATCGGAGTAGAAAAGAAAGAATTTATTTTAAAAAATGAAGTGGACTGGATCAGAAATCAGTATGATTTTATTGTAATAGACTGTCCTCCGTCCCTGAATATGTTGACGGTAAATGCCATGACGACGGCGGATACCGTTCTCGTGCCGATTCAATGCGAATATTATGCTCTGGAAGGACTCAGCCAGCTGATTCATACGGTAAATCTGGTCAGAGAAAGGCTGAACCCCACGCTGGATATCGAGGGAATCCTGTTCACCATGTATGATGCCAGAACCAATCTTTCCATGCAGGTGGTGGAAAATGTGAAGGATCATCTGAATCAGAAAATCTATAAAACGATGATTCCCAGAAACATCCGATTGGCGGAAGCGCCGAGCTATGGAATGCCGATCAATCTTTATGATCCAAAATCGGCAGGAGCTGAGAGCTATATGGCGTTGGCGGACGAAGTGATCAAAAGGAAAGGATAAGCGGATATGGCGAAAAGAGGTCTTGGAAAGGGATTGGATTCCCTGATTCCGTCCAATGTGATGGAAACGACAAAATCCCCTGCGCCTTCGAAAGAAAAGAATGAAGAGGGCGCTGTTGTCGTGAAGCTTTCCATGGTGGAGCCCAACCGGGAGCAGCCCAGAAAGAATTTTGATGAGGATTCGCTGCAGGAGCTGGCGGATTCCATCCGTCAATTCGGATTGCTGCAGCCGATTCTGGTACAGGATAAAAAGTCCTATTATGAAATCATAGCCGGGGAGCGCAGATGGCGTGCGGCCAAACTGGCAGGATTAAAAGAAGTCCCTGTTATCATTCGAAATCTGACGGATCAGGAAGTGGTGGAAATCTCTCTGATCGAAAATATTCAGAGAGAAGATCTCAATCCCATCGAAGAAGCGCAGGCGTATAAAAGGCTTTTGGAAGAGTTTCATCTGAAACAGGATGAGGTGGCGGAGCGGGTCTCCAAAAGCAGAACTGCGGTGACGAACTCCATGCGGCTTTTGAAACTCTGCGAGCCTGTACAGAAAATGGTCGTGGATGGAATGATCAGTACGGGCCATGCGAGAGCGCTGCTGGCGATCGAGGATCCGGAACAACAGTACCTGATCGCGCAGAAGGTTTTCGATGAAAAACTCAGCGTGAGGGAAGTGGAAAAACTGGTTAAAAACCTGAACAAACCTCCCAAACCGGCAAAGACGGAGAACACCACGCTGAATGTGATTTATCAGGATATTTCGGAAAGGCTGAAACAGTCTCTCGGGACGAAGGTTTCGATCCAGGCAAAAGAAAACGGCGCCGGAAAAATAGAAATCGAATTTTATAATCACGAGGATCTGGACAGGCTGTTGGAACAGATGACCCGCTAGAGCATATTACAAACGAAAGGAAGGTTACAAATGTCAAGTCCTCTGATGGAATATCTGGGGATCGCCGGAATGGACGTCGCATATCTGTTCATCGCGATTTTCGTCCTGCTGATCGCCATCATTGTTCTTTTGATCGTACAGATGGTCAAATACAGCAAGCTGAAAAAGAAGTACGAGAAATTTATGAAGGGGAAAGACGCAAAGAGCCTGGAACAGGATATTATCGCGCTCTTTGAAGATAATAAGTTTATTAAAAACGAGAACGAAAAGAATCGGAAGGATATTCGCGAAATTCTGAGACGGATGGAATACTGTTATCAGAAAATCGGACTGGTAAAATACGATGCGTTCCAGCAGATGGGAGGAAAACTGAGTTTCTGTCTCTGCCTGCTGGATAACAAAAACAGCGGTTTCATTTTAAATTCCGTGCACAGCAGCGACGGCTGTTATTCTTATACGAAAGAAATCAAAAAAGGAGAGAGCGAAATTTCCCTCGGAGAAGAGGAGAAAAAGGCTCTGGATATGGCCATGGGATATTGAATCCCAAAGCCGGATGAGGAGGAAAAGAAACGATGATCGATATCAAATTTTTAAGGGAAAATCCGGATACGGTAAAGGAAAATATCCGCAAAAAATTTCAGGATGAGAAGCTTCCCCTGGTGGATGAAGTGATCGAGCTGGATGCGGAGAGCAGAAAGACGCAGAAAGAAGCGGACGATCTGCGCGCGAACCGGAATAAGGTATCCAAAGAAATCGGAGCGCTGATGGCACAGGGAAAGAAAGAAGAGGCCATGGCGAAGAAAGCGGAAGTCGCCGCAGGAGCAAAGCGCCTTGCCGAGCTGGAAGCGAAAGAGGAGGAGCTCCAGGGGAAGATTCTCAAAATCATGATGACGATCCCCAACATCATAGATCCGTCCGTCCCGATTGGAAAAAATGACACGGAAAATGTAGAAGTGCAGCGCTACGGCGATCCCGTTGTTCCGGATTTTGAAATTCCCTATCACACCGATATCATGGAGAGCTTTGAAGGGCTCGATCTGGACAGCGCCAGAAAAGTGGCGGGGAACGGTTTCTATTATCTGATGGGAGATATCGCCCGGCTGCATTCCGCTGTGATCGCTTATGCCAGAGATTTCATGATCAACAGAGGATTTACTTACTGCGTTCCGCCCTTTATGATCCGCAGCAACGTGGTGACGGGCGTGATGAGCTTCGCGGAAATGGACGCCATGATGTACAAAATCGAAGGGGAAGATCTGTATCTGATCGGAACCTCCGAGCATTCCATGATCGGGAAATTCATCGATACGATCATTCCCGAAGAACAGCTTCCCAAAACGCTGACCAGCTATTCCCCCTGCTTCCGGAAGGAGAAAGGGGCTCACGGCCTGGAAGAGAGGGGCGTGTACAGAATTCATCAGTTCGAAAAGCAGGAGATGATCGTTGTCTGCAGGCCGGAAGAGAGCATGATGTGGTTCGACAGGCTGTGGCAGAACACCGTGGATCTGTTCCGTTCCATGGATATTCCGGTGAGAACTCTGGAATGCTGTTCCGGCGATCTTGCGGATCTGAAAGTGAAGTCCATAGACGTGGAGGCATGGTCCCCGAGACAGAAGAAGTATTTCGAGGTAGGAAGCTGTTCCAATCTGGGAGACGCGCAGGCCAGAAGGCTTAAAATCCGGGTGAACGGCGAGAATGGGAAGTACTTCGCCCATACGCTGAACAATACGGTGGTAGCTCCTCCCCGGATGCTGATCGCATTTTTGGAAAACAATCTTCAGGCGGACGGATCCGTCAGGATCCCGGAAGTGCTCCAGCCTTATATGGGAGGCATGAAGGAAATCCGCAGGAAGAAATAGGACAGGATACTATATGACATCCATTCAGAATGAGAGGTGGAATTCTTGCACAAATTTTTGAGGGCAGTGGGCTTCAGCGAATATACGGAAAAAAAGCAGATTCAGCAGCTGATCCGGGAAGTGATCCTCCATGCGGATGAGCGCAGCTACACGACCAGAAACGGGAACAGCCTGTATGCAGAATTCGCCAAAAATTTTTCGGATGAAATCGGGGTGGCTGTGTGCGGAGAATTCGATGAAGAGGATAATTATTCCTTCGACTACTATTATCCCTATCTGCAGTCGAAAATCGTGAGCACCAGCGAGGATATTTCTGTCGAACGCCATGCGGCTCTGGAATCCTTTGCAGGAATCTGCGAGGATCCGAAGGTGGGAGTTTCCCTGATTTTCTATCTGCAGAACAGGATCGCCTATCTGAAACACCTGAACGAAGGGAATCTTCCCGTAAAGGGAACTTCCCTGAACCTGTCGGCCCTTTCCTGCGACGGAACGATCATGATGCCCATTCGCAAGACGGAGTGGCAAAAGAAGAAAATACAGAAGGACGCGGTGACCAGAAACCGCCTGATCCAGGCGGCCAGGGGCGGCGACGAGGACGCCATCGAAAGCCTTACCCTGGAAGATATGGACACATACACCACGATTTCCAGAAAAATTCAGAAGGAAGACGTTTTCAGCCTGGTGGACACCTATTTCATGCCCTATGGGGTGGAATGCGATCAGTATTCCATCCTGGGTGAAATTCAGGAATGTTCTTCCGTAAAAAACAGCCTGACCGGGGAAGAGGTTTCCGTCATGCAGGTGTGCTGCAACGACCTGAACCTTCAGGTCTGCATCAACAAAAAGGATCTGCTGGGGGAACCCGCCGCAGGCAGGAGATTCAAGGGATCCATCTGGCTCCAGGGATTTATCAATTATCCGAATTGAAAAATGTTTGACAAACGAAGAGAGAATTGCTATAATATATAAAGTGTTTCTGCCGAATATCGAAGGGAACACGGAAATGAGTTTCTGTAGCTCAGCAGGATAGAGCGTTCGCCTCCTAAGCGAAAGGCCGGCGGTTCGAATCCGCCCAGGAACGCCAGCATACGATCGCGGAAGATTTTTTACGAAATCTTCCGCGTTTTTCGTATAGAAAATAAATCCCCCGCTCTGCGGGGAGAAGGCAGATATCACGGGAAATGCAGATTCAAGGTGTGTATGGGCAGGATGTATATGAGTTGCCGGTGGATAGTGTGAGGGAGATCATCGCTAATTCCGTGGCCCACCGCTCATATCTGGAGCCGGGAAACATTCAAGTGGCCCTTTTTGATGATCGGTTAGAGGTCACATCCCCAGGTATGCTGTTAAATGGCGTTTCTATTAAGAAGATGATGGAAGGTTATTCTAAACCCCGTAATCGTGCGATTGCTTCTGCCTTCGCGTATATGAAAATTATAGAAAAATGGGGAAGCGGAATTCCCCGAATGATTCGAGAGTGCAGGGAATATAATTTGCCGGAACCACAATTTATTGATTTTGACGGAGATTTCCGGGTAAATATGTATCGGCAGGCTTCAAATGGAGTTGAGCATATAAAGAAGACTACCCAAACTACCCAAACTTCTTATGGATCAAAGAGAAACTCTTTTAGCAATGAAGATAAAGCTGTACTGGTACTGGTGCGTAATCAACCGACAATGACGCAAAAGGAGTTGGCAATGGAGTTGGGATGGACAGTGGATCGGGTAAAATATTATTTAAACAAAATGAAAAAGCAACAGATAATCAGGAGAGCAGGGAGCAGTCACAACGGGCACTGGGAAATTTTGGTTGAGGAAAATATATTCTGAATAAATTCTTTTGCATAGAAACTGAAATCGAGAAAAACCCCTTGACCCTGACGCTGCGTCATGCTTTATGCTATAATCACCACGGGGAAAGGATCGAATGCGCATGAGGATGACGGTGAAAGAAGTCAGCGAAATATCGGGAGTGAGTATACGCGCTCTCCATCATTACGATCATATCGGTCTGCTTCCGGCGACACAGCTTACCGATGCGGGTTATCGGCTGTATGACGATACAGCCCTGGAACGCCTGCAGCACATTCTGCTCTTCAGGGAACTGGAATTTCCGCTCAGGGAGATCAAAGAGATTCTGGACAGCCCTGACTTCGACAGCAGCAGGGCGCTGGAGCAGCAGATCCGTTTGCTGGAACTCCGAAGGGAACATCTGCAGAACCTGATCGATCTGGCCCGTGGAATAAAAGCGATTGGAGTAAAAAAAATGAGTTTTGAAGCGTTCGATACGAAGAAAATCGATGAGTACGCAGTGCAGGCGAAGGCATCATGGGGCAGGACCGATGCGTATAAGGAGTATGAGGAAAAGGCAGCCGGACGTTCGAAGGAGGAGAATCAGAAATTGGGCGTTGAAATGATGGATATCTTCCGCAAGTTTGGAGAAATCCGGGATCGGGAACCGGACAGCGCGGAAGCGATTGCGCTCGCGAAAGAGCTCCAGGAATATATTACGGAGAACTTCTACGCCTGTACCGATGAGATCCTGCTTTCCTTAGGCGGCATGTATGCGGGCGGCGGAGACTTCACCGCCAACATAGACAAAGTCGGCGGCGAAGGAACGGCGGTTTTTGCCCATCGAGCAATCGAAGCGCTGGTCGCATCGCAGAAGAAATAGCTTTTCTCTCCGGAAAGGAGATAAAAGCGGTACTTCTGACGGAGGGACCCGGGGACAGGCGATCCCCGGGTCCCTTCCTTCGGTCAAAATCCGGATCAAAACAGATATCTGCCGCAGAACAGATAAAATCCTGTATCGACCAGCAATGCGATGGCGATGATTACGAATACGGCATAAAGAATACGGGTAATGGACTTTAGCCTTTTCTCTTTCACTTTATCGACAAAAGCGACCAATTTCTCCAGAAGGTTCAGGCCGATAGCGGTATAGACGATCAGAGCCATGAACTGACTGACCGCAAACCAGATTGACAGGAGCAGGGCCGATGCAAGAAAGCGTTCTGTCTCGCCTCCCAGGAGGATAACGGCATAGTAGGTGGGATCGGTAAAACAGGAGATTGCAAACATGATTCCGACACTCAAACATCTGATCCGGGATCCGCCGATAGCTTTTTTTCCCGTTTCTTCTTTTTTCTTCCCGACGCGAAAAATCTTTCGCAGCACCCAGACCAGAATAAAAACGGATACTGCAAATTCCAAAATTGCCCAAAACGGGCTGTCGTCCCCCGGCACCATGCTTTTGAGAAGATCCACCGCCGCAGCGCCGAAGAGGGCGGAAAGTACGGCGCCGGTCAGAATGCTGAATCCCGCATAGGAGAGGAAGAACAGAGCGATATTCGATTTCTTCTCCTTACGCAGCCCCATGGACAGGAGGTAAACTGCCGTAAAAGGGTCGACGCCCAGAATGCCCAGACCGATCGAGCTGATTATCCTGTGCATCATCATGATAACCTCATAATTTTGCTGCGGAAAGATGTCAGATATTTTTCCATTAAGCGCAGTATCTCCTGATGTTCCGCGTCCGTCATTTCCTCAAAGACTTCGTTTTCCGCCCGTTCGATGGGCAGGATTTTTTCCTTTACAAGAGCTTCGCCTTTAGGGGTCAAATATATTTTCAATTCCCGCCCGATACCCGGTTGAAAGTCGATTATACCGTCCTGGTTCAGCTTTTTTGCCGACGAATTTACGGTCTGCTTATTCAAAAGCGTGTATCTGTAAATTTCTGTCTGCGTACGGCCGTTTCCTAACACGAGAATTGCCTGCAAAATGGCATAAGCGCTGTCGGAAAGCCCCTGCATTGTCGCGATTTCGTGGTAAAGCTCATCGATGGAGTTATTCAGACGGTCGAACTCCTGCAGGACGGGGTGTTTTTCAAAGTTCATATTATATTTTCCTTTCGGTATGAAGTCATACATGAGATTATAGTATGATTTCATACTCGCGTCAATACTTTCGGGCAGGATAAATGAATACAATTTTGTAATAAATTTGGGGAAGAAATCCGAAGAGAACCGTGATATCATGGAGTTACAACGGATGTATCTGGAAAAAGGAGAACGCTATGAGCAAAGAAAACTTAACCGTTCCGGTACCGGAAAAAAGAATTGCGGATTTTGAAAATCTGGCATTCGGCATGTTCGTTCACTGGGGGCTCTATTCCCAGCTCGGAAAGGGCGAATGGATCTGGAATTATGAAAAGACGCCGAAGGAAGAGTACGCGAAGCTGATGGACACCTTTACCGCCAGGGAGTTCGATGCGGATAAAATCTGCAGGATCGCGAAGGCGGCGGGCATGAAGTACATCACGCTGACCGCGCGCCATCACGAAGGATTTTCTCTGTATGACACCTGCGGACTGTGCGATTTCGATGCGCCCCACTCCCCGGCGGGAAGGGATCTGGTGCGGGAGTTCGTGGACGCCAGCCGGGCGAACGATATCGTCCCGTTTTTTTACCATACCACGCTGGACTGGTATCAGGAGAGCTTCGAGAATGACTTCGACGGCTATCTGGAATATCTGCGGCAGTCCGTAGAAGTGCTGTGCAAAAACTACGGAAAAATCGGGGGGCTGTGGTTTGACGGCAACTGGAGCAAACCCGATGCGGACTGGAAGCTGGATGAACTCTACGGAACCATCCGGAAATATCAGCCGGAAGCGATGATCATCAACAATACGGGACTGAGCGCGCGGGGAGAACTGGGGCATCCGGAGATCGACAGCGTGACCTTCGAGCAGGGACTGCCCGGGCCCATCGACAGGCGCGGCATGTCCAAATACATCGCGGGGGAAATGTGCTGCACCATGAACGATCACTGGGGGAACGGCGAATTCGATCTGAATTTCCGGTCCCCGGCAGAGCTGATCAGGATACTGGCGAAGTGCCGCAGGGCGGGCGCGAACCTCCTGCTGAATGTGGGGCCGGACGGCGACGGCAGGATTCCGGAAATCATGGCGGAGACTTTGAAAGTGATGGGGCGCTGGACCGGACTTTACAGGGATATCATTTATACCGGGAAGCCTTATCCGCTGGTTTGCCAGGGGGACGACTTCGCGCTGCAGACGCCGGACGGCAGGATTTATCTGTTCGCGTTCGACCTGGGAATCGAGGGGGATGAAAACGTGACCATCGGGGAGCAGACCGATGCCAGCAGGCTGCGCACCTATGCGGGGATCGACCGGAAACTGAAAGCGGTGAGATGGCTGGACAACGGTCTGGAACTGCCCTTTGTGCAGGATACGGATCAGAGGATCCTGACGGTGCGCATGACGGGCTTCCCCTATGGAAAAAACCTGGTCGTCCGCGCGGCGGAACTCGTAGAAAGGCAGGTTGAAAAATGAAATCGTTTTTAGAAGAAGCGGCCCGGGTAAAACCCAACCCGCGGCAGCTGGCCTGGTATGATCTGGGATTTTATGCGTTCATTCATTTTGGGGTGAACACGTTTACGGACAGGGAGTGGGGGATCGGCGGAGAGCCGGAAGGGCTCTTTGATCCCACGGAGCTGGACTGCGACCAGTGGGTGGAGGCGATTAAGAGCGCGGGCATGAAGGGGATGGTGCTGACCTGTAAGCACCATGACGGATTCTGCCTTTGGCCGTCCGCCTATACGGAACACAGCGTGAAAAATTCCCCGTGTAAACGGGATGTGGTGAAAGAGGCCGCGGAGGCCTGCAGGCGGGGCGGGATCCGGTTTGGCATCTATCTGTCGCCCTGGGACCGTTCCTCGGAACTGTACGGGACGGACGCTTACAACGACTATTTCTGCAATCAGCTGACGGAGCTGCTCACGAACTACGGGGAAATTTTTCACGTCTGGTTCGATCTCGCCTGCGGGGAGGGGCCCAACGGGAAAAAGCAGGAGTACGATTTCCCCAGATATATCGAACTGATTCGGAAATATCAGCCGAATGCGACGATATTCAACGATTTCGGCCCGGACGTCAGGTGGTGCGGCAACGAAGCCGGTACCGCGCGGCATGCGGAGTGGGCGGTGGTGCCGAAGGAACTGTGCTTCCGCAGCGAGGTGCAGACCGGCGCGGGGCCGCTGGCGGATGAAGGCAGCCTGGAATATCTGTACAACACGGGAAGCGATATCGGGTGTCTGCACAATATCATGTATTCGAAGGGGCTGGTATTCGCGCCGTCCGAAGTGAACATGTCCATTCGCCCGGGCTGGTTCTGGCATGAAAAGGAAGAACCCCATTCCCTGGAACGGCTGTTTCGCACTTATTTGACTTCGGTAGGCGGGAACGCCTGCTTCAATCTGAATTTGCCTCCCGACCGGAGGGGGAAGATCGACGAACGGGACGTGCGGCGCTTAAAGGAGCTGGGAGAACTGCTTCAGAAGGAGTTCGGCAGTGAAATTCCGGCAACGGTCCGTCAGCTGGAAAGCCCTTATCCGACGCAGGCCGTATTCGAGATGGAGTTCGACCGCGTGCGGGACGATATCCGATATATTGAGCTGCGGGAGGACATTGCGCAGGGACAGCGCGTGGAGAGCTTCCAGATCGAAACGGAGGACGGCGACGGCGGCAGGCTCCCGTTTTATCAGGGGACGACCATCGGAAACCGCAGAATCTGCGAGCTAAAGGACCCCTTTGCGGACCAGAATCCGCTCACGCGAACGTTTTCCTTCGAGGCGAAAAAACTGGTGATCCGCATCACCTCCGCCAGAGGGGAAGTGCGCATGAAGTCGATCAAAGCATATTAGCCCCGGGATGAAAACGGCATCCATATTCGGGAAGAGGAAATTGTGTTAACTGAACTTCTATATGTATGATGAATGCCCCTACAGCTATTTCGTATTAGCTGTGGGGGCATTGTGCTGCCTGCTTCTTGAAACGATCCACGATTCCCTTGTCCACATCATCCGGCGAAAATGCAGGAAGAGGAAGGTAAGTTAAAAATATTTCACATTCTCTGTTGACACGCACAGAGGGAAGTGATATATTTATAACATAGCAAGTGAGAAATATATAACATGGAGGAAGAACAATATGAATAAAAAGGTATCCTTAAAAGAGATTGTCGGAACGAAAATTGTCTATGCCATTATCCTCACGTCCTACTATTGGATGTGGGCAAGAACCGATTGGAAGAGCTGGTATGAAACTGTGCAATATGCACTCGCTGCCTTTCTTTTTTCCTTTTTTGTCATACAGATGATTCGGATTTCTAAGTACAAAAAGGAAGGCGTCGACGAAATGGCAGAACAAAACCTGAAGCGGTGCGATGCAATTTGTCTCAGGATTTTTGTCGGTGTAATGGCGGTCGTTGCTTTTCTCGCTGCCATTCTCGGTCATATCAACGCTGTCAGTACGGGAACCATTGGGTGGGTCATCATTCTGTCTATTTTGGCTTTGTCCATTATTCGAACGGTAATGTTTATGATTATGGACAGTAAGGGGGTATAATATGGCTCTCATTACCAAAATCAAAGAATACCGGGAGATGGCAGGATATAAGCAAAGCGAACTCGCTGAGATGGTTGGCGCAAGGAGAGAAACCATTGTTCACCTTGAAAATGGTAAATATAATCCGTCCCTGAAGTTAGCCATGGATATAGCGAAAGTATTTCATGTGACTGTCGAAGAACTGTTTGAATTTGTAGATGACAAAAAATAAAGAAGGTACATTTCCATGAAAACATTTGATGGAATGATTGTTTTCCAAAGCGTTTTGCCTACAACGCTGATCAGGTAATTAACATGGCAAAGCCAGTCGAGCCAGTCAACGGTCAAGATGAACGGGCTACGCCCGTCTTTGCAGGAGGGGAATCAAGGGGCGACAGCAAGGAGTGCTGCCGCCCCCAATGATTATAAAGCAAACCGTCAACCATGCACAGCACAGCCCTTTGTGGAGGAAAGGGGGATTTCCATGCCTTTTGCGTTGCCGTTATCCGCAACGCCAGGTACTGAGACTGTTTGCCATGAGTGGCTCCGGTCACTTTTTTTCGCTGCCCAGCCGGCCTTTGAAGTCCCCGTATCCGAACTTCCTCAGACAGTCCAGCCGCCCGTCGGGGCGGAGGACGAAAATGGAAGGCAGCGGCATCCCGTTGAAGGTGTTGTTTTTACAGGTGGTATAGATCGCCATATCCCCGAACAGCAACAGATCTCCTTCCCGCAGGGGGGCTGGAAAGCGATAGTCGCCGATGATGTCGCCGGACAGGCAGGTGGGCCCTCCAAGGCGGAAGGAAAAAGTCTGTCCGCCCGGTCCGCTGGAAGATTTATCAGATTTGTCGGAGTGGATGTCGGAATCCTCTGCGCCGTAGAGCGGCGGGCGGTAGGGCATTTCCAGAACGTCGGGCATGTGGCAGGCCGCGCTGGCGTCCAGGATGGCGACGCGGGTATCGCCGTTTTGAAAGGTATCCAGAACGCGCGAGGCAAGATATCCCGCGTTCAGGGCGCAGGCTTCTCCGGGCTCCAGATAGACCTGCACGCCCCAGGTATCCTGAGCCCTCCGGATACAGCGTTCCAGGCGGGCGATGTCATAGCCGGGCCGGGTGATGTGATGGCCGCCCCCGAAGTTCAGCCACTTCATGCCGGAAAGGATGCGGCCGAAGCGTTCTTCCACCGCCCGGAGCGTGGTTTCCAGGGCGTCGGAATCCTGCTCGCAAAGGGTGTGAAAATGGATTCCGTCCAGCAGGGCCAGCAGCTCCGGAGTCATGGCCTCCTTCCAGAGGGAAAGGGGGGTGCCCAGCCGGCCTCCGGGCGCGCAGGGATCGTAGATGGCGTGCCCGTCCTGAGTGGAGCATTCCGGATTGATGCGAAGGCCCACGCTCTTGTTCGCCCTCTTTGCCGCAGGGCCGAATTTTTCCAGCTGGCGGGGGGAGTTGAAAACGATGTGATCCGCGTAGCGCAGCAGCTCGCCGAATTCGTCGTCCCGGTACGCGCCGCAGAAAACGTGTACCTCTTTCCCGGGCATTTCTTCCGCGCCAAGCCGGGCCTCGTAGAGGCCGCTGGCTTCCGTCCCAGCCAGAAACGGGGCCAGGGACGGATAGAGGTCGTAGTTGGAAAAAGCCTTCTGGGCCAGCAGAATCCTGCAGCCCGTGCGCTTTGCCACGCCGGCCAGAACCTCCCCGTTTTTGCGGAGCATGGCCTCGTCCAGAATATAGCAGGGCGTGGGAAGATCCCGGAACAGTTCTTCCGGAGAACGGCCGCCGAGGCCCCGGAAAGGAGGCCGGCCGTCCGCTCTGCAGGGCGCTCCCATCAGTCCACAAGAACCGGCGTGCGGCTCTCGCTTCTGGGAAGGCCGTATTTGTCCAGCGCATCCAGGAACGGATCGGGATCGAATTCTTCCACGGTGTGCACGCCGGGCTTGTTCCAGCGGCCGGTCAGAAGCATCAGGGCTCCGCACATGGCGGGAACGCCGGTGGTGTAGCTGACGGCCTGGCTTCCCGTCTCGCGGTAACACTCCTCGTGGTCGCACACGTTATAGATGTACCAGGTTTTTTCCTCTCCGTCCTTCGTGCCGGTGAAAATGCAGCCGATGTTTGTCTTGCCCTTCGTGCGGGGTCCCAGGCTGGCGGGATCCGGCAGGAGTGCCTTCAGGAATTTGATGGGGACGATCTGATGGCCTTCGAACTCGATGGGGGTCGTGGACAGCATTCCCACGTCCTCCAGACAGCGCATATGGTCCAGATAGCTCTGCCCGAAGGTCATGAAGAAGCGGATGCGCTCCACCCCGGGGATGTTCTGCGCAAGGCTTTCGATCTCCTCATGATGCAGCAGATACATGTCCTTATGGCCCACCTGATCGAAGTCGTATTCCCGCTTGATGCTCATGGCCGGGATTTCAACCCACCGCCCGTTTTCCCAGTAGCTGCCGGGCGCGGACACTTCGCGCAGATTGACTTCGGGGTTGAAATTGGTGGCGAAGGCGTAGCCGTGGTCGCCGCCGTTGCAGTCCAGAATGTCGATGGTGCGGATGGAATCGAACTCGTGCTTTTTGGCGTAAGCGCAGTAAGCCTGGGTGACGCCGGGGTCGAAGCCGCAGCCCAGGAGGGCGGTCAGGCCGGCCTTCTCGAACTTTTCGCGGTAAGCCCACTGCCAGCTGTAGTCGAAATAGGCGGAAAAGCCCTCTTCCTGGCAGCGCTTTTCGTAGACGGCGCGCCATTCGGGATCGTCCGTATCCTCCGGTTCATAGTTGGCCGTATCCATGTAGTTGACGCCGCAGGCCAGGCAGGCGTCCATGATGGTCAGATCCTGATAGGGCAGGGCGATATTCATAACCAGATCCGGCTTGTAGGAATTGATCAGGCTGATGAGCTGATCGACATCGTCGGCGTCCACCTGCGCGGTGGTGATCTTCGTGGAGGTCTTCGGGGCCAGCTCGGCCGCCAGACGGTCGCATTTTGCCTTCGTGCGGCTGGCGATGCACAGTTCGGTGAAAACTTCGCTCACCTGACAGCATTTGTGGATGGCTACGGTTGCGACGCCGCCGCAGCCGATGACAAGGACTTTGCTCATAATGTTCGTTCTCCTTTGCATGTTATTCGCTTAAAAAAGATTCGCTTCCGGAAAGGGCGAGGAGGAGTTCCCGGAGGACCTTGCAGGCCGCGGCGGTGGAAACGCCGCTGGCGTCCAGAAGGGGGGCCAGTTCGTTTAAGTCGGCCCCGATCACCCGGGCGGCGCAGACGGTGCGGATCGCGTCCAGCAGTTCCGGAAAGCTGACGCCGCCGGCTTCCGGCGTGCCCGTGCCCGGAAACGCGGAAGGGTCCAGGCAGTCCAGATCGATGGTAAAATAGACCGGAACGTTCCGGTCCCGGAGGGCGGAAACCGTCCGCGCGAGGCCGTTAAAACCGAAAGGATGCAGATCCGTGTGCGCCTTCGCAAACCGGAATTCTTCCCGGTCCCCGCTGCGGATGCAGAACTGGTGGATGCGCCCGTCCCCCACCAGTTCGTGGCAGCGCCGCAGCACGCAGGCGTGGCTGAGTTTCGCCCCGAGATAGTCGTCCCTCAAATCGGCGTGGGCGTCGAAATGGATGATGTGCAGATCCGGGTATTTCCTGACGGCAGCGCGCACGGCTCCCAGGGTGACCAGATGTTCTCCGCCCAGAAGCAGAGGGAACTTCCCGTCCCGGAAGATCTCTTCGGCGCGCCCTTCGATGTCGTTTAAGGCGGATTGCGGGCTTCCGAAGCAGAGCTCCAGATCGCCGCTGTCGAACACGGCGCAGTCCGCGAGATCCGCGTCCTGATAGGGGCTGTAGGTCTCCAGGCCGAAGCTCTCATGGCGCATGGCCGAAGGGCCGAACCGGGCCCCGGGGCGGTAGCTGGTGGTGGAATCGAAGGGGGCTCCGTACAGGACGATGGACGCGCTTTCATAGTCGCTGTCGCAGCCGATGAAGGTTTCGATGTTCGGGCCGAGCATCTATTTATCCACCTCCTCTACCTCCTGGAGCATTTCCTCCAGAAAAGCGGGCAGCCAGAAGGCTCCCACGTGCAGCCGGGGCGTATAGTAGCGGGTGCTCAGATTCAGGGACCGCCAGGCGTCGGCGTCCAGATCGTCGATGGGATGGTACTTCTTGCTGGCGAATCCGAACAGCCAGTATCCCGCCGCATAGGTGGGGATATGGGCCTGGTACACGCGGCTGATGGGGAAGGTATTCACGATCCGCTTGTGGCTGCGCTGCATGGCGTTCGCGTCTTCCGAGTAAAAGGGGCTCCCCTGCTGGTTCACCATGATGCCGTCCTCGCGCAGGGCATTGTAGCAGTTCCCGTAAAATTCCCGGGTGAACAGCCCCTCGGAGGGGCCGAAGGGATCCGTGGAGTCCACGATAATCAGATCGTAGTCGGCTTCACAGCGCCGGATAAATTTCAGGGCGTTTTCGAAATGGATGTGAACCCGGCGGTCGTCCATCCGGCAGGCGTTGCTGGGGAGAAAGGTGCGGCAGGCCTCCACTACCTGAGGATCCATTTCCACCAGGTCGATGCGCTTCACCCGGTCGTAACGGGTGAGTTCCCGCACGACCCCGCCGTCCCCGGCGCCGATGACGAGGATATCCCGGATGCCGGGATGCACCGCCATGGGAACATGGGTGATCATTTCGTCGTAGATGAATTCATCCCGCTCCGTCAGCATGACGTTGCCGTCCAGCGTGAGAACCCGTCCGAATTCCGGGGTCTCGAAAATGTCGATCTGCTGGTAATCGCTCTTTTTGGAGTAAAGGTGCCTTTTGACCCGGATGCTGTGCTTGACATCCGGCGTATGGAACTCGCTGAACCACATTTCCATGTCGATTCCTCCTTTGTCACTCTAATACGTTGATGGAATTGAGATCCGGATCCTCGGAACCGGTCATGCTGCAGCCCTTCTCTTTGGCGTATAGGATATGTTCGAGAATTTCCGGAGTGATGCGCTCCCCGGGAGCCAGGATCGGGATTCCGGGGGGATAGCACATGACGAACTCGCTGCACACGCGCCCGGCGCTCTCCTGCAGGGGAAGGCTGATCTTCCTGGCGTAAAACGCCTCCTGGGGGCTGGTGACCACTGTGGGGTCGATGTATTCCTGATGCAGCAGGCCCGTGCCGTCCTTCTGATACCGGCGACGGATCTCCGCCAGCGCGCTCACCAGCCGCTCCAGCTCCTGAGGGCGATCGCCGATGGAGAGGTAGGCGAGAATGTTTCCGATATCGCCGAATTCGATCTGAATATCGTATTCGTCCCGGAGGATGTCGTATACTTCGATACCGGCCAGGCCGATGTCCAGGGTGTGGACGCTCAGCTTCGTGGTGTCGAAATCGAAGACGGAGTTGCCGTTCATCAGCTCCCGGCCGAAGGCGTAGTAGCCGCCCACCGCATTGATCTCCTGGCGGGCGTATTCGGCCATGTCGGCCACCTGATGAAAGACCTCCCGCCCCCGAAGAGCCAGATTCCGGCGGCTGATATCCAGGCTGGACATCAGGAGATAGCTTCCGGAGGTGGTCTGGGTCAGGTTGATCATCTGCCGGACGTAGCCGGCGTGGACTTCAGGGCCCACCAGAAGGAGGCTGGACTGCGTCAGGCTGCCCCCGCTTTTGTGCATGGATACGGCGGCCATGTCGGCCCCTGCTGCCATGGCGGAAACGGGAAGCCCTCCGCCGAAATAGAAGTGCGTTCCGTGCGCCTCGTCCACCAGGCAGAGCATGCCGGCGTTGTGCGCCATCCGGACGATGGCCCTCAAATCGCTGCACACGCCGTAGTAGGTGGGGTTATTCACCAGCACGGCCACGGCGTTGGGATGTTCGGCGATGGCCTTCGCCATCTGCTCCCGTTCCATCCCCAGAGCGATCCCCAGCCGCTGATCCACTTCCGGGTTCACGTAGACCGGCACCGCGCCGCACAGCACCAGGGCGTTGATTACGCTCCGGTGAACGTTGCGGGGGAGGATGATTTCATCCCCACGTTTGCAGGCCGACAGGATCATGCTCTGGACGGAGCTGGTGGTTCCGCCCACCATCAGGAAGGCGTGCGCCGCGCCGAACGCGGCCGCCGCCAGTTCTTCCGCCTCGCGGATGACGGAAACGGGATGGCAGAGGTTGTCCAGCGGTTTCATGCTGTTGACGTCCACCCCGACGCACTGGGAGCCCAGAAAGGCGGTGAGCTCGGGGTTGCCGCGGCCGCGCTTGTGCCCCGGAACATCGAAGGGCACAACCCGCATTTTGCGGAACGTTTCCAGCGCTTCGTAGATGGGAGCCCGGTTCTGATCCAGGCGAATTCGTTCCCTCTTCATACAGACCTCCAATCAGGTTCCCTTAAAAGCTGACAAAAAAAGCAAGCTGTGCCGTGTGCACAACTTGCGCGAATTCCCTGAATGTATGCGCCTCCCCACTGCCGGCTCCTCCCGCGGGGGATGAGAACCGTTCTGCGCGCGAGGACG
The DNA here is from genome assembly GCA_019119355.1 of Candidatus Eisenbergiella merdigallinarum. GTDB lineage: Bacteria > Bacillota > Clostridia > Lachnospirales > Lachnospiraceae > Gallintestinimicrobium > Gallintestinimicrobium merdigallinarum. The sequence continues at coordinate 140,835 of DWXE01000039.1, forward strand.
CGGAAAACCTTATTCAAACAGGACGGAATGACAGAGTCTATATAGCAATTATACTTTTACCACTCGTATTGACCGTTTCACAAGTCTGCGCACGGGCGCATTTCGGTTATGAAGGAACCAACTTATAAAATTTGAGCTTCTAACTCAATCAATAGGGCTGCCCGAAGGCGGCCGGTCGGCAGTGGACCCGGCTGTCCGTATGGCCTTGACTCCCGGGGGAGTGGTCCAGAACAATTGCTTTGAAAAGACTCTGAAAGTGCCCTTTCCAAATTATCTGGAGTTTAACATAATACATGAGGATTGTCAATATAAAAGCGTGCAGATTTGTATGGCAGACAACGCTATACCGCGCTTTTAACCCTGTACAGGGAGAGGCGTATCATGCTACAATGAAGCCACGAAACAGGGAGCTGCAGAGCGGAAAAACGGAGGGAATCATGGCTGTGGAAAGAACGGAGGAACTGTACAGGGTTCTGGTGGAGCGGGGATATCCGGAGGATCTCTGCTCGCGGATCGCCTACGACTATATGAATACGGACTATACGGCCACCAGGATGCTGGGGTATCTCTACCGGGTCTCCAGCCCGAAAGTCAGGGATCTGGTGGATGAAATGCTGGCCATTTTGAGCGACAGGGATCAGCTCGTTCAGAAAAAAGAGGCGGAGCGGGCGCAGGCGGCGGTCAACGAAATTTACAGAAACGGGTTATAGGGGATGGCGCGCGGGCGGGAGTTCCATATTTGATGAGGAACTCCCGCCCGCGCGATGCCGTTATCCCTTCCAGTTCAGCTCAATTTCTTCTTTGATGATATCCACATATCTCTTCGCCTTTTTGACATCGCGGTGGATGGTATAGACGTCCCGCTGCGTGATTTCCAGCTTGCATCCCCGCGCGGCGCGGAGGGTTTTTCGGAGGGAAGCCCGCAGCCCCTCTTCGTCCAGAGCGTCGCCGACGCCGAGATAGTTCGGGGAGGGTTTTCGATGATAGATGATCCCTGTTCCGGCCAGCCTCTCCCCCATAAATTCTTCGTCGCACCAGGGAGAAATGGAAACTTTTCTCAGATTTTTCAGCCCGCTGAGGCAGGAATCCCAGATGGGGTGCACCGGCTCGCAGCATCCGTAGGAGAGCAGGCCGTACTGACCGGCAATTTTCTGATAACATGGGAAAATGAATTCCTGATACATCTGAGGGGACATTCCCACGGTTTCCTGGGAGTCCATAAAGCCCCAGACGTCCCTGGTGACGAGAGGGCGGCAGGAAGCTTCCTCCGGCCCGGGGAGTTCGCGGTTATAGCACCAGGTGCCCTGGCCCAGGGGTTCGCCGGCCACCGTGGGAAGGATCAGGCATTCTCTTTCCAGAAAACGGTAATACTCCAGCGTGTCGTCCGCGATCCGGCCCATCATCTCCTGAAACAGTTCGGGGTAATCATAGATGTTGTACATCATATGTTCCATTTTCATAAAATGGACCACCATCTGCGTGGGAACGCTGTAGAGGGCCGGCATGGACATTTTCACAGGAAGGATATCTCCGAACGTCTCCTGCAGGACGCGAAACCGCTCCGCGGTGGATTCCCGGTTCACGCCGTAGGAGGAATTTTTCAGTTTGTGATAATCGGCTTCCAGATCTTCCACAACGGAAGGAAATTCGTGCCCGAAGGAGCCGTTCAGGGAACGGACATGGATTGGAATCTGAAACAGGTTGAACCAGGTATCGAAAAATACCGCATAGTAATCCGGCGTCACCCTGTCGTCGTCAAAAAGTTCCTGATTCAGGAAGTTTTCATACAGCGATGTTTCGATTTCCCGGGCAAATTCCCCCTGACATTTCAGCAGATCCGGAATAATTTCGTGCTCAAAAGTCCCCATTTCCAGATGGATCATGGGCCGTTGGCCCTGCAGGGAATTGTGCGCATACCATTCGCGGATGCGTTTCTGATTCAGATCCGTCCTGGACAGGTCGAGCTGCTTTTTCGCGAGATCCCTTAAAATAAGTTTGTCTCGCGAGCTGATGGTCATTTCTTTCATCGGGTTTCATCCTCCAATCTTTTCTATATTATATCGCGCTGGCCCCCGATTTGGAAACATTCTGTAATAGATCGTTCTCCTTCCGGAAATGCTAAGGCCGAAAGGAGGATTTTTAAAATGGGGAAATTTTACCTGTGTGAACACTGCAAAAATCTCATCGAAAAGATCGACGATAAGGGGGTGCCGGTGGTCTGCTGCGGGCAGCCCATGAAGGAACTTATGCTCAATACCACGGAAGCCAGCGAGGAAAAACATCTGCCGGATATCCATGCGGAGGAAGGGGTCGTCACCGTGCAGATCGGCACGGTGCCCCATCCCATGATCCAGGAACACCTCATCGAATGGGTGCAGTTGGAAACGGATAAGGGCATTCAGAGAAAGCGGCTGAAGGCCGGGGACGAGCCGGTGGCGACTTTTTATATCGGGGATGAGAAACCCATCGCGGCATGGGCTTACTGCAATATCCACGGCCTCTGGAAGGCCATGACCGGGATTTCCTGAAAGGAAGCGCCCGCCTGCGCGGGGAGGATCGCGCAAAAGAGGAGGCTTCTGGAAAAGGTGAGGAGCGTTCTGGCGGATTGCGGGCCCGGCCTGCCGGAAAAATGGCTGGCGGGGCTCGCGCGGCGTTTCTGGGGCTAGGGCTTCCGCTGCCCGGGATTGACGGATCAGGCCCTTTTGTGTAAACTGAAGCTGGATACAAAACGGTAAGGGAAGAAGTACAAATGGCCGGAGGGGAAGACTGGGGCTATGGATACGATCATTTTGGACCTGGAGTGGAACCAGGCGGCCGACAGCAGGGACGACAGGAATCGGATGCTCGCTTTCGAAATCATCGAAATCGGGGCCGTGAAGATGAACAGCCGCATGGAGATGACGGACAGCTTTCACGAGCTGATCCGCCCGCAGGTTTACGGGGAAATGCACAGGATTACGGAAAGCCTGATCCACATCCGCATGGAGGAGCTGGAGGGCTGCAGGAAATTCGAAGAGGTGGCGGGCGACTTTCTGCGGTGGTGCGGGGAGGATTACCGGTTTGGCACCTGGGGGCCGCTGGATCTCACCGAGCTGCAGAGAAATATGAAGTTTTTCGGGATGATGCCCCTGTCCGACGGGCCCATCCGCTATTACGATATCCAGAAGCTGTTCAGCATCGCGTTTGAAGACGGAAAGAGCAGGAGGAGCCTGGAATACGCCGTGGATTTTCTCAACATCTCCAAGGAGATCCCCTTTCACAGGGCTCTGGCGGACGCCTGCTATACGGCGAGGGTTTTTTCGCAGATCAAGGATCCGACGGTCCTGCAGAGGATTTCCTTCGATACGTTTCATCTGCCGGCGGACCGGAAAGCGGAAGTGCACGTGGTATTCGATCGATACGCGAAATATATTTCCCGCCCCTTTGCGGACAAGGAAGCACTGCTGGCCGACCGGGAAGTGATCTCCACCAGATGCTATCTCTGCCATCGGAACCTGCGGCGGAAAATCCGCTGGTTCACGCCCAACGGCAAGCACTATTACAGCGTTTCCTACTGCGCGAAGCACGGATATATGAAGGGGAAGATCCGGATCCGGAAGGCGGAGGACGACAGGGTCTACGCGGTGAAGACCACCAAATTCATCGAGGAAGCGGATGTGGCGGACATCCGGAACCGGCAGGAGCGCGCCCGGGAAATCCGGAGGGAACGCAGAAGGCGGGAAGCGGGAAGATAGAAAGGCAGAAACGGGATCAGAAAAAACAGCCGGCGGGATGAAACGACAAACGGTTTCATCCCGCCGGCTTTGCGATGATGCCGGTTTAAAACGGGTCGATATAGCGGTCGAAATCGATGATTTCGTCCCGGTGTTCCCTGCGGTGCTTCATGATGGCCTGACGCCGCCGGCTTCGGGTACGATTGCGAAGCGCGGAGTAAATTACGAGGATCAGGATGACCAGGGCGGCGATTCCGCCCAGGATCAGGGCGCCGTTGCGGATATTCACGAAGACGACGTTTTGAGGGCCGGACTGTCCGCCCGAATCCCCGCCCCGGGAAGTCCCGGAAGCGGCGGGAAGGGCTGATGCCTGTCCGGAATCCGAAGCCGCGCTGTCCGCCTCTCCGGATTCCCCGGCTTCCGGTTCAGGCGTTTCGCCAAAAGTGGGTTCCGCCCCGGAGGACGCTGCGGCCGGAGATTCATCGACCGCGGCGGCGGTATCGGAAGCGGGAACGGAACCGGTATCACCGATAGTTTCGGCAGCGGTATCGGCGGAAGGATCCGCGTTGAAATCGTAGGTGGAAATGTGATCCGAGAAGAGGACGGCGGCCGTTCCCACCGGCTGATCGTTCCAGCTGTATCGGATGAGGGCCGCCTGCCCGTCGGCCACGTTCTCATAATCCAGTTCGGAGGTCACATCCGCGAAGGAGGCGTCCGAAGGCAGCACCACATAGGAGGAGCCGTCCAGGGACAGGATGGGCTCCGAGTCGCCGAAAATATCGTTTTCCGTCATGAAAAAGCCGTTGCCCTGAATGCTGTAGGTGGTGTCGTTTTCCGACGCGTTGACCGCCTGGAAATTGCTGAAGCCGTAGTTGAACAGATCGATGGTATCCGTGAACTGCATGGGGGATTCGTCCTCCATCACCACGCAGATCAGCTTCAGGCCGTCCTTCTGCGCGCAGGAAACCAGGTTCTGCCGGGCTTTGGACGTATAGCCGGTCTTGCTGCCCACAAGGTATTCATAGGCGTACTTTTTCCCGGGGAGGAGGTTGTTCTTGCTGTTGGGAATCAGCTCCCGGGAGAGGGTTGGGCTCTCCGGAATGACATAGCTGGCCGTGCTGGACATCTTGCAGAGCAATTCGTCGGAAAAAAACTTCTGCGCGATGAGCGCCATGTCGTGAGCGGAGGTATAGTGTTCGTCGTCGTGGATTCCGTTGGTGGTCACGAAGTGGGAATCCGTACATCCCAGCTGTTCCGCCGTCCGGTTCATCAGATCCACAAAAGCGTCTATGCTGCCGCTGATATGTTCCCCGATGGCGTTGCCGCATTCGTTGCCGGATCCAACCAGAAGCCCGTAAAGGGACTGCTCCATGGAGATGGACTCCCCGACCTTGATGCCGATGTTGGAGTCCTCCCGCCAGTTGATGCTGTTGACCGCTTCCGAAGAATATTCCACCGTTTCGTCCAGGGAACTGCTCTGCCGGGCGATCCAGGCGGTGAGGATCTTCGTGGTGCTGGCGGGGTAAAGCTGCTCATGGATGTTCTTGGCATAGAGGATGGTGCCGGTGTTGGCTTCCATGAGGATGGCGGATCTGGCGCTGACAGCCGGGCCCTGGGGCCATCCGTCGATCTGGTTGCTCTCGATGGTCATGAGTTTGTTGGCTTCGGCGCGCGCCTGATAGTCGATGACTTCCGCATGAACGGTCAAAAATGCTCCGCCCATAAGGTGGAGTCCCAGACCGGCCGCTATAAAAAAGGAAAAGATCCTTCTTTTCCTGAAAAATTTTAAATTCATTTCAATTCCTGCCTTTTTTTATCGTTGGAATTTATGATACACTATTCCCGGCGAAATTTTAAGTAGAGAAACAAAAAATTCACAATTTCTTAAAGACTGAAGGGAAGAAAAACGATGAGGTTACGCAATATTACCGGTTCCAGGGAGATGATAAGGGAAAGCGGGTTCGTGGTTCACGAGCCGGAGGAGATGCGGGGAAGGTGGAAGGAAGCGTTTGGAAGCGACGCCCCGCTCCACGTGGAGATCGGGATGGGAAAGGGAAGGTTTTTGATGGACATGGCCCGGCTGCATCCGGAGATCAGCTACATCGGAATTGAAAAATATTCCAGCGTGTTGCTGCGCGCCATTCAGAAAATGCAGGAGGATCCCCTCCCCAACGTGAAATTCATCCGGATGGACGCGGAGGAGATCGAAGCCGTGTTCGGGGAAGGGGAGGTGGACCGGATCTACCTGAATTTTTCCGATCCGTGGCCGAAGGACAGGCACGCCAAAAGGCGGCTGGAGTCCCGTCAGTTTCTGAAGCGCTACGACCGGATCCTGAAAAAGGACGGTCAGATCGAATTTAAGACGGACAACCGGGAGCTGTTCGCCTTCGCGCTGGAAGAGCTGCCGGAAGCCGGATGGAGAGCGAAGGCGGTGACCTGGGATCTGCACGGCGATCCCGCGATGAACGAAGGAAACGTGATGACGGAGTACGAGGAACGGTTTTCTTCGTTGGGGAATCCCATCTGCAAATATATCATTGAACGGTGAGGCAGGGAAAAAGAACGGCAGGGAATCGGAAAAATGGAAAGTGCACTTGACATTTCTCCAATTCCCTGTTATATTATACTCAGAAATGGAAAGTAAACTTTCCATATCGAAGAGAAGAAAGGAGGACGCTTTGAAAAACCGACTGGAAGAACTGAGGAAGAACCGGGGGATCAATCAGGAGGAACTGGCAGCGGTGCTGGGAGTATCCAGACAGACCATCGGATCCCTGGAGAACGGCAGGTACAATCCGTCGATCCTTCTGGCTTTTAAAATCGCCCGGTATTTTCAAATGAACATTGAGGAAATTTTCATTTACGAGGAGGATGGAACATGAAAAAGAGAAATGCAGGCGTTCTGTTGATTCTGGCGGGAGCGGTCCTGGCCGGCATCGGGCTGTATCTGCTCCGCGCGCAGGTGGATCCCGAAGGGATCCTGCTGGTGCTGCCCTTTCTTTGCATCGGCGCAGGCTGCGGGATCTTCGGACACGGCGTGGGGGATTTGGGCAACTGGCTGGCGATGAGGAAACACCCGGAGCTGGAGCGGCAGATGCGGATCGAAAAGGACGACGAGCGCAACGTCGCCATTTCCAATCGGGCCAAAGCGAAGGCCTTCGACGGAATGCTGTTCGTGCTCGCCGCCCTGATGGTTTCTTTCGCGCTGATGGGCGCGGATATGGCGGTGGTGCTTCTTCTGGTTTTCGCCTATCTGTTCGTCGTGGGCGAATTCATTTACTACCTCAACAGGTATCAGAAAGAAATGTGAGGCAGGCGCGATCAGAACAGGTTGGCGAATTCGGAATTGCTCTTGATCCGGCCTCCGTGAATAGCGGCCTCCATCTCCAGATCCATGTTGGGAGGAGACTGCGGTTCGGGCAGCGTCAGATCGTCGTCCGCGGTGCGCATTTCTTTTTTACCGGAGATCTGGCGTTTGTAGTCCCAGCTGCGGTAAAGGGAAAGGCCGACGGGAACGAGAATCAGGGCGAGGATAATCGCCACAAGACAAAGCAGGGAAACGTTCATATACAGGACCTCCTTTCTGATCTTATCGTACCATACTTCCGCCTGTTTTCCAACTGAAATGCAGGGCGCTGTGAGGGAAAAAGAAATCATCGTATCCCTCTGCAGCGCCCTTTTCGCATACAGGTTTTGACAATAAATGCCAAAAAAGGTAAAATGTGGATAATGGCCGCAGGTCAGACCGTACAGCGTGGATTTTTTGGGAAAAGCGGAGGGCGACGTGGAAAAGAAGTATCTGGACATCGATGTATATGAAGCTTTTCAGCGGAGGATGGATTTCATCTTTCAGGAATTCGACAACATCTATGTTTCCTTCAGCGGGGGCAAGGACAGCGCATTGCTGCTGCACATGCTGATGGATTACATGAAGCGCAATCAAATACGCAAAAGGATCGGCGTATTCCATCAGGATTTTGAAGCGCAGTATAAGTTTACGACCGAATTTGTGACGCAGATGTTCGAGCTGTACCTGCCCCGGATCGAGCCCTACTGGGTCTGCCTGCCCATGGCGGTGCGCACCGCGCTGAGCAACTACCAGATGTACTGGTATCCCTGGGACGATAAGAAGAAGGAAATATGGGTGCGGCCGCTTCCGAATAAGCCATATGTGATCCATATGGGGAGAAATCCGTTCTTTTTGTACAAGTATAAAATGCTGCAGGAGGATCTGGCCAAGCAGTTCGGGCGGTGGTACCGTCAGATCCATGCGAACCGGAAGACCGTGTGCCTGCTGGGGATCCGGGCGGACGAGTCCCTGCAGCGTTACAATGGCTTTCTGAATAAAAAATATGGATACGGCGATCAGTGCTGGATTTCGCGGCAGTTTAAGGACGTATGGACCGCGTCCCCGCTGTATGACTGGACCACTTCCGACGTGTGGACCGCCTACGCCAGGTTCGGCTATCCTTATAATAAGCTTTACGACCTGTATCATAAGGCGGGATTGAAGCCCTCCCAGATGCGGGTGGCTTCCCCCTTCAACGACTGCGCCAAGGAATCGCTGAACCTTTACCGGGTGCTGGAGCCGGAAACCTGGACGAAGCTGGTGGGCAGGGTACAGGGGGCGAATTTCACCTCCATTTATGCGAAGACAAAGGCCATGGGCTATCGCAACATCACCCTTCCGCCGGGGCATACCTGGAAATCCTACACCCTGTTTTTGCTGGACACGCTTCCGGCCAGGCTGCGCAACAACTATGTCAAAAAGTTCAAAACCTCCATCGAGTTCTGGCACAACACCGGCGGGGGGCTCTCGGAGGAAACCATTCAGGAGCTTTTGGAAAAAGGATATCAGATCGAGAGAAACGGAGTCTCGAACTACACGCTGGACAAGAAGTCGCGGGTGATTTTCAAACAGGATATTCCGGACGATACGGACGATATCAGGACCACGAAGGACATCCCCTCCTGGAAGCGGATGTGTTACTGCATCCTGAAAAACGATCATCTCTGCAGATTTATGGGCTTTGGCCTTTTGCGGGAGGACAAAAAGAGGGTCGATATGATCCGGGAAAAATACCAGGGAATGGAGGGAATCTGAATGCACTACGAAAGTCCTGTCTATCATGTGATCCGAGTGCCGATCGAAAAGATCGAGCCCAACAGCTACAATCCCAACGCCGTCGCGCCGCCGGAGATGCGGCTTTTATATGACAGCATCAAGGAGGACGGATATACCATGCCGATCGTGTGTTACTACGACAACCGGCGGGACGTATACATCATCGTGGACGGGTTTCACAGATACCGGGTGATGCTGGATTATCCGGATATCTATCGGCGGGAAGAGGGAAAGCTTCCGGTTTCCGTCATCAACAAACCGCTGGATCAGCGGATGGCCAGCACCATCCGGCACAATCGGGCCCGGGGCTCCCACGATGTGGAGCTGATGAGCAATATTGTCCGGGAACTGCATGAAATCGGGCGGAGCGACGCCTGGATCTCCAGGCATCTTGGAATGGACCGGGACGAGATTTTGCGGCTGAAGCAGATTACGGGGCTGACCGCCCTGTTCAAGGATAAGGAATTCGGAAAGGCCTGGATCCCGGAAGAAAAAGAGGGCGGGCGGGAGCGCAGGAAAAAGGCCGTGCAGGAAGCGCAGGAGCCGATTGAGGATTTAGAGGAAGAGTTGATCTGAACGAAAGAGACAGACCTGAGAGATACGGGCGTTTTGATGCTTTGAATCTCCGTTGGTCTGTCTCTTTTCCTGTCACGGCGCTTCTACAGCGCCGGTTGAGTTCCTTTTAGCAGGCGATCCCGTTTCTGTCAGTTTCGCACGATGGCGTACGTTCCGAAGCAGTTGGCCTGAATGGTAATGGTTTCGGGGTTCGTATCGGTATCTTCCATCTGAACCAGCTGTCCGGACGGATCGACGCACCAGACGGAAAACGCCTTGCTGGAATCGACGCTCCACTTCGGCAGAGCGATCACGATTTCCACAGGTGCGCTGGAAGTCCGGACCGTCTGACAACCGCTGGCGGTGAAATGGTAGAGATCCATATCGATCACGGAAACCAGCTGTTTTCCTACGATCTGTGCGGCCTGCGAATAGATTTCCTGTTCCTCCCAGTCGCGGTTATCGCACACATAAAAGGTGAGCTTTTCCTTGCTGGCGGGATCCTGCACCGCGCCGACGCTGTTGTATACGTCCGCCAGAGGGGATTTTACCGCAACGCCGCCCACCGCTTTGGCGGAGTATACGCCGTCGACGGAAGAGGTGATGCTGGCGCCGCCCGCCGACACCACATTTCTGGGAGCTTCGACGACCGCATCGGCGGTATCGTCGCCGCCGTTATCGCCATCGTCACGGCTGCCGGATTCCTCCCGGCCCTCATCGCTGCTGCCGGATTCTTCCTGCGCGTCATCGTTGGAATCGTCGTCGGAAGGCTTGTCCGATCTGGGAGAGAACAGGAAAGTAAACTTGTTTCCGCCTTTATCGTCGGAAAAATACTTACTCTCCAGATCGAAAGTATATTGATATCCGTCCTTTTCTATCACTATACGGGAAACGTTGAAGGTAAAATATCCGAGGACATAAGCAGGGCTAACGGTGTAGGTGCCGTCGTCGTTCTTCGACCAGTTGCGGCCTGCGGATTGCGAAGTTACGATATCATAGTCGACCACGACAACATCGCTCCATTCCTCTGTAAAGGAAATTTTCATCTCCGGCTCATTCAGGATATATTCCTGACCGGCCTGTGCCTCGTAAATAGTAGTAAACTCCGGTTCGAAGCCGATGGACGTAATGACGCTCTCCACATCGGGGGTTTCGGACGGGCTGACCTTGATGGGGGATTCGGAGCCGTCCTGACCGGAATTTTCGGACCCGGAGGTTTCGGTTTCGGAAGTTTCGGTTTCGGAGGCTTCCGTTTCCTGGGAAGCGGGCTGTGAGGAAGTTTCCGCCTGCACGGTCATGCTTCCCGCCAGAGCTGCGCACAGAAAGGCGATCAACAGTTTTTTCTTCATAGATTTTCTCCTTTTTCTGTTAGTATATTTTTTCTTCATTATAGATACATTTTTCAGTATATGCAAGAAAAATAAAAAAAATTATTCTAGTAGACATAACGGAGTATAACAAGGAAAAGAGAGGATATATTGATAAGCTATAGCCCTTTGTGGAAGACGATGGAGAGACGGGGGATAACCACATACACTCTGATCGTGCGGTACCATATCAACCCGAGAACCATAAATAGTTTGAAACATAACCTTTCCATTACGATGTTTACTTTAGAAAAATTATGCACCATACTAAACTGCAGGCCGAACGATGTGGTCGAGTTCATCGAAACCGCTGACGAACCTCAACCGTAGGCGCATTCGGGTGTATGCAAAATAGAATAGAAATGCAACGTGCGCAGGCGATTTCAACCGGAAATCGCCTGTTTTTAAACGACAGGAAAGCGCGCCGTCAGGCGAACTCTGAAATCCAAAACGCTCAAAGGCAGAAAAAAGATTTTTTCTTCCCATTGACTTTTGGCAAATTTTTTTGTATTATAAGATAGTTCGATAACACAATCGAAGCGTGGCTCAGTTTGGTAGAGCGCTGCGTTCGGGACGCAGAGGTCGCAGGTTCAAATCCTGTCGCTTCGACGCTGACGTTAAAGTCTCCAAAACCCTGTAAGAATGCGGGGTTCGGAGACTTTATTTTTGCGCCTAAAACGTAATTGAATTTGGCGAAGAACGCTATTTTGCCAGAAAGTACACCAAAAGTACACCAAACTTTTTAAGCAAAAATGTCCGCAGAGGTCATGGAGATCATACACAGGTTACTCGCTGAGGTGTTCAGTCTCCGGCGATTGAAGCGCGCATTTTCCCAGGAAAAAGAGCCTCCCATTGCGGGAAACTCTTTTCTATGCTATCCTTTACTACAGGGATGTCACTAAAGTGGCGGTGGTTGGCTCTTTCGCCAGATTTCATGTCTGAGAGCTTCCTGAATCCGGGAGGTGGTTCACATGGGAAAATATACGGAAGAGGAGACTGTCTGAATGAACTTCACCGTTGTTGTGGATGTTGTTATCAAGATACTCAACTGCATGGTTGGTATCATTAACACATACATAGCAGTGAAAAAGAATTTAGATAATCAAAAAGACAACCACCACGGCAAAAGGTAAGGTTGTCTTTTTGATAGCCAA
>DWXE01000040.1 GCA_019119355.1 Candidatus Eisenbergiella merdigallinarum
CATGGTTACTGGCGCTGCTCAGATGGACGGCGCGATCCTGGTTGTAGCTGCGACCGACGGCGTTATGGCTCAGACCAAAGAGCACATCCTGCTGTCCCGTCAGGTAGGCGTTCCTTACATCGTTGTTTTCCTGAACAAGTGCGATATGGTTGACGACGAAGAGCTGCTCGAGCTGGTTGAGATGGAAGTTACCGAACAGCTCGAAGAGTACGGCTTCAACGACTGCCCGATCATCAGAGGTTCCGCTCTGAAGGCTCTGGAAGATCCCACCAGCGAATGGGGCGACAAGATCCTGGAGCTGATGGACACCGTTGACGAGTATATTCCGGATCCTCAGCGCGATACCGACAAGCCTTTCCTGATGCCTGTCGAGGACGTGTTCACCATCACCGGCCGCGGTACCGTTGCTACCGGTAGAGTGGAGAGAGGTACTCTGCACCTGAACGAAGAAGTTGAAATCGTTGGTATCAAGGAAGAGACCAAGAAGACCGTTGTAACCGGTATCGAAATGTTCCGCAAGATGCTGGACGAAGCTCAGGCTGGCGATAACATCGGCGCGCTGCTGCGTGGCGTTCAGAGAACCGAAATCGAAAGAGGACAGGTTCTTGCGAAGCCCGGCTCCGTTACCTGCCATCACAAGTTCACCGCTCAGGTTTACGTTCTGACGAAAGATGAAGGCGGCCGTCATACCCCCTTCTTCAACAACTACAGACCTCAGTTCTACTTCCGTACAACTGACGTAACCGGCGTTTGTGAACTGCCTGCAGGCACCGAGATGTGCATGCCTGGCGACAACGTTGAGATGACCATCGAGCTGATCCACCCCGTAGCCATGGAGCAGGGTCTTACCTTCGCTATCCGTGAAGGCGGACGTACCGTTGGTTCCGGCCGTGTTGCCTCCATCATCGAGTAATCGAAATCAAAATTTGATATTCAAGCATAGGATTGCCCCGGAAACCGCAAGGTTTCCGGGGTTTTCTGCTCTGCGCGCCCTTGGCGGACGCGTTCTTCTATAAAGTGAATAAAAAGCAAAAAACACCCATTCACATACGCGAATGAGTGTTTTTTAACCATAATCAATATGGCTGTCTCTGTGTTAGTATATTACCATATATCTTGTTTTATTACAAGATACAGAAAAAGATGTCAGTTGTGCACCTATGGGTGCGGATTGTGCAAAAACTCCCTTTTTTCTGTTCGAATGTGCTAAAGTAAGATCATCAAAAAGCGGGCCTGCTTTTAAATACTTATGAAAAGGGAGGAAATACAAATGTTAGCAATTAACATGGACGACGTCATCAAAGTGTTAAATGCCGTAAAAGGTCATTTGATCGCGCTGGGCATCGTGCTTGTGCTGGGCATCGTCATCGCGGTAGCATGCATGAAGCTGCCCAAAGCGACGAAGAAACTGGTTCGCAGCCAGACCGGCATCGCGGTGATCCTCGCGGTTGTGATTATCGTCAATCTGATCGTATCCGGTCCGATGTTCACGATGATCAACCTGGCGATGGGCGGAGGCAGCATCACGGAGGACAGCATGGCGGAGGCCTATGAGGTCAACACCGAGCTGGTCAGCGAGGGCGTCACCCTGCTGGAAAACGACGGAACGCTTCCGATCGCCAGCGGTTCCAATCTGAACGTGTTTGGCTGGGCATCCACCGCTCCGGTATACGGCGGCGTGGGATCCGGCGCGCTGAACGATCAGTACGCTGTGACGGACCTGATCACTGGTCTGAAGAACGCGGGCATCAACGTCAACGAAGATCTGGTCAACTTCTATGAATCCTATCAGGCCGAGCGTCCCGCCGTGGGGATGTGGGCGCAGGACTGGACCCTGCCGGAACCCAATGTGAACGCGTACTCCGCTGAGCTGCTGGACGGCGCGAAGGCGTTCTCCGATACCGCGCTGGTGGTAATTTCCCGTCCCGGCGGCGAGAATGCGGACATGCCCATCGATATGGCGGCGGTTGTGGACGGCAGCTGGCTGGAAAGGGATGCAGTTACGGGCAACACCTATTTCAACGGCGTCTATGACGACACCCTCAACGAAGGCAATGACTGGGATGAGGGAGACCACTATCTGGAGCTGAGCAACCGGGAAGAAGAGATGCTGGCCATGGTCTGCGATAACTTCGATAAGGTTGTGGTTCTGATCAACACCAACAACGCCATGGAGCTTGGCTTCCTGGAAACCTATGATATCGACGCGGCGATCTACACGCCCTGCCCCGGACAGAACGGTTTCGACGCCGTGGGCCAGGTGATCGCGGGCGCGGTGAATCCTTCCGGCAAAACGGTGGACACATGGCTCTACGATCTGTTCAGCGCTCCGAACATGAACAATTTCGGCCAGTTCACCTACGATAATATGGACGAGTATACGGTCGTTTCCACGAAATTCGGTTCCGATGAACAGGGAACGGCGATTCCCAGCTTCGTGAACTATGTGGAAGGCATCTATGTGGGATACAAATTCTACGAGACCGCTGCGGCGGAAGGGCTGATCGACTACGACAGCACAGTGGTCTATCCCTTCGGCTACGGTCTGAGCTATACCACCTTCGAACAGAAGATGGGAGACATCACCTCCGAGAACGGCGTCGTTTCCTTCGACGTGACCGTGACCAATACCGGTTCGGTTGCCGGCAAGACGACGGCTGAAGTTTACTACAACCCTCCGTATGAAAACGGCGGTATCGAAAAAGCGACCGCAAACCTGGTTGCCTTCGACAAGACGGGCGTTCTGGAGCCCGGCGCTTCCGAGACGCTGACCATCTCCTTCAACGAGGAGGATATGGCTTCCTGGGATACTTACGGCGCGGCCGCATATGTTCTGGAAGCCGGCGACTATGTGATTTCCATCAACTCCGACTCCCACACGATTCTGGATTCCAGAACCTATACGGTGGCTTCGGATGTGGTTTACTCCGACGGGCGTTCCACGGACGCTACGGCGCCCGAAAACCTGTTCTCCGATGTGGAAGGCGACGTGATCTATCTGTCCCGCGCGGACGGCTTCGCGAACTATGAAGAAGCTACGGCGGCACCCGCCAGCTATTCCATGAACGAAGAGGACAAGGCGACCTTTATCAACAACTCCAACTACGATCCGAATAACTACAACAATGCGGATGACGTGATGCCCACCATGGGCGCGGACAACGGCCTCGCGCTGGTGGATATGCGCGGCGTCGATTACGACGATGCGCAGTGGGATACCTTCCTGGATCAGATGACCATGGCGGATATGGCGGAACTCATCGCCATGGGCGGCTATCAGACCGCTCCCATCAGCTCCATCGGCAAGGTGCAGACCTATGACTGCGACGGCCCCGCATCCATCAACAACAACTTCACGGGTCAGGGATCCATCGGCTTTGCCGGCACCGTCCTGATGGCGTCCACCTGGAATACGGATACCGTTTACAAGTTCGGTTCTTCCATCGGCCGCATGGCGGACGATCTGGACGTATCCGGCTGGTATGCGCCCGCGATGAACATTCATCGTTCCGCATTCTCCGGACGTAACTTCGAGTACTACTCCGAAGACGGCGTTCTGTCCGGGAAACTGGCCGCTCAGGCGGTTCAGGGGGCTGAATCCCACGGCGTATATTCCTACATCAAGCACTATGCGCTGAACGATCAGGAGACGAACCGCAACAGCATGATTTGTACCTGGGCCAACGAGCAGTCCATCCGCGAAATTTATCTGAAGCCGTTCGAGCTGGCTGTGAAGGAAGGCGGAGCGGATGCGGTGATGTCCTCCTTCAACTACATCGGCACCGAATGGGCGGGCGCCAGCGACGAGCTTTGCAACACGATCCTGCGCGACGAATGGGGATTTCAGGGCATGGTCCTGACCGACTACTTCGGCGTATACGGCTACATGAACGCCGATCAGGCGATCCGCAACGGCACGGACTTCTGTCTGGTGAACTATCCGACGGCTACGAACTATCTGAAGGATCAGACCAGCGCCACAAGCGCCATCGCAGCGCGTCAGGCGTGCAAGAACATTCTTTACACGGTTGTGAATTCCCGCGCTTATGCGGAGGAGAACTTAAATCCCGGCATGGCGGGATGGCAGATCGCGGTCATCGTCATCGACGTGGTTCTGGCGGCCGGACTGGTTGCGCTGGAAGTGATCGCTGTGAAGAAATATCAGAAGAGAAAGAAAGAAGAGGCTGCACAGGCATAAGGATCTGACGGACTCGCAACCTGAAAAAAGGGCAGGAAAGGGCTGATGCAGCCGGCGAAAGGCGCCGGAGGGCTTCGGCCCTTTTCCTGCAAGTTATGCGCAAAACAGTGCGACTTATGCGAAAACCCGCAATTTCGATTGCGATTGTGTTAAAGTGATCTCAGGAAAAAGCGGGCCGGCTTATCAAAAAAGGAGACAGCGATTATGAAAATGATAAAACAGTGGATTGCGGATCATCCGAACATCTGGGAATTTATCCTGTTCAACATTTTGTCCAACTGCGCCACGGTGACCAATTTCGTGGTCATGTGGCTTTGCACGGGCTTTGTGTTCACGGCGTTTAAGACACAGCCCTTTCAGTTCTTCATCTTCAACTACACGAATGTGGAGAGCGATCTGGGACTCTGCGGGTTTCTGAGCTTCCTCGTGGCCACGGCCGCGGCGCAGACCGTGAACTTCTTCGTTCAGAAAAACTGGGTATTTAAGTCCAACGCGCAGTTCGCGCAGGCGGTTCCGAAATATATCGTGCTTGCGGTGGTTCTGGTGATCATTTCCGCGGCGCTGCCGGCGTACAGCCAGGCGCTGTTCGTGAACATCGGCATTCCTGCAGCGCTGGCGCCTACGCTGGCGAACATCGTCAACATCGTGGCGCAGGTTGTGATCAGCTACCCTGTCATGAAATTCGTGATCATGAAAAAGGACGGACAGCAGAGCGCTGCCTGAGGGAAAGGGGTGACGACATGAAACATGCAGATCTCATCGCAAAGATGACGCTGGAAGAAAAGGCCGCGATTTTGAGCGGCGCATCCGAATGGGAATCCAGAGCGATTAAGCGTCTGGACCTTCCGTCCATCTTCTTTTCGGACGGACCGCACGGGGTGCGCAAGCAGGAGGGCGCAGGGGACCATCTGGGCCTGAACGCTTCCGTGCCGGCCACCTGTTTCCCGACGGCGGCAACCGTCGCCAACAGCTGGGACGAAAGCCTGGGCGAGGAACTGGGGAAAGCGCTGGGCGAGGAAGCGGCCGCTCTGGGCGTGGACGTGCTGCTGGGCCCCGGGCTGAACATCAAGAGAAGCCCCCTGTGCGGCAGAAACTTCGAATATTTTTCCGAAGATCCCTACCTCGCCGGGAAGATGGCGGCCTCCTATGTGAAGGGCATTCAGAGCAGGGGCGTTTACGCCTGCCCGAAGCACTTCGCCGTGAACAGCCAGGAAGAGCGCAGAATGGCGATGAACTCCGTGCTGGACGAGCGCACGCTGCGGGAAATCTATCTGACGGGCTTTGAAATCGCGGTGAAGGAAGCCAAAGCCAAAACGATCATGTCCAGCTACAACGAAATCAACGGCGTATACGCCAATGAGAACGAGCATCTCCTCCTGGAAATCCTGCGGGACGAATGGGGGTTCGACGGAATTGTGGTCACCGACTGGGGCGCTTCCAATGACCATGTGAAGGCGGTTGCCTGCCGCTCCAACGTGGAAATGCCCGCGCCCGGCCTGGATCCGGCGAGGGAAATCATCGCGGCCATCGAAGACGGGACGCTGAAAATGCAGGAGCTGGACGCCTGTGTGGACGATCTGCTGGACGCCGTTCTCTACCTGGCGCAGAGCAGGAAGAATCATAAAAAGGAGTTCGACAGGGAAGCCCATCACGAGCTGGCCAGGAAAGCGGCCAGGGAGAGCATCGTGATGCTCAAAAACGGTCCCGAAGGGCTTCTGCCGCTGAAGGAAAACGCGAAGGTGGCGCTGATCGGCGACTTCGCCATAACGCCCCGGTATCAGGGCGCGGGTTCTTCCATGGTGAATCCCACAAAGGTGGAGACCATGTCGGAAGAGATCCGCAACTATCCCCTCAACTGCGTGGGGTGCGTACAGGGATATCGCCGCACCGGGGAGGCGGATGAGGCGCTGAAAAAGGCGGCGCTGGACCTGGCGGGAATGGCGGACGTGGTCATTTACTGCTTCGGGCTGGACGAGCTGAGCGAGTCCGAAGGGCTGGACCGCACGCACATGCGGATCCCTCAGAACCAGATCGAGCTGCTGGAGGCGCTGGTGAAGGTCAACCCCAACATCGTGGGCGTGCTCAGCGCGGGTTCCTCCATCGAGATGCCCTGGCATTATTGCTGCAAATCCATTCTGCACGGCTATCTGGGCGGACAGGCCGGAGCCGGCGCGATGCTGGACGTGCTGACCGGCAGGGCGAACCCTTCCGGGCGGCTGAGCGAAACTTATCCCATCCGTTACGAGGATACGCCGGCGTTTCGGAACTTCCCGGCCACCGAGCGCAACTCCGAGTACAGGGAGAGCATTTTTGTGGGATATCGCTACTTCGATACGAGCAAGGTCAGGGTGCAGTATCCCTTCGGCTACGGGCTGTCCTATACGTCCTTCGAATACAGCGATCTGAACGTGTCGGAGGACGGAGCGTCCTTCACGGTCAAAAATGCGGGGGACATGGATGGCGCGGAGGTGGCGCAGCTGTACGTGGCGGCGCCCAAGGGGAAAATTTTCCGCCCCGACAAGGAGCTCAAGGGCTTTGCAAAGGTGTTTTTAAAGGCCGGGGAGAGCAAAACGGTCCGGATCCCCTTTGACGACAAGACGTTCCGCTACTGGAATACGAAGACCGGCGGCTGGGAGGTGGAAGCGGGCGAGTACGCGATCTGCATCGGGGCCAACGTATCCGATATCCGCCTGAAGGGCTCGGTCACAAAGGCCGGAACCGCGGAAGATATGCCTTACGATGCGCTGTCCATGCCGAAGTATTTTTCCGGCATGGTGCAGGAGGTATCCGACCAGGAATTCGAAAGGCTGTTGGGCCATCCGATTCCCAGCGGCAAGTGGAGCGGCGAGCTGACCAAAAACGACGCGATCTGCCAGATGTACTATGCCAGGAGCGGACTTGCGCGGCTGATCTATAAAGTGCTGACCAATTTGAAGAAGAAGAGCGAGGCGAAAGGGAAGCCCGATCTGAACATCCTCTTCATCTACAACATGCCCTTCCGCGGCATCGCGAAGATGACGGGCGGAGCGGTCAGCCTGGAGATGGTTGACGGCATGGTGCAGGTAGTGAACGGACATTTCTTCCGGGGAATGGGAAAAATCATCGGCGGATTCTTCCGAAACAGCAGAGCCAATCGGGAATTTGAGAAAAAACTGAACGGGTGACGCCGGAAAAAACGTCGCCGCAACGTTTTCGGGGGCAGGAGCGGCCCATGTGGGCCGCTCCTGCCCCCGGTTGTGTCCGGGATCATTTCTTTTGCGGCTGCTCCGTGTACGGAGCGAAGCCGATCTCTTTTGTCAGGAAATGCTCTGTTATATTCAGAAAATTCCCCTCATGCTTTTTCTCGCAGCGGGAGCAGAATCTGCAGCGTAAACCAGTTATCCTGGGCGTGCAGCGTCATGGTGCCGCCGTACTTGGACGCGGCGTGGCGGATGCTCTTTAAGCCGTAGCCGTGGTTGAGCCGGTTGTCCTTCGTCGTCTGCGGGAGCCCGTCGGCGGACAGCGTCAGCGCGCTTTCCGTGTAATTTTCGCACTGGATCATCAAAAGCTGATTCTGCTGGTATACGGAGAGGGTCACCAGGCGCTTTTCCGGATCCGAAAACTGGGAGATGCATTCTATGGCGTTGTCCAGCATATTGCCGAAGATGGAACAGATATCCTTGACGTGCATGAAGGATACGAGCTTCCCGTCCGCCATGCAGGTGAAGTTGATGTTGTTCTGAATGCAGTAGGTGCTTTTGGTGGTCAGCAGGACGTCCAGCACGCCGTTTCCGGTATTGGTGAGCGCCTCCTGGGTCAGGATGGCTTCCTCCATTTCCAGAAGATACTGCTCCTTTTTCAGGGGATCCTGCTCGGCGCGGATGGCGATGAGATAATGTTTGAGGTCGTGAAACTCCCTGCGGAGCAGCTCGATGTTGTCGATGGAAAGCCGGTACTGGTCGTACTGATGCTGCAGAATGATGTTCATGGCCTGGTTTTCGCTGCGCATGCGCAGTTCTTCCCGCTTATCCTGCATGGCGAAGAGCATCACCAGGCCCCCGAAGTCCACCAGCGTGCGGACATAGAGAATGGAGCTTGTGGCGCTGGAGAATGGGGTATTGGGCATGACGAAGCTGATGTTGCTGATGGCGAAAGCTCCCAGCCCGATCATGGCGGCGCCGGTGAGCTCCATGGGGTTGACGCTCATGCCTTCGTCCCGGGGAATCTGATTCCGCTCGAGGATGAAATAGACCACGAGGACCAGGGTATAGATCGCCAGCATGGAAAGCGTGGAAAGCAGGGGGCTGGTCCGCTGGAAGGTCAGAGCGCACCAGACGTAGAGCTGCCAGTGCAAAGAGGCTGTGAATTCCGCCAGAACGAAGGCGCGGAAGCAGCAGAAGGCCGCGTCCAGCCAGGTCGTTTCGCACAAAATCCAAAGCGGCAAAAAGAGGAGGCCGATGGCGCCCAGCATGGTGGGAATCCAGAACCAGATGGGCAGCATGCCCGCCACGGTCTGATAGAGGATGAAAACGGCGAGCATGGCTGCCAGCGCCAGCGCGAACCTGCGCCCGGCAATCTTGCGGCGCAGGAGCAGCAGGTAGACGAGACAGGATCCCCATTCCGCCAGCGCCGTATAGATCCTGGGCGTATCCATGAGCATATCCAGACTCATCGCGAAATCCCTCCCATGTAATCCGTCAGCGTATCCAGAAACGCCTTTTTATGCGTACGGCTGACGGGCAGGTCCTGACCGCCGGCAAGCAGCACGCTGTTTTGCAGAACGCCCGACACATGCGCCAGATTGACCAGATAGGCGTTGTGGCATTTGGCGAAACTCTTATCGTTCAGAAATTCCTCCATCCGCTTCATCGGCCCCGGAGTGAGGAAAGAACCCCTGTCGGAATGAACGATGATGTTGTGCCGCTGGCTTTCGATATAATAAATCCGGGAAATGTCCAGACGGAGATGGCCGCCCTTCACTTCGATGGTGAGATAATTTTTAGTCTGCTTCTTGTTCACCTGACGGATGGCCTTCTGGAGGATTTTGGAGAAGGCCAGGTATGGGACCGGTTTGACCACATAGCCCAGCGCGTCCACCAGATATCCCTGCACCGCGTAGGAAACCGTGGAGGTGATGAAAATAAAGGCGACATCCTCATCCAGAGCCCTGATTTTTTCTGCCGTTTTCATGCCGTCCAGATGCTTCAGCTGAATATCCAGAAGCAGGATATCGTATTCCGGGCGATAATCCGATACGATGTCCAGGCCGTCATAAAAGACGCTGATCTGGAACGAGACGTCATTTTCCCGCTCAAACCGTTTTAAATATCCTTCCAGCGTCTGAACATAGGACGCTTCGTCCTCTACAATGGCGATTCGAATCATGGCGTGTTCTCCGTTCTGGGCTGCGGACAGCCTGTTTTCTCCTTTTTATTGTATAGGAAGCGTATCAAAAATGCAAGATTGAGCGGATTCGGACACTTTTTTATGGTAAAATTGAGTGGGAGGAGGTGGCTTATGCTGTGTGCGATCTGGACGGCCCTGGCGCTCCCGGCAATCATCGCAGGGATGATTCTGCACCGGAAGGCCGAAGCATGGGGAAAGAGCAACTGGGCGATCCTGCCGAAATGCCTGTCCACCTGGATGATTGTGGGAAACGCGATTCTCGGCATCTGGGCAGCCGGGGACAGGGGCGGGCTGGATAAGAAATGGATCCTGGCCGCGTTGATCCTGTTTCTGATGGCGGACGGATTTCTGCAGGTGAGTTTTTTCGCCGGGATGACGGTATTCGGGGCCGGGCATCTGGTTCTGATCGCGTGGTTTCTCACGCGGGGAGCATTTCACCCGATCAGCATCCTCTGGTGGATCCTCTTTCTGGGAGGCGCCCTCCTGCTGTTTCGAAAGGAAATGGAACGGGGGAGAGAGAAGCCGCTGCTCTATGCCATGCTGCTCTATCCCGCGGTGCTGATGGGGATGACGGCCATCGCCGTGACGCTGCCGACCATGCTGGGAGCCGACTATCTCTGGGCCGCGGCAGGGGCGGTTCTGTTCGCGGTTTCGGACCTCATGGTGGGAAAAGGATTTTTCAGAAAACTGTCCCCTCCGGCCGACGCCCTGGCGCTGGGGCTGTATTATGCCGGGATTTTCTGCATTTCCATGATGACGTGGTTTTAAAGGAGAGAAGAAGATGAAAGCCAGGATCTTGATTTTGAACAGGGGAGACGAACTGTGGGAACCCCTACAGGCATATGCGGAGAGCTGTTCCTGGAGCGGAGGGCGCTATCTGGCGGAGGATATGCGGCAGAACCTGTCGGGCTGGGAGAGAGCGGTGGCTCTGCTGTATGGGAATGAAATCGCGGGGTTCTGCGCCGTCCTGAAGAAAGACTGCATCGACGATGTTTCCTACACACCGTATATCGGCTATGTCTTTGTGGGGGAAGCCTTCCGGGGAAAGGGGTTTTCCGGGACGCTGGTGGAGGGCGCGGAAAGCTACCTGAAGAAAACCGGTTTTCGGGAGGCTTATATCGTCAGCCATCACGACAACCTGTATGAAAAGTACGGATATGTGCACGTGGATACGAAAGCGGCCTATTGGGGAGATATGCAGAGGATCTACAGGCACGTTTTCTGATTCCCCGGGCGGATCATCCGGTCATTGAAAAAATGATGAGCCGGCAATGATCGGCTTCATGCCCGAACGTATTTCTGCCTGGGGCTGTTCGGGCGTTTTGGAAGCGTCATTTTCAACTGGCCCGTTTCGAGAAGCGGGACGACATAATGGCGGATTGCATAGCTGGCGGTTTTAATTCCCAAAAACGCGGCGATTTCCTGTCGGCTTCGCGGTATGCTGCAATAGGAGAGCAGATCGGGAGCGGGGGCAGCCGGCTGATCGGGACCGACTGCGGAGGAAGAGATATCCGTGCCGTTAAACAGGGTGACGACAAACTCGTTGCGGCGGTTTTCGAATACCGGCGCAGGCAGGCCGTAAGAAGCCATTTCACGACGGATGGTAGGGATTCCGGAGTAGCGGTTTTCCGCATCCGTAAGAATTTCCGCCATAACAGCAAGCGCTGGATTCCTCAGATCCGGCCGCGCGTGTCCCAACTGTTCCACGGTCATCCGACCGTAGAGATTTCCGGGGCTGTGAATTTCCAGACGATTCGAAAAAAACGCGATCTGGACTGGAGTGCCTTCCGTATAAATGCTGTAATCGCGATGAATCAGGGCGTTCAGA
The DNA here is from genome assembly GCA_019119355.1 of Candidatus Eisenbergiella merdigallinarum. Taxonomy (GTDB): domain Bacteria; phylum Bacillota; class Clostridia; order Lachnospirales; family Lachnospiraceae; genus Gallintestinimicrobium; species Gallintestinimicrobium merdigallinarum. The sequence goes on from DWXE01000040.1 coordinate 11,412, forward strand.
ATGGCTTCCCGAAGCGCGTTGACAGGGTATTCGGTACGATCAAAACGCCGTCCGGTATCCGGATCGACAATGGTTCGGGTTTTCATATTGCGTTTACAGAAGGAGAGCGCGTCCGCCGCCATTTCAGATATGGTCCCTTCGATACGTTTGTTATCGAGAAAACGGGAGGAATCCTCCGGGACGATATCGCCGATTTCCGTGCCGGGGACGACGACGGCGGTGATGGCGAGCTGCGGAAGGTAGCCCTGCGGATAGATGGCGAAGTTCATGACAGCGGCCAAAGTGGGGATGTCGTTCCGGGTAATATTGAGCAGTTCGAGCTGCTGGCTCTCATTCAGCTTTCCGAAACCGGGCCGCTGCAGACGGCGATCCAGCAGATAGCGCTGTATGGCGTCCTGATCCAGCGAAGAAAAGGATGCGCGCCCGACGGGGCGTTCGTCATCGTGCAGATGTTTCCGAAACGCCTCATAACTGTATAATTCATAATCCGTCATGGGCAGGTCGGCATCGCCTACGCGGATATAGGAGCCCTTCACGCGTCCGGCGCCTTTATAGTAGCAGGGTCTGTCGGCGATGTCCACAGCCGGGATTTCGGCGGAACAAACCGGCAGCCCGTCAGCTTCGGCAATGGTAAAAACCGCGCGGACAGGAGGTTCCATCTGATTGCATTGTTCCGTGACTTTTTTCTGCAGTTCCTGGAGGTCGTATACGCCGACCGCTTTAAAATCCTGCTTTTCATCCAGACCGAACAGCAGGATACCACCGCTGTCCTGGTTCGAGAAGCTGGACAAAGTATCGTAGAGGCGCCTGGGGCAATCGATATGGGCGGCCTTTACCTCCAAAGTCTGGGATTCTGCCTTTTGTCGGCTTACGGTAGCCACAAGATCTAAAAGTTCTTCCGAGAGCATAAAGATTCCTCCTTCCTGATTTTCATTTTAGTTTGAAACTTGAAGGAAGTCAATCAATATTCTTCCATCTTTTTCGACTTTGTTTTAAACTTTGTTCCAAAGTTTAAAAGTTGTTCGATTCTGATGCTAACTTCTTAAATTCTTTGAAAGGAATTTACAAACCTGCGGGAAGCCGTCCGCGGCGAAGGCGCGACGGAACAGGGAGGACGGGAAGAAGGAAGAGAAGGGAAAAAGAAAGAAACGTCAGGCGCCGGCCGGGAAACTTCGAAAAGTCTCCCGGCCGGCGCCGATGTTTCGTCGTTTTTCAGGCGTAGCTGAAACGAACCCGGTTTCTTCTGGACAGGGCCACGTTGAAGCGGCAGAATTCCGCGAAAGCGCAGAACTTGTCGATGCAGGAGATGACCCACGCCTCCCTGCTCTGGGGCAGGGGCCCGAGCGGGAACATGTGCGACAGGATGGCCTGCCGCTCCTTCTCGCGAAGGGCGAAATGCTCTTCGCTCGTCTTCGCCGCTACCCGCGGATGATAGAAGGCCTGAATCTGTCCCTTCGGCAGCTTATCCCTGAAGTCATACACGCAGAAGTCATGCAGCAGGCCGGCCCGTGCGGCAACACTGGCGTCCCAGCCGAATTTTCGAGCGATGTACCAGGAAAGATAGGAAACATTCAGACTGTGCATCAGGCGCGTGGTCTGATAATGCTGCCTGTACCGGTTCAGCTTTTTAAATTCAGCGTTATCCAGTATGCATTGCACGAGGGACAGAAAGTCGGCGCTGATATCGTCCGAGACAGTAATCTCCATCGGCAATCACATCCTTTCATCCGGCGGCGCCCCGGTCAGGGAACAAAAACCGCCTTTCTGATTTCAGTATAACGCCGGGGGTGGGAAAATCAAGAGGGAAAAAGTTGCAAAATTTTTAAAAATCCGTGTCTTCGCTCATCCGGATTTTTTCGCTCTCCAGGGCCCACAGACAGCAGCGGCCCCGGGCCAGCGTTTCCTTCACGTCGATGATCCGCTGGTTTTCGGAGCCGCGGAAGGGCAGGCTGATATTTTTTTTCTCCAGCACAAATTCTCCGTCCACAAGGACGTCCAGGCAGAAGAGCATTTCGTCCGTGCACTCGCATCTGGCGCGGCTTTCGGAAAGGAGGTCGCTCTCCAGCGTATAGCCGGTATAGCACCAGATGCTCTTTTGCGGGAAGCGCCCGCGGACCTTCCTGAGGAAGGGGAGCAGGGCGCGCTGATTTTCCGGCTCAAAGGGCTCGCCGCCCAGCAAAGACAGGCCGTCGATATAATCCGGAGCCAGCGCGGCCAGAAGCCGCTCCTGCGTTTCTTCGTCGAAAGGCCGTCCGTAGGAAAAATTCCAGGTCTCGGGATTGAAACATTCCTTACAGTGATGGGTACAGCCGGAAACGAAGAGGGAGACCCGGACTCCCTCTCCGTTCGCGATGTCACAGAGTTTGATTTCGCCGTAATTCATTACAGATGCAGCACCCTTTCCCGAATTTCCTGCGTGCGGCCCTGGTTCCAGAACTGGGTGCCGATATATCCGCAGGTCCGCCTCGCCACGTTCATCTTATCCTGATCCCGGTTGCCGCAGCCGGGGCATTCCCAGACCAGCTTCCCGTGCTCGTCCTCCACCACCTGAATTTCCCCGGAATAGCCGCAGACCTGGCAGAAATCGCTTTTGGTGTTCAGCTCCGCGTACATGATGTTGTCGTAGATAAAGCGGATCACCTGCAGCACCGCAGGGATGTTGTCCTGCATGTTGGGGACTTCCACGTAGCTCACCGCGCCGCCGGTGGAAAGCGCCTGAAACTGGGACTCGAATTTCAGCTTGGAAAAGGCGTCGATGGGCTCCGTCACGTGGACGTGATAGCTGTTGGTGATGTAGTTTTTATCCGTCACCCCTTCCACGATGCCGAACCGTTTCTGCAGGCATTTCGCGAATTTATAGGTGGTGCTTTCGATGGGCGAGCCGTAGATGGAAAAGGCGATGTTGGTTTCGGCCTTCCAGCGGTCGCAGGCGGCGTTCATATATTTCATCACATCCAGGGCGAAAGGGGTCGCTTCCGGATCGGTATGGGATTTCCCGGTCATGTATCTGACGCATTCGTACAGGCCAGCATATCCCAGAGAAATGGTGGAATATCCGCCGTAGAGCAGCCTGTCGATGGTCTCGCCCTTTTTCAGGCGGGCCAGGGCGCCGAACTGCCAGAGGATGGGCGCCGCGTCGGACAGGGTGCCCTTTAAGCGGTTATGCCGGTACATCAGGGCGCGGTAGCACAGATCCAGCCGCTCGTCGAAAATCTTCCAGAATTTTTCCATATCCCGGTTGGAGGAAAGGGCCACGTCCACCAGGTTGATGGTGACTACGCCCTGATTGAAACGGCCGTAGAACTGATAGTTGCCGTTTTCGTCCTTCCAGGGGCTTAAGGCGCTGCGGCAGCCCATGACGGGGAAGCAGTTTCCCTCTTTGAGCTCCTTCATCTTCTTCTCGGAGATGTAGTCCGGCACCAGGCGCTTGGCGGTGCATTTGGCGGCCAGTTCGGTGAGGTAGAAATATTCGCTGCCCTCGCTGACGTTATCCTCTTCCAGCACGTAGATGAGCTTGGGGAAGGCGGGGGTCACCCAGACGCCGGCCTCGTTCTTGACGCCCTGATAGCGCTGTTTCAGGGTTTCCTCGATGATCAGGGCCAGGTCCTTTTTCTCCTGCTCGTTTTTGGCCTCGTTCAAATACATGAACACGGTGAGGAAGGGTGCCTGTCCGTTGGTGGTCATCAGGGTGATGACCTGGTACTGGATGGTCTGAACGCCCTTGTTGATCTCCCGGTGGAGGCGCTTCTCCACGATTTCGGAAATCTGTTCGGGGCTGGCCTGAGCGCCCAGCTGGCGGATCTCCTCCAGCACCTCCGCGCGGATCTTGTCGCGGGAGATCTGGACGAAGGGGGCCAGGTGGGCCAGGCTGATGCTCTGGCCGCCGTACTGGTTGCTGGCGACCTGGGCGATGATCTGGGTGGCGATGTTGCAGGCGGTGGAGAAGCTGTGGGGCTTCTCGATCCGGGTCTCGCTGATCACGGTGCCGTTCTGCAGCATGTCCTCCAGATTGACCAGATCGCAGTTGTGCATGTGCTGGGCGAAATAATCGGAATCGTGGAAATGGATGATCCCCTGTTTATCCGCTTCCACGATATCCGGGGGCAGCAGCAGGCGCTGGGTCAGGTCCTTGCTGACCTCTCCGGCCATGTAGTCGCGCTGCACGCTGTTGACCGTAGGGTTTTTATTGGAATTCTCCTGCTTCACCTCTTCGTTGTTGCACTCGATGAGGGAGAGGATGCGGTTGTCCGTGGTGTTGGCCTTGCGGACCAGGGTGCGCTGATAGCGATATCTGACGTAATTGCGCGCCAGCTCGAAGGCTCCGGTGGCCATGATCTGGTTTTCCACCATGTCCTGAATCTCCTCCACGGAGACCGCCCGGTTCATCTTCCGGCACTTGTACTCCACATAATCCGCGATGTCGTTGATCTGCTCCGTGGTGAGGGACGGGGCCTGTGCGGAAGCGTTGGCCTTGGTGATGGCAGCGACGATTTTATTCACATCGAAGGTCATTTCGGAACCGTTTCTTTTGATAATGTTCATACTCTCTGTCTCCTTACTCTCTTTTCCGAACAGGCTTTATTATATCCCTGTGGCCGTTATTAAACAGTTGCATGCGCAACAGAATTGATATATAATACAAAATATAGTGGTTTGCACAAAAAAGAACTACAGGATGGAGTGATCCTATGGGCGTTTTTGACGGCGCGCTGGACGGGGTGACGGGATTGACGCAGCGGCAGGCGCAGAGCCTGGCGAAGGCCGGAGCCGTTACGGTGAGGGAGTACGCGAAGCGGGAGGTTGTGCTGCGCAGGGGCGAGGATCCGGGAGGGATCGGGATCCTGCAGAGCGGCCTTCTCTTTCTGGAGAGCGTCAATCTGGACGGGCAGCGGAGAATCATGGATTATTACGGGCCGGGAGACCTTTTCTGGAAGAAGAGCCTGCCGGACCTGGAGAAAGGCGTTTATTATGTGATTACCGGGATGAAGAGCCGGATCGCCTTCGTGGACGACCGGAAGATATCGGCTTCCTGGGGGGCCCACGGGCTGAGGGCGGTTTTGCTGGACCACATGCTCAGGAGCGCGCAGGAGCGGGCGCTGATGCACATCGACGTCCTGGGCCAGCGCAGCCTGAGGCAGAAGCTCAACGCCCTCTTTTCCTTTCTGGACCGGGAGGAGACCCCCGGGGCTTTCCGGCTGCCATTTTCCCTCACCGACTGCGCCGATTATCTGGGCGCGGACCGCAGCGCCATGATGCGGGAGCTGGGAAAAATGAAGGAGGAGGGGCTGGTGAAGGTCCAGGGGAGAAGAGTTGAGCTCTGCCGCAAAGCCGGGCAGGAGGGAGAAGGCCGTGGGTAAACGGGGAATGTTCTCCGCCGTCCTGGGAAGGATCCGAAAGGACGTCCGGGAATACTGGAAATTCGGCGCGGCCATCGCGGTTTACGACGGGCTGGCGACGCTGCTGTTCGGGGCGTTTTGCCCGTCGGTGATCGTCGCCGGGCTGCCCTGTCCGGGCTGCGGGATGACCAGGTCGGTGTTTTGCTTCGCCACCGGGCAGTTTGCGAAGGGATGGGAGCTCAACCCGCTGGGGATTTTATGGCTCCTTCTGGCCCTTTATTTTTGCGCCATGCGATACGGGATGGGCAAAAAGCTCAGAGGGGCGCTGCAGGCGGGAGGCTGTCTCGCGGCGCTCATGGCGGTTTTCTGGCTGTACAGGATGTACCGGTATTTTCCTGGGGAAACGCCTTTGTGCTATACGCCGGGAAACCTTCTGGAACGGATGTGGCCCGCATACGGGGAATGGGCGCTGAAAACGATCGGCGGCCTGCAGGAGGCCGCCGGGGCGTGGATGGAACGTTTTTTTCCCTGATCGTTTCGCCCGGATCCCTCAATCCGGAGTCAGTCCGGAGCTTTGCTCCAGCGCCCGGAAGCGCCGCAGGGCAGATACAGGCCGCTCTCCGTGACGGGCAGGCCGATTTCGTCGGACTGCACCCGGCCGCCGAACCGGTCCGAAAGCACGGAGCTGATCATGTAGGTGAGCACCGCCGGCTGAAGCCCTGTGGTGTAGGAATTGACCAGAAAGAAGACTGGGTCGTCGGACAGGATTTGAGCGGCCAGCTGCAGGAAGGGGAAAATGCTCTCCTCGATCTTCCAGATCTCCCCTTTGGGACCGCGGCCATAGGAGGGGGGATCCATGATGATCCCGTCGTAGCGGTTGCCGCGGCGGATTTCCCGTTCCACGAACTTCACGCAGTCGTCTACGAGCCAGCGGATGGGGGCGTCCCCCAGGCCGGACGCGACGGCGTTTTCCCTGGCCCAGGTGACCATCCCTTTGGACGCGTCCACGTGAGTGACATGGGCCCCGGCCTTCGCGGCGGAAAGGGTGGCCCCGCCGGTATAGGCGAAGAGGTTGAGCACCTTCAGCGGCCTTTGGGCGTTTCGGATCTTTTCGGAAAACCAGTCCCAGTTCACCGCCTGCTCCGGAAAGAGCCCCGTATGCTTGAAACTGAACGGCTTGAGGCGGAACGTCAGATCCCGGTAGCGGATGCTCCATTCCTCGGGCAGATGAAAGAATTCCCATTCGCCGCCGCCTTTGGCGCTTCTGTGATAATGCCCGTTTTTCTTCTTCCAGCCGGGATTCGTCCGGGGGGTGTTCCAGATGACCTGGGGATCCGGGCGGACCAGAAGATAGTCGCCCCAGCGCTCCAGCTTTTCCCCGGAAGAAGTGTCGATCACTTCATAGTCGTTCCAGTTGTCTGCAATCCACATGTAATAATTCCTCTTTTCGTTTGTTTTCTGTTCGTTTTCGTTCGTCTGCGCGGCGGGAAGCCGTTTTCTTCCACTATACAGGAAGGGGGAACAAAAGGCAACTGGGAGGAAGAGAAATTTGAATATGAAAAAGGAGGGCTTCTATTTTGCGTTTTCTGGTGATGGGATCTTTGAATTATGACGACAGCTATTCTGTGGACCATATCGCGCGCCCCGGAGAGACCATCGCTTCCGCGCGCCTGGAAAGGGCATGCGGGGGCAAGGGTTTCAATCAGGCCGTAGCTCTGGCCAAAGCGGGAGCGCAGGTCTGTCTGGCCGGGCTGGTGGGAGCGGACGGCGACGAGCTGGTACGGACGGCGGAATCCTTCGGCGTGAACTGCGATTTCGTGGGGAGGGCGGAGGAACGGACGGGCAACGCCATCATCCAGGTGGAGGAGAGCGGCCAGAACTGTATCGTTTTGTTCGGCGGCGCAAACCGGAAATGGACGAACGAGTACCGGGAGGGAGTGCTGGCGCATTTCGGAAAAGGAGATGTGCTGATCCTGCAAAACGAGGTCAACGACGGGGCGCAGATCGTGCGCTGCGCCTGGGAGAGGGGGATGGAGATCGTCCTCAACCCGTCTCCCTTTGAGCCCGGGATCCTGGGCTGGGAACTGGAAAAGGTCGCCCTGTTTTTGCTCAACGAAGTGGAAGGGGAGCAGATGACCGGCCAATGCGAGCCGGAGAAAATTCTGGACGCGATTCTGGAGCGCTTCCCGTCGTCGGCCGCGGTTCTGACGCTGGGGGAAAAGGGGGCCTGGTACGGGGACGCGGGCGCGCGCCGCTTCTGTCCCGCCACCAGGGCGCGGGCGGTGGATACCACCGCCGCGGGGGACACCTTCAGCGGCTATTTCCTGGCCGCAAAGAGCCGGGGAACAGATCCCGGACGATGCCTGAAGGCGGCGGCGGACGCCGCGGCCATCGCCGTATCCAGAAAGGGCGCTGCCGCTTCCATCCCGACATGGGATGAAATTTGGTGAAGGTCCCTCTTTACTTCCGCTCCTCCTTGTGCTAAAGTGAACCCAGATGTGAAACGAAAACCAGACAAATGCGGTGCTCCGGCCATGGCCGGAGTGAAAAGGGAATGGGGTGAGAATCCCCAGCAGGGCCGCTGCTGTATGGGCGGATGGGCACGGAAGGCCGAAGCCACTGAACCGGAAGGTTTGGGAAGGACGCGGCGACAGGGACGTGCCGGGAAGAGTCGAATCCGGATCCGGAAGAAGACTCCGCCGCCTGAGCCAGAAGACCTGCCGCATTTGTGGGCACGGGCGCGGGAAGCGCCGTGTCCGGCGCGGACTTCCCCGGCACCGGGAAACCTGGCCGAAGCCTGAAGGGGCGGAGTGCGCCCCATGGCAGCTGCGCGGTTGCGGCAGCGGGCGGAAAAAGGAATGAAGCGCTGTTTCTTCTTGATTTTAAACGAATTGAGAAGAAGCAGCTTTTTTATACGGTAGGAAAGTTCCTTTCCGGAAGCCCGGAGCGCGTTGAGAACACATCGAAGAAATCAGTCCGTAATCATGCGGAGAACGAGGAGGAAAACTTATGAAAAGAAGATGGAGCATTCTCGCCGCCCTGTTTCTGGCGGCAGGGCTGACGGCCTGCGCGGGAAACGGCGCCGTCAGCGGGACGGAGTCGGCTGCCGGCGCAGCCCAGGTTGAAACGGCTGCGGGAGCGGAGGCGGAAACTGCGGAGGAATCCGCGGCGGAAACGCAGGCAGAAACGGCTTCGGCCGAAACGGAGGAGAGCGCGGAGGAAGCGGCCGCAAGGCCTCAGGAAGACCGGGCCGGCAATCCCATCGAGGTGCCGGAAGAAGTGGACAGCATCATTTCCCTGGCTCCCGCCACCACGCAGATTTTGTGTGATCTGGGGCTGGCGGACGAAATCGTGGCCGTGGACACCAACTCTCCCATGTATGCGGAAGGGCTGTCCGGGGACGTGATGCAGTTCGACATGATGGAGCCCGATCTGGAACAGATTCTGAACGCGGAGCCGGATATCATTTTCGTCAGCAGCATGAGCAGCCAGGGCGGTGACGATATCTTCGCAGGCATCCGGGAAGCCGGAATCTGCGTGGCGGAGATTCCCACCTCCAACACCATCGAGGATGTGAAAAAGGACGTGCAGTTCACGGCGGACTGCGTGGGGAAATCGGAAGAGGGCGCCGCGCTGGTGGCGGATATGGAAGCGGTCATCGACGAAGTGAGCGCCATCGGGCAGAACATCGAAGAAAAGAAGACCGTGCTGTTCGAGATTTCCCCGGTACCCTATCTGTACAGCTTCGGAACGGGCGTGTATCTGAACGAAATGATCGAGCTGATCGGCGCGCAGAACGTGCTGGGAGATCAGGAAGGCTGGATTTCCGTGACGGAGGAGAGCGCTGTGGCGGCGGATCCGGACGTGATCCTCACCAGCGATAATTTTTCCAGCAGCGATCCTGTGGCCGAGATCCTGGGGCGCGCAGGCTGGGAAAACGTGACCGCGGTGAAAGAAGGACAGGCCTATTATATCGACAACGCGGCCAGCAGCCTGCCCAACCATCATATCGTGGACGCGCTGAAGGAAATGGCGAAGGCGGTTTATCCGGAAGAATACGCTGATTTAAAATAAGGAAGGAAACGGATATATGAAGCGAAGGAATCGGATCCGGGTGGGAATCGTTTTGATCGCCTGCGTCCTGGCGCTGGCGGCCGGGATCGGGATCGGCAGCGTCATGATTTCTCCGGGGGATATCTTCCGGATTCTGGGAAATAAGCTGTTCGATCTACCCCTCCCGGAAACGCTGGAGGCGTCCAAAGTCTCCATCGTCTGGTCCATCCGCCTTCCCCGGTGCCTGTCCGCCTTTCTGGCGGGGGCGGCGCTGTCGGCCAGCGGGACGGTGATGCAGTCGGTGCTGCGCAATTCCCTGGCCAGCAGCTATACGCTGGGCGTATCCTCGGGAGCATCCCTGGGGGCGGCGCTGGTGATCGTGACCGGCTTCGCTTTGCCGATGGCGGGCGTTCTCACCCTTCCCCTGTCAGGCTTTCTGTTCGGCCTGGGCACGGTGCTGGCGGTCATCGCCTTCGCGGCCCGGATGGACAGGGGGCTGGAAAATCAGACCATTATCCTGACGGGCATGGTCTTTTCCCTGTTCGTCAATGCCTGCCTGACGCTGGTGAGCGTGCTGCATCAAAATTATATGCAGCAGCTCATCCGCTGGCAGATGGGAAGCTTTTCGGGCAACGGATGGGAAGAAGTGCTGATCCTGGCCGCGGTTCTTGCGGCGGGCGTCCTGTATCTGTGCTGTTTCACCAGGCAGATGGACATGATGACCTTCGGGGAAGAGGCCGCCCGCACCATGGGGGTGAACACGAAGCGGACAAAAATGTGCCTGATCGTCGCCGCTTCCCTGCTGACCGGGACCGCGGTCTGCTTCACGGGAACCGTCGGCTTCATCGATCTGATCGCCCCCCATGTGACGCGGCGGGTATTCGGGCCCGGCCACCGCTATGTACTCCCGGTATCCGCCCTGTTTGGCGGCGCTTTCATGGTGCTGGCGGACACGGCGGCCAGGACGGTTCTGGCGCCTGCGGAGCTGCCGGTGGGAGCGGTGACCGCGCTGATCGGAGCGCCCTTTTTCGCCTGGGTCTATTTTAAAGGAAGAAAGAGATGAAACAAACGGCATTGAAATTGCAGGGGGTCACCGCGGGCTACGGTTCGGAGCCGGTTTTGAAGGATATTTCCTTTTCCCTGGAGGAGGGAAAGCGGCTGGCGATCCTGGGGCCCAACGGGAGCGGAAAGACCACGCTGCTGCGCGTTCTGGACGGGCTTCTGGAATGGAAGGGCGAACTGAAGATCCTGGGGAAGGACGCTGCCGGGCTAAAGCGGGAGGAGCTGGCCAGGAGCGTGGCCATGATGGGCCAGTTCGCAGGGGCTTCCCTGCCCTATACGGTGGAGGAAACCGTGCTGATGGGGCGTTATATCCATATGTCCCGGGGGATTTTGGCGGCCCCGGGGAGCGAGGATCTGCAGGCGGCCAGGAACTGCATCGATGCGGTGGGGCTGGCCGGATGGGAGCAGCGGCGCGTCACCGAACTTTCCGGCGGACAGCTGCAGCGGGTCTTTCTGGCCCGGACCCTGGCTCAGCAGCCGTCCATCATCCTGCTGGACGAGCCCACCAGCCACCTGGACCTGAAATATCAGACGGAGCTGACGGATTATATCCGGCGCTGGGGAGAACAGCCGGGACACACTGTGGTGGGCGTTCTGCACGATATCAATCTGGCCCTGCGGATGGCGGACACCTTCCTTTTTATAAAGGAAGGAAAATGCCTGGCCTTTGGAGGGGCGGAAATTCTCACTGCGGAACTTCTTACAGAAGCCTATGGAATGGATGTGGCCGCCTACATGAGAGAGTCGGCCGACCGAATGGAGGACATTGTCAATGGGAAATCTTTACAGAAGCCCTTATGAAGCGTATCCTTTTCTGGCGGACGCGCCGGAAGATCTGCGCTGCGATTTCGAACTGATGACGGATGAGCTGTCCAGCCTGACGGGCCTGCTGGCGGCGAAGGTGAAGGCCGCGGGAATGGGGAAGGAGCTCGAAGAGGAGCTGTTGTGGATCGACGAGCTGATCTATCACGCGAATCCATCACTGCGTACCTGCTTCAGCCTGCGGCCGGAGGAAATTCAAAAGCTGGCGGACCGGACCCGGGAGCTGATGGAGGAGGCGTCTGGAGAGGTGAACCGCTTCGTCCTGCCCTGCGGCTGCGAGACGGCCGCGCTGGCCCATGTGCTCCGGGTGAAGGGGAAGGAGCTGGTGCGGCTGCTGTACCGGCACGTTCAACAGGGACATGAAGCGCCGGAGGGGCTGGTGGATTTCGTCAATCTTTTATCCGGCTATTTTTTCGGCCTCGCCCTGAAGCTGAACCGGACGGAAGGCGTGGCCGAACGGGATTTCGTCAGCCGCAACTATTGAGGATTCCCCAAAATCTTTCGGATATGCGTTGGAAACGGTTCGGCGGCCCGCTTTTTTGCGCCCGCCCGGACCGTTTTTTAGCGAGAAAAAATTTCTGGAAAAAAATTTGAAAAAACGCTTGCAATTCCGTTTATGATCCCTTATACTAGCAAGTGCTGTGACATGATAGCGATGAAGCGTGAGGTTGCTGCCCGGGAAAAATCATAATTCCGGCAGGTTTTCCGTGGAGCGAATGTCAAGTTTTAAACTGACGACAAGTCACTGTACCAGAAACAGCACCTGGCGCGGCCCGCAGGAGTGAGGGCCGGACAGGGGAAACGACGTGGGGATCCGCAGATAAGAGAAAGGAAATGCCTTTCAGGGTTGCTTATCAGAAGGACACACACGGGAACGTGTACAGTCACCGCTTGTCGCACTTATCTCAGAAAGCGCGAAAAGGAGGCGACTTTTTTTATGGCAAATCAGGTAATGCGTATTACACTGAAAGCTTACGATCATCAGTTGGTTGATGCGTCTGCGAAGAAAATCATCGAAACAGTCAGGAAAAATGGTGCACAGGTGAGCGGACCGGTACCGCTTCCTACGAAGAAGGAAGTTGTGACGATCCTGAGAGCCGTCCACAAGTACAAAGATTCCAGAGAACAGTTCGAGCGCAGGACTCACAAGAGGCTGATCGACATCATCACACCCACCCCCAGAACGGTGGACGCCCTGCAGAGACTGGAAATGCCCGCAGGCGTGTACATCGATATCAAGATGAAGAACAAATAATGCAAAGCGAACCTCTACAGAGACGTATGAATAGTCCAACGGCTTTAACCGCTCCCTTACAATAAGGAAGAAGGAAAGCTGCGAACATTCCGCTATGTAGAACAATCAGGAGGTCAAACAATGAAAAAGGCAATTTTAGCTACCAAAGTCGGAATGACTCAAATCTTCAACGACGACGGCGTGCTCGTTCCGGTAACCGTCCTTCAGGCAGGTCCCTGCGTGGTAACCCAGATCAAGACCGTGGAGAACGACGGCTATGAAGCGGTTCAGGTCGGCTTCGTGGATAAGAAGGAAAGAATCGTCAACAGAGACAAGGCCGGAAAGAAAGAAGTCATTCACAGACATGGCGTGAATAAAGCGATGAAGGGACACTTCGAAAAGGCCGGAGTTTCCTGCAAGAGATATGTGAGAGAATTCAGATTCGAGAACGCATCCGAGTATGCGCTGGCTCAGGAGATCAAAGCGGACATCTTCGCCGCAGGCGACAAGATCGACGCTTCCGCGATCAGCAAGGGTAAAGGTTTCCAGGGCGCGATCAAGAGACTCGGACAGCACAGAGGTCCCATGGCGCACGGTTCCAAATTCCATCGCCATCAGGGTTCCAACGGCGCCTGCTCCTCCCCGAGCCGCGTGTTCAAGGGCAAGGGAATGCCTGGTCACATGGGCTGCGTGAAGGTTACCGTTCAGAATCTGGAAGTCGTAAGAGTAGATGCGGACAAGAACCTGCTCCTGGTAAAGGGCGCGGTACCGGGGCCCAGAAAAGCTCTGGTAACAATCAAAGAGACCACTAAGGTGGAGGCTTAAATCAGGAAAGGAGGAACACACAGATGGCAAACTTATCTGTTTTTAATATGGAAGGCAAGGAAGTTGGCACGATCGAAGTGAGCGATGCCGTGTTCGGCGTAGAAGTCAACGAACATCTGGTACACATGGCAGTTGTGCAGCAGCTTGCGAACAAGCGTCAGGGAACCCAGAAGGCGAAGACCCGTTCTGAAGTTTCCGGCGGCGGAAGAAAACCCTGGAGACAGAAGGGGACCGGTCATGCAAGACAGGGATCCACGAGAGCTCCTCAGTGGACCGGAGGCGGCGTGGTATTCGCTCCCGTTCCGAGAGATTATTCCTTCAAGCTCAACAAAAAGGAAAAGAGAGCGGCATTAAAGTCCGCCCTGACCGACAGAGTGCAGACCAACAGACTGGTGGTCGTGGATGAGCTGAAATTCGACGAGATCAAGACGAAGAACTTCGCGCAGGTTATGAAGAACTTAAACGTGAGCAACGGACTGGTCGTTGTGAACGAGAACGACGAGAAGGTCATGATGAGCGCGAAGAACATTCCTGAAGTGAAGATGGCGCTGCCCAACACCATCAACGTGTACGACGTGATGAAGGCGGGCAAGGTCGTTCTGACGAAGGACGCTGTGAAGACGATCGAGGAGGTGTACGCATAATGGCTGATATCAAATACTATGACGTAATCCTCAAACCGGTTATCACCGAGAAGAGCATGGCCGGCATGAGCGAAAAGAAATATACCTTCCTGGTACACCCGGAAGCGAACAAATCCCAGATCAAGGAAGCTGTGGAGAAGATGTTCGAAGGCGCGAAGGTAGCGAAAGTGAACACCTTAAACGCACCCGGCAAGAACAGAAGACGCGGCATGGTAGTCGGCAAGACCGCGAAGATCAAAAAGGCGATCGTGACGCTGACCGCGGACAGCAAGGAAATCGAGATCTTCGCTGGACTGTAAAGAGCGGTTTTTGATGAAGACCGCAGGGGCGATGAGAGGAAGAAAAGCGGGCGCGGGCACCTCACAGATTGCGTGAGCACCTCGCGGCATATGCCGCTCGGTCGCGTTGCACGCTCATGTGTCTTGCCAAAAGGCTGATCGCTCATGCGAGCATGGCGCTCACCCTTCCGGCAATCCACGCTCACGCTGCTCATCGCGAATATGTGCATTCATGCACGATATTAAATGAAGAAAAGGAGAAATCATCATGGGAATTAAAACATATAATCCCTATACACCTTCCAGAAGAAACATGACTGGCTCCGATTTTTCCGAGATCACGAAGCACACTCCCGAGAAGAGCCTGTGCGTATCTCTGAAAAAGAATTCCGGCCGTAACAATCAGGGTAAAATCACTGTGAGACATCGCGGAGGCGGCGTTCGCAGACAGTACAGAATCGTGGACTTCAAGAGATTCAAGGACGGCATTCCGGCGACCGTAGTGGGCATCGAATACGATCCCAACAGAACGGCGAACATCGCTCTGATCTGCTACGCGGACGGCCAGAAGGCATATATCCTGGCTCCCGAAGGGCTGAAAGTCGGCCAGAAGGTCATGAATGGCCCCGAAGCTGAAGTGAGAGTCGGCAACTGCCTGCCGCTGTCCGAAATCCCTGTCGGTACGCAGGTACACAACATCGAATTATATCCCGGCAAAGGCGGCCAGATGGTTCGTTCCGCCGGAAACAGCGCACAGCTGATGGCGAAGGAAGGCAAGTATGCGACGCTGCGTCTGCCCTCCGGCGAAATGAGAATGGTTCCGCTGGTATGCCGCGCGACAGTGGGCGTGGTAGGCAACGGCGATCACAACCTGATCAACATCGGTAAAGCTGGACGCAAACGCCATATGGGCATCCGTCCTACCGTTCGCGGTTCCGTTATGAACCCGAATGACCATCCGCACGGCGGTGGTGAAGGTAAGACCGGTATCGGCCGTCCTGGTCCGAGCACTCCTTGGGGCAAACCGGCACTCGGCTTGAAGACGAGGAAAGCCAAGAAGGCTTCCAACAAGCTGATTGTGAGAAGAAGAGACGGTAGAGCGATCAAATAATTTGAGGAGGATATGAACAATGGCAAGATCACTGAAAAAAGGACCGTTCGCAGACGCCAGCTTACTGAAAAAAGTGGACGCTATGAACGCTTCCGGACAGAAACAGGTTATTAAGACATGGTCCCGTCGTTCTACAATTTTCCCGTCCTTCGTTGGACACACAATTGCAGTGCATGACGGCCGCAAGCATGTTCCGGTATATGTAACAGAAGATATGGTTGGACACAAACTCGGCGAATTCGTAGCCACCAGGACCTACAGAGGTCACGGCAAGGACGAGAAGAAGTCCAAAGTCAGGTAATTGAAAGGAGGTTTTATTCATGGCAAAAGGACATAGATCCCAGATTAAGAGAGAGAGAAATGCGAATAAAGATACAAGACCTTCTGCAAAATTATCTTACGCAAGAGTGTCTGTAACGAAAGCCTGTTTTGTACTGGATGCCATCAGAGGAAAGGACATTGACACTGCACTGGCAATCGTGACATACAATCCCAGATACGCTTCCAGCCTCGTGAAGAAGCTGCTGGAGTCCGCGGTCGCAAACGCGGAAAACAACAACGGTTTGAAGAGGGAGAACCTCTATGTGGCGGAGTGCTATGCGAACAAAGGGCCCACGATGAAGAGAGTGAAACCCAGGGCGCAGGGCAGGGCTTACAGGATCGAGAAGAGAATGAGCCACATCACCGTAGTGCTGGATGAAAAGAAGTAGGAGGAAGGGATAATGGGACAGAAGGTTAATCCTCATGGTTTAAGAGTCGGCGTCATCAAGGATTGGGATTCCAAATGGTATGCGGACGCTGAGTTTTCGGACTTTTTAGTAGAAGATTATAACATCAGAAAATTCTTAAAGAAGAAACTGTACTCCGCCGGCGTTTCCAAAATCGAAATCGAAAGAGCTTCCGACAGAGTGAAGGTGATCCTCTACACCGCGAAGCCGGGCGTTGTGATCGGCAAGGGCGGCGCGGAGATCGAAGTGACCAAAAAAGAGCTGTCCAAACTGACAGACAAGAAGGTCCTGATCGACATCAAGGAGATCAAGAGACCCGATAAGGACGCGCAGCTGGTAGCGGAGAACATCGCGCAGCAGCTGGAGAACCGTGTATCCTTCAGAAGAGCGATGAAGTCCTGCATCGGCAGAACCATGAAATCCGGAGCGCTGGGCATCAAGACCGCCGTTGCCGGACGTCTGGGCGGCGCGGATATCGCGCGTACCGAGTTCTACAGCGAAGGAACCATTCCGCTGCAGACCTTAAGAGCTGACATCGACTACGGTTTCGCGGAAGCGGATACCACCTACGGCAAAGTCGGCGTCAAGGTCTGGATCTACAAAGGTGAGGTACTTCCCGCAAAAGGAAACAAGGAAGGGAGCGATAAATAACTATGTTAATGCCTAAGAGAGTAAAACGTCGTAAACAGTTCCGCGGTTCCATGAGAGGTAAGGCACTGCGCGGCAATAAAATCACCTACGGTGAATATGGTCTTGTGGCTCTTGAGCCCTGCTGGATTAAATCCAATCAGATTGAAGCAGCCCGTATCGCGCTGACCCGTTACACGAAGCGTACCGGTCAGGTCTGGATCAAGATTTTCCCCGACAAGCCGGTAACGGCGAAGCCGGCTGAAACGCGTATGGGTTCCGGTAAAGGTACTCTTGAATACTGGGTAGCGGTAGTGAAGCCCGGACGCGTTATGTTCGAGATCGCGGGAGTTCCCGAAGAGGCCGCAAAAGAAGCGCTGCGTCTGGCGATGCACAAGCTCCCCTGCAAATGCAAAATTGTTTCGAAAGCAGATTTGGAAGGCGGTGTAGCAAATGAAATCTAAGACTTATCTGGAAGAATTAAACAATAAAACAGCTGCGGACCTGGCTCAGGAACTGGTGGCTGCCAAGAAAGAACTCTTTAACCTGAGATTCCAGAACGCAACCAATCAGCTCGACAACACTGCAAGAATCAGGGAAGTCAGAAAGAATATCGCCAGAATTCAGACACTGATGACTCAGAAATCCAGGGTTGCAGAGTGATCCGGGCATAATCCAGAAAGGAGCAAAGGAACGTGGAACGGAATTTAAGAAAGACACGTACTGGTAAAGTCGTTAGCAATAGAATGGACAAAACGATCGTTGTTGCGATTGAAGACCATGTAAAGCATCCCCTTTACAAGAAAATCGTGAAAGAGACTTACAAACTGAAGGCCCATGACGAGAACAACGAATGCAACATCGGCGACACGGTCAAAGTGATGGAAACGAGACCCCTGTCCAAAGATAAGAGATGGAGACTCGTTGAAATCATCGAGAGAGCGAAATAATCGAAGCGGCAATTAAGTTGGAAGGAGAATTATCATGATTCAACAGGAAACGAGACTGAAAGTTGCCGATAACACGGGTGCGAAAGAGATTCTGTGCATCAGAGTTATGGGCGGCTCTACAAGAAGATATGCGAATGTCGGCGATGTCATCGTTGCCAGCGTCAAAGATGCAACACCCGGCGGGGTTGTAAAGAAGGGCGACGTGGTGAAAGCCGTAGTCGTGCGTTCTGTAAAAGGCGTCCGTCGCAAAGACGGTTCTTATATCAAATTCGATGAAAATGCTGCTGTTATCATCAAAGACGACAAGACCCCCAGAGGGACCCGTATCTTTGGACCAGTGGCGCGTGAGCTTCGTGACAGGCAGTTTATGAAAATTGCTTCCCTGGCTCCGGAAGTATTATAGGAGGTACCTTTATGTCTACCATGAAAATTAAAAAGGGCGATACCGTAAAGGTTATCGCCGGCAAAGATAAAGACAAAGAAGGAAAAGTAATCGCTGTTGACAGAAAGAACGGCAGAGTGACCGTCGAAAAGGTCAACGTTGTGACAAAGCATACAAAACCTTCTGCAGCGAATCAGAATGGCGGAATCATTCAGAAGGAAGCTCCTATCGATGCGTCTAACGTGATGTACGTTCACAAGGGAAAAGCGACACGTGTTGGCTTCAAAGTGGAGAACGGCAAAAAGGTTCGTTTCGCGAAATCGACTGGCGAAGTGATCGATTGATTCCAGGGAAGGAGGCTAATAACGTGAGCAGACTGAAAAGCTTATATAAAGACGAGATCGTAGATGCTATGATCAAGAAGTTCGGATACAAAAATGTGATGGAAGTCCCGAAGCTTGACAAGATCGTCATCAACATGGGTGTTGGCGAGGCGAAGGAAAATGCCAAGATTCTGGATTCCGCAGTGAAGGATCTGGAGACAATCACAGGTCAGAAAGCCGTTCTTACGAAAGCGAAAAAATCCGTTGCAAACTTCAAAATCCGTGAGGGCATGGCAATCGGATGCAAGACGACCCTTCGTGGCGAAAAGATGTACGACTTTATGGACCGCCTGGTAAACCTGGCGCTTCCCCGCGTGCGCGACTTCCGCGGCGTGAGCGCTGACTCCTTCGACGGCAGGGGCAACTACGCTCTGGGCATCAAGGAGCAGCTGATCTTCCCCGAGATCGAGTACGACAAGGTGGATAAGGTCAGAGGTATGGACATTATCGTAGTTACCACGGCAAAGACTGACGAAGAGGCGCGCGAGCTGCTGAAACTGTTCGGTATGCCTTTCGCAAAGTAAGAAGGAGGGAAATTGATTCATGGCTAAAACAGCAATGAAGATTAAACAGCAGCGTAATCCGAAATTCTCCACCAGAGAATATACACGTTGTAAGATTTGTGGCCGTCCCCATGCGGTATTGAGAAAGTACGGAATCTGCAGAATCTGCTTCCGTGAACTGGCGTACAAGGGACAGATTCCCGGCGTGAAGAAAGCAAGCTGGTAAGAAGGAGGGTAATCACAATGACAATGAGCGATCCTATTGCAGATATGCTTACAAGAATCCGTAACGCGAATACTGCAAAACACGATACGGTAGATGTTCCCGCGTCCAGGATGAAGCTGGCCATCGCGCAGATCCTGCTGGATGAGGGTTATATTAAGAAATACGATGTGCTGGACGAAGGCTCCTTCAAGACCATTCACATCACCCTGAAATACGGCGAAGACAAGAACGAGAAGATCATTTCCGGCATCAGGAGAATTTCCAAGCCCGGCCTGCGCGTATACGCCGGCAAGGAAGAGCTTCCCAGAGTGCTGGGCGGCCTGGGCATCGCCATCATTTCCACCAACCAGGGCGTGATCACCGACAAAAAGGCGAGAGAGCTGCAGGTTGGCGGCGAAGTGCTGGCTTACGTCTGGTAAAAAGAGAAAACGATGTTTTTTCTGCGGGAATGCTCCGCATTCCCGGCGCATGAAATCAATTCACGGCAATTTATTTTATTAGGAGGTACGGGCATGTCACGAATCGGAAGAATGCCAATCGCGATTCCTGCAGGCGTTACTGTAGAGGTTGCAGAAAATAATAAAGTGACTGTAAAAGGTCCCAAGGGAACGCTGGAGAGAGTGCTCCCCGCTGAGATGACGATCAGGGTGGAAGACGGCCATGTGGTCGTTACCAGACCCAATGATTTAAAGAAGATGAAATCCCTGCACGGTCTGACCAGGACGCTGATCAACAACATGGTTGTCGGCGTTACCCAGGGCTACGAGAAGAAGCTGGAGGTAAACGGCGTCGGTTACAGAGCGGCAAAAGCAGGTAAGAAACTGACATTATCCTTAGGTTATTCCCATCCGGTTGAGATGGAGGATCCGGAAGGCATCGAGACGGTGCTGGAAGGCCAGAACATCATCATCGTAAAGGGCATCGACAAAGAGAAGGTCGGCCAGTTCGCAGCTGAAATCAGAGACAAGAGAAGACCGGAGCCTTATAAGGGCAAGGGTATCAAGTATGCGGATGAGGTGATCAGACGCAAGGTCGGCAAGACCGGTAAGAAATAACGGATAAGGAGAGTGTGAAAATGGTTAGTAAGAAATCGAGACAGATCGTTCGTCAGAACAAGCACAGAAGAATGCGTAACCGTTTCAGCGGCACACCTGAAAGACCGCGTCTGGCCGTATTCAGAAGCAACAATCATATGTATGCGCAGATCATTGACGATACAGTCGGCAACACTCTGGTAGCGGCGTCCACCGTTGAAAAAGATGTAAAGGCTGAGCTGGAGAAGACCAATAACGTCGATGCAGCGGCATACCTGGGAACAGTGATCGCGAAACGCGCGCTGGAAAAGGGAATCACCGAGGTTGTGTTCGACCGCGGAGGCTATATCTATCAGGGCAAGGTTGCAGCTCTGGCTGAGGCAGCGAGAGAAGCTGGCCTGACATTCTAGGAAGGGAGAACACAATAGATGAGACGTACAATCATTGATACAACGAATCTGGAGTTGACCGAGAAAGTAGTTTCCATCAAACGTGTTACCAAGGTTGTAAAGGGCGGCCGCAACATGCGCTTCACAGCACTGGTAGTCGTCGGCGATGGCAACGGCCATGTCGGCGTGGGTCTCGGAAAATCCACCGAAATTCCGGAAGCGATCCGCAAGGGGAAAGAGGATGCGACCAAGCATCTGGTGACCGTTGCGCTGGATCAGAACAATTCCATCACCCATGATTTCCTGGGCAAGTTCGGTTCTTCCACCGTTCTGCTCAAGAAGGCTCCCGAAGGTACCGGTATCATCGCCGGCGGCCCCGCGCGTATCGTGTGCGAGCTGGCGGGCATCAGAAATATCCGTACCAAGGCGCTGGGTTCCACCAATAAACAGAACGTCGTACTGGCGACCATCCAGGGATTGAGCCAGCTGAAGACTCCTGAAGAAGTAGCGGCTAAGCGTGGTAAATCTGTAGAAGAGATCATGGCTTAAGGAGGAGACGAAAATGGCAGAGAAGAACTTGAAAATCACATTGGTAAAATCCCCCATCGGCGCGGTGCCCAAGCACAGAGCGACCGTAGAGGCTATGGGTCTTACGAAGATGCACAAGACCGTTATTATGCCTGATAACGCTTCTACCCGCGGCATGATCCAGAAAGTCGGATACATGCTCAAAGTAGAGGAAGCTTAAAAACAGGAGGTGTCAGGAAATGGAATTATCTAACTTACAGCCCGCAGCTGGTTCCAAGCACAGCGACAACTTTAGAAGAGGACGCGGACACGGATCCGGCAACGGCAAGACGGCAGGTAAGGGACACAAGGGCCAGAAGGCCCGCTCCGGTGCTCCCAGACCCGGCTTTGAAGGCGGCCAGATGCCTTTATACAGACGGATTCCCAAGAGAGGGTTCACGAACCGCAACTCGAAGGATATCGTCGCAATCAACCTGAGCGCACTTGAAGTATTTGACAACGGAGAGACGGTTACTGTAGAGAGCCTGATCGAAAGAGGGATCGTGAAGAACCCCAGAGACGGCGTGAAAATTCTTGGAAACGGAGAATTTACCAAAAAGCTCGATGTGAAGGCAAATGCATTCAGTGCATCCGCAAAAGAAAAGATCGAGGCACTTGGTGGAACTGCTGAGGTGATGTAAATGCTTACTACCTTGAAGAATGCATTTAAAATCAAGGAGATCCGTAAAAAACTGCTGTTCACCTTTCTGATGCTGGTAGTCGTCAGACTCGGATGCCAGCTTCCGGTTCCCGGCGTCGACAGGCACTTCTTTTCCGAATGGTTTGCGGCGCAGACAGGCGATGCATTCAGCTTTTTCAATGCGTTCACGGGCGGTTCTTTCGAGAACATGTCCCTGTTCGCATTGAACATTACCCCCTACATCACGTCCTCCATCATCATGCAGCTTCTGACCATCGCGATTCCGAAGCTGGAGGAGATGCAGAAGGATGGAGAAGAAGGGCGTAAAAAGATCGTCTCCATCACCAGATATGTGACGGTAGCGCTGGCGCTGGTGGAATCCGCGGCGATGGCCATCGGATTCGGACGCCAGGGCCTGATGGAGGACTTCAACGCCCTCAACGTGATCACGGTGATCGCGGCCCTGACGGCAGGCAGCGCCTTCCTGATGTGGATCGGCGAACGGATCACCGAAAACGGCGTCGGAAACGGCATTTCCATCGTCCTGACCATCAACATCATTTCCCGGATGCCCAGCGACCTGGCGGGGCTTTACAACCAGTTTGTGAAGGGAAAGGCTGTGGCGGTAGGGGCGCTGGCAGCGCTGATTATCCTCGCCATCATCGTGGCGATGGTGATTCTGGTCATCATCTTAAACGACGCCACCAGGAAAATTCCCGTCCAGTACGCCAAGAAGATTCAGGGCAGGAAGATGGTGGGCGGCCAGTCCACGTTCATCCCCTTAAAGGTGAACACGGCCGGCGTGATCCCGATCATCTTCGCGCAGTCCATCATGCAGACGCCCGTGGTGATCTGCCAGCTGCTGGGCTACAACGGAACGGGATTCTGGGCGCACGTTCTGAGAGGTTTGAACTCCACCTACTGGTGCAGGCCCAGCGAGCCGGTCTATTCCATCGGCCTGGTGTTTTACATCGCCATGGTGATTTTCTTCGCTTACTTCTATACGTCCATCACCTTCAATCCGCTGGAGGTGGCGAACAACATGAAGAAGCAGGGCGGCTTCATCCCGGGCATCCGTCCCGGCAAGCCCACCAGCGACTATCTGACCAGGATTCTGAACTATCTGATCTTCATCGGCGCCTGCGGGCTGACCATCGTGTGCGTGCTTCCGTTTTTCTTTAACGGCGTGTTCGGCGCGAGCGTTTCCTTCGGCGGCACGAGCCTGATCATCATCGTCAGCGTCGTGCTCGAGACGATCAAGCAGATCGAATCCCAGATGCTGGTTCGCAATTACAAAGGTTTTTTGAATGACTGATGCCAAAACAGCATAAGGCAATCAAATGGGTGGGACAGGACGGTAACGTTTCTGTCCCCGTCTTTTTTTACGAAAAAGGAGTAGGATTGAAAATATGAAAATTATCATGTTGGGCGCTCCCGGCGCGGGAAAGGGGACGCAGGCGAAGATGATCGCGGAAAAGTACGGTGTTCCGCACGTTTCCACGGGCGATATCTTCCGGGCGAACATCAAAAACGGCACGGAGCTGGGAATGGAAGCGAAGAAGTATATGGATCAGGGCCTTCTGGTTCCCGATGAGCTGACGGTCCGCATCCTTCTGGACCGGGTGGCTCAAAAAGACTGCGAAAACGGCTACGTGCTGGACGGCTTCCCCCGCACGATTCCCCAGGCCGAAGTGCTGGACGGGGCGCTGACGGAGCTGGGCGACAAAATCGACTACGCCATCGACGTGAACGTTCCGGACGAGAACATCGTCCGCCGGATGTCCGGCAGACGGGCCTGCCTGACCTGCGGGGCAACCTATCACATCGAGCACATCCCGCCCAGGCAGGAAGGGATTTGCGATAAGTGCGGCAGCGAGCTGGTCCTGCGCGACGACGATAAGCCGGAGACGGTGAAAAACCGCCTGGCGGTCTATCACGAACAGACGCAGCCTCTGATCGATTTTTATGAGAAAAAAGGCGTTCTGCGGACCGTGGACGGCACCCTTCCCATGGAAGAAGTGTTCGCCGCCATCACCGGGATTCTCGGTTGATGAGGACTGGAGGTAAGTATGGCCGTTTCAATGAAATCTGCCAGGGAAATTGAACTGATGCGGGAGGCAGGAAGGCTGCTTTCCCGCGTGCACGAACAGCTGGGGGCGGCGATTCGCCCCGGCATGTCCACGCTGGAGATCGACCAGCTGGGCGAGAAGCTGATCCGGGATCTGGGCTGCGTTCCCAACTTCCTTCATTACAGCGGATATCCGGCGTCCATCTGCGTGTCCGTCAACGACGAAGTGGTGCACGGAATCCCCAGAAAGGACAGGATCCTGAAGGAGGGCGATATCGTCAGCCTGGATGCGGGCCTGATCTATAAGGGATATCATTCCGACGCGGCCCGGACCCACGCGGTGGGCAGGATCAGCCCCGAAGCGCAGCAGCTGATCGAAGTCACCAGGCAGAGCTTTTTTGAAGGCATAAAGATGGCGAGGGAAGGATGCCATCTGCACGATATTTCCAATGCGATAGATGCTTATGTAAGCCGGTTTGGATACGGCATTGTCAGGGATCTGGTGGGGCACGGCATCGGAACGAGCCTGCACGAAGATCCCCAGATTCCCAATTTCGCCCAGAAGAGGAAAGGGGTCAGGCTGCAGGCGGGAATGACCCTTGCGGTGGAACCGATGATCAATGCCGGCGGCTGGGAAGTGGACTTTCTGAACGACGGATGGACGGTCGTGACCCGGGACGGGTCGCTATCGGCGCATTACGAAAATACGATTCTGGTGACCGACGGGGAACCGGAGATACTCACATTATGAAGATGTCAGGATCAAAAGGTCAAAGATCCGACGCAGGTTCGCCTGCAGGAGGAAAACAGATGGTTGGAATGCTGGCCGTCTCCCGCGCGGGACACGACAGGGACGTTCTCTATCTGATCGTGAGAGAGGAAGGGGAACGGGTTTATCTGGCGGACGGCGTGCACAGAACTTACGCCGCCCCGAAGAAGAAGAACAGAAGGCACATTCAGACGGTTCGCAGCGGGATTTCCCCGGAACTGATGGAAGAACTTTCCGAAAATCCGGCAGACGCCGATACGAAGATCAAACGATGGATCAAACTGTATCAGAAGCAAAATGTATGATGGAGGTATTCTATGTCGAAAGCAGACGTAATTGAAATCGAAGGAGTTGTGGTGGAGAAGCTGCCCAACACGATGTTCCAGGTGGAACTGGAAAACGGCCACAGAGTGCTGGCCCACATCAGCGGGAAACTGAGACAAAACTTTATCCGGATCCTTCCCGGAGACCGCGTGACGCTGGAGCTGTCCCCCTACGATCTTTCCAAGGGGAGAATTATCTGGAGAGATAAATAAAAACAGTTGCAATATTGAAAATGTCATGCTATAATAGGTAACGGTCTTTTTGGAAGGAGGTAGGTCGGAGTGCGTCCAAAAGCGCATTCTGATCAGGATTCTTGCCGGCTCCCGGGTTTTGGGAGAAGGTAGAAATGGAGGTTAAGATGAAAGTAAGAGCATCCGTAAAACCGATTTGCGAAAAGTGCAAAGTCATCAAGAGGAAAGGTTCCATCAGAATCATCTGTGAGAACCCCAAACACAAACAGAGACAGGGCTGATCAGTTCTTTCCTTATGAAAGATTTGAAAATAATTGAACGTAGCAGAGCCATGCATTCGAAAAGAGGCATATGGCTACGGGAGATTACTTTTTGATACCGAAAAGAGGTTCCCGCCGCGCGGGGGCCGGAGGCAGCTGTGTGAAGGAGCACGGGTCGTGTGCATACACCCCGGCGGCGTCTGCAATGTCCGCAGAATCGCCCGCAGGGCCGCGTGCGTAAAGCACACTGCGTCCGCATGAGCGATCATGAGAGAGTATCGGAAAGACCGGGATTCCGGTTGGGTACATGGTACCCCAGTCAATTAGTAACTGTTTAAAACGCACAGGACCAGGACTGCCCTGTGCTCATTGTGCGTAAAAGAGACCAGTATGCAAAAAGAATGGAGGAAGTTGTAAATGGCTCGTATTGCAGGTATTGACTTACCCAGAGAAAAACGCGTGGAGATCGGCCTGACCTACATCTATGGGATCGGCAGACCCAGCGCTACCAAAATCTGCGCACAGGCGGGCGTGAATCCCGACACGCGCTGCAGAGACCTGACGGATGATGAGGTGAAGAAGCTCAGCGAAGTCATCGACGAGACGATGATGGTGGAAGGCGATCTGAGAAGAGAAATCGCCCTGAACATCAAGAGACTTCAGGAAATCGGCTGCTACAGGGGCATCCGTCATCGTAAGGGGCTTCCCGTGCGTGGACAGAAGACCAAGACCAACGCGCGGACGAGAAAAGGTCCCAGAAGAACTGTTGCGAACAAGAAAAAATAATTCAAACAAGGGAAAGTAGGTTAGTTTAAATGGCAAACAAAAAAGTTACGAAAAAAGTGACAAAGAAACGTGTCAAGAAAAACGTTGAACACGGACAGGCACACATTCAGTCTTCTTTCAACAACACCATCGTGACGTTGACGGACGCTGAAGGCAATGCTTTAAGCTGGGCTTCCGCCGGCGGTCTGGGATTTAAAGGTTCAAGGAAATCTACTCCGTATGCAGCACAGATGGCAGCAGAAACAGCGACCAAGGCCGCTTTAATCCACGGCTTAAAGACGGTTGACGTTTTTGTAAAGGGCCCCGGATCCGGGCGCGAAGCTGCGATCCGCGCGCTTTCCGCGTGCGGTCTGGATGTAGTGAGCATCAAGGACGTTACCCCCGTTCCGCACAACGGATGCCGTCCTCCCAAGCGCCGCCGCGTATAATCGGCTGCGCAGGCTGTATATTCCCTGTATTGGAATCGGATCGATAAAGTTGGATGAAGACATGGCGGAAACCGTCGGGAAGGGGTCGCCTTTTCGCGCGGTTTTCGCACAATGCTGTAAACAATAATCTGGAGGAAAATTAACAATGGCAGTAAACAGAGTTCCTGTATTGAAGAGATGTAGAGCGCTTGGACTGGAGCCCGCTTACCTGGGCTACGACAAGAAGTCCAACAGAACCGCGAAGGCCGGCAAGAAGATGAGCGAGTACGGCCTGCAGCTGAGAGAGAAGCAGAAAGCGAAATTCATCTACGGCGTTCTGGAGAAGCCCTTCCGCAACTACTACGAGAAGGCCGACAGAATGAAGGGTATGACCGGTGAAAACCTGATGTCCATGCTGGAGTCCAGACTGGACAGCGTCGTGTTCCGCATGGGCTTTGCGAGAACCAGAAGGGAAGCGAGACAGGTTGTGGGCCACAAGCACGTTCTGGTGAACGGCAAGTGCGTGAACATCCCTTCCTACCTGGTGAAAGCCGGCGACGTGATCGAGGTGAAGGAAAAGGCCAGGAGCATGCAGAGATACAAGGATATCCTCGAGGTAACCGCAGGAAGGCTTACCCCCGAATGGATGGATGTCGATAAGGAAGCGTTCAAGGGCACGATCAAACAGATCCCTACGAGAGAAATGATCGATGTTCCGGTAAACGAGATGCTGATCGTCGAGTTGTACTCCAAATAATGCGGATGACAATCCATCGCAAACTGTTCGTAAAGGAGGGTATTTGCAGTGTTTGATTTTGAAAGACCCAATATTGAGGTTGCCGAAATCTCCGAGGATAAAAAATATGGCAAGTTCGTGGTGGAGCCCCTGGAAAGAGGCTACGGCATCACTCTTGGCAATTCTCTGAGAAGAATCATGCTGTCCTCTCTGCCCGGCGCGGCCGTGAGCCAGGTGAAAATCGAAGGCGTGCTGCATGAATTCAGCTCCATCCCCGGCGTGAAGGAAGATGTGACTGAAATCATCATGAACATCAAGAGCCTGGCGATCAAAAATAACAGCGAAACGAACGAACCCAAAACAGCATACATCGAGTTTGAAGGGGAGGGCGTTGTCCACGCTTCCGATATTCAGGTTGACCAGGACATCGAAATTCTCAATCCGGACCTCGTGATCGCCACCTTAAGCGGCGGAAAAGAGAGCAAGCTGTACATGGAGCTGACCATCACGAAGGGCAGGGGCTATGTCAGCGCGGATAAGAACAAGAGCGAAGATCTGCCCATCGGAGTGATCGCGGTGGATTCCATCTACACGCCCGTAGAGAGGGTGAACATGACGGTGGAAAACACCCGTGTGGGACAGGTGACGGACTACGACAAGCTCACTCTGGACGTTTACACGAACGGTACGCTCGCTCCGGATGAAGCTGTCAGCCTGGCTGCAAAGGTACTCAGCGAACATTTAAGCCTGTTCATCGATCTTTCCGAAAACGCCAGAACCGCAGAGGTTATGGTGGAGAAGGAAGACGACGAGAAGGAAAAGGTATTGGAAATGAGCATCGACGAGCTGGAGCTCTCTGTTCGTTCCTATAACTGCTTAAAGCGTGCGGGTATTAACACGGTAGAAGAATTGATCAACAAGACCCCCGAGGATATGATGAAGGTCCGCAATCTGGGCCGGAAATCCCTGGAAGAGGTTCAGGCGAAGATCAGCGAGCTGGGATTCCATTTCAGACCCAGCGAAGAATAAGCATCTGCGGTAAGACCGAAGGGCGCGCGGATGTCGTAACCCATGATTGGCATAAAAGCATTCGGCCGGTAAGACCAAAGGGCGCGGCCGGATGTACCATGAAGGAAAGGAATCAGAACGATGGCAAAGTACAGAAAATTAGGCAGAACGTCCGACCAGAGAAAAGCCCTGCTGAGAAGCCAGGTAACCAGCCTGCTCTACAGGGGCAAAATCGTGACCACCGAAGCGAAGGCGAAGGAAATCCGCAAGATCGCTGAAGGGATCATCGCGATGGGAATCAAAGAGAAAGACAACTACGAGACCGTTAAGGTAACGGCGAAGGTTCCCCGCAAGGACAAGGACGGCAAGAGGGTGAAGGAAGTGGTAGACGGCAAGAAGGTTACCGTTTACGACGAAGTGGAGAAGGAAATCAAAAAGGATATGCCTTCCAGACTTCACGCGAGACGCCAGATGCTGAAGGTTTTCTATCCCGTGAAGGAAGTTCCTGCCGAAGGAAAAGGCAGAAAGAAAGGCACGAAGAACATCGATATGCCCGCGAAGGTATTCGATGAAATCGCGCCCAAGTACGCTGACCGCAAGGGCGGTTATACCAGAATCATCAAGCTGGGACAGCGCAAGGGCGACGGCGCGATGGAAGTCGTGCTGGAGCTGATCTGAGTTTCCGGAAAATAATTTGAACATGAGAAACGCCGCAGAGCGATCGGAAGGATCGTTATGCGGCGTTTTTTTGTCACCCTATAGCATGGTCTCGTCCCGGAGCGCTTCCATCAGGTCGCCCTTCAAAACTCTCTTTGCGCCCAGCCAATAGGCCAGCCCCGTAAAAAAGAGGACGAAAGCGGTGAAGGGGATGAGGGGAAGGAGCGGGATTTCCTCCCGGTACTTCGAAAGCGGGATACCGGTGTATTCCATGCAGAAGACCACGAACGGTATATTCAGCAGGAGGCTGAAAAGCAGGGGCTTCAGGCTCAGGATCAGCGCTTCCATGCAGAGGATCCGTTTCATCTGGCGCAAGGAGAGCCCGGCGGAAAAATAGCGGGCGAATTCCCTCCTGCGCTGTGGAATCTGTCCCAGGATGGTGGAGAAAACATTGGCCAGCCCTACGGTGGAGAAGAGGGCGGCGAGGATTCCCATGACCAGATTGAACCCACGGCGTTTTAAGGGCTCGGTCCGTTCTTCCTGCAGGCGGCTGTCCAGGCTCCATGCGGAAGAATCCGGAAACGACGCCTGCAGCAGCTCGTTCAATCGGGCTTCCACCTGCGGGGTGACGTCTTCCGATTCTGCCTTCACGATACAGGTGAAAGGGCCGGAGGAAAAAGCGCTTTCCAGCCGGGGGGCGAGGGTCCAATAACGGTCTTCTGAAACGATCAGCGCCAGCGCGTCGTGTCCAGGTTCCTCCTTCCACCGGGGAGCGGTGGAGGCGAAGGACTCCACGGAAATGTCCAGCGCCAGATCAGCGGAAACGCCGGAAGGGGCGGACGTGCGGTCCGAACCGGAGGAAACGGCGGGGACGGGCGAGAGCTTCAGGGGGAGCGCGGCGGAAGGATCGAGGAGAGGGATCCAGGTCCGATCCGACATTCTGCTGTTGACCCGGTCCCAGATCCGGTTGACGGCCACCGCCTGGGAGCGGGGGGATATGCCCGTCTCCCGGCACCAGGTATCGAAGGAGACGGCGTCCAGGATATAGAGAGGGGTCGAGATCCGCCATCCGCCGGATTCGGTTAGAGCGGCGTTGACCAGAAGATTTTCCGGACCGACAGAACGCACCTGCGGGCTGAGCCGGTCGGAAGATACGACGGCGGAAGCGGAGAATTTCCGCCAGGCCAGGCAGCTTTGTACCCCGTCGATCCGTCGGATTTCCCCGCAGAGGGCCTGCAGGGAGGAATCGCCGAAATCCTTCTCCCGGCCGGGTTCCACGGCGATTTCAAAGTCCCATATATCCCGGTAACGGTCGAAATAGGTTTCCTGTGTGCTGAAAGAGGACATTGCCTGCAGATTCAGAAAGGTCGTAAATACCAGGAAGGACAGAAAGAGGGAAAGCGTGGAGGTGCGGAACGCTTTCCGGCGGGCGTAGATGGATTTCTGCGCCAGCTCCCCGGAAACGCCGGCCAGGGCGGAAAGGAGCCGGAAGCGCCGCATCCGGACTACGGGCGCCTCTCCGCCCCAGCGAATGGCATCCAGAGGAGAAATCCGGCTCAGCTTTCGGGCGGGGATCCAGGTGGAAACTGCCAGCGTCAGCAAAGAAGCGCCGAGACAGCCCGCCAGGAGCAGGGGATGCCAGGAAAAAACGATCCGGTAGTCGGGATCCCGTATAGTTGTTCCATAGGAAACGAGAAACCGCCAGAGCAGCCATCCGGCGCCGACGCCTGCCGCCGTCCCGGCGAGGAGGGGAAGAGGCGCGGTCAGGAGCGTTTCTTCCACCAGTGCGGAACGGATCTGGCGGGGCGTGGCCCCTGCGCTCTCCAGGATGCCCAGCTGATGCAGCCGGTTGTTCATAGTGATGGAAAAGGCGCTGTGCAGCATGAGCACCAGCCCCAGACAGGCGATGGTCAAAAGGCATCCATATAAGATGATCAGGGGAGTGACGGCGGGTTTTTCCGTCCCCGAAAGCTGATAGATCCGGTCCATCCACAGGTTGTGGAAGAAAGTGAGAAAGAAGGACAGCAGCAGGGCGGTGAGAAACGAAGAAACGGCGAGAAAGGCTGTCGTAGCCCGGTTCCGTTTCAAATAAGGGATGGAGTAGAATTTCAGCATGGCGTTCCCTCCTGTCTCAGCCGTTCGTCGGAATGGATTTGACCGTCCATCAGGCGGATTATGCGATGGGCCTGGAGGGCGATCTGCTCGTCATGGGTGACCAGAATCAGCGTCTGGCCGTATGTCCTGTTGGAATACTTCAGCAGTTCCACGATCTCCTGGCTGTTTTTGCTGTCCAGATTCCCGGTGGGTTCATCGGCCAGCAAAAGAGCCGGGGCGTGGATGAGGGCGCGGCCGATGGAAACGCGCTGCTGTTGTCCGCCGGACAGCTGCATGGGAAGATGGTTTTTCCGGTCGGAAAGGCCCAGGAGCGAGATCAGCCCATCCGCGCGCTCCCGATCGATTTTCAGGCCGTCCAGCTTCAGGGGCAGCAGGATATTTTCTTCGGCGGTGAGGACAGGAATCAGATTGTAAAACTGATAGACCAGCCCGATCTGCCGGCGCCGAAAGATGGCAAGCTGTTCGGCGCTGCGGGAGAAAAGGTCTTTTCCGTCCACAAATATGCGGCCGGAGGTGGGGCGGTCCACCCCTCCGATGAGATGCAAAAGGGTGCTTTTGCCGGAACCGGACTGGCCGGTGATCGCCACGAATTCTCCCTTTTTCACGGAGAAGGAAACGCCCCGGAGCGCTTCCGTCCGGTTCTTTTTCGTTCCGTAGGTTTTGCAGAGATTTTCCACTTTCAGAATTTCCATAAAGAACCTCCTCGATGTCGTTTTATCCAGCATAACACAGCGGCCGTGACAGGCCGGTGACGGGAAAGTGACAAAATCGTCATTCGAAGCGGATTCAGGCGGAAGGAGGATTCGGAGGGACTTTTCGATAAAACCGGAAGGTGAATTTCGCCCCGCCCTCCGGCTGATTTTGGGCGAAGAGAACGCCGTTTTGGCGGAGGGTGACGGCGCGCGCCAGGGACAGGCCGATGCCGGCGCTGTCAGGAACGGCGTTTTTTCCGCGATAAAACCGGTCGAACAGGTGCGGCAAATCTTCCGGCGGGATTCCCTCTCCGGAATCGGCCACGGTGAGCTCGGCGTAGAGCGGATTTTCGAAGGCCCGGATGCGGAGGCGTCCGCCTGCAGGCAGGTGCTCCAGACAGTTTTTCATGACGTTCCCGACGGCCTCGGCGGACCAGGACGGATCCCCGAGAAAGGAAGGATCGCCTTCGATGGAAAGATCCAGATCGCCCCGCTTCAATTCCAGAGGGATCTCCAGCGGTTCCAGCGCCTCTTTGAGCAGGGGGCGAAAGAAAACCCGCTCTTCGGACAGCCGGACGGCGCCGGACTCCAGCCGGGCCGATTTGAGCAGAGCGGAAATCAGCCATTCCATCCGGGTTAAGAGCCGGAGCAGATCCAGAATCAGCTCCCGTTGCTGCCGGACGGGAAGGGTTTCCCGCTGAAGCCTGGTCAAAATCAGGTGCATGGCGGTCATGGGCGTCCGGAGCTGGTGGGAAATATCGGCCAGGGAGGTTGCGAGCAGGTCCTTTTCCGAAGCGGCCGTTTCGGCCTGTTCCCGCAGCCGCAGGGTCATTTTGTAAATCTGGCTGGTGAGAAGGGCGAGCTCGCCTTCCTCGTCCGGAACGAAATCCGCCCGGAACCCTTCGTGCAGCAGCCGGTCCAGGAGGGAACTCAAATCCCCCATGCGCCGGTACCGCTTTTGCAGAAGGAGGAGGAAGGAAATCAGCAGGGCCAGGCAGACCGACAGCACGTAGCAGGCGGCTGCCGGGGAGAACCACAGAGCCCCCGCGGCCGCCAGGGCGGAAAAAGGGATATAAAACAGGAGAAAGCGCCGGATCTCGGGGTTTTGAAAGAGTCTCATGGCCTTTCCCCCGCGGCATAGCCCAGCCCCCGGACCGTTCTAATGATCCGGGGAGAAGCGGGATCGTCCCCGATCTTTTCCCGCAGCCGTTTGATATAGACCGTAAGGGTATTGTCGTTGACGAAATCCCCTCCCACATCCCAGATTTCTTCCAGCAGCCGGCTGCGGGAGAGGACCTCTCCGGGATGGTTCAAAAAGGTGAGGAGAAGCCGGTATTCCAGCGCGGATAAAAAGAGGGGCTCTCCGCCTTTGGTCACCCTGGCGGCAGCGGGATCCACGGTCAGGTCGCAAAGCCGCAGAAGGCCGGGGGTTCTGCCGGATCTGCGCAGGGCATTTTTGATTCTGGAAATCAGTTCCAGCGGGCGGAAGGGCTTGGCGATATAGTCCGAGGCGCCGAGATCGAACCCGGCTACCGTGCTGGCTTCGTCCCCCAGGGCCGTGAGAAAGATGACCGGGATTTCGCCCCTTTGACGGATGGACGTGCAAAGGGAGTAGCCGTTTCCGTCGGGAAGGGTGATGTCCACCAGGGCGAGATCGAAAGGCTTCGAGGCGATGAGCGGGAGCGCCTCCTGCCTCGTGCCGGCGTGGATGCAGGAAAATCCTTCGTCCCTGAGCAAAAGCTCCAGATGCCGGACAATTTCCGCGTCGTCTTCGATAATCAGGATTCTGTACATGGGATCCTCCTCTCTTTGTTCTGATTGTAACAGCCCGGCGGGAGGGATTCAAGGAGGAGGGCAGACATTGGTTTCCATAAACTCCGGAATTGTGGTAGAATGGGAAAAACGCGAAGGAACGAAAGGAGACGATGGACATGAAGAAACGGTTGTTTTGCGCGGTGCTGTTCCTGGGCGGGGCGGCGTCGCTGGCGGGAAATATTTTGTATCGCCTGATCCTGGTGCCCAGGGGGATCTTCTGGATGTTCGAATGGATGGAGCCGGCTCTGATCTGGCTGTCCGCCGGACTGCTTCTCTGGGGAGTCTGGGCGGCCGTGACGCCGAAGAAGGGAAAGCTGATCCGCTACGGGATCCCGGCGGCCGTTTTGCTGATCGGGGCGCTCTTCTTTCCGCTGAAAAACCGGGATCGGGTTTTGCTGGATCGATCTCCTGACGGGGAGCATCTGCTGATCCTGACCCGGGAAGCGGAAACGGGGGAGACGGCGCTGCAGCGGCCTTACCGCATTTTCTGGAAACGGAACCAGGCGCAGCTGCCCGGTCAGGTGTCCGGGGAAATCAAACGGCAGTGGCTGGAAAACGATATCTGCGCCCTGACCTGGGAAGCTGCGGGCGGAGAGCTGCGGCACCATATCGCCGCTTACGGGGACCGGGGAGACGGGATTACCTGGGTGGATCCGCGGGTCCCGATCCGGGGGAGCTGGACGTCGGTAAACCCGGAAGATCCCGGAAGCGCGGACGAAGTCTGGACGCTGGAAGCGGAAGGCGACGCGGTCACGATTTCCGGGGAAAATCAGGTCTGGACCTATGGGCCCGGGGACTGCGAAGCTTACGGAACCATCGCGTTGGCGTTTTCGACGGGTGGAGTGCCGGAATGGAGCCTGGGGTACAATCGGGATTGCCGGATCAATTACGACGGCCTGATCGCGGAAGGTGGCACGCTCACCCTGTGCCGGATTTCCATGGGGGAAACGGAGACGGTGACGCTCTACGCGGCGGAGGAGAAAGAGCCCTGGTCGGAGACGAACCCGAATCTGGCGGAGCTTCCGGATCCGGAGGAGGAAAGCCGAAACACCGTGGAGCGCATGAGGGAATACCGGGAGCAGGTTCCGGTTTCTGTTCCGGAGAGCGAGGGGATGATGGGGATTTTTTACGTGCCCGCAGTCGGCCGGGACGAGTGGATCAACGTCCGCAACGCCCTGAAAGCGCGGCAGGAAATGTTCCGCGTCAACGGGGTGGACGTCAGGGTGCAGATCGACTCCGTCCGCCGTCTGGCCGGGGACGACCAGGACGGCCTGTACGAAGCGACCTTCACTTCTCTGGCGATTTCGCCCGGCAATCAGGGCTCTTCCCCGGAAGGGGAAAGCGATCAGCTCACCTGGCGGCTGCGGCTGATGTATGCCGACGGAGGATATCTGGCTGCGGTCTTTTTCTGGGAGGAAGAGGGGAGCTGGGGGCTGACGGAAGATCCGGGCGAAACCGAGGTTCTGTCGGATCAAAACGAGTATCATTTTTTCCTGTCCGGCCAATATGACACGACCTATATGTACGTCCTGAGGAATTCGCCGGAGGAAGCCATGGAGGCAGTCTGGCAGGAACGGCTTTCGCAGGAATATCCGGACGCGAAGGCGGGGGAATTCGACGGGATGCCCTACATGGATCTGACAGGGGACGGGACTCTGCTTTTGCTGTACGACGGGATCTCGGAAGACCTGCAGGATTACCGCTTCCAGCTGGTACAGGAGGAAGCGGGCGGACCTTCGCTCTACGGCGTGACGGAGCTGGTGGAAGAATACCGGACGCCCATCGGGAAGGAGGGCTCATGAGGATTTTAATTTTAGGGGCCAGCGGGCTGGCCGGTTCGGCCATCCGGCGCGAGCTGAAAGGAAAATATGAAACGGTGTTGGGCACCTGGCGGACGAAGGCTCACGCCCCGGATGGGGATCCGGGGATGATCCGGTGGAGCCTGGAGGAACCCGGAAGGCTGGCGGAGCTGTTGAGAGCGACGGAGCCGGACGTCGTCGTCTCCTGCCTGCGGGGGGATTTCGGGATGCAGGAAGAGGCGCATCGGATCGCGGCCGACTTTCTGGCCGGAAAACCGGGGGGAAGGATGCTGTTTCTCTCTTCGGCCAACGCGTTCGACGCGGATCAGACCCGCCCGCATTTCGAAGGGGACCGGCCGGTGGCACAGAGCGATTACGGGAAAATGAAGGTCCGATGCGAGGAGCTGATCAGGAGCCGGCTGGGAGAAAACGGGATCATTCTGCGGCCGCCCTTTATCTGGGACAGGGACTGCCCGGGAATCCGGCGGCTGAAGGAGAGCGCCGGATCGAAGGCCCCGGTGCAGGCGTGGAAAAATTTTGAGACGAACCACGCCACCGCAGGGCAGATCGCGAAGTGGGTGAGCTTTATCCTGGAACGGAATTTAAGGGGTGTGTTCCACGTGGGGACGGAAGATCTGTCCGATCACGCCGCTTTTCTGGAAGAGCTGGCGCGCCGCCTGAATCTGAAAGGGGTCGTTTTTTCGACGGAAGAGGAGGATACGAAACAGATTCTGGCGGTGCTGCCGGGGCGGAGGGAGATTCCCCCAAAGCTTCGGCTACGGGTGGAGGATGTGCTGCGCGGCCTCACCGGAGAAGAAATGTGTGATATGTACAGATAAACTGGAAATATTACACTATATTTGTGCGGATTTCGATGATATCCTTTTTCTGGCGGGCAGATTGCCCGCGATCAGAAAGAAAAGGGAGGAAATGGAGATGAAGTTGCACAGATTGGCGCCGGCGCTTAGGCGCGCTCTGGCCGTGGCCCTGTCGGCCGCCATGGCGTTCGGCCTGACGGCCTGCCAGCAGGCTCAGGATACGGCGGGGACTGCGGCGACGGAGGCGGAAGCGGAAACGGCGGCGGAAGCGGGAACGGCTGCGGACGGCCAGGAAACCGCGGCGGAAGATGGTGCGCAGGCATCCGTCTATCTGCCTACGGAGGAGAACGAAAACGAGCAGGTGGTCATGAACGATCAGCCTGAATCTTCCTACTGGTTTCCGGAACAGCTGCTGGAGTGGAATCCGCAGGAGGATCCTGACCTGGCTTACAATGTGAGCACGGTGCCCCTGGCTCAGAGGGCGGATACGGAGTCCCTGCAGACGGTGAACAGCACCCAGAACAGGGACACGAAGGTGATGGCGATTTCCATCATGAACAGCAGCACCAGCGGGAACGCGCCTCAGGGGTTAAACAGGTTCAGCGCCAACACGTTCGGCTACCTGCAGTATGTGGATTTGCTGGTATACTGGGGAGGATCCTCGGGCGAGGGCCTGATCGTCGCGCCCAGCCCGGACGTGGTGGACATGGGACACAGAAACGGCGTGAAGGTGATCGGAACCTGCTTTTTCCCGCAGGCCGCTCACGGCGGAAAGCTGGAATGGCTGGATACCTTTTTGACCAAAGACGGGTCCGGAAATTTCCCCATGGTGGATAAGCTGGTGGAAGTGGCAACCGTTTACGGATTCGACGGCTGGTTTATCAACCAGGAGAGCGAAGGGGATGAGGCCGCAGGGCTGACGAAGGAACACGCGGATCTGATGCGGGAATTCATTCAGGCGTTCAAGGCGGCGGCTCCGGAGCTGGAACTGGTCTATTACGATTCCATGACCGTTGACGGAGAAATGGACTGGCAGAACGCGCTCACCGATAAAAACGCCGCGTTTATGATGGATGAGGAAGGCAATCCTGTGGCGGACGATATGTTCCTGAACTTCTGGTGGACGGAGGATGAACTGGCGGATCAGGAACTGCTGAAGGCTTCCGCTCAGAAGGCGGAAGAGATCGGGGTGGACCCTTACGATCTGTACGCCGGTATGGACGTGCAGGCCAACGGCTACATGACTTCCGAACGCTGGGATCTGTTCGAAAATCCCGACGGAGGAACCTGGACTTCCCTGGGACTGTATTGCCCCAGCTGGTGCTGGCAGTCTTCCACGGATCCCATCGATATGGAGAAAAAGGAAAACACCATGTGGGTCAACAGCGCGGGGGATCCTTCCGCGGAGCTCACATATGACGATCCTACCGTCTGGAGGGGCGTTTCCACCTACGTCGTGGAGAGGACCGCGCTGACGCAGCTGCCCTTCACCACCAATTTCAACGTGGGCAACGGGTACAACTTCTTCATCAGAGGAGAAAAAGCGTCCAACCTGGACTGGAACAACAGAAGCCTTGCGGACGTGCTTCCCACCTATCGCTGGATCATGGAAGAGGAGGGCGCCAACAGCCTGACGCCCAGCTTCTACATGGCGGACGCGTATTACGGCGGCAACTCCCTGCGCTTCTTCGGGCATATGGATGCGGGCGCAGCCACAACGGTGAAGCTTTACAGCGCGCAGCTGCCCATGGAAGAGGGAACGGCGTTTACCACCACGGCGAAATGCACGCAGCCTGCGGCCCTGGATCTGATTCTGACCCTGGACGACGGCACCGAGATCACGGCGGCCGGCGATACGAAGGTGGGGACGGACTGGACAACGGTGAATTATGACGTTTCCGAAGCGGCCGGCAAGACCGTGACCGCCATCTCCTACCGCATCGTTTCCGACAACGCGGACGACGCTTTCGATCTGCTGCTGGGCAACATTTCCATCGGCGATGTGGCGTCCCTCCCGGTCAGCACGGTTTCCGATGTGAAGGTGGACGGAAGCGAATTCGATGAAGACGCCCTGCTGGCGGGCGTGAGGCTGTCCTGGAGCGTGGATACCCCAGCGGACTACTATGAAGTGTTCCGCGTCAATCAGGACGGAACGAAATCCCTGCTGGGCGCCACCAATAAGACCTGCTTCTATATCAATACGCTGCCAAGAACGGACGATACTAACAAGTCCAACTTCGAGGTCATTCCGGTGAACCGGGGGCTGGTTGAAGGAACGGGCGCTGCGGCGACCATGGACTGGCCCAACAACAGCCTGCCCAAGTCCGATTTCACGGCGGACAGAACCCTGGTGGCTCCGGGCATGCAGGTGACCTTCGCCAGCATGGCGTCCCAGAACACCGCGGAAGTGGAGTGGACGTTTGAGGGCGGAGAACCGGCTGCCAGCACTGAGACGGCTCCCGTGGTGACCTATGCGGAAGCCGGCGTTTACAGCGTGACCATGAAGGCGAAGAACGCGGAAGGCGAAGCGGAAAAGACTCAGGAAGGCTTTATCGTGGTCGATGAAGCGGCGGAAGGGGATCTGGCCCTTCTTTCCCAGGGACAGCCTGCGGAAGCCACCGCTTTTGTAAATTCCAACGAGGCGCCCGAATTCGCGGTGGACGGCGATGTGACCAAAAAATGGTGCGCTACCGGAACGCCTCCTCACGAGATCACGGTGGATCTGGGCGAAGTGAAGACCGTCAGCGCCGTGGCGATCTCCCATGCGGAAGCGGGCGGAGAGTCCCCGGATATGAACACCAAAGCGTACACGATTTCCGTCAGCGAAGACGGTTCCGAATTTACGGAAGTGAAGAGCGTGACCAAAAACACCCTGGCGGAGACGATGGATACCTTCGCTCCCGCACAGGCCAGATATGTGAAGCTTTCCGTGGTGAAGCCCACGCAGGGATCCGACACGGCGGCCAGAATTTATGAGCTGCAGGTGTACGGCGCGGACGCGATCGCGGAATGATAAGTTGAAAATCGATCTCTCAGGATAAAAACGATGCCAAATGAAATCGCTCTCCTCTGCCTGCCGGCGGGGAGAGCGATTTTATTTGGCATGCGGTGAAATCAACGGATCAGAAATTGATATGGGTCAGCCGCCCTTCTCCCTTCAGATATTTCCGGTATACGAAGAAGAAGGCCGTGCTGGAGGAGAAGAAGGCGATGCCGTCCGCCAGCGGCTCCGCGTAGAACGCCATTTTCGCGGCCAGGAACATCGGCAGGAGGCAGGTGGCCAGAAAGTAGGTGCCCTTCCTGAACAGGGAGAGGAACAGGGAGAGCCGGGTCATGCTCAGGGCGGTGAGGGCGTCCACGAAGACGTACTGAAAGCTCAGCGGGATGATGGCCAGGGTGAAGACCCGGATCCCCCAGACGGAGAGCTCCATGTACTCGGGCGTGTCCGTGAAAATGCGGACGAAATACTGGGGCATGATGCGGGAAACCAGAAACATGAACGCGGTGAAGCAGATGCACAGCGTCAGCACGCAGAAGACGATTTTCCGGATCCGGTCCGCCCGGTTCGCGCCGTAGTTGAAGCTGATCAGGGGCTGGGATCCGCCCGTGATGCCCAGCATCGGAGAAGTGATCAGGAGCATGTAGCTCTGCACGATGGTGGCGCAGGTGATCAGGGTATCCCCGTACTCAGGCCCGCCGAAATACTGCAGAACAGCGTTTAAGGCGATGATCACCACGCTGTCCGTA
Organism: Candidatus Eisenbergiella merdigallinarum; assembly: GCA_019119355.1. Taxonomy (GTDB): domain Bacteria; phylum Bacillota; class Clostridia; order Lachnospirales; family Lachnospiraceae; genus Gallintestinimicrobium; species Gallintestinimicrobium merdigallinarum. The sequence goes on from DWXE01000040.1 coordinate 51,398, forward strand.
GCCAGGATCAAAAAGGGGGAGAAGCCCATTTTGACGATCCGGAAGGAGAGCTTTTTTTCCGGGCGGGTCAGGGTGAGGGGGACGGGCATCTTTTTTTGCCGCAAAACCAGAAGGACGAAGGCGCAGGAGCAGAGCTGGGCGATGACGGTGGCCAGGGCCGCGCCTGCGATATTCATATGGAAGAGGAAGATGAAAACGGGATCCAGCGCCGTATTGACCACCGCGCCCACCAGGGTGGTGACCATGCCCAGCAGGGGAAAGCCCTGAGCCGTGATAAAGTAGTTCATCCCCATGGAGAGCAGGGCGAAAAACGTGCCCAGAGTATAGATGGTCAGGTATGTATTGGCATAGGGCCAGGTGATGTCGCTGGCGCCGAACCAGCGCAGCAGCTGCCCTTTGATCAGCAGAAACACCAGCGTCAGGACGGCGGAAAAGAGCAGCAGCAAAGAAAAGCTGTTGGCCAGGATGTTCTTCGCCTTTTCCCTGTCCCCGGCGCCCAGCCGCATGGAAAATAGCACGGATCCGCCGATGCCGATGAGGGTGGCGAAGGAGGAGAGCAGGGTGATGATGGGAGCGCATACGCCGGCCCCCGCCAGGGAAACGTCGCCCACGACGGGGATGTTTCCGATATAAATGCGGTCCACGATGCTGTAGAGCACGTTGACGAACTGGGCGAACATAAAGGGAATGGAAATTTTGAGTACCAGGACAGGAACGGGATCCTTTCCGAAATCATTTGCTTTACGTGACATCATAACCTCGATTCCGCGGCGGTCAGGTCGCTGATTGATCGGGAACCGGCGCCCGCTATCCCGGGGGCGGGGCGCCGGTTCCAACGGCCATATTATACAGGAGGCGAACGAAAGAAGCAACCGAAAAAACGTTAGGCCTTGTCAGAAAAACAATAGGCTGTTACAATGGGACACAGGATAAAAAGCCGGACAGGAGCTGTGTGGAAACAGGATGAACATGATAGAGACCAGCCATTTGAGCTACGATTATATCAGGCATGATGAAGAGGGGAACGTGGAGGGCACCACCCGCGCGGTGAGCGATGTGACGCTGTCGGTGAAGCCGGGGGATTTCGTCGCCATTTTAGGGCATAACGGTTCGGGAAAATCCACCCTGGCCAAGCACATCAACGCGCTGCTGCTCCCTTCCGAAGGGACGGTGTTCGTGGACGGCATGGATACCCGGGATGAAGAACGGCTCTGGGACGTGCGCCAGACGGCCGGGATGGTGTTCCAGAACCCGGACAACCAGATTATCGGACAGGTGGTGGAGGAGGACGTGGGCTTCGGCCCGGAAAACATGGGAGTCCCCACCCGGGAGATCTGGGAGAGGGTGGAAGAGAGCCTGAAAGCGGTCGGCATGTACGCCTACCGGAAATATTCTCCCAACAAGCTGTCCGGCGGCCAGAAGCAGCGGGTTTCCATCGCGGGCGTGCTGGCCATGCACCCGAAATGCATCGTTCTGGACGAGCCTACGGCCATGCTGGACCCCAACGGCCGCAGGGAGGTGATCCGGGCGGCCAGGGCCCTCAACGAGGTGGAAGAGGTGACCATCATCCTCATCACCCATTATATGGAAGAGGTGATCCATGCGGATACGGTGTTCGTCATGGATGAAGGCCGGGTGGTGATGCAGGGGACGCCGCGGGAGGTGTTTTCCCGGGTGGAGGAGCTGCGGCAGCTGAGGCTGGACGTGCCGCAGGTAACCCTGCTGGCCTGGGAATTGAAAAAGAGCGGCCTGCCGCTGCCGGACGGGATCCTGACGGCGGACGAGCTGACGAAAGAGCTGTTGGCCCTGCGGCAAAAGCAGGAGAGGAGAGCGGGGAGAGACGCGACATGTCACTGAAGCTGGAACACGTGAGTTATCTGTACGGGACGGATACGACCCTCCCGGTGAAGGCCCTGGACGATATCTGCCTGGAGATTCCGGACGGTCAGTTCATCGGCCTCATCGGCCATACCGGTTCCGGGAAGTCCACCCTGGTGCAGCACTTAAACGGACTGCTGCAGCCCTCGGAAGGGACGATCGCTTATAATGGAAGGAACATCTGGGAAAAGGATTTCCCGAAGAAGGAGCTTCGCAGCAACGTGGGCCTTGTTTTTCAATATCCGGAGCATCAGCTGTTCGAAGTGGATGTGTTTTCGGACGTCTGTTTCGGCCCGAAAAACCTGGGGCTTCCCCGGGAAGAGGTGGAGCGCAGAGCACGCCGGGCGCTGGAGCTGGTGGGATTCCCGAAGGAATTTTACGGACAGTCGCCCTTCGAGCTGTCCGGCGGCCAGAAAAGGCGGGTCGCCATCGCGGGCGTGCTGGCCATGGAGCCCAAAATCCTAGTGCTGGACGAGCCCACTGCAGGGCTCGACCCGCGGGGCCGGGACGAGATCCTGGGGCAGATCGCCCATCTGAAAAAGGAAACCGGGATCAGCGTGGTGCTGGTTTCCCACAGCATGGAGGACGTGGCGAATTACGTGGAGCGGATTGTGGTCATGAGCCGGGGGAAGGTGCTCTATGACGATGTCCCGAGGGAAGTGTTCTGCCATGTCAGGGAACTGGAGGAAGTGGGGCTTGCGGCGCCGCAGGTCACCTATATTCTCCACGAACTGAAGGAGAACGGCTTCGATGTGGACGTGCAGGCCACGACCATTCCGGAAGCGAGGGATGAGATTTTGAAAGCGATAAAGGAAGTAACGGGATGTTAAGGGATATTACGCTGGGACAATATTATCAGGCCGACTCGCTGCTGCATCGGCTGGACTGCCGGGTGAAGCTGGTGGGGACGCTTCTGTTCATCATCTCCCTGTTCGTCGTGGACAATCTCTGGGGCTATGTGGTGGCCGCCGCCTTTCTCGCCATCTGCATCCGCCTGTCGAAGGTGCCGTTTCGGTTCATGGTCAGGGGAATGAAAGCCATCGTGTTCCTGATGCTGTTCGCCGTGGTTTTCAACCTGTTTCTGACTCCGGGAACGCCGGTTGTCACATTCTGGAAGCTGCAGATCACCCGGGAGGGGATCGGGATGGCCGTAAAAATGGCGGTTCGCCTGACGATGCTGATCATCGGCTCCTCGCTGATGACGCTGACCACCACCCCGAACCATCTGACGGACGGCCTGGAGAGCCTTCTGAATCCGCTGAAAAGGATGAAGGTTCCGGTGCACGAGGTCGCCATGATGATGTCCATCGCCCTGCGCTTTATCCCCATCCTGCTGGAGGAGACGGACAAGATCATGAAGGCTCAGATCGCCCGGGGGGCCGATTTTGACAGCGGAAACCTGATCCAGAAAGCGAAAGCCATGGTCCCCCTTCTGGTGCCCCTGTTCATCGCGGCGTTTCGGAGGGCCAACGATCTGGCCATGGCCATGGAGGCCCGCTGTTACCGCGGCGGAGAGGGCAGGACGAAGATGAAGCCCCTGATTTACCAAAAAAGGGACTATGCCGCATACGGCGCGCTGATATTCTACCTGGCGGCAGCGGTCGTGATCGGGAGGATTTTGCCGATATGAGGGAAAAAGAGTGGGAAGGCCAGGCCGGTTCGCCCGGAGGAGGGGAGCCCGGAAGAGGGGAACACGAAATCCCGCTGCGGAGGATTCGCCTCACCGTGGCCTATGACGGGACGAATTACAACGGCTGGCAATATCAGCCCAACGGAACCACCATCGAAGAGGTGCTCAACGGGGCGATTTCCGATCTGACGGGAGAGCGGATCCGGATCGCGGGAGCCAGCCGGACGGACGCCGGCGTGCACGCCCTTTGCAATTATGCCGCATTCGATACCCGGATGCGGATGCCCGCCCCGAAGTTCGCCTACGCCCTCAACCAGAGGCTGCCGGAGGATATCCGGATCCGCCGTTCCGAAGAGGTGAGGGCCGGATGGCATCCCCGCAGCTGCCGCAGCATCAAAACATACGAATACCGGATCCTGAACGAGGAGTTCCCCAATCCTCTGGAGCGCCTTTACGCGCACTTTACCTATGTGCCGCTGGACGCGGAGCGGATGCGGGAGGCAGCGGCCTTTCTGGTGGGAGAACACGACTTTAAAAGCTTCTGCAGCCTGCACGCCCAGGTGGAGACTACTGTGCGGGAAATCACTGCCCTGACGGTGGAACGGGACGGGAGCAGGATCCTGATCCGGGTATCGGGCACGGGTTTCCTCTATAATATGGTGCGGATCATCGCGGGGACGCTGATGGAAATCGGCGCGGGGAAATACCCTCCAGCGCGGATGCGGGAAATCCTCGAAGCCTGCGACCGGAGTGCCGCTGGCCCCACGGCTCCCGCGCGCGGACTGACGCTGGTGGAGTACCGCTTTTTGCAGGAGTGAACTGTTCAATTTTGTTGCATTTTTCTTCGAAAAAAAGATTGACACGCGCGGAAGCGTGTCATATAATAACTCAGTGTGACAATGACAGAAAATGTTTCGCCTGCCCCGGAGAAGCATTTTTCAGGACGATGGGAAAACCCCATGGTCCCCAATAAATTTGTGTTCCGTTCAAATCCCGGGACGGACCACAGCGACGAAGACCTGGAAACTGTATGGAGGTACACGATGAAAACATTTATGGCTAACCCGGCTGAAGTTGATAGAAAATGGTACGTTGTGGATGCAGAAGGCCAGACACTGGGCCGCCTTGCGTCCGAAGTTGCCAAAGTTCTGAGAGGAAAGAACAAGGCTGTTTTTACCCCTCACGTCGATACCGGCGACTATGTGATCGTTGTAAACGCGGAGAAGATCAAGGTGACCGGTAAGAAGATGGATCAGAAGATTTACTACCATCACTCCGATTATGTGGGCGGCATGAAAGAAGCTACCCTGAGAGAAAAGATGGACAAGAAGCCCGAGCAGGTGATCGAACTGGCTGTGAAGGGCATGCTTCCCAAGGGACCTTTAGGAAGACAGATGTTCACCAAACTTCATGTGTATGCTGGCCCGGATCACAAACATGCGGCTCAGAAGCCTGAAGTGCTGACGTTTTAACTGAAGGAATCGAGAAGGAGGAAGGAATAAAATGGCTAACGCAGCAAGATATTACGGAACTGGAAGAAGAAAAAGCTCCATCGCCAGAGTGTACCTCGTACCGGGAACTGGCAATGTTACCATCAATAAGAGAAGCATTGACGAGTATTTCGGCCTTGAGACCCTGAAGGTGATCGTTCGTCAGCCTCTGACCGCGACCGACACCGTTGACAAGTTCGACGTTCTGGTCAACGTAAAGGGCGGCGGCTACACCGGCCAGGCGGGCGCGATCCGTCACGGTATCGCCAGAGCCCTTCTGGAAGCGGATGCGGACTTCAGACCTGTACTGAAGAAGGCCGGCTACCTGACCCGCGACCCTCGTATGAAAGAGAGAAAGAAATACGGTCTCAAAGCAGCGAGACGCGCTCCTCAGTTCAGCAAGAGATAATCAATTGCACACTGCAACATCAAACCCCACAGACGTTATGTTTGTGGGGTTTTTTGATAAAATAATTGTGATATACTTTATCTATGGAAAGAGAACATATATTACTGAAGAAATAAAGGAGGAGGAAGTGTGTTTTGCATCAGGACGAACTGATGCAGAATTGGGAACTGTCAAAAGATGGTAAGCCGTTAAATCGAATCAATCCGTTAGTATAGCAGGAGGTGGCAAATATGTTTCCGAAAGTAGTACAGGTGATACCAATGCAAGACTATTCTGTATATGTATATTTTGAAGATGGAAAAATTGTGCGTTATGATATGTCACGGATGATTGAGAAGGAAGCATTTTATCCGCTGAAGGATATGGATATTTTTATGGATACCTGTACGGTTTTGAACGATACCCTTGCGTGGGATATTCATAAGAACCGGGATTGTGGAGCATGTTTGGATATTGATCCTGATACCTTATATGCACTTCCGTTTGCCATGGAACAGATAGCGTAATGGTTAAAATAAGAGAATGAGGGTATACAGACAAACACGTAGGTAACGAACATGTAACTGAAAAAAGGCTTGAAAATACCCTAAAATCAAGGGCGGGAATTATCCAAACGCTAAATTTTATCAAAGTTGCTCAAAAACCCCGGAAAATCAAGGTTTTCCGGGGTTTTACTTTTGATAAAGTTTGATGAGGTTTGACGCAATGAGACCCATTTTCACCCAATTTTTAGTGGTTACCAAATAGGATAACCGAAGGCCGTTTTTTGCCCTTTGGAAAGGCGGCGTTGGCAAGACAACCACCTGCGCGAACCTGGGGATCGGGCTGTCGCAGGCCGGGAAGAAAGTGCTGCTGATCGACGGGGACCCTCAGGACAGCCTGACAATCAGCCGGGGCCACCCTCAGCCGGACAAGCTGCCCTTTACCCTGTCCGACGCGATGGGATGTATCCTGATGGACGAGCCGGTGCGTTCCGGCGAGGGTATCCTGCACCACCCGGAGGGCGTTGACCTGATGCCTGCTGACATCCAGCTCTCCGGCATGGAGGTCTCTCTGGTGAACGCCATGAGTCGTGAGACCATTCTGAGGCAGTATTTGGATACGCTTAAGGGACAGTATTCCCATATCCTGATTTCCCGGCTGGGGAGGAACTACTTGCAGACCGGCTTCCTGATCGAAGATTTTTTCCCCCGCCACGGCGTCCGCTATATCGCCATGAATGACGGTATCGACACCATGAGGGACAACAACGACATGAAGGAAATCCTGACCCAACTCTACAAACTTGCGCAACAGGGGTATATATCCCATCTGCGGAGGTAGGAACGGCGTTCTTTTCGGCGCGCCTCCCTCCGCTTTTAAAAATTGTGATTGCGCCGGTAATCCTGCTGCTCACCATGGCTATCTGGACTTGTGTGGGGCTGGTCTATGTGTCCGGCTTGGTGCTGGGGCTGCTCAGTGCGGTGATTGCCCTGCTGGGCTGGCGAAGCTGGCCTTTTGGCTGCTGGGCAAGGTGCAGGATTTGAAATGCACCGTCCAGGATAGAGTGTACGAATAACATAGAGCGGTGATACAATATTGGAACAAAACGAAAGAAGCAGGATGCGGATTGATAATTTCCTCCGTCCAGAAACGAATTGTCAAGGACTTTTTAATCAAGTTCACAAAAAATCTACAATCTTGCGGTCTGTGTTGGCCCTGAAAAAATAATTTCAACGGCTCCCATTGATTTTCTTGGCCTTTCTGCGTATAATAGAAGTAGGGAAATCCCTACTTTCCATATTTCCAGAAAGGTGGTGCAAAACCATGTTAGCAAAGGCATTTGTAGACAATGCAAAGGTCATGGCAAAAGGACAGGTCACAATCCCGAAGGATGTCCGGGATGTCCTCGGTGTGGCAAGCGGTGACAGGGTTACTTTCGTGGTGGAAGGAAACACTGTCCGTATTGTTAATTCCGCTGTGTACGCCATGCAAATGCTCCAGCAGGAAATGGCCGGAGAAGCAGAACGCACCGGCCTGACTTCGGAAGATGATGTGATGGCGCTTGTCAAGGAATTGCGGAACGAGGACGAAAAGGCATGAGAGTTTTGATAGATACCAACGTCCTTATTTCTGCGGCATTAAGCGCCAACGGAACGCCGTTTCAGGCGTATGTAAAAGCAGCCTCATATCCCAATCATGGTCTGATCTGTGAGCAGAACGTGGATGAAATAAAACGGATTTTCAACAAGAAATTTCCGAACCGCCTCGCGGCTCTGGATAAGTTTCTTTCGGTCGCTCTGCTGACTTTGGAATTAGTCCCGGTTCCAACAGACGAAAATGTGTCCGAAACGCAAATCCGGGATGTAAATGACCGCCCTATCCTGCGGGCGGCGATTGAGGCAAAGGCCGATGTTCTTCTTACCGGCGATAAAGATTTCTTAGAGTCCGGCGTGAAAAATCCGGCGATTATGACACCGGCAGAATTTTTGAAATATTGACTTGTTGAAAAGGCGGCGGGCCGAGAGTGAAAAACTCCCGGCCCGCTGTGTTTACATCTGCTGTATCTCATTTTTGAGCATACGCTTGATTTTATCGCTCATGGTTTCAGTGCTGGTCTTGCTGAAATGGACGCGCACCATATAGGTGGTTCTGCCGATTTTCTTTACCAGCGCGGGGGCGTCCTCCGGCGCTCTGGCCGGTGCGGGGTCTGCGGTCTGCATGGTACGGGTTTCTTCGCTCATGGCGCTCCTTTCTCCGGGCGGGCCGCCGTCCGGTCAAACAAAGTTACTCACTTTTACGGTTCACAAGGTCTTTGGCCGTCGCTTTGGTGGCACCGGCGTTTCCCTCCCGGAAGTTCTTCCCGTCAAAGAGGATAGGGGCGCACCGTTCCAATATGTGGTCATAGATACGGGCATGGGCCAGATCGGGCGGGTTCTTGAGTTCCGACAATTTCAGGTTGGTGGTGATAATCATGGGCCTGCGGCTGCGGTAGCGGCTGTCAATGACGAAAAACATCTGCTCCATCGCATAGTCGGTGCTGCGCTCCACGCCTAAATCGTCAATGATAAGCAGGTCATACTTGTCCAGACTGGCGATAAAGGCGGCCCTGTCCTCGGAGAACATTCCTGTCAACCGGTTTAGGATGGTGGGGAAATTCGTCATCAGCACCGGCACATCACGGTCAAGCAGGGCGTTGGCGATACATTCGGCGAAAAAGGATTTGCCGGTTCCTACATCCCCGAACAGCAGCAGGCCGGTGTTGTTTTTATATGCCTCCTTCCAATTCTCCACATAGGCGCGGGCCTTGTCCAGCAGCGGGTTTTGGCCGTTGTCATTGGCAAAGGTGTAGTCATACAGATAGCGGTCTTGAAGGCCCTGCGCTTTCCGGCGCTTGATACGCTCCATGTCCTTAATGACGATGGCCTCCACCCGCCCGGCCTCGACTTCCTCCATCATCGCCAGAAAGCCGGGCCGGTCAAAGCGGGTTCCAGAAATGCCATCATCCGTGAAGTGGGTGGGGTTCGGAAGTCCGTTCCGGCGGGCGTATTCCTCCAACATCTGCTTTTGGTTGGATATTGAGTTACTCTCGCCCTGCAATTCATCGTCGCGGCTCAAACGCTCATACAGAGGGGTGATTTTTTCGTTTCTCATGGCTGTACCTCCTGAAATGAAAATGCTCTAAGTGTTCCCTTCACTAACCATGACAAAAGCCTTGATTAAGAAGTCACTTAGAGCATATATCACCCGCTTCCGTTTTCTTATTGTTTGTTAACTGTGATATACTTTTGATTTTTACTCCTCGGTTTATCGGGAATTGTCATTTGCAAAACACCGCGATCCAGTAGTGGCCGCAAGTATTTTTGAACAAAGTTTTTCGTATCTTTATATCAACGTCTTTCTCGAGTACAGCGGCCAGATCGCGGAAAAGAGCCTGCGATTCATCGAAATGGCTGTGAGCGTGATCGTGGGAATCGGCGGAGCGTTCCTGTATTCTTTCGGAGTAAGCCTTGCGGCAACGGTCAGCGGCTGCACGCTTTCCGCCTTCTTTCTCGGTATTTTCTACTTTGTCTGCCGCAATAATTTGAATAAAATTTCAGATGCCTGGGATCTGCGCTTACAGAAGGCCAACGCCGTTTATCAATCGGTCTGGGAACATGTGAGAAATGCAGAAGTTACGGGTTTTTTGAACGAAGATAAGATCGGGGAAAAATATATTTTTCAAAATGAGTCTTACATAGAGGCGTTAAAAAAGCATAAAAGGGTAAACCGCATCAGCGTAGCGTTATCGGATTTTTTTATGCTCCTGATCGTTTTGGGAATGGGAATGACAGGATATTTTTTATACCGGAAGGGCATGGTATCGATGGGGGAGAGCTATGCCCTGATTTTGGTTTTCTATCAGTTCCTCGCAAGGCTTTTTCAAATACCGGAATTCGACGTGCTATGCAGGGAGCTGCGCAAAACCTGGAATACCTATAGAGAGTTATTGGAAAATATGGTGGCGGGGGCGGAGAAAACGCACGTCCTGAAGGATCCCGTCCGTTTTGATCTGCAGGGCGTGACGATGGGATATGGGGAAAAGGCGGTTTTAACCGATATATCGCTGTCTTTTGGCAGGGGAGAGTTCATAGCCATCGAAGGGGTGTCGGGAAGCGGCAAGACGACATTTATAAGGACGCTGTTAGGACTTATGGATCCGATATCCGGAAGAATCCTGCTCAACGGCATGGAGATGGAAAAGGTCGATCTTCATTCTCTGTGGAAACGGATCGGATATGTGGGGAAAAATGTGCTGCTGACAGAGGAAAGCGTAGAGAGAAATATCGTTTTGGATTCGCAGATGGACCGGATAAAGCTGCAGCGGGTTACCGGGATTCTGGGGATTCCCGATGAAATGCTGCAGCGCAGTTCCTGCGGGAATTTATCGAGCGGAGAAAAGCAGAAAATTGCGATCGCGAGGATTCTGTATCAGGATCTGCCCATGATGATATTGGATGAAGCGTTGTCGAATTTGGATGAAAAGACAAAAGTGCGCCTGGTGGAATACTTTGCCCGGATTTGTAAAGAGAGAGGGAAGCTCGTGCTGCTGATTTCCCATGAGAGACTGATATTGGAAAAGACAGAGCGCCGAATCCACATTCACGGCGGCGTTTTAACGGAGAAAACGGGATGAGACGGGAAAAGAATCATTTGTGGAACGATCTCGGTTTGAGCAGGAAAATCATGGGGAAAACATGGCTTCCGATGATTTCCCTTTGCTCTTTCTATTCCCTGGTGGAGCTGGGAAAGAATCTGGTTATTCCGGTTTACTTTGGAGTGCTGTTTGAGACTTTTGAAGGAAGCCTGAATGTGGGAGTGCGGTTTCATGCAGCCGTTTTGCTGGTCTCAATTTTGATTTACTTTTTGGACTTCGTATGCAGCGTCGCGATCGATCCTTATGTGGAAAAAAACATGAATTTATCCAGGTTGACGGTATTGAGAAGATATCACAGGGAAAGCTGGCATGTTTTGGGAAGGAAATATGCGCAGGAGGAACAGGCGAACAGACTGCAGTATGGCGTTATGGGGGCGGTATATCTCTGGTCGTCGCTGATCTTTATGATACAGAAAGCGGCGATTGTTTTAGCGGTTTTTGCGGTGTTCGCAGGGAATGGAAAATCATTTTTCCTGTTGCTCTGTTGTTTCGTGCTATCGAATTTTATATTTCTGATGGTATATGATAAGCTATGTGAAAAGAAGAACCGCATCATGCAGGAAAAGAACAGCAGAATGGAAGGAGCGGCCTATAAGGTCGTGATGCAGGTTGAAGATGCGGTACTCGGCAAAATGGATTCCCTGATGTGGATGAATTTTGAGAGCGTCAGGAGAGAAAAATGGAGGGCAGAATTAAAAAAAGAGATACAGGATAGCGTTCTGGAAGAGGCGCAGTTTTTGACGAATCATATGTGGCGCATCGCGCTGTTCGATGGGATTAGCGGGTGGGAAGGCGAAAACAGGTTATTGCGCGGAAACGCCATGCTGGACATACCCGGGATGAATGCCCTCATCGATACGGAAATAACCGCCATGAATGAAATGACGGAGCCGATGAAAAGGATGAAATTGTTTTCGGCTATGCTGTCGCGGTTAAATGAGTTTTTGCCGTGTTCGAAAAAAGATATGGAAATTTCTGATGAGAGTTCGATAGAAAAAGGGTTTATGGCGGAAGAAGATGAAATTTTACGGATTGAAAACCTTTGTTTTGAAGCGGAAGAACGGATTCTGCTGAAAAATATCAGCTTTCGTTTAAAGAAAGGTGAAATTGTAGCGCTGACAGGAGAAAACGGAAGCGGCAAGACGACGCTTTTAAGATGTATCTGCGGTTTATATCATCCGTCATCAGGGAGGATACTGAAAAAATGTGGGGGCAAATGGACGGATAAGGACGAACAAAGGATATTCGCCTATGCCCCTGTGGACAATCAACTCTACCAGGAAACCGTCCGTTTTAACGTAGACACAGGGGTTATGGGGAAGCGGGAAGGGAACCATGAATTATATAAGATGTCCGGAATGGAAGAGAAGAAAGAGACGCGGATTGAGCGTTTATCGCAGGGACAGCAGCAGCGGGTAAATATCATGCGCGCAATGGCGAAGGAAGCGGAAATAATAGTTCTGGACGAGCCGTTTGCGAATCTGGATTATCGCGTTATATCTCAAATCGCAAATTATTTGAGAACTCAGAAGAAAACAGTTATTTGTACGCTGCACGACAGGGAGCTGCTGCCGTACTTCGACCGCATTATGAGAATGGAGAACGGCACAGTATCCGAAATCATCTTATGAAGAAAGCAGGTAAACCGGTGCTGCATATAGCGATTTGTGATGACGAAAAGGACTTCGTTCAGTATTTGACTGACCTGATAAACCGATATGGAAGGGAAACGGGCCGTGATATAAAAATCACCGCCTATTACGATGGCATGGAACTGATCGAAAAATACGACACGACCATCGACCTGATTTTTCTCGACATTCAAATGCGGATTGTAAACGGCCTCCATGCTGCGGGGCGTATCCGGCAAATGGACGATACCGTGGGTATTATTTTCCTGACCACTCTTGCACAGTACGGCCTTGAGGGATATAAATACCATGCTGCAAACTATATCATTAAGCCCATGAAGTATCCCCGGCTGAAGTCGGAACTGGACAAATTCATCGAGCGCAGCCGGAAAGAAGACGCACCCTCTCTGGTGATTGCCAATGATACGGGCAAATATAAAGTGCCTCTGAAATCCATTCGATACGTTGAAACCTACAACCGCAATCTGATGTTCCACACCGAACAGGAAAATATCATCTGCTACAGGAGCATGAAGGAAGCGGAACGGGAACTTTGCGGAAAGGACTTCGCGCGCTGCCATACCAGCTATATCGTCAACCTGTTCTATGTAAAAGGCGTTAAGAAACTGGATATTGAATTGATTACAGGCGAAACAATTCCAATCAGCCAGCCCAGGCGAAAGGAATTTATGGAGCGGCTGACGGAATATTGGGGGGATTTCCTATGATTCGTTTTTTTGAAATTCTCTCCTTTCTGCTGGCATGGGGATATACGGCTGTTTTTTTCCTTATTTTGAAGGCTTTTCTTCCTCTCCGCAAAAATGCGGCGCTGAAGGCGGCGGCGTTTCTGGTCTGCGGCTATCTGGCTGATTCCATCATCTATTCCAATGATGCCGGAAGTCTGTTCGGCACGATGGCTCTGTTTTTTCTCTATGTCCTGCTGTTTTATCGCGGGACATTTATGGAGAAATTATCGGTCATGCTCGTTTTTTATCCGGCGCTCATCGCCATTAACTATTTGATGCTGGACACAGGGGGCAGGCTGTTTCAAATCATAACCCGGGCAGGCTTTGAGGAGGCTTTGCGTTCTCCGGCGCTCATGCTCATCAGCACGGCCATCCATACGGTGTCACTTTTGCTGCGCCTGCTGTTCTGGATTGGAGCGTGGCTGATTTTGCGGAGATTTTTGGCGAAGATCCCCTCCCATCTCAACACAAAGACCTGGCTGATCATCGATATGCTGATTCTCGCCTCTTTTGTGGCAATCTTTACGATTATTTATTTCATGCCGGAAGAAACGGCCATCGTGTATCCCATCTGTGGGGCCGCTATCTTTTCCAGTTTTGGGTGTATGTATCTGGCTGCCTATATCTACGATTCCATGCAGACGGCATACCGGGTACAGCAAATGGAAACGCAGCGGGATTACTACAAAGAGCGTATCGCGGAAGAGGAACGGGTTCGCGCCATCTACCATGACCTGAAAAACCATCTGCTCGTCATGGAAAGCAGGCAGAATACGGAGGAAACCCGCCGGATGGCCCAAACGCTGCGTTCCCAGATCGCGGACTATGAGGACTATGTGCATACGGGAAATGAATTCCTGGACATCATTCTGAAAGACAAGGCGGCAAAGGCCCGCGAAAAGCGGATCGATTTCTCCGCATTGGTCGATTTCAGGGGCATGGACTTCATGGAACCGCTGGATATCAGCACCATATTCGGCAATGCCGTCGATAACGCCATAGAGGCCAGCGAACGGCTGCCGGAAGATCAACGGTTGATTACGGTAAAGGCCGAACGCATTCGGGATATGTTGATTATCACAATGGAGAATCATATTCTGCCGGGGACGCCGCAGGCAGCGGGAACCACAAAGAAAGACCGCTTCGCGCATGGATTTGGGATTCCCAATATCAGAAAAGCCGTAGAAAAATACGGCGGCCAGTGCAGCTTCCAACAGGAAGAAAGAACCTGGCGGCTGAAAATCCTGATCCCCATTCCTTAACGGTCTCTTAGTTTTTTCGCTGTGGATGTTAGATTACGCGTTTTGCATTGTGCCTTTCTTTCGCCCGGATATAATGGAGAAAAAACACCAAACAGGCGAAGAGAGGTCATAGAACATGAGTATTTTAATCACCAGAGATCTGACAAAACAATACGGCGACGGGCAAAACAGCGTCAGGGCCCTGGACGGCGTGAGCATTTCCGTCGAGCGGGGAGAATTCGTGGCCATCATCGGTACATCCGGCAGCGGCAAATCGACCCTGCTGAATATGCTGGGAGGTTTAGACCGGCCTACTTCCGGCACGGTCAGGGTGGATAACTACGAACTGGGCAAGCTGAAAGACGAGGACCTGACCGTGTTCCGCCGCCAGCGGATCGGCTTCATCTTCCAGAACTACAATCTGGTTCCCATTCTGAACGCGTATGAAAACATCGTCATGCCCATCCAGCTCGACGGGAAAAAGCCGGATCAGAAATTCATCAAAGAGATTGTGGCGCTGCTGGGACTGGAAAAGAAGCTCTACAATATGCCCAACGCGCTTTCCGGCGGCCAGCAGCAGCGCGTCGCCATCGCGAGGGCGTTAGCCAGCAAACCGGCCATTATCCTTGCCGACGAACCCACCGGCAATCTGGACAGCAGGACCGGAGATGAAGTGATTGAACTTCTGAAAGCCACCGGCCAGAAATTCCATCAGACCATCGTAATGATTACCCACAACCCGGAAATTGCAGCGCAGGCAGACCGCACCATCCGCATTGAAGATGGCCGGATTGCGGAGTAAGGCGGTGATATCATGAAAGGACAGAAATCGATCGTTCGCACATTGACAAACCGCAGCTTCAAGGCAAACAAAACGCGTAATCTGATCGCCGCCTTCGCCATCGTCCTGACGACGATGATGTTTACATCCCTGTTTGTGTTATCCCAAAGCATGGTAGAAAACCTGCGGAACATGAATTTCCAGCAGGCCGGATATAACAGCCATTTGAGCTCCGGCACCATGACGGACGCGGACGCGGAGAAGATCACCTCCCATGAAGCTGTCCGCGACTTTGGGAAAAGCGTTGTCGTCGGCATTGCGGAAAACGGGGAATTGACCGGGCGGCAGGTGGAAATCCGCTATGCCGATGAAGCCTATGCCCGTTCCAGCTTTTCCTGGCCCACAACGGGAACCATGCCGGCAGGGGAAAACGAGATTGCTTTGGACACCATTACCCTTGATAAACTGGGGCTGCCCTGTGAACTGGGACAGGAAATCACGTTTGAATGGCGAGGGGACTTAACCACCGATGAATACACTGCCAGCACCTTTGTCCTGGTGGGCTTCTGGGACGGCAATCCCGCTGCTATGGCAAGTATGGCGTGGGTTTCGCAAAGCTTTGTTCAAAGCCAGTGTGCAGACATCGACCAGGCAGAACAGCTGGCAAACGGGCAGGTATTGGGAACGGCGATGCTCCATATCGACCTGTATAGTGACAAAAATCTGGAACAGGCTGCGGAACGGATTTTGACCGATACCGGCCTGTCCAATGTGTCCCTTTCTCCCAATGCGGCTTATGATACCACCATGAACCAGAATATGATCCGCGAAGTGCTGCCCATGGCAATTTGCATGGTACTGGTATTTGCCAGCGGTTATCTGATTATCTATAACATTTTTCAGATTTCCGTTGCCGGCGACATCCGTTTTTATGGCAGGCTGAAAACTCTGGGAACCACCGGAAAGCAGCTCAGGAAAATGATTTACGGGCAGGCCAGCCGTCTGTCGCTGATCGGCATTCCCATCGGACTTGTGATCGGGTATCTGCTGGGGGCTGTGTTAGTGCCGGTGATGATAACCGGGACGATGGGAGAAGCCAAAACAGCGGTCAATCCCCATATCATTATCGGCTCCGCGCTGTTTGCCTGTCTGACTGTCCTGATTTCCTGCAGAAAGCCTGCGAAAATCGCCGGCAGGGTTTCCCCGATGGAAGCCCTGCGCTACACCGACGCAGGCGCCGCCGGAAAACGGAAAACCAGGAAAAGCACCGGCGGCGCAAACATCCCGAAGATGGCGCTGGCAAACCTGGGACGAAATAAGAAGCGCACCGTTACGGTGATCTGCTCCCTGACGCTGGGACTTGTGCTGCTTTCCTGCGTCTATGCGAAGAATGCCAGCTTTGATATCGATAAATACATGAGCGGAACTGTTATCAGCGATTTTGAGGTAGAGGACAGCTCGATTTCTTCCGTTTTTGGAACCTATAATCCCTACGGCATGACCATTTCCCCGGAACTGGTACAGCGCATAGAGGGGCTTTCCGGGCTGGAAGCTACGGGACATTTGTATTCCCAGGTGTTTACCCATGAGATCGGCGCGTCCGCCCTTGAAAACATCCAGACCTATTATAACGCTGACGACCGGCTGGCCTATATGGAGGCGACGGACGCGGGGCTGGCAGAAGTCTATCACGACATGATCGACAGCGGGGAGTGCGTTTCCATCCTGTACGGCGTCGACGGCCTGATCCTGGATGCTTTCGCACAGGATGGCAGGATATTGGACGGCGCTTTTGAGAAAGAAAAATTCCTGTCCGGAGGCTATGTGGTGATGGAGGCGGCTACCGGCACGGAGGACAACCCGACAGAAACGCAGCCCACCTATTCCGTCGGGGACATGGTGGAGCTGAACGGGCAGCGATATGAGGTCATGGCGATTGTGGCGGATATACCCACGATCACCGAGGGCGTAAACAGCACTACGGCGGACTTCCTCTCGTTCTATCTTCCGGCAGACGCGTTCCGGGACATGTATCCGGACAACACCCTGCGAAAGCTGTTCTTCGATGTGGAGGAGGAATTCCAGCCTCAGGCGGAAGAAATGCTGATCGACTACCGCGACAACACGGACAAATCCCTGAACTATACCGCGAAGTCCACCCTGATAGAACATTATCGGGAACAGACGCGGGCCAATACGGTCATGGGCTTTGCGATCAGTCTGATCATCGCCTTTGTCGGTATTTTGAACTTCGTCAATTCCATGCTGACGGCGATTGTTTCCCGCCAGAAAGAATTTGCCATGATACAGAGCGTCGGCATGACAAAACGCCAGCTTCGCAGTATGCTGATCGACGAGGGCCTGTATTATGCCGGCATCGCCCTGCTGGCGTCCTACGTTTTGGGCGCTCTGGCCGTGGGGATTGGCGTCCGTATGATGGTGGCCCCTGACTGGACAGCCACATTCCATTTTACACTTTTGCCGCTGGTGATCTGTACGCCGATTTTGATCGTATTTGCAATTCTGATTCCCTGCATCTGTTTCAAAAATCTGGAGAAGCAGAGCATTGTAGAAAGGCTGCGGGCAACTGATTGACCGATGAAAACCGGATGCCCGACATGAATCATTTTTCGCTGGAAGAACTTGACAAATGAAATTAGAATTACTATAATAATTTTAGAATAATTCTAAAACAGAAGGAAAGATATGACGAAATACGAAAAGGAAATCTATGCGCTCATTACCCGGTCCGATCAGCATATGACGGCGGAGCAGGTATATGCCGGGGTGAAGGAGACCTGGCCCGGGGTTTCCCTGGCCACGATCTACAACAATCTGAACCGGCTCTGCGAGGCGGGGATGATCCGCCGCATCGCCATGGAGGGCTTTGCGGACCGGTATGACCGGACGGAGAAACACGACCACGTCGTCTGCAGGAAGTGCGGGAAGCTGTCGGACGCGGTTTTTGAAGATCTGACGGGCGCTCTGAAGCGCCAGCTCGGAGAAGATTTCCTTTCCTACGATTTAAAGGTGTACTACATCTGCCCTGAGTGCAGGATGCGCCGGACGGATGTCGTCATAGAAAAAGAAGAAAAGAAAGAGAGGAAAAACAAATGAGCAAATACGCAGGAACGCAGACCGAAAAGAACCTGGAGGCAGCTTTCGCGGGCGAATCCCAGGCGCGCAACAAGTATACCTATTTCGCTTCCGTCGCCAAAAAGGAAGGGTATGAGCAGATCGCGGCCCTGTTTTTGAAGACGGCCGACAACGAAAAGGAACACGCCAAAATGTGGTTCAAGGAGATGAACGGGATCGGCGATACGGCGGAAAACCTCCGTCACGCGGCCGAGGGGGAGAACTACGAGTGGACCGACATGTACGACGGCTTCGCGAAGACCGCGGAGGAAGAGGGATTCCCCGAGCTGGCGGCGAAGTTCCGCCTGGTGGCCGCCATCGAAAAGCACCACGAGGAGCGCTACCGCGCGCTGCTGCACAATGTGGAGATGGCCGAAGTCTTCGCGAAGAGCGAAGTGAAGGTGTGGGAATGCCGCAATTGCGGCCACATCATCGTGGGCACGTCCGCACCGGAGATCTGCCCGACCTGCGCCCATCCCCAGAGCTATTTCGAGATCCACTGCGAAAACTACTGATTCGGGGGCTGCAGACGACTTACGCGGAACAGGACACCGGAAACGTGGACGAAATCGCCGATCAGATCTATCGGCTGATGACGGGCGAAATCACGCCGTTTTCGTAAATCCTCATCCGTTTGACAAAAAGGTCGAAGTGTAAAGAATTTTTACACTCCGGCCTTTTTGTCTATACGCGGGGGGAAAACTGACAATTGCGGCCCCACGAGATGTTGACCGTGAAACTGTGCGAGCTGGACGAGCGGATCGGAAGGCTGCACAGCAGGATCTATCTGAGCGGTTTTGCGCAGCACGACCGGATCAGAAGCGAAATCGGGGAGCTCCGCCAGGAATGCGAAGAGGCGGATCGTGGAGGCGGACGATAATCAGATCCTTTTTACGGATAAGGAAAACGCCCGGGTTTACACCACGGGGATGATGGAAGATCCGGCTGGTGAACAGCCGGCGCAGCGAAACCCCTCTTGTCCTCTTTGCGCTCCTCCTGCTATAATGATGAAGGGAAAAGAGACGCTGAAAAATGTTCAGTAAATGTAGAATTTTAAAAGTTGTACCGGGAAAACAAATGGGATAGGATAGAGCAGATGATCATTTGGGCCCGGAGCGAAACAGCCGGACCGCCGCACGTGGCCGGGCAATCATGAAAAAGCGCAGGAGGAATCGGAAAACATGTTTTTTACCGACAGAAAGCTGGAATGCCGCAGGGACGAACTGAAAAAGTTCAGGTACAGAGACGTGATCAAATACCATGAGTTCGCCGTGCAGGAGGACACACAGGGAGCGGTGAACCCCGTGGTCCCGGACGATTTCGAGGGCTGGGATACCCTGAAGATCGAGGACGTCTGGAGGGGGAGGGACCGTTACCTCTGGCTCCACCTGGACGTGGAGATTCCCGCCGAATGGGCCGGGAAGCGGGCCGTGGGCGTGTTCGACTTCGGCCTCACCGGAGCCGGCAACAACTCCGGGTTCGAGTCCATGCTCTACATCGACGGAGAGCCCTTTCAGGGCGTGGATATGAACCATAAGGAAGTCTTTTTCAAAGAGAGCATGTACGGGCGCAGGCTGAGCCTGACCTTCCGCCTCTGGTCCGGACTGGAGGGCGGCGGCGAGCCCAGGGAGATGCTCCACGAGCTGAAAAAGGCGCAGCTGGGCTGGCTGGATGAGAAGACGGACGACCTCTACTACATGTCCTCGGCCGTGCTGGGGACGGTGAAGCAGCTGGCGGAGGAGGATCCCGTCCGCCACAGCCTGCTGACCGGCCTGGACAGGGCCATGCACGGGATCGACTGGTCCTGCCCGGGCAGCGACGGCTTTTACGAGTCCGTGGCGCAGGCGGACGATCTGCTCAACGAGATGATCGACGGCATGGATAAGCGGTCCATGGTGAACGTATACGCGGTGGGGCACACCCACATCGACACGGCCTGGCTGTGGCGCTTAAAGCACACCCGGGAAAAGTGCTCCCGTTCCTTCTCCACGGTGATGCGCCTGATGGAGATGTTCCCGGAGTACATTTTCCTCCAGACCCAGCCCCAGCTATACGAATACGTGAAGGAGGATTTTCCCGGGCTGTACGAGTCCATCCGGGAGCGGGTGAAAGAAGGGCGCTGGGAAGCGGACGGAGCCATGTGGGTGGAGGCGGACTGCAACCTCACCAGCGGCGAGTCCCTGACCCGCCAGATCCTCCTGGGGAGCCGTTTCATTCAGGAGGAATTCGGGAAGGACGTGCACTATCTCTGGCTGCCGGACGTGTTCGGATATTCCTGGGCCCTGCCCCAGATCCTGAAAAAATCCGGCATCGACATGTTCATGACCACGAAGATCAGCTGGAACCAGTACAACCGGATGCCCCACGATACCTTCTACTGGAAGGGCATCGACGGGAGCGAGGTGCTGACGCACTTCATCACCACGCCGGAACCGGACAGCCAGCCGGGCAGCTGGTTTTACACCTACAACGGCCAGCTTCTGCCCAAAACCGTGAAGGGCGTCTGGGACGCGTACAGCGAGAAGGACATGAACCGGGATCTGCTGATCTCCTACGGCTTCGGAGACGGGGGCGGCGGCGTGAACCGCGATATGCTGGAGATGCGCAGGCGGCTGGATAAGGTGCCGGGCCTTCCCAATCTGAAGACCTCCACCGCGGGCGAGTACTTCGACAGGCTCAAGGAGACGGTGAAGAATACCGATCAGTTCGTGAACACCTGGGACGGGGAGCTGTATCTGGAATACCACCGCGGGACCTACACGAGCCACGCGCACAACAAACGGATGAACCGGAAGATGGAACTTTTGTACCGGGAAGCGGAGTGGTTTACCGTGATGGACGCCCTCTGCGCCGGAGGGGATCTGTCCCTGGCGCGCCAGGAAAGGCTGACGGAAGGGTGGAAGCACATCCTCACCGATCAGTTCCACGACATCATCCCCGGATCTTCCATTTTCGAGGTCTATGAGGACAGCCGGAAGGATTACGAGTTCATCGAGAGCATCGGCCGGGAAGTGGAAGAGGAGTTTTTGAACAGGCGCACGCGGCCGGAGGACTCCGTCTATACGGTGATCAATCCCAACGGGACGGCTATGGACGGAGCCGTGCTCCTTCCCGGGGAGAGCGGAAGGGCCTTCGCTGCGGACGGGACGCCCCTGAAATCCCAGCGGACGGAGGAAGGTCTCTGGATCTGGATGAAGGGAGTGCCTTCCATGGGGACGGCGCAGATCCGCCTGAGCGGGGAAGAAGAAAAGGGCGGCGCGGCGTTCTTCGCGGGGCGCCACGAAATCGAAACCCCCTTCTATACCATCAACCTCAACGATTACGGCCAGATCACCAGGCTCTACGACAGGGAATACGGCCGGGACGTCCTTCCGGAGGGGCAGCGGGCCAACGTCCTGCAGATCTTCGAGGACAAACCGATGGGCAACGACGCCTGGGACATCGACATCTTCTATCAGCAGAAGATGCGGGAGATCACGGAGCTGACCGCCTTTACGGTGGAGCAGATCGGCGAAGTCCGGCTGAAGGTGCACATGGAATGGCGGTATATGAATTCCTCGATCCGTCAGGACATGATCCTGTATGCGGATTCCAGAAGGATCGACTTCGAGACCGAAGTGGATTATCACGAACGCCATCAGCTGCTCAAGGCGGCCTTCCCGGTGGACGTCCGCACCACCTACGGAACCTTCGACGTGCAGTACGGCAACGTAAGGCGCCCCAACCACTGGAACACCAGCTGGGATCAGGCGAAGTTCGAGACGGTGGCCCACAGATTCGCGGACCTTTCCGAGCGCGGCTATGGGGTCAGCCTCTTAAACGACTGCAAATACGGCCATGATGTGAAGGACAACGTGCTGCGCATCACGCTGATCAAGGCGGCGACCCACCCGGATCACAGCCAGGATCAGGGCCTGCACCGCTTCACCTATTCCCTGCTGCCCCACGGAGGGGATATCGTGGACGGAGGCACGGTGCGGGAAGCCTGCAGCCTGAACCAGCCCCTGCGCGCGGTGAAGGGAAGGCTGGAGCTGCCCTTCGAGAGCTTTTTGTCCTTCGATAAGGACTGCGTGGAGCTGGATGCGGTGAAGAAGACCGAGGACGGAAAGCGCATCGCGGTGAGATTCCACGACTATACCGGCGGAACCAGCAGGATCCGGGTTCGCCCGGGCTTTTCCTGGAAGCGTTTCTGCATCGGAGACCTCCGCGAGCGCCCGCTGGAAGACTGGAAGGCGGACCGGGAGATCGCCCTCACCGTGAAACCCTATGAGATCGTGACCATTCTGTTCGAGCTTTAAAGCGGAGACCGTCGCATTGCGGCGGTCTCTTTGCGCGATACGCCCGGAGGGCGACCGCCGTGCTTGCACGGGCGGGCATCCGACGGGCAACGGACATCGAGCGGCTATGCCGCGAGATGCCCGGGGTATCGCGGAAACGGCGCTGGATCAAAAAAATGTGCTCCCCATGACGAAATATGCTATACTGTAGAAAACGGCAGAATCGAGGGAGTTATGAGAAAAGGATCCAGACATT
This sequence comes from Candidatus Eisenbergiella merdigallinarum, assembly GCA_019119355.1. Classification (GTDB taxonomy): domain Bacteria; phylum Bacillota; class Clostridia; order Lachnospirales; family Lachnospiraceae; genus Gallintestinimicrobium; species Gallintestinimicrobium merdigallinarum. Next base: position 74,048 of record DWXE01000040.1, read on the forward strand.
TTTACAGAAGGCTGCTGCTGGTGTATACGGCGATTCTGGTCGGCGTGGTGGCGCTGCTGGTTCTGTACTTCATCTCGGAGCTCAGGCAGCAGGCCCGGGATACGAACCTGGAATATATGGAAATGGAAGGGACGGAGGGAAGGGAATACATCCTGCAGTCCATGGAGGACGCGGACCATATCCACAGCTCCCTCTACAATTCCTACGATGAGATCAACGATCTGTGCCACTATCTTTCCGACGAAATCAACAGCTACATGGAATACCGCCTGGATAATTACAGCGGGAATACGTCGGTATCCTACTGGGGAATCGAGGATTTCATGTCCAGAATGTTCGTCAATTACAGCCAGGTTTCCAGCATGAGCGTTTACAGCGACGCCCAGAAGATCCGCACCGTCTATGAGAAGGACGGAACCAGCCGCCGCATATACGAGCCGGAGGATTCCGGAAGCGGCGAAGGGGAAAGCGGGGAAAAGGGAAAGCTGGCGGCCCGCAGGGAACTGCGGGACCCGGCCTCGCTGCAGGAAATCGGCTGGATCGAGATGGAATTTTCCACGGAAAAGTTTCAGGATATCGTGGCCTTTTACGAATGCGCGCAGATGCTGGTGCTGGATGAGGCAGGCAGGGCGGTTTACAGCTCGACTCCCGGGCTGGAAGAGCTGGCCGGGATCGGGGAAAGGGAGCTGGAGCGGGACTACGGCTTTTTTTGCTGGGAGGGCGAGACCGACGACTATCGGGTGCTCACCCTTTTGGCGAAGCGGGAAGCCCAGCACATCCCCGTCTGGAGCTTCCTGGCGGTCCTGGTTTTGGGCGCGGTATCGGTGGTGATCGGGGAAATCGGCATCCACTTCTATCTGAGCGGGATCATGCGCCGGCTCAACGCCATCGTGGACGGGATGGAGAACGTCAAAGCGGGCGATCTCAATACCCGGATTCCCTGCGGGGAGAAGGAGGACGAGCTGGACATCATCGCGGACAACTTCAACCGGATGTGCGAGGATCTGGACGCGTACATCAAAAAGAGCTACCTGGCGGAGATCGAGCAGAAAAACGCGGAGATGGCCGCCCTCCAGAGCCAGATCAACCCGCATTTTTTGTATAATACGCTGGAGGCCATCCGCATGAAGGCCATCTGCAACGGAGACCGGGAAGTGGGCCGGATGCTCTACAGCATGGCGGCCATGTTCCAGAGCCAGCTGAAGGCGGCGGACGTGATCGTGCTGGCCCAGGAGCTGCACTACAGCAAGAAATATATGGAGCTGTTCGAATTCCGCTATCACGACAAATTCCGGTGGGAAGTCAACTGCGAAGAGCGGTTTTTGCAGGTGCCCATCATCAAATTCGTGATTCAGCCGGTTCTGGAAAACTACTTCGCCCACGGCATCCGCCTGGAGTCGGATACGAACTTCGTCAGCCTGACGGTCCGGGAAAACGGCGCCTTTATGGAAATCGATGTGACGGATAACGGCAGGGGGATGACGGAGGAACAGAGGGAGGCCAAAAACGAAGCGCTGGAGGCGGACGAGTTCGATTCCCACAAATCCATGGGTCTTGCGAACGTGAACCGCCGCCTGCGGGCGGTATACGGGCCGGAATGCGGTCTCATGCTGCGCCCGGGCATCGACGGCGGGCTGACGGTGACGATCCGGTTTCGGAAGGAAGAAGAGGAAAGGGGGGATCTGGAATGAGAAAGGTCATGTTGGTGGAGGATGAGGACTTTATCCTGCAGGGGCTGGAGAACATCATCGACTGGGAGGAGCTGGACCTTTCCATCATCCATAAGGCGCACAACGGGCAGGAGGCGCTGAACATGCAGGAGGAAGAGCGGGCGGACATCATCGTGACCGATGTGTGCATGCCGCTGATGGACGGCCTGCAGCTGCTGGAGAAGGTCCGGGAAACGGATCCGGAGGCGCGGTTCATCATCCTCACCGGGTACAACGAATTCGAGTACGCCAGAGCGGCCATCCGGATGGATGTTGAGGACTACATCTTAAAGCCCATCGACGAGGAGGAGCTGATCAAGGCCCTGAAAAACTGCGTTCTGCGCCTTCAGAAAATCGAGGCCCAGCGCACGGAGCAGATCGACGAGAAGGTGGAATTTCTGCATTTTCTGGAAGGTGGCATGGACGGCGACGCCCGCCGGCGCTATCTGGAGGAAAACGGGATCCGCCTGTCCGCAAAATCCGCCAGCGCAGCCGTAGTCCGGGTGGATCTGGCCACCCTGGGGGAATACAGAATCACGGAAGTGCTCCGCTACCTGGGGGCCAGGAAGGTGGACGGGGACGTGACCGTGCGCCATCTGGGCGGCAACGACATCCTGCTGCTGCTGTGCCTGAACGAAAAGCTTCCCCAGCGCATGGAGTGGTTTTGGAACCTGCAAAACGAGCTGGAAATCGATCTGGGCGTCCGCACCTTCTTCACCGTATCGGAGGAATTTACGCAGCTGGAGGGGCTGCCGGAAGTCTACCGCACGGTTCAGAAGATGCAGAGATACCTTCTGATCGACGGATACGGCAGCTGCGTGGACGAGGCCCATCTGAAAAACCGCACCAGCGAGGACGCGGTGATCGACCGGGAGAAGTTCGTGCGCCTGGTGGTCAGCAAGGATATCGGGGCGGCCCGGCAGTACGTGGAGGACCTGTTCATCAACAACATGAAGAAGGATGCCTCGGTTGACGTGCTCTATCAGATCGCCGTCCGGATCGCCCTGATCCTGCAGGAAATCCGTTCCGAGTACAATCTGACGGGGGAAGGCAGGGGCCTTTCGGACGTCATCGACGGAATCTATCAGGCCGAGGATCTGTTTTCCGTCAAGGCGCTGTTCCTTTCGGAAATCACGGATATCATTTCGTGGCTGAATACGGAAAACGCCCAGTACACCCCGGTGGTGCGCCAGATCATGGCGGAGGTGAAAAAGAATTTCAGGAACGACATGAATCTGAAGACGCTGGCCTATAAGTACCATATGAATACATCCTATCTGGGGCAGATTTTTCAGAAAGAGGTGGGATGCCCCTTTTCCCAGTATCTCAACAACGTCAGAAACGATGTGGCGAAAAGGCTGATCCTCACCACGAACATGAGGATCAACGACGTGGCAAAAGAGGTGGGATATTCGGATACCAGCTATTTTTACCGGAAGTTCAAACAGAGCTACGGGGTGTCCCCGGCCGCCATGAGAGAGATGAAACAGTACTGATATTTGTGCATATTGGATAGAAAAAACGCCGTTTTTGCGGAATCCGGCCCCGGAATCCTGTGAAGAGGGCGTTTTTTTCATGCCATTTGGCGGGGAATATACGGATTATACAAATAAAATTAAAATTTTTATAAACAACCATAAAAAGTACATGAAACCTATAAGTTTTTAACTATATGAACGGGGACCGTTTTGTTAAGATGGAAGCATCCAGTAAGGCGTTGGCAGGGAAACTGCACAGAGGAAGCTGTTCAAAATGTGGGTACAGGGGGAAAAATGAAAGACAGCAGAGGAAAACGTCGAAAGCTGGCGGCCGCGGCGCTCATCGTCCTTTTGTCGGTTCTGACAGGATGTGAAGAGGAGCAACGGACAGCGGCCGTTCAGTCTGAACCGGTACACCTGATCTGGTATCAGATCGGTGCCGAGCAGCCGGACGGCGATCTCGTGGAGGCGCAGGTAAACGCCTACACCAGGGAAAAAATCGGCGTTACGGTGGAAATCAGGCCGATCAACTTCAACGACTACAATTCCAGGATGAGGAGCATTATCAATACGGGAGCGCGGTGGGATCTGGCATTTTCCAGTTCCTGGGCGAACGATTATCTGGAGATCGCCCAGAAGGGCGCGCTGCTTTCCCTGAACGATCTGCTCCCCGATTATGGAGAAGGGCTGCTGGAGGAGATCGACGACAGGTTCTGGAAGGCGGCGACGATCAACGGGGAGATTTACGGGGTTCCGTCGCAGAAGGAGATCGGCAGCATGCCGATGTGGGTGTTTACAAAAGAATATGTGGATAAGTACGATATTCCATATGAAGACATCCATACGCTGGAGGATCTGGAGCCGTGGCTTGCGCTGATTGCCGAAAAGGAGCCGGACGTTGTCCCGCTATATCTGACGGGCGATTTCAGTGCCCCGACTTACATGGATAAAATTATCGATCCTGTCGGTATCGAATATGGAGACGAGACGCTGACGGTAAAAAACGTGTTTGAAACGGAGCGGATGCAGGAGACGCTCAGGACGCTGCACCGCTATTTTCAGGCAGGTTACATCAATCCGGACGCGGCGGTGGCCAGAGACGACAGGACAGTGAAGCGGTTTGTCACAAAGGGGGACGGGCAGCCCTACGCGGAAACGATATGGAGCAACGCGCTGGGGTACGAGGTGGTGGCTTCCCAGATCATGGAAACGCAGATCACCAACGCCTCGGCCAGAGGGGCTCTGACCGTGATCTCCAGGGATTGTGAAAACCCGCAGAAGGCTGTCGAATTTCTGAATCTGGTCAACACAGATCTGTATCTGAGAAATCTGCTCAATTACGGGATTGAGGGCGTGCATTATACGAAGGTCCCGGCTGAGCCGCAGGAGCTGGAACGGTGCGAAGGAAAGCGCTACATCTACGACTGCAAGGCGCACCTGCTGGATAACAGCGGGTACTCCGTATCCTATTATGTGCAGGGCGGACTGTTTTCCACCTGGGTGCCGGACACGGACCCGCTGGACAAATGGGATACGTTCGTTACATACAACCGCGATTCCGTGGAGGCGCCCACCTTTGGCTTCGACTTCGACGCCAAAGCCGTGCAGAACCAGATTTCCAACTTCCGCATCATCCTGGACGAATACGGCCCCGCCCTGTATACGGGCAGCGTGGATCCGGATGTCTATGTCCCGAGGCTCATCGAAAAGCTGGAGGAGAACGGCATACAGGATGTGATTGACGAGATGCAGAGGCAGATCGATTCCTGGCGCGAATCTCTGTAATTCCGACAGAAAAAAGGAGGGGTAAAAAATGAGCAAAGCTGCTGCACCGAACAGAAAGAAGAAAGACAGGTGGGCGAAGCGGGATACCGAGCTGACGATCCTGACGCTCCCCACCGTCATCTGGTACATCTGTTTCTGTTACTTCCCGATGTTCGGTATTCTGATGGCGTTTAAGAACTTCAAGATCGTGGACGCGACCAAGAACTTCTTTTACAACCTGCTTCAGAGCGAATGGAACGGGGTGGATAACTTCCGCTTCCTGTTCACGTCCGGCTCCGGCGCGCTGGTCGTAAAGCTGACGCTGCTGTACAATATCGTCTTCATCATCCTGGGCGTGGTCGTACCCGTGTGCCTGTCCCTGATGATGAGCCAGCTGTACAGCAAGAGGTTCGGCAAAGTCTGCCAGACCTTCATGTTCCTGCCCTATTTCATGTCCTGGGTCGTGGTCACCTACTTCGTGTTCGCGTTCTTAAGCCCGGACAAAGGTCTGGTGAACTCCGTTCTGACCAGCATGGGCAAGGATCCCGTCAGCTGGTATCAGACGCCCAAATACTGGCCGGCCATGCTGATTTTCTTAAGCCAGTGGAAAGGCATGGGCTACGGCATGGTGGTCTATCTCGCGACCATCACGGGCATCGACGGTACGCTGTATGAAGCGGCGATGATCGACGGCGCCACGAAATTCCAGCAGGCGGTCAAGATCACGCTTCCGCTGATGAAACCCGTCATCATCATGATGTTCATCCTGGCCATGGGCGGACTGGTCCGAAGCGATTTCGGTCTTTTCTACCAGGTGCCCAAAGCATCCGACTCCCTGTACACCGTAACGGAAACCATCGACGTATTCATTTACAAGATGATCAAAACGCAGCCGAATCCGAACATGGGTTCCGCGGCCTCCTTCCTGCAGTCCGTCCTGGGGTGCGCCCTGATTTTGACCAGCAACTGGATTGTGAAGAAGGTGGACAGCGACAGCGCGATTATTTAAGGGGGTGCGGAAACAATGCAGAAAACAAGACCGAAGGCGATGAAGGAGCCGGAAATTTTATCGAGGATCAACCGGGTCAAGCCGGTGACCAACTTCATTTTCAGCGCGATCTTCGCGATCCTGGCGCTGACCTGTATCGTACCGGCGATTTTTATCGTCATCATTTCCTTCTCCAGCATGGACAGCATCAACCAGATCGGCTATTCCTTTAAGCCGGTTTCCTGGTCGCTGGATGCCTATGTCTACCTGTGGAACAACCGGTCGATGATCGGAACGGCCTTCCTGGTGTCCGTATTCGTCACCATCATGGGTACCCTGCTGAGCCTGTTTCTGACCGCGGCCATGGGGTATTCCCTGTCCCGCAGCAACTACAAGCTGAAGGGCCTGTATACGACCATCGTATTCATCCCCATGGTGTTCGGCGGCGGTCTGGTAGCTACCTACAACGTGTACACGTCCGTGCTGCACATATCGGACAGCCTGCTGGTGCTGATCCTGCCTCTGGCGGTTTCGTCCTTCAACGTCATCATCTGTAAGACGTTCTTCAAGACGACGATCCCGCAGTCCATTCTGGAATCGGCGGAAATCGACGGCGCGTCCCAGATGCGCACGTACTTCACCATCGTGCTTCCGATCTCCAAGCCCCTGCTGGCGACGATCGGGATCCTGCAGAGCTTCTCTTACTGGAACGACTGGTTTTTGTCCCTGATGTACATCAACAACCCGAAGCTGTATTCCCTGCAGGCGGTGCTGATGAGCGTGGAGAAAAACATCGAGTTCCTGGCGCAGAACGCCGATACGATGGGAGCGTCCATCGCGGCGTATGCGACGAGCATGCCCAAAGAGCCCATGCGTATGGCCATGGCGGTGCTGATCGTGGCGCCCATCGCCTGTGCGTATCCGTTCTTCCAGCAGTATTTCGTGTCCGGTCTGACGATCGGCTCCGTAAAAGAGTAATCTTAACAGTTTACTAATAATTTCAAGAAAGGGTGTTTATTATGAAAAAGTTTTCGAAAGTATTGTCCTCCCTCCTGGCGGTGACCATGGCGGGAACGATGCTGGCCGGCTGCGGCGGCACAGCTCCTGCGGCTGACAGCAGCACGGGAACGGATTCCGGCGCGGCGGCTGCCACGGATTCTGGAGCGGCCAGCGGGGAAACCGTCATGCTCAAATGGATCCAGATCGGCAGCGTGCCGCAGAACAACGATGCGGTGGTCGCGGCGATGAACGAATACTCCATCGATAAGATCGGCATCGGCGTGGAAATCTCCTATCTGGACTGGGGCGTATGGAGCGATAAGGTGACCGCCATGATCAATTCCGGCGAATACTGGGATATCATGTTCACCAACGGCGACAAATACACCTCCGGCATCGCGCTGGGCGCGTTCGCCGATCTGACGGATCTGCTGTCGGAAGTGCCGGATCTGCAGGCTGCGATTCCCGAGAAGGTCTGGGAAGGCGCGAAGGTAAACGGCAAGATCTATTCCATTCCTACCTATAAGGATTCCTCTCAGACCCAGTATTGGGTATGGGATCAGGCGGTGGCCGATCAGCTCGGCATCGACTGGCAGAACATCCACTCCGTGGACGATATGGATCCGGTCCTGTATCAGGTTCAGGACGCCATCAACGCGGGTGAAATCCAGAATACCCAGTATGCGCTGACCATCGCTTCCGACGGTATCAACGGATTTTTGATGAACTATGAATCCCCCATCCCGGCTCTGGGCGTGCGCTATGACGACGAGAGCGCGCAGGTGGTCAACGTCTTCGAACAGGACGACATCATGAACGTGCTGAAGCATATGCACAAATGGTACAGCGACGGCCTGATCAATCCCGATGCGGCTACCACGGATCAGGGACCTCAGTGGTGCGTTGTTTCCTCCGGTCAGGGCTTCCCCGGCGCGGAAGTATCCTGGGCATCCGGACGCGGCGCGGACGTTTATGCGGAACCTTTCGCAGGCCCCATTTACTCCACCACTTCCATCCTGGGTTCTGTAAACGCGATTTCTGCAGCTTCCAAGTATAAATCCGAAGCGCTGAAATATCTGGAGTTCGTCAACACCGACGAGACCATGAGAAACATGCTGGCTTACGGCATCGAAGGCGTGGACTACACGAAGAACGACGATGGCACCATCACCCGTTCGGAAAACTGCTACAGCCCCGCCACCTATGCGCAGGCCAACTACTTCACCCTGTATCCCGTATCCCCCAACGCTGCGGATCAGTGGGATAAGGTAGAAGAGTGGAACGAGACGGCGGAATCTTCCGTGCTGCTGGGCTTCAACTTCGACCGCTCCAACGTGGAGACGCAGATCGCCAACTGCTCCCTGGTTATGGACCGCTATAAGAAAGAGCTGTATACCGGAACCAGAGATCCGGAAGAGGCGGTTCCCGCGCTGTACGCGGATCTGGAAAAGGCCGGTCTGGAAGATATCCGCGCCGAGTATCAGGCGCAGGTAGACGCGTTTATCGCTTCCAAATAACTGACGGAGATACGCTTGCCTTTCTGAATATTTGTTACACAGGAAAAGGAGCCTCCCGGCAAAATGTGCCGGGGCGGCTCCTTTTTCCCTTCTGTTGCAGTTCGCCGGCAGGCCGACGGCCGGTTTTGGCGATGGAAATGGACAGACGGCCCCGGGTGTAGTATACTGAGGATAATCCGGGGAACCGGGGCCGGCGCATGCGGGCCCGCCCGGAAAATCAGGGATTTAAGGAGGGTATACGATGGATCGACTGAAGGGGAAAGTAGCGGTGATCACAGGGGGAAATTCCGGCGTGGGCGCGGCTACGGCGAAGCTCTTTGCGGCGGAAGGCGCTGCGGTGGTCATCACGGCGCGCCGGGAAGCGGCGCTGGAGAAGGTGGCGGAGGAAATCCGCAGCGCAGGGGGAGAGGTGAGCGCGGTTTCCACGGACATTTCCAAACCGGAAGATCCGGAAAAGCTGATGGAGTTCGTCATGGAGAAGTACGGGAAGATCGATATCCTGGTGAACAACGCCGGCATTCTGGAGGAAGGGTTAAAGCCCATCGACCGGTTTACGGATGAGGATCTCGACCGGATCGTGGAGACCAATCAGAAGGGCACCATGCGCTGCATGAGGAGCGCGGCGAAGCGGATGAAGGCGGGGGCTTCCATCGTCAACGTGGCTTCCGTGGCGGGCGAGAAGGGCTGCGGAGGAGCGGCCTACGTGTCTTCCAAAGCCGCGGTGATCGGGGTGACGAAGCATACGGCGCTCCGCTTCCAGAGCCAGATGATCCGCTGCAACGCCGTCTGCCCCGGGACGATCGTGACGCCCATGGTGGCGGCGATGGCGCCGGAAGTTCTGGATCCCGATATGATGGGGGCCATGGCGACGCACAGCAACTTAAAGACGCAGCCCTGCATGCCCGAGGACGTGGCCAATATCCTCCTGTTTTTGGCCAGCGACGAGTCCCGGGCCATCACCGGACAGATTCTGGTGACGGATTTCGGCGCGATGCTGTGAGGGACGGGGATGTCGGAAGAAGAGATCCGGATCCGGACGGCCCGGGAGGAAGACGCCCGGGCCTGTCTGGATATTTATGCGCCCTATGTGGAGCATACGGCCATCACCTTCGAGTATGAGGTCCCCTCCCTGGAAGAATTCCGGGGAAGGATGCTGCGCACACAGGAGAAATACCCGTGGATCGTGGCCGAAAAGGGCGGTGTCGTTCTGGGCTACGCCTATGCGGGCCCCTTCCACGACCGGGCGGCCTATGACTGGGCCGTGGAGACGTCCATCTACGTGGACCGTTCCCGGAGGGGAGAGGGGATCGGGAAATTGCTGTACGGGGCTCTGGAACGGGCGCTGAAGGAACAGAATATCCTGAACTTATACGCCTGCATCGCCTGGCCGGAGGAGGAGGACGAATATCTGACGAAGGACAGCGAGGCGTTCCACCGGCGTCTGGGCTATCGGCTGGCGGGAGAATTTCGCCGGTGCGGATACAAATTCGGACGCTGGTATCACATGATCTGGATGGAAAAACACATCGGGCCGCATCCGGACTGCCCGGAGGCGGTAATCCCCTTTGCGGGGCGGGAAATCTGAAATGGCCGGGGAGCCGCATCCCCGGTCATTTTTTGAACGACGGGGACATATACTTAATATAGATTGGAAATTGAAATCCGTACGCCGGTGATGTATATTAAAGGGGAGGATTATTTCGTGTTTTGCGAAGAAAGAATACGGGAGGTACGGAAGATGATCGTAATGGACATATCCATAGACAATTTTTTCGCATTTAAAAACTTTCATATGAATTTGTCATATCCGAAAAAAATTGTAAACTCTGCCATTCAGGATGAATTTCTGGAAGGGCATCCCAATTTCAGATATAAGAAAGTCAATATACTGATGGGGGCAAACGCTACGGGAAAGACTTCTTTCGGCCAGATGCTGATGATCGTTTTTAACTTTATGGATATGAAACAGTTCGACAGGCTCGTGGAAGCGATTATGGATCCGGAAGAGGAAGCGAAGTTTTCCATGGACTTCGTCGCAAATGAAAATATCCTGTATCGGATCGCGGTAAAAATCGATGCGAAGGCGGGGGAGAAGTACAATAGCGGAGACATTCACGTGAGGGTGAGCCAGACGGAGATCGGTTCCAAAGACAGCTACGAGAGTTGCTGCAGGCGGCTGGAAAACAAAGTGCCGGGAAAAGAACACAATTTTGTGGAGGAGCTTGAAGGAATCAGGGGATTATCATGGCGTTTTGAGTATCCGTCCGACGCATACGACAGATATCGGGTTCCTGATACGAATGTGGAAAGATATGTTCAAATTCTTGAACATACGTTGAAGGCTCTGGATCCATCTATTGAAAGAGTGGAGCGAATTGAGGGGGTGGAAGGCGCTTTTGTGCTGAGGATGGGGAAAAGGGACGTCATCATGCAAAATGGGAAAACGGTCGATTCCAACATTCTGTCCAGCGGTACGAAGGCGGGAATTGCGATTGCGGATTTTGTGGCGGCGATCAGAAACGGTGAAAACGGGTTTTATTACTGCGATGAAAAGTTTTCCTTCATTCACAGCGATATTGAAAAGGCATTCCTTGCGGTCATGATCGATTGCCTCAAGAGCAACGATCAGCTGTTTTTTACGACCCATAACACAGATGTTCTGGACATGCCTTTACCGAAGCATTCGTTTACCTTTTTGCGAAAGGACTGTAACGTTGATTCCGGAACGATCACATGTATCAGCGCTTCGGACTATCTGAAGCGGTCAACGGATTCGCTCCGGAATGCGGTGGTTAACGATTTGTTTTCATCGGCGCCGGGAGTGGAGCTGGTGTACGAAATTGCGGAGCTGTAAGCGGACTGGTTTTTACATGAGAGGATCCATAATGGCGAAAAACAGGTATTATCATTACTTTGTCGAGGGACAGGATGAAGAGAAGGTCGTGCAGGTGTTGAAGACGGATCTTCGATGTATTGTCCCGGGGAAAGTACAGGTTTTCAATGTGATCGAACAGAAATTGACAAAAATGCGATTGATGTCTCTGAAGCCGGATACGGTGGTGGTTCTGGTTTTCGATACGGATACCGGGAAAACTGCCACGTTGCTGGATAACATCCGGTTTTTGAAAACAGCGGCAAATGTAAAAGAAGTGTTATGCGTTACGCAGGTAAAAAATCTGGAAGATGAGCTGATGCGGAGCTGCGATATAAAGCAGATCAGAGAACTGACCGGAAGCAGGTCTAATAAAGACTATAAACACGACATGAGAGGGGACAGTCATTTTTATCAGAAACTGAAAAACAGAAATTTCCGGTTTGAGGCTTTTTGGAACAGCACGGATAAGACCTTTCAGGAAAAGGGGATCAGGAACGATGCGTACAAAATAAAATGCGATAAAATATAAGGGGGCCGCAGGCCCCCTCTTGCATTTTATCGCCCGTCCGGCGCTTCCACCCGCGTTTCCAGCTTCCGGAAAAGGCTGCGCAGGACGAGGACCGCGGCCATGGACAGGATCAGCTCCGCGGTGAGCTGGGCGTAGGCCAGGCCGTACAGCGGGAAGAGGCGGTTGAGGACGTACAGGGCGGGAATTTCCAGCACGATCTTGCGCAGGATGGCGAAGAGAAACGCCTCTTTTCCCATGCCGGTGGCCTGGAAAACGCCCACGGCCAGGAAATCCACGGCCAGAAACGGCAGGCCCAGGCAGAATCCGCGCAGGAAATGGCTGCCGTAGCCGATGATGGTCCCATTCTGCATGAAGACCCCGATCAGAAAATCGGCCGCAACGAAGTAAAAGGCGGAAACGGAGAGGATAAATCCCAGCATGATCTTCACCGAGAACATCAGGGTGGACTTCATCCGCCGGACGTTACCGGAGGAGTAGTTGTAGCTGATCAGGGGCATAATTCCCTGGGACAGCCCCATGGAAATGTTCATGGGAACCATGTTGATCTTCTGGGTGATTCCCATGGCGGCCACGGCGTCGGGGCCGTAGACGGAGGTGAAATTATTCAGGATCGTCATCCCCGTGACATTGAGCAGATTCTGGATGGAAGCGGGGATGCCCACGCTGCACACGCCCTTCACGATGGAACGGCGGAAGCCGAACATATTGGGGCGGATGCACACCAAAGTGGTCTTGCGGCGGACGAAAAGGAGGACGAAAAAGTACAGGCAGGCCACGCAGTTGGAGAGGAAGGTGGCGAGCCCGGCGCCTCCGGCGCCCATGTGGAATCCCCAGGGCAGAATGAAAATGGGATCCAAGATCATGTTGAGAATACAGCCGCACATGGTGCCGATGCTGGCGTGCAGGGCAGCGCCCTCCGAACGGACCAGATAGGCCATCACCACGTTCAGGATGGAGGGGGTGGCCCCCAGAAAGACCGTCCATTTCAGATAGCCTGCGGTGGCGGCCTTCGTCTGGGCGTCGGATCCCAGAAGGACCAGCAAAGGACCCTGGAAAACCGTGCACAGGAGGGAGAACAGGATGCCGGAGAGAACCGCGCAGTAAAACCCGAAGGCGGAGCTGCGGTAGACCGTATCGTAGTCCTTCCGGCCCATGGCGCGGCTCATCATGCTGGAGCTGCCCACCCCGAACAGGTTGTTCACGGCGTTGAAGGCCAGCAGCACGGGGGCGGCCAGAGTGACGGCCGCGTTCTGAACCGGGTCGTTGAGCATCCCCACGAAATAGGTGTCGGCCATGTTGTACAGCACCATCACCAGGGAGCTCAAAACGGTGGGGACGGCCAGTTTGGCCACCGCCTTTGGCACGGGGGTGTTTTCGAACAGCGTGATCTTCTGTGAATTGTCCATCTGTCATACCTCTTCTTCCGTAATCAGGAGCAATATTTTTGCAGCATCCTCAGCAATTCCTGCATATTCAGCGGCTTTGCCACATGAGCGTTCATGCCGCAGTTCAGACATTCCTGAATATCGTCCACAAAAGCGTCGGCAGTCATCGCGAGAATGGGAATCCTTCCGGCGTCCCCGCGCTGCAGCGAGCGGATCGCCTTCGTCGCGTCGAAGCCGTTCATGACGGGCATCCGGAGGTCCATCAGGATGGCGCTGTAATACCCGGGCGGCGAGGACTGGAACTTTTCCACGCACAATTTGCCGTTTTCCGCCCAGTCCAGAAGAAAGCCGGAAGCGGATAACAGCTCGTTGGCGATCTCCCAGTTCAGTTCATTGTCCTCGGCGACCAGAAGGCGTTTGCCCGTGAAATCCGCAGCGGGCCCGGCGGGAAACTCCGCCGGCTTCGCGCCGGAGCCCGCGAAAGGAAGCAGGCTGTTGTAAAGCGTGGACTGAAACAACGGTTTGGAGATAAAGCCCGATATTCCGGCGGCCGTAGCCTCTTCCTCCACATCGGCCCAGTCGTAGGCGGACATCAGGAGGATGGGCGTATCATCCCCGATGCGGCGGCGCAGCTCCCGGGCGGTCTGAATGCCGTCCATCCCGGGCATTTTGCAGTCAAGCAGAACGATGAAATAATCGTTGTGCTGCGCGCGGCGCTTCTCCACCATTCGAATGGCGGAGGGGCCGTCCGTAGCCCAGTCCGCATGAACGCCGAGTTCTTTCAGGGTATCGGCCGCGCTGCGGCACAGCTCCCCGTCATCGTCCACCACAAGGATTTCCCAGGCGGGCAGAATCATTTCCTCCGCGCTGGTTTCCCCGCGTTCGAAGTCAAAAATGACATGAAATTCGGTGCCCTTCCCCACCTCGCTGTTTACCTCGATGGAGCCTTCGGATTTGTCCACGATGTATTTCGTGATCGCCATTCCCAGGCCGGTACCTTCGATTTTATGCACCTGGGTGTTATCCTCCCGGACGAAGGATTCGAATATTTTTTTCTGGAAATCCTTCGTCATGCCGATGCCGCTGTCCTTTACCAGGAAGTGGGTGCGCACATATTTTTCTCCCTTCGGGGAATCCTCCTGGGACACGGTCACGGAGATGTCGCCGCCCTCCGGAGTGAATTTCATGGCGTTGGAGAGCAGATTCAGCAGAACCTGGTTCAGCCGGACGCTGTCCGCGACGATATTTTCGCTCCGGATATTCCGGATCAGGATGCTGAAGGACTGCTTCCTGGCTTTGATCTGCGGCTGTACGATGCTGACGATGCTGTCCATCGTCTCCCGCAGGGAGAAAAGGTCGGAGTTTAAGGTCAGCTTTCCGCTTTCGATTTTTGACATATCCAGCACGTCGTTGATGAGGCCCAGCAGATGCCTGCTGGACAGCGTGATTTTCCGCAGGCATTCCAGCACCTTATCCCGGTTTTCCGCGTTGGCCGCCGCGATGGTGGTCATGCCGATGATCGCGTTCATGGGCGTGCGGATATCGTGGCTCATATTGGAAAGAAATTCGCTTTTTGCCCTGTTTGCATGTTCCGCTTCTTCGCGGGCAGAGGCGAGTTCTTCCATTTGACGGCGGGAAAAATTCATATACAGGAAGAAAATTGCGAGCATGCCGGCAATAATCGCCAGGCAGGCGATGATGGAAACCATCGCATTGTGCCTTCCCAGGCTGTTGAGCGCTTCGTCCATGGCTCCGTGGGGCATGACGCAGACCAGGGACCAGTTTGTGTTCGGCAGCGGAGCGACGTAAACGTGCCGCTGCATTCCCTGCACGGTTGTTTCCAGGCTGCAGACGGATCTTTGCGCAACCTTCCGCGCCATCCCGTCGATCTGCTCATCGACATTTGCAATCCCGGACTGATGGCCGTTTTTCCGATACCATTCATAAATGGTTTCCGTATCGACGCCGCTGTCCGGGTTTTGAAAGACGAAGGAACCGTCTTCCCGGATGATGTGTGAGAAAATCAGGGAAGAATCGACTCCAAGGGACAGAGTCTTTTCCAGCGTATCGATGGGGACGCCGGCCACAAGGGCCGTACACGGGGCGTCACCGATCAGGGGATATCCTTCGGAGTCGGGATATCCCACGGAAAAGCCGTAGATAACCATCAGGCGGCCGTCGCCGGTAGCTCCCGTCGTAACGATGGTATCGCCCTGGTTGACGGCATCCAGAAACAGCTTCTTATCCTCGATCTGCACATCCTCCCCGTAAATCAGTTCGGAGTTCCCTGCAGTGTCGTAGATGGAAAGATGGGTAAATTCCCGCAGGGCCGCCATGCTGGACAGGGCCCGGCGGGTATCTTCATCCAGTTCCTGTATATTTTCGGGAGGCATCGCCTGTACGATGGTTTT
Source organism: Candidatus Eisenbergiella merdigallinarum (assembly GCA_019119355.1). Classification (GTDB taxonomy): domain Bacteria; phylum Bacillota; class Clostridia; order Lachnospirales; family Lachnospiraceae; genus Gallintestinimicrobium; species Gallintestinimicrobium merdigallinarum. Next base: position 89,703 of record DWXE01000040.1, read on the forward strand.
TACCTGCACCATGCGCATGTTCACCAGCGTTTCAAAATGCTTCTGGATCTGCGTGCTCAAACCGTCCATATAGGACGCGGTAAGCTCCTGCAGGGTATCGGTGCGCTTCCGGGACATGGAACCGGTCAACCATATGAAGATGGCTATACTGAGTATGAGTACGGCCGATAGCGAGATCCGGAGAAAATTCAGTACTTTTTTATCGTCATTCATTTCGTTGCCCTTCTGCGTAAATCGAGCGCATCGCGTTTCGACAGGTGCCGCCTAAATTATAGCACGGAAGCGTGCGGCCCGGCAACATGAACCCGGCCGCACAAAAAGAGCAGGGATTCCGTCGTTCGGACGGGGAACCTCTGCTTTTTTTCGTGAAATAATTTGTTTTACGAAAGATATTTTGGAAGTAATTACTGTCGTCCTTTATTATAATAGCAGATTTGGCGTTTTGCAAGACAGGAAATGAAGGGAATATCGTCTTTTTTTGACTTCGGTGATGAAAAAGAATATTTCCCTTCACGAAAAAAGACTACGGCCCAGAAATGAGCCGTCGGACAGGCCGTCAGACAGGAGGATGAGGAAATGGCGAAAACCGGGAGCAACATCTACAAACGGAAGGATGGAAGGTACGAGGGGCGGATTCCGAAGGGGGAATCCGTGCGGCAGCAGGGCTATATTTACGTCTATGCCCGGACGCTGCGGGAGCTGCGGCAAAAAATGGAGGAGGCCAGGGAGTCCAGGAAACAGGACGGCCGCTTCCCGCAGGAGGACTGGGAGATGGAAGACGCCGCGGGGGCGTGGCTGGAGGAGAACCGGGAGCGCTGGAAGCCCACCACCTATGCCGTCTATTACAGGCTGGTTCACGGACGGATCCTGCCCGCCCTGGGGAAGTACAGGGTAGTGGAGATCACGCAGCCTGTTTTTGACTGTTTCGAAAAGGAACTGAACGGTTCTTCGGACGGGAAGTCCTTATCGGAAAACTACCGAAAACTGATCTGCGAAACGGTCTGCCGCATTCTGGACTCCGCAGGGAAGCGGACGGGATTACAGCTGCAGATACCCAGGATGCCGGCGGGCAGGCGGGAAAAGGGGGAGACGGAGCTGCCGGACGAACGGGAGCTGCAGCGGCTGGAGGACTATTTGACGGCCCATCTGGAGGAGGACACCTGCCTGGGAATATTGCTGGCGGCCTGCACCGGAATCCGGATCGGAGAACTGTGCGCCCTGCAGTGGGGGGACATCGATCTGGAGGGCGGTTTTTTGCGCATCCGGAAAAACCTGCAGCGGGTGCCGGTCTGCGATGCTCCCGGCCCGGAGGAGCCCGGAAAATCGAAGACGAAGATCAGCACCCAGCGTCCAAAAACGCCCCGTTCCCAGAGGACGATCCCGCTGCCCGACGGGCTTTTGCCCCTGCTGCGGGCGCATGAAAAGCCGGAAGGCGAATATCTGATTTCCGGGAAGAAGGCGCCCTGGGCGGAGGTGAGGACCGTACAGTATCGATTTTCTTCCATTTTAAAAAAGTGCGGGATCCGTCCATTCCACTTCCACCTGCTGCGCCACGCCTTCGCCAGCCGCTGCCTGGATCTTGGCTGCGACCTGAAGTGCCTGAGCGAAATCCTGGGGCACAGCAGCGTTTCCACCACCATGAACCTGTATATCCATCCCACCATGAGCAGGAAAAAACAGATGATGAACCTGGCGTGCAAATTCCGATAAGCCGTCAGGCGCGCCGTCAACGGCAAAAGCGGGGATCTCCAAAGTCCCCGCTTTTCCGCTCTCCTTTTCTTTTTTTCGCAAAACAAATTATTTCACGAAAAGAACGCTTTTATTCGTGCCGGAAGCCCGGCGGGATAAAACGGGGCGGGGAAGGGAGAAAGGAGAGAGGACATGAAGATCTTCAAAAAGAAGCTCCGACGGCATTGGGGAGCTTCTCTGATGGCCGTGGCGATCATCGCGGCGCTGCTGGCAGGGCTTTTGCCGCAGAACGCGGTCAGCGCGCTGGCGGCAGCGGAGTCCAGCGGCGATACCGCGGGAAGCTATACGGGTTCTTTGGGAAACGATGCGTCCACCCGCTATGCGGGCCGGGTATGGACGGACAAGACCGTTTATACCGGAGATGCCGTCTTTACCGGCGACGCCGGGTACGTAACGGTAAATAAGGGAAATGCCGATTTTCTGGTGGCGTTTTCCGCTTTGGCGACCTCCCGGCAGATCAGCGGCCAGGCGCAGGTGCCGGTGGACGTGGTGTTCGTCATCGACAACTCCAACAGCATGGACGATTCGGTTGGAGGCAACAGCGAGCAGAGCCGTCTGGAGGCCACCGTGGACGCCGTCAACGCTTCCATCGGGCAGATCATGGATTCCAACGAGAATTCCAGGGTGGCGGTGGTGGTCTACGGCCTGGAGGCGCAAACGCTGCTCCCTCTGGGGCACTATACGGCCATGAACGGTGGGAACTATATCCGGGTGGAGACCGCTTCCGGTGGGGGCGGCACATCTACGACCTTTACAGCTTCCGGGAACAACGGGCTGACCATGCGCAGCAGCCAGCGCGGCACCAATACCCACATGGGCGTGGACGCCGGGATGGACATCCTGGCGGCAGCGCAGGACATCACCAGCACGGTGAGCGGCCAGCAGATGAAGCACGTGCCGGCCCTGATCCTGCTGTCCGACGGCGCATCCACGGCTGCCGGCGGCGGCAACTGGTGGAATCCGTCCGGGACAGACGGCAACGGAATGAATACGAACAATTCCTATGCCCTGAGGGCGGCCATGAACGCGGCCTACCAGAAACAGCGGGTGAACGCCCACTATGGGGTGGAGTCGGATTCGGAATACGCCATGCGGGTCTACACCATCGGGATGGGCATCGAGCAGCTGAGGCAGACGGGAATGTTTGCTAATAATACGGACTATTACCGCGCCCAGATGGCCCTGGATCCGGGAGCGCACCTGAACGACAACAACAGCGTGGCGCGGGCGATCTCAGAGGCCTGGACCACATATGCCGGTGGGGGAACTCCCGCACTGAACGGCTATACCTTCCGGCACCCCGATACGGGCGATATCTCTTCCATCGCCTACAACGACGGCTATTATTCCGCGGAGGACGCGGAGGACGTGGCCAACGTCTTCGACGATATCACCGGATCCATCATCTCCAGCCGCCCGCAGGTCCCTACCAGGGTGAACGGAGACGATCCGCTGCAGGACGGCTATATCACCTATACGGACCCCATCGGGGAATACATGGAAGTGAACGACGTTACCACGATCCTCTACGGCGGACAGGTGTTTACGGCGAAAACTACAAGCACACAGGGAAATACCACTTCCTATGTGTTCGAAGGGCAGTTCAACAGCCCGGTATACGGGTCCCAGAACGTGAGCAGCATTCTGGTCACGGTCTCCACGGCCGGGGACGGGATGCAGACGCTGACCGTGCGGGTCCCGGCGGGAGCCATCCCCATGCGGATCAACACGGTGGCGCTGGATTCCAACGGGGCGGTGCTCAGCAATACCAGCAACAGGGCCTATCCGCTCCGGGTCTTCTATCAGGTGAGCCTGAAGGAGGAAATCGACCGGGATACCCTGGAAGGGGTGGACGAGGACTATCTGGAGGAAAATCTGAGCGCGGACGGGGAACAGGTGTATTTCTACAGCAATCTCTACAGCGGAAACGATCAGGACGGCCGCACGGTGGGAGACGCCACGGTGGAATTCGCTCCCGCGCCTACCAACCCCTTCTACTTCGTGCAGGAGGACACACCGCTGTACCTGGATGAAGGCCTCACCCGGCCTGTCAGTTCCTATGACAGCCAGGCGACCTACTATTTTGAAATCAGCTATTATAACGGAAACAGCCTGGAGACGGATGTGGTGGAGCGGTCGGCGGAGCTGATGGACGGCTACACCAAAACGGAAGGCGGACAGCTCTATCTTGCAGCCGGCGCGCCCCGCCTGGGATATCTGACGGATTTTATCAAAGACAAGGAGCAGGATCCCACGGGCACAGCCTCCGCCAGCTATTATCCCACGTTCGAAGGGGATCCGCAGACCGGGGCATTTAAGGTCTATCTGGGAAATAACGGCCGCCTGTCCCTGGATGCGCCCGCGTCCCTGACCCTTTCCAAAACCGTGACCGCGGCGGAAGGGCTCACGGCCCCGGACGCGGACTTCACGTTCGACATCACCATCCCCGCCAGGGCCGGCAAGACGGTGACGGCAGTGCTGAAGGAGGCCGGCGAGGCAGATGCGGAAAGGCAGCTCATTTTTGATGCGGACGGCAAAACCACGACGGCGCTGAAGGACGGCCAGTCCCTGCAGATCCCCAATCTGGAAGAGGGAACGGCATATGAGATAGTAGAACGGGACATTCCGGGCGGGTTTACGGTGACCGCTCCTGCGGCGAATCAGGCGCAGGGCGCCGTGAGGGACGCCGATGTGACCGTGAACTTCGTAAACCAGTATGCGGTGACGCCGCTGGAAGTTGATCCTTCCGTGAATCTGGGCCTGTCGGGCACCAAGACGCTGACCGGGAGGGCGTTCCAAAACGGGGACAGCTTTACGTTCCGGATCCGGCCCAGCCAGCAGACGCCGGGCGCTCCCCTGCCGGGCGGAGCCAGCGGTACGGCGACGGTAACGATTTCGCCCGCGGGCGGGAATACGGAGGAATTCGCTTTTACGGATACCATCACCTTCACGCAGCCGGGGGAATACCGCTACATTCTGGAAGAGGTCAACCCCAACGTGGAAACGGGAGGATCGGGCATCTCCGGCATCAATTACGACACGGCCCGCTATCGCCTGGTGGTGACGGTGGCCGATGCAGGGGACGGTACCCTGTCCCAGACCCATACCCTGGAAAAACAGGCGGCGGGCAGCGATGACTGGAGCCCGGTGGACGACGGCGGGGTGGACTTCGTCAACGTTTACAGCGCGGAATCCGTGAATGTGGCGTTCCGGGGGAATAAAACCCTCGCCGGGAAAGCCCTTGGGGAAGGGGACTTCGGCTTTACCATTTCCGCAGGAGGTTCCAGGACGGCGGGCACAGGAGAGTTCGTGCCCGACCCGGATCAGCCCATGCCGGCGGATCCCGGGGCCCGGAACGGAGAAGCCGGAGCGATCCTCTTCGGAACTATCGTGTTCGACCAGGGGGATATCGGAAAAGAATACCGCTATATCGTGCGGGAGAACCAGCCCACACAGGACGGCAGCTATACGGGGACTCCTTTGTCCGGAGCGGAGCAAAACGATGACGGGCAGTGGGTTTACCGGGGCGTGACCTACGATAAGGACGAAAAAATCATTACCGCCGCGGTATCCGCAGAAAATGTGGGAGGGACGGAAACCGTCCGGGTGACCACTTCGGGAGAAGGGGACGATCTGATTTTCGAAAATTCCTATGCGGCTTCGGGGACCCTGGATCTCGCGGGGACCAAAACCATAACGGGAAGGGAGTTTCAGGCCGGAGACAGCTTCACCTTTACGGTGGAGGCCGGGGAAAACAGCCCTGCGGATACGCCCATGCCGGAGCACGAAAGCGTGACCATCGCCCCGGCTTCCGGATCTTCCGCTGACGTGGACTTCGGGGCCATTTCCTTTACGAAGGCGGGGACGTACTCCTATGTGCTGAAAGAGACGGAGGGCCATCTGGGCGGCGTGACTTACGACACGGCGGAACGGAACCTGACCGTGACCGTGACGGACAACGGGGACGGCACGCTGACCGCGGCCCCGGCCTGGGCGGGCGGCGAAGGCGCGCCGGAGTGGCAGAACAGCTATGAAGCCGTTTTCGATGAGGATACTGCCGTCACCCTGACGGGAACCAAAGCGCTGTCCGGAAAGGCGCTGGAGGCAGGGGATTTCTATTTCCGGGTGGAAGCGCTGGACGGCGCGCCGCTGGACCCCGGGACTCCGGGCGACTCGAAGCTGGTGTCCAACGAAACGGGAACGGACGGGGATCAGGACGGTACGTATGAGGGAACGATCCGGCTGCTGCAGGGGATCGTCTACGAAGAGGCCGGAACCTATCAATACCTGATTTCGGAGCAGATCCCGGATCCGCAGGCTGTCGGCATGACCTATGACGAAACGGTTTACCGCGTTTCGGTGACCGTAGAGGACGACGGTCAGGGGACATTGAGAGCGGACCCTCCCGTTATCGAAAAACGGAGGGCGGCCGACGTGTATGAGCCCGCGCAGGCCGTGGAATTTTCCAATGCCTACGCGCCCCTTCCCGCTACGGTGACGCCCCTTGAGATCACGAAGGTGCTCAGCGGGGACCGGAATACCGGTTTGAGGGAGGGCGAATTTTCCTTTGAGATGAGCGTGATCTCGGCCGAACCGGCGGACGGGATTCAACTGCCGGCGACGGCCGTAGTTTCCAACGATGCCGCCGGAAAGGTGAGATTCGGAGATATCGTCTTTACCAGACCGGGCACGTACGTGGTGCAGGTGCGGGAGGTCGTCCCGGAGGACGGAAGCAAAGCGCCGGGCATCTCGTACGATGAACATGTGATCTCCACTACCTTTACGGTGGCAGACCGGAACGGGCAGCTGGAGGCAACCCGCGCATCGACTTCGGGAAGCCAGACATTTACCAATACCTATAAAACCACCGGCAACCTGGAGGGCAGCGCGAACCTGCAGGTGACGAAAGCGCTCACCGGAAGGGCCTGGGAGCCGGACGATACCTTCTCCTTCGAGCTGACAGCGTGGAAGGAGCCGACGCAGCAGGCTGTCGTGGCGGGGACTGTGGTCCTTCCGGACAATGCGGCATCCATTAGCGTGACGGCGTCAGAACCGCATACGGCGCAGTTCGGGGACATCGTATTTCACGCGCCGGGCACCTGGGAATTCCGGATTGCGGAGCAGGTACCCGAATCGGAGAACGGAATTACTTATGATACCGAGGACAGAATCCTCACGGTGGAAGCCTCGGATCGGGGGGACGGCACGCTGGATGTGCGGCTGACCGGTGTGACGCCGGCAGAAGGCCTCACCTTTACCAACGCGTATGATCCGGATGAGGCGGTGCTGAACGGATCTGCCAATCTGGCGGTGACGAAGGTCTTCACCGGCAGGGAAAACAACCGGTGGCTGGATACGGACCTCTTCCGCTTTACGCTGGCGGCCGGAGACGATGCCACGAAACAGGCGGTGGACGACGGCAGAGTGGTTCTGCCCGCCGCAACTGTGCTGGAGATCGGGAAACAGACGGTAGACCATAAGGCCGCGTTCGGGGACATCACATTCCATGAGGCCGGAAACTACGTATTCACGGTGACGGAAGAAAACGGCGGACTGGACGGCGTGACCTATGATCCGGACGATGTCCGCACGCTGAACGTTTCCGTTGCGGACGACGGGCAGGGACATCTGACCGCCACATTGCTGAGGAGCAGCGACGATCTGACCTTCACCAATGCCTACGGCGCCACCGAGGCCGTTCTGGACGGCGCCGCCAATCTGGCGGTGACAAAGGTGCTGGAGGGCAGGAACTGGAACGACCGGGATTCCTTCACATTCCGTCTGGAGGCGGTTGAAGGCGCGACGCAGGACGACGTGACCAGCGGGGACGTGGTGCTGCCGGATCCGGCGGAGCTGACCATTTCCCAGGCGGATGCGGGGGCGAATTATCGGAAAGCCTTCGGGGATATCCGGTTTCAGAAGGCCGGCACCTACCTGTTCAGAATTTCGGAATCGGCCGGAACGGAAACGGGAATGCAATACGATACCCATGCGGCGCAGATCCGCGTGACGGTCACCGACAACGACAGCGGCCAGCTGGTAGCGGCGGCTGCGCCTACGATAGCCGGCTCCATGACCTTTACGAATACCTACACGCCGGATCCGGCAGCCCTGTCCCTAAACGGGGAGAAGGTGCTGGAGGGAAGGCAGATGGAGGATGATGACACCTTTACCTTCATCCTGGAGAAGGGGGCGGGTTCCCCGGCCGATACGCCCATGCCGGCGGTGACGAAGGTTGCGGCCGACGAAAACGGCAAAATCGCTTTCGGGCCGATTTCCTATACGGAAGCGGGACGCTATTCCTACTCGATCCGGGAAGAAGAGGGTTCGGCGCCGGGCATCACCTATGACGGCAGCAGAATTTCCGTGGATGTGACCGTGACGTACGATCAGGATGCGGGGACGCTGAAAGCGGAAGCCTCCTATCCGGGAGGAGAAAACGGGTTTACCTTCACCAACCGGTACCGGGCGGATCCCGTCGCCATCGCCGATCTTGTGGCGAAGAAAACGGTCTCGGCTTCGGAAGGAAACCGCTATGAGATGAAAGGGGGCGAGTTCGCCTTTACCATCGCTCCGGCTGACGGAAATCCGGAGAAAGACCCGATTCAGAAGAAAACGGTGCGCAATGACAGCCAGGGAAACGTGACGCTGGCCGTGGGCGCGACGTACGAAATGCCCGGGACCTACCGTTATACGGTGAAGGAAGAGAATACGGGTGTGGGAGGAATCGCCTACGATTCCACGAGCTATGAGGTGACGGTGACCGTTACGGACGATGCCGGAAGCGGAAAGCTGAAAGCGGAGACGAAGATCAGCAGAATCCGCGGAACCGAAATCAGCGACGCGGATGAAATCGCCTTCGAAAACGGCTACGATCCCGCTGCCGCCGGAATTATCCTGGGAGGCAGAAAGGTTCTGGAAGGAAAAGATCTGGAGGCAGGAACCTTTACGTTCCGGCTGACGGAAAGATCGGCCAGAGTCCGGACGCTCCTGACGGCGGAGGAAATCGAGACGGAAACGGAAACCGAAACGGAAACGGAAACCGAAACCGGGACGGAAACCGAAACCGGGACGGAAAGTGAGACCGTGACGGAAACGGAAAGTGAGACCGAAACGGAAACGGCGACCGGGACGGAAACCGTGACAGAGACGGCGACGGAGACCGAAGCCGAAACCGAAATTCAGACAGGCATAACGGAGGAAGCGCCGTCCGAAACGGCGGAAGAGATCCCTTCGGAAACGGAGGCGGAATCCGAATCGCTTTCCGGGCCTGCGGCGGAATCCTCAGAGGAAGAGCCCGCAGAAGAGGAAAGGGAAGCATCGGAGGAAACGACGGAAACGAGAGAAACCCTGGCTTACTTCGCCAGAGAGGGGATCCGGTTCCTCTTCGGAAGCCCGAAAACGGAAGAAACCGGGGAAAGCTCCGAACAGGAGAGCGAGACGGCGGGAAGTACGGCTGAGGAAACAGAATCTTCGGAAGAATCCGGAGAGACGGAGTCTGCGGAATTGACGGAAGAGGAGTCCACGGAAGAAGAGTCCGGGGAGAAAGAATCCACGGAAGAAGAATCCGGGGAAAAAGAATCCACGGAAGAAGAATCTGTGGAAGAGGATTCTGCGGAACCGGAAGATGCGGTTCCCGCGGAGGCGAGAATCTGGTCCGATGAAATGGTAGCGGCCAGCGCCCCCATGCCGGACGGGACAACCGCCACCAATACGGCGGAAGGAACGTTCCGGTTCGGCGAGATCACCTACGATGCCCCGGGCATTTATGAGTATCAGATTTCGGAAGTCAACGACGGAAAGGAAGGATATACTTACGATTCCACCGTCTATACGGTGATCGTCACCGTCACGGACGAGGGCGGCGCGCTGAAGGCGGAAGCAAAAGTGCAGGGCGCACAGGAAGCGGTGTTTTACAATTCCTATGAGCCGCTGCCGGTAACCCTGTCCGGGGACGCAAGCCTGGGAGGAACGAAGACCCTGGAAGGCAGGAGCCTGAAAGAAGGGGAATTCGCGTTCGAACTGGTGGATCAGGACGGAAACGTGGTGGCCGAAGCGAACAACGACGCGGAAGGAAACTTCCGGTTTGAAGGGCTGACCTTTACCGAACCGGGGACCTGGTTCTGGGCGATCCGGGAGAAAAATACCGGACTGGGAGGCGTTTCCTACGATGAGAGCAGCTGCGGCGTTCAGATCGATATATGGGATGCCGGCGGACACCTGGAAGCGGAGGTAAGCTATCAGAAAGAAGGAGGAGCGCATTTCGTCAACTCCTATCGGGCACAGCCCACGTCGGTGATCCTGTCCGCCACAAAAGTGCTGGAAGGCAGAAGCCTGCAGGACGGAGAATTTACGTTCCGTCTGAAGGACGAAACCGGGAATGTGGTGGATACTGCGGTCAACGATGCCCAGGGCGTGGTGAAATTCCGGGAACTGAAGCTGGAAGCGCCGGGAGAATACCGCTATACCGTCGAAGAGGCCAAAGGCGAAGACGGCACCGTGATTTACGATGAAACGGTGCGGGAAGTGACGGTCACGGTGACGGACGACGGGAACGGCTATCTGGTGCCGGCGGTGAACGATCAGGGCAGCGCGCCCGTCTTCACCAACCGCGTCCGGACGCCGGAGAAACCGGAGGAGCCGAAAGAACCCGTAAAACCGCAGGAACCTGACGACGATGAGCCGGAGGAGGACTTCGTGGAGCCCGAAACGCTCCAGCCGCAGGAAACCCAGCCGGCGGCGCCCATGGTGACGCCTGAGCAGCCCCAGGAGCCCGGAACGGTGGCTTCGGCGGCGACGGGAGACGATACGGTAATCCTGCCGTTTATCATCGCCGCTGCGGCTTCCGCAGGAACCATCGCGGCAGTGCTGTTGTCCCGGCAGAGCAAAAAGAGCAGCCGCAAAAGGAGACGGCGCTGAACGAAAGCGGGCAGCGGGCCTGAATGAGGAATAACAGCGAAGGGGCGTCCGGGAGGGCGCCCTTTCGCGATATGCGATAAGATGCAGCAATGCGGAATGGAGGGAAAGATGAGGGCGAAGGATCTGACAGGACAAAAGTTCGGACGTCTCACGGCGCTGTATCCCACGGGAAAGCGGGACCATAAAGGATCGGTAATCTGGCATTGCGCCTGCGACTGCGGCGGGGAAGCGGAAGTCTCCCAGGACGGCCTGGGGAGCGGGAACTGCAAGAGCTGCGGCTGCTGGAAAAAGGAAGTCCAGAAGAAGGTTCCGACGCTTTTGCACCGGGTGGACGGCACCTGCGTGGAATGGCTGGAAAAGCGGAAACACCGCAGGGACAATACCAGCGGTTTCCGGGGAGTCTATCGGATTGGGGAGAATCGGTACCGGGTGCAGATCGGCTTCAAGGGACAGCGGTTTTACGTGGGAAGCTACCCCACCTTCGAGGAAGCCATCCAGGCCAGGCTGGAGGCCGAAGCCCTGATCCACGACGGCTTCGTGCGGGCATATCGCAGCTGGCAGGAGCGCTACGGACAGGACGAGGAGGGGGAAAAGGAGCATCCCTTCGTGTACGAAGTGCAGAAGAAGTCGGGAAAGCTCACGGTCACGACGTCCATCGTTTAAGAATGGTTTGGCGAACCCACGTTCATCCGGAGAGGGGAAAGCTGCCCGGCTGAGCGAAATTCGGCACCTCGACGGGAAGCGCCTGCTGTGATATACTAAACGTTAGTATGCCGTTACGGGAGGAGGAATTTGGATGGGCGAAGGGACAAGCCGGGAGAAACCCGCGAAACGGATATGCGTCGGCCTGCTGGCCCATGTGGACGCGGGAAAAACCACGCTGGCGGAGCGCATTCTGTACCTGACGGGGAGCCTGCGCAGGCTGGGCAGGGTGGATCATCAGGACGCCTTTCTGGATACGGACGACATGGAGCGGGCCAGAGGGATCACGATTTTTTCGAAGGAAGCCCGTTTTTCCCTGGGGGATTTCGACGTGGCGCTTCTGGATACGCCGGGGCACGTGGATTTCTCGGCGGAAATGGAGCGCACCCTGCAGGTGCTGGATTACGCGGTGCTGGTCATCAGCGGCGCGGACGGGGTGCAGGGCCATGTGGAGACGCTGTGGCGGCTGTTGAAGCGGTATGGGATTCCCGTCTTTTTGTTCATCAACAAGATGGATCAGGAGGGGACGCAGGAGGACCTTCTGATGGACCAGCTGAAAAGGCGGCTGGACGAACGGTGCGTCCGCTTTTGCGGCGGGGCGCGGGGAGCGCAGGAGAGGGGCGGGCCGTCCGGGCTGTCCGGCAAAACTGCGGCGGCGTCAGGGGAAAACGCGGCGGCAGCCGAAGGGTATGAATCGATGTCCGGAGGATACGAAGCGGGCCGGGAAGAGGGGGGCTGGAGGAAAACGGCGCCGGACGGGCTGTGGGAAGATCTGGCGGTGTGCGACGAGGCCCTGCTGGAGCGCTATCTGGAAGGGGAAGCCATCTCGTCCGGGGATATCGCGGATCTGATCGCCCGGAGGGAGGTTTTCCCCTGCTGCTTCGGTTCCGCGCTGAAGGGATTCGGCGTGACGGGGCTGCTTTCCCTGATGGAAGAATGTATGCGGGAAAAGCGATATCCGGAATCCTTCGGCGCGCGGGTGTACAAAATTTCCAGAGATCCGTCGGGAGCCCGCCTGACCCATCTGAAGGTGACGGGCGGCAGGCTCTGCGTGAAGATGCCGCTGACCGGTCGCCGGGAGGGCGGAGGACAGGCGGAAGGGGAAACCTGGGAGGAAAAGGCGGATCAGCTGCGGCTCTATTCCGGGGATTCCTTTCAGGCGGTCCCGGAGGTGGAAGCGGGGACGGTATGCGCGGTGACCGGCCTTTCCAGGACCTTTGCCGGACAGGGGCTCGGGCTGGAAACGGAGCCCGTTTTGCCCCTTCTGGAGCCGGTGCTGACCTATCGGATCGGACTGCCGGAGGGCTGCGACGTGCACGATATGTATCTGAAACTCAGGCAGCTGGAGGAGGAAGAACCGGAGCTTTCCATCCTCTGGGAAGAGGCCGCCGGGGAGATTCAGGCCCGGGTTATGGGGGACGTGCAGATCGAAATCCTGAAGGATCAGATCCGGCGGCGGTTCGGCACGGCGGTCTCCTTCGAAAACGGCAGCATCGTCTACCGGGAAACCATCGCGGCCCCGGTGGAAGGCGTGGGGCACTTCGAACCGCTGCGGCACTATGCGGAGGTACATCTGCTGCTGGAGCCCGCGGAGAGGGGAACGGGGCTGTCCTTCGCTTCGGACTGCAGCGCGGATGTGCTGGATGAAAACTGGCAGCGCCTGGTGCTGACCCATCTGGAAGAAAAGCGGCACAGGGGAGTGCTGACCGGGGCCGAGATCACGGACATGAAGATCACGCTGCTGACCGGACGGGCTCACCTCAAGCACACCGAGGGCGGCGATTTCAGGCAGGCCACCTACCGGGCTCTGCGGCAGGGGCTGCGCCGGGCTCAGAGCGTCCTTCTGGAGCCCGTTTACTCCTTTACGCTGGAAGTGCCGTCCCAGCATGTGGGAAGGGCCATGAGCGATATTCAGAGAATGCAGGGGCGCTTCGCACCGCCGGAGCTGGCCGGGGAGTACGCCGTTTTGACGGGGACCGTGCCGGTATCGGAAATGGGGAATTATCAGCGGGAGGTGATTTCCTATACCCGGGGGCGGGGCAGGTTGCAGTGCACCCTGAAGGGATACGAGCCCTGCCACAACGCCCGGGAGGTGGTGGAGGCGACGGGCTACGACCCGGACGCGGATCCGGAAAATCCCTGTGGTTCCGTATTCTGCGCGCACGGGGCGGGCTTCGTCGTCCCCTGGGACCAGGTGGAGGACTACATGCACCTGGAAAGATGCTATGTGCCGGAGGATGGCCGGGAACCGGGGGCGGAACCGCAGCCGGAGGGGCTGAGGCCGGTTTCGTCGCAAAAGGGCCCCGCGGAGCGGATCGTTACCCAGGAGGAGCTGGAGGAGATTTTCGCCCGGACCTATCCTTCCGGCAACGGAAAGGAACGAAGGAACGGATACGCCAGAAAGCGGGTGGAGACCAAAGCGTCGGGGCCGGGGCAGACGGCTTTTGGAGAACGGCGGACGCCGCAGAAGCGGCAGGATCCCGGGGAACGTTACCTTCTGGTGGACGGCTATAACATCATTTTCGCCTGGGAGAGCTTAAGGCAGCTGGCGGCGGAGAACATCGAGAGCGCCAGAGGGCAGCTGATGGATATTCTCTGCGATTACCAGGGCTTTCATTCCTGCACGGTGATCCTGGTCTTCGACGCCTATCGGGTGGAAGGCGGACGGGGCAGCGTACAGAAATACCACAACATCCACGTGGTCTTTACCAGGGAGGCGGAGACGGCGGATCAGTACATCGAAAAGACCGTGCACAAAATCGGCAGGGGAAATCAGGTGACGGTGGCAACCTCCGATGCCCTGGAGCAGGTGATCATCTACGGCCAGGGGGCGCGGAGGATGTCGGCCAGGGAGCTGTGGGACGAGGTGGAGCAGACCCGGGAACAGGTGCGGGAAACCTGGGGGAAGAAGCGGGAAGAGGGCCGCAACTACCTGTTTGACGGCGCGGACGCCGGGCTGGTCCGGTGGGCCGACTCCATGCGGCTGGGAAAGGAATAACATTTCAGGCAGGAATAAAACAGGCCGGTGAAAAGCCTCCAGGGGACTTGACAAATCTCCGGAGGTTTATTAAAATAAAATAGTCAAATATTAGACTGTAAAAGAATGGACTCATGGAGCGGTGAACGATGAACAGGGAGGAACAAAAGCAGTTGGTTGATTTGTCCCGGACATTTACAAAGAATCTAACGATGCTGGTAAATCAGGAAACGGAGGAATAACAAATGGAATTTCATGAAGTGATCAATCAAAGGAAAACAAGCCGTGAGTGGACGGACAAAGAGGTTGACTTCGAAGCGATCAAAAGGATTCTGGAAGCAGGCATGAAGGCCCCTTCCTGGGATCACTACCGAAACTGGCAGTTTATTGTTCTGCATGAGCGCGGGGATAAGGAGTGCGCCTTTGCCTATGCAAAGGCCGTTGCCAAACGCTATGTGGACGGCAACCGCACATATACGCGCCCCAATCTGGCGCAGAAAATGTATGCCTATGCCATGCCGAGGCAGTATACCATGCTGGTGGACTGTCCCTATGTAATCGTCCCGTTGTTCAAGTGTAGCAGGCTCAATGGGGAATGGGTCAGCAAATTAAATCCCCTTACCACCGCCTGGTGTGTGGCCGAAAATATCATGCTGGCCGTTATCAACGAGGGGCTGGGCTACTCGCTGCGGATACCGCTGAACAAAGAACACGATGTTGTACTGAATACATTGGGAGTGCCGCAGGGCTGGATGACCCCGTGCTTTATCGGAGTAGGGTACCCGAAGGAGGACGAGCTGGTTTTAGAGCAGTACAGCAGCAGCCCGGACGGGCATATCCATATGGGGGGCTGGTAAAATATGCAGCCGGTAATCTGTTAGGCGACCATTGACCGTCAGAGGCTAAAAGAAGATTCTTTGAAATGAAAGGAAGAAAATTTATGAAAAAGGTTTTGTGTGTGTTGATGGCGGCAGTCTTATTGCTTGCCGCTGGATGCGGCAGCAATTCTATGGAAACGGAGGATAATGATAATACGGTGCGCATCGGCTGCGAGTTCGCCTATGTCCCCTACAACTGGGAAGAGGACAGCGCCACCGGGTATAATACGCCGATTGAAAACCATGACGGTTTCTATGGCGACGGCTACGATGTGCAAATTGCGAAGCGGGTGGCGGAAGCTATGGGCAAGGAGCCTGTGTTTGAAAAGGTTTCTTTTGACGGGTTGATGCAGGCGCTGAATAATGGACAGATTGATGTGGTTATTTCCGGTATGCTGGATTCCCCGGAACATCGTCAGGCCGCAGATTTTTCCAATACATATGCTGTTACCAAAACGGAGTACACGGTTCTGGTGAATAAGGATTCCGCTTATGCCGGGGCGACGTCTCTGGAAGAACTCAGCGGCGCTTCTGTTTTGGGTCAGCGTGGTACCCGTCTGGACACGGTGATTGACCAGATTCCCGGCGTCAACCATATTTCTCCGGTAGATACGATTCCCGCCATGTTGGATCGGCTGCTCAAGGGGACGGTAGACGGAATTGTTATCAACCGGGAAACCGTGGAGGTCTATACCTCCCAATACGAGGAACTGGTTGGCCTTACTTTCGATGAAGGAGAAGGCTTTGAACTGGATTTCAGCGGCATTTGCGCAGGTGTTCGCAAAGGAGACACGGAATTGCTGGAAGATATCAATGCAGCGCTGGATGAGATCAGCGAGGCGGACAGGACGGCGCTCTTTGACGCTGCTATCGAGCGCGGAGGCGAGTAATCAATCATGAAAATGGGTTTGAAAGCAAAGAATTTTTGCTGGTTCTGGGGCGCCGTTGCCGTTCTCGTGCTTGCCCTGGCCGTATGGCTGATATACCGGTTTATCCGGGTGGCGGGCCTTCCTGAAATGCCGGAAGGCGATCTCGATGCCATGCTTTATCTGCTGATGAGCGAGCGCAGGGCATGGATCAGCGGCATCGGACAAACAATGGCGGCCTCCGTAGCCGGCACGGGGATTGGCTTTGCCTTTGCCGTGGTGCTGGCCTACATTCGGCAGAATGAGCCCACGCTGCGGGACCCCAGACCCATCCAGTATGTGAAGTACATGATGCTGACATTGGAAAAATTGTATGTAACCATTATTCGCGGAACGCCCATGATGGTACAGGCCTGTATTATTTATTACGGAGGCTTTTCTATTGTGAAGGCTCTGATGCCGGGTGCATCTGTTACACAGGTCAATCAGGTTTGGTCTCTGTTTGCCTCTGCCTTGATTACTGTGATTTTGAATTCTGCCGCTTATCTGGCAGAGGTGCTTCGCGGTGGTATCGATTCGGTTGAGCAGGGGCAAAAGGAAGCGGCCTTTTCTCTGGGATTCACGCCCTGGCAATCCATTACCAGGGTGGTTTATCCTCAGGCCATACGCAACAGCCTTCCTTCCATTGTCAACGAATTGATTAACAACATTAAGGGCACATCGGTACTCACGGTGATTGGTTTTGGAGAGCTTATGTTCGCAACTACATCTATTGCGGGTAAAACCTACCGGTATCTTCCCACCTATCTTGTAGCGGCAGTTCTGTACCTGGCACTGGTTGTCCTGCTCTCTTATGGATTGAATAAACTGGTGGATTGTGCCTTACACCGGCGTAATCCGGGAAAGGGGGACAAGGCGAATGGATGAGAAAAAATGTGTCCTCAGTGTGCGGGGATTGGAAAAAGGGTTTGACGGCGATCACGTTCTGCGTGGGATCGATTTGGATGTGTATCAGGGCGATGTGATTTCCGTCATTGGCCCCAGCGGGTCCGGAAAATCTACGCTCATCCGTTGCATTGATTTCCTGGAGGAACCGGACAAGGGTTCCGTGATTTTAGACGGGACGGATTATACGAATATGTCGGCTCCTCTAAAAGAACTACATGAGAAGGTAGGCATGGTCTTTCAGAGTTTTAACCTGTTTGCCAATCGAACCGTGTTAGAAAATTGCACCCTCCCCCTGATAACGGTCAAACGGATGGATCGAAAAACAGCAAAGAACATCGCCTTGCATCATCTGGAAAAAGTGGGCATGGCGTCCTTTCAGCACCGGGGCGCATTGGAGCTCTCCGGCGGGCAGAAGCAGAGGGTAGCTATTGCCAGAGCGCTGTGCATGGAACCCCAACTGATGTTGTTTGATGAACCGACCAGTGCATTGGATCCGGAAATGGTGGGCGAAGTGTTGGAAGTCGTTAAGTCCCTGGCACAAAGAGGAACAACAATGATTGTCGTTTCTCATGAGATGACCTTTGTGCGTACGATCTCTACGCGCGTGCTGTTCCTCGACAAAGGTGTCATCGAGGAGGATGCCCCGCCGCAGGACCTTTTCACCAATCCCCGCTCCGGAAGGGTCAGGGAGTTTTTATCACACCATTACGGCCAGGGTTCGGCGTCCCACTCCAGGACGGTGCCGGTGGCGGCGTCGATTTCGAATTCATATTCCATGCCCTGATAGACGATCTTGCCCTCGTAGACCCTGCGCCCGCCGTCGTAGCCGCTTCCGATGCGGATATGGCTTTCCCCGGCTCCGGGCGCGAGGTCCAGGGCGATCCGCATGGCCTGCTCCTCGCTGATTTCCCCTTCCCCGGCGCCGGAAGGGGCTGAGCCGTCCTGGCCGGACGCCTTTGAATCCCCGGAGCCGGTTTCGGCGGATTCGAAGCCGTATTCCAGGATCTCGCCGGTGGCGGCGTCGATTTTATATTCGTATTCCATGCCGTCCGCCAGAAATTCCACATCATAATGAAAGCGTCCGTCATCGTAGTCCTGCCCCGTCTTCAGGTGCAGGGCGTTTTCTTCGTCCACCCCGGCATGGGAGAGGGCGATGGATTGGGCCTGACCGGCGTCCAGGAAGGAAGCTGCCGCGGTGGCTTCCCCGGAGACGGCGGATCCTCCGGCGGCGGGAGCATCCTCCTGCGGGTTCTCCGATGAAGCTTTTGGAAGGTCCGCCCGGATGGAAGTGCGGTTGGCCCCGGCGGCCAAAAGCTCCTGATCGGAAGTGATGGCCTGGGTCCGGGGAGGCTCCGACGCCGCGCAGCCCGCGGAGAAAAGGATCGGCCAGGATGCGGCCAGGGCGGCCGCCAGGAAACGAAAAAGGCGGCTGTTGGACATTCGTTTTTTCATGACGGATCGTCTCCTTTCTCTTCGAAAAACCGGGGGATGCGGAAGGCGAAGACCGTTCCTTCTCCGGGATGGCTGGCGACGGAAACGGTTCCTCCGTGGGCTTTTGCGATCCACCTGACCATGGGAAGGCCCAGCCCGTATCCGCCTTCCCCGGCAGGGCCCGACGTCGCGCCTCCCCCGGAGGCCTTCGCGCTGCGGGACGGGTCCACCTGATAAAACCGGTTCCAGATCAGATCCAGCTGATCTTCCGGGATCCCGATGCCGTCGTCCTCCACGCGGCCCAGGATATGATCCCGGTCCCGCGAAAGGCGGATCCATACGTTCCCGTTTTCCCTGCCGTAGCGCACCGCGTTGGAGATCAGGTTGATGAGCAGGCGGATCATCATGGATTCGTCCGCTTCCATCCACAGGTCGGGATCCGCCTCCAGGTGCAGGGCGATTTTTTTCGCGTCGGCAAATTCCTGCTGTTCTTCGCAGACGATGGCGGCCAGGTCGTTCAGAAGGATCCGCTCCGGATGCAGGGGAAGCCGGTTTTGATCCGCCCGGGCCAGGGTGAGCAGGCCGGAGAGCAGCCCGGACATCCGGTTCGCCTGGGAGCGGATGGAGGAGAGGGCCTCCAGCCGTTCGGAATCGGAAACGTCGTCCCGGACGGCGTATTCGCACTGGGACAGGATGACGGCCACGGGAGTGCGCAGCTCGTGGGAGACGTCGGAGGTGAACTGCTTCTCCTGCTCGAAGGAAGCCTGCAGCCGGTCCATCATCTGATCGAAAGTGGAAGCCAGGCCGTGCACCTCGTCAGCCCCTTCCGGCAGCCGGATCCGCTGGGTAAGATCGTTTCCGCCGCTGATGCGCCGCGCCGTTTCCGACATGGAGGAAAGGGGCTTTAAGGCCCGGCGGATGATGGAATATCCGCCCAGAGCGGTGCAGAGGACGAAAAAGGGGAAGAGGACCAGCGAAAACAACAGGAGCGTGCTCAGGGAGTCGTCCATGCCGGACCAGAAAAGGATGCCCCGCACCCAGAGGTCTCCGTATCCGGGAACGGCCTGGCAGTAATCGTAAACGTACCAGACGCCGCCCGAAAAGGGAACCTGCTGGATCCGGTCCATGGTCAGAAGCCGGGCGCCCGAAAAGGAGGAGGGGATCCTGCCGTAGATCAGCGCCCCGTCGGAGTTATAGACGGAAAGATAGATCCCCGCGCCCAGATAGTTGAGGTCGTCGTCGAACGTCAAAACGCCGTCGTCGTATTCGATTTCGTCGAAGCTTCTCAAAACGGTGTCCTTCAGGCGCGTCCTGGTGTCGGAGAGGATCCGGCCGCTGGCCATGACGAACAGAAGGCAGAGGGCCAGAACCACGAACAGGGCCATGAAGGCCGTATACCAGAGGGTGATTTTTTTCCGGATGGTCATCGTCTGTCACTCCTTTAACACATATCCGGCGCCCCGGACGGTGTGAATCAGCTTCGGGGTATGGCCTTCGTCGATCTTTTTGCGCAGATAGCGGATGTAGACGTCCACCACGTTGGAGCCGCCTTCGTAATCGTAGTTCCAGATGTGCTGTTCGATCTTGTCCCGGGACAGGACGATGCCCTGATTGCCGGCCAGGTATTCCAGGATGGAAAATTCCCGGGAGGAGAGGGCGATGGGGGTATTCCCCCGAAAGACCGTCCGGGCGTCGCAGTCGATGGTCAGGTCCGCGATCCGAAAGCAGTTGTCCGGACGGCCGCTCTCCCGCCGCAGCATGACCCGGATGCGGGCCAGGAGCTCGTCGAAGGAAAAGGGCTTGACCAGGTAATCGTCCGCCCCTGCGTCCAGCCCGGCAACCCGGTCCGCCACAGAATCCCGCGCGGTCAGAAGCAGGACGGGCACCCGGTTTTTGGCCGCGCGCAGGGTTTTGAGCACCGTCAGCCCGCTTATTTTCGGCATCATGATGTCCAGGACGACGGCGTCGTACTCCGCCATTTCCAGACAGGAGAGCGCCTCCTCCCCGTCGAAGCAGGAATCCACCGAGTAGTGGTTCTTGATCAGCGTTTTTGTGATGACCGCGTTCAGGTCCCTTTCGTCTTCCGCTACGAGCAGCCTCATGGTCGCATCCTCCCGATCCGTTTGAAAATATCCCCGCATCCGCGGGATCTGGTTTTATTATAAACCGGAAAGATGAAAATGGGATGAAAGACTGTAAAAAGTATTACAAAAAATATCATTTCCTGTACTTGTTTTTTTGGGCTGTTCTGCTATCATTAACCATGATTTCAATTCCGAAAATACGCGTGAAAGCGAACGGAGGTAAACACGGTGAGGCGAGATCGTGAAAAACTGAACGGGGAGAAAAAGCGTTCCCCTCTGATCCGGGAAGGGTCCCGGATCGACCGGCTGCTGGACCGGCAGTTCGGCAGTTCCATGTTTTCCTGGAGGCAGATTTTTTCCATGCTGACGCCGCTGATCATGGATTCCTTTTTCATCTGCCTGATCGGCATGCTGACCACGGCCATGATCAGCTCTTCCAGCCAGGAATCCGTATCGGCGGTGAGCCTGGTCAGCCCGCTCTACATGATGATCTATGCGGTTTATAACGCCATTTCCGCCGGCGGCACGGTGGTGGTGGCGCAGTTTAAGGGGAAGGGCGAGGTGGAGCGGATGAAATCCGCGGCCGGGCAGCTTCTGTTCGCCACGCCGCTCTCCGCCATCGTGGCCTGCGTGATCCTGGTGGCCTTCGCGGACCCGCTGGTCCACTTCCTGTTCGCGGGCGTGGAGGAAACGGTTCTCGTCAAGGCCGAAAACTACCTCATCGGCATGGCCATTTCCATGATTTTTCTGGCCGTCTACATGAGCGGCTTCGCCGTGTTCCGGGGGCTGGGCGAGACGAAGATCTGCCTGCATCTGACCATCATCATCAACCTGCTGCACTTTCTGGCCAGCTTCGTGTTCATCAACATGATGCGGCTGGACATCATGGGAAGCGCCCTGTCCTTAAACCTCGCCCGCCTGGTCGGCGGCGTGGCGGCGGTCTGGATGCTGCTTTCCCCCAAAAGCGTGCTGCGCGTCCAGGCCTGCCACGTGTTCCGGATCGATAAGAAGATCATCCGGGAGATCTTCCGCATCGGCATACCCTTCGGCATGGAGCAGCTGTTCATGAACGGGGGCTCCATGCTGGTGCAGATTTATATCGCCCGCCTGGGCACCATGAACGTGGCGGCCAACGCGGTGGCCAACTCCGCCTATTCCCTGCTCTACGCGGCTCCGTCCGCGGTGGCCACCCTGGCGGTGACCGTGGTGGGACAGTGCGTGGGGGCCGGTGACAGGGATCTGGCCCGCCGTTACGGGAAGGGGATGGTGAAGCTGGGGACGGGAATCAACGTCGTGGCCCTGGCCGTGCTCCTGCCCCTGCTGCCGCTGATCCTGAAGCTCTATCAGGCTCCGGACAATACGCTGACCATGATCTATACCGTGCTGGCCATCGCGGCGGTGTGCATGCCGTTTTTCTGGACGCCGTCCAACACCCTGCCCTCCGTCCTGCGCTCCGCCGGGGACGCTTCTTTTTCTTCCTATTTTTCCCTGGTCACCATGTGGGTGATCCGCGTGGGGCTGGGCTATGTGTTCGCCATCCCTCTGGGCCTGGGGCTTCCGGGCGTCTGGATCTGCATGTGCCTGGAGTGGGCGGTGCGGACCGCCGTGTTCTGGAAGCGGTTTTCCGGGGATAAGTGGCTCAGCCACTATCAGGAGGATTAAAAAGAAATTGTAAACCCGGCCGAAAGGATGTAAGATAGAGGCGGGAGGATTACGAATATGAAGCTGAATTACCGCAGGACCTTTCTGATCGGGCTGGCCTTTTTGTCCATCAGCGCCTTCTGGCAGATGTACGACAATCTGATCCCGCTGATCTTACAGGGGACTTTTCACATGAACGAGACCGTCACCGGCGCCATCATGGCCGCGGATAACGTGCTGGCCGTCTTCCTTCTGCCCCTTCTGGGTTCCCTTTCGGACCGGGTGGATACCCGCTTCGGGAAGCGGATGCCCTTCATCGTGGCGGGCACCTGTCTGGCCGTGGTGCTGATGATGCTCCTTCCGGCGGCGGACCGGGGGCAGAACCTGGCCCTGTTCGTGACGGCCCTGTTCTGCCTGCTCATCGCCATGGGGCTCTATCGCTCCCCGGCGGTGGCCCTGATGCCGGATCTGACCCCCAAACCGCTGCGAAGCCAGGCCAACGCCATCATCAACCTGATGGGCGCCCTGGGCGGCGTCTATACGCTGATCCTGATCAGCCTGCTGGTGGGGGACGGGGAGCGGCCGGACTATATGCCGGTATTCGTCGGGGTGGCGGCGCTGATGGCGCTGTCCGTAGTTTTGCTGGTCGCCACGATCCGGGAGAAGGAGCTGGCGGCCCGGGTGGCCGCGGAAAACCCGGAGGAGGGGCCGGAAGCGGGGAAGGCCGCACAAAAAGCGACGGGCCGGACCGGGCGGCTGGATCCGGCGGTGAAAAGGAGCCTGCGCTGGATCCTGATCTCCATTTTCCTGTGGTTTACCGCCTATAATGCGGTGACCACGGCGTTTTCACGCTATGCCAGGACGGTCTGGGGGATGGAGGGGGGAGGCTTCGCCAACTGCCTCATGGTGGCCACCGTATCGGCCGTGGTGGGCTATATTCCCATCGGCTTTTTCTCGGCGCGCGCCGGAAGAAAACGCTGCATACAGATCGGGCTGGCGCTGATGCTGGCGAGCTTTCTGGCGGCGGTGTTCTTCGTGGAATACCATCCCGTCATCAACGCGGGTTTCGCCCTGATCGGAATCGGCTGGGCGGCGGTCAGCGTCAATTCCCTGCCCATGGTGGTGGAGATGTGCTCCAACAGCGACGTGGGAAAGTACACCGGGCTGTATTACACGTTTTCCATGTCGGCCCAGATCGTCACCCCCATCCTGTCGGGCGCGTTTCTGCAGTATGTTTCCTACCGGACGCTGTTTCCCTACGCCTGCGTCTTCACCGTCGCGGCCATGATTACCATGAGCATGGTCAGGCACGGGGATAACCGGCCGGAGCGAAAGAAGAATCTATTGGAACATTTCGATGTCGAAGATTAGGCGGAGTGCGAGAGCGGAAAGGAAGGACGAGATGAAAAAATGGATGCCGGCGGCGCTGGCCGCCGTGGGGACATATCTGTTCGCGGTATCCCCCAGGCTGAAGGACAGGCCGGAGCGGATGCCGAAGGTCTACTACGCCCACAGGGGGCTGCACGACAACATATCGGATTCGCCGGAGAACACCATGGCCGCTTTTCGAAAGGCGGTGCGGCACGGCTACGGGATCGAGCTGGACGTCCAGCTGACGAAGGACGGCCAGGTGGTTGTGGCCCACGATTTTTCCTTAAAGCGCATCTGCGGGGTGGACGGCAACGTGGACGATTTCACGTATGAACAGCTGCAGGGCTTTCCGGTTTACGGCAGCGGGCAGAGGATCCCGCTCTTCTCCGAGGTGCTGGCGCTGGTGAACGGGAAGGTGCCGCTGATCGTGGAGATCAAATACCGGGGAAAGGATGACCGCGTCTGCGAAAGGACGTGGGAGCTTCTGAAAAATTACCGGGGCGTTTACTGCGTGGAATCCTTCCATCCCCGGGCGCTGCTCTGGTTCAAAAAGCACTGTCCCCGGGTTTGCAGAGGGCAGCTGTCCATGAACTATCAGAGGGAGGACGGATCCCACGGGACGCACTACTGGGTGATGCGCCATCTGCTGACGAATTTCCTGACCCGGCCCGATTTCATCGCTTACGACTGCAGGGCCATGCACGCGGTTTCGAAAAACGTCTGCCGCAGGCTCTTCGGATGCCCGGCGGTGGCCTGGACCGTCAAATGCCAGGCGCAGCTGGACGCCTGCCGCAACTGCTTTGACTATTTTATTTTCGAGGGCTTTTGCCCGAAGGACTGAGAGGAAGACATGCACAATCAGCTGACGCCCGGAGACATCAAAAAGATGCGGGAAGAGATCGAATACCGGAAACTGGTGGTGCGCCAGGAGGCGCTGGAGGACGTGAAGGAAGCCAGGGCCCAGGGGGATCTTTCTGAGAATTTCGAATACTATGCCGCCAAGAAGTTCAAAAATAAGAACGAGAGCCGGATCCGTTATCTGGAGCGGATGATCCGCACCGCAGAAGTCATCTCGGAGGAATCCGGCGAGGACGAAGTGGGCATGAACAACGGCGTGGAGGTCTTTTTCGAGGAGGACGGGGAAACGGAGCGCTACAAGATCGTCACCACGGTGCGCCAGAATTCTCTGGAGGGGCTCATCTCCGGCGAATCACCGCTGGGAAAGGCCCTGCTGGGCCGCCGGATCGGGGATCGGGTCTTCGTGGATCTGGGCGGCGGAAACGGCTACTACGTGGTGATCCGCTCCATCGACAAGACCGCGGATGGGGATGACGCCCTGCGCAGCTTTTAAGGGGCGCTTTCGGCGCCGCACCGGCGGGGCGGGAGCGAAAGCGCTTCGGAACGGAGGAAACGAAAAACATGCGTCTGATGTTGACGGGGGCCGGCGGCTTTCTGGGAAGCCGGCTCCTTTCCTTTTACGGAGAAAAGAATGAAGTGTGGGCGCCGGCCCACGGGGAGCTGGATCTGACGGACGGCGGGGCGGTGAGCAGGGGAGTCCGGGGCTTTCGGCCGGACGCCGTGATCCACTGCGCCGCCGTTTCGGACGTGGGGGCCTGCGAAAGGAATCCGGCCCTGTCCCTGGCCGTCAACGTGGAGGGGACGAAGAATCTGGCCGCAGCCTGCGGGAGCGGGTCGCCGTCCGATGGGCCCCGCCTGATTTTCTGCAGCTCGGATCAGGTCTATTTCGACGGCCCGGCGGAGGAAAAAACGGGCATGAATCAGTTCGCCCACTGCGAGAAGGAAATCCTGCATCCCGTCCCGGTCTACGGACAGCATAAGCTGCTGGCGGAGCGGGCCTGTCGGAACCTGTGCCCCAACAGCGTGATCCTGCGGCTGAGCTGGATGTACGGGGAGCTGACGCAAAAAGAGCGGGACGAAGGGCGGCAGAACCTGGGGGAGATCGTAAGGCGCATGGTGCGGGAAGATGTGGAATGGTTCTTTTCAGATGCCGATTACCGGGGCGTGACGGACGCGTGGGAGGCGGCCGGATATGTGGAAGCGGCATTTTCCCTGCCGCCGGGGATCTACAACTTCGGGAGCCCCAATACCCTGTCCCTGTACGAAACCGTGCGCGCCGTCTTAAGGCCCCTGGGAAAAGAAAAACTGGCCCGTCCCGCAGAGGGGAACAGGCCGAGAAATCTGTGTATGGATCCCGGGAAAGCCCGGGCGCACGGCATCCGCTTCCGGGATACCGCGCAGGGACTGTCAGACTTTTTGAAGGCCGGAATCTGAGAGCCTGCTGTGCAGCAGGTCGATGATCTTCGAAGAGAGAAAGACCGTCAGCAGGGAAAAGAGGATTTTTACCGGCGGAATATAGGTCAAAGACAGCATCAGCACCACGAAGTCCGTAAAGAAGTAAGCGCTGGCGATTTTCCAGCCCGTCGCCCGATGGAGGATCAGGGCCAGGGCGTCATCCCCTCCGGAAGCGCCCCCTCTGGAAACGATGAGCCCGGCTCCCGCGCCCACGAAGAGGCCGCCCAGCAGGGCGGCGACCAGAGGCCGGTCCGAAAAGGAAGGCAGTATGGGGCCTGTGAATTCCCACAGCCGGTAGAAGAGGGCGTAGCAGCAGGTGGAGAACATGGCGTTCTTCAGGAAGGCCGCTCCCAGCAGGCGGAACCCCACGAGATAGCAGGACATGTCCAGGAGAAAGGAAAAGATGCCCGGAGATATCCCGGTCCAGCGATGAAGGAACAGGGTCATCCCCAGCACGCCGCCTTCCGTGATCCGGCTCTGGCTGTGTACGTTGAACAGCCCGAAGGACAGGACGGCGGCGCCGGCCGCCATGCAGCCGTAGTGCTTCGCGCTCTTTGGATTCAGTTTTCTGAAATGCAATTTTTAAAACTCCTCCGATTCTCCGGCGAGCTTTCGGCAAAGCGCCAGAAAGGGCTCGCCGTATTTTTGATATTTCAGCTCGCCGACACCGTGGACGGCGAGCATTTCTTCTTTGTTCTGGGGCAGCAGGACGCACATGGATTCCAGCGTCTTGTCGGAAAAGACGAGATAGGGGGGAACGTGTTCCCTCCGGGCGATCTGCGTGCGCAGGCTGCGAAGCTCCTCGAAGGGAGCGCTGCCCGGACGGGATGCGCCGTTTCTGTGCGTTTTTGCGCCGGTTTGGGGCTGGCCGGCGGATGCGCCGGCTCCTGCAGGCGGCTGCGTAGTCTTCCTTGCCGCCTTCATGGTGAGCACGGGGCGAAGTTCCCCGTCTTCGGAGTAGAAGGTCAGTCCCTTTTCTTTCACTTTTAATATGGGAAACTGGTCGTCGGTGACGGCCAGATATTCCGTCAGAATCAGATACTGGCAGACCTGCCGCAAAAAGACGATGGTCTGCCCGGCCTGGGAACCGTAATAACGGTTCTGATCGAGGCCGAAGCGGAGCACCTTTTCGCTCCGGCTGCCCCGCAGGGCGTCCAGGATGGCGTTGATGCCGAAGCGCATGCCGCTGGTGAGGACGCAGCCGATGAGGTCGTTGGCGATCAGGGAGATGTCCACGGTTTCGAAGCCGGTTTTGCAGTTGCCGCAGTTGCCGCAGAAGCTCCCTCCGTATTCGCCGAAATAGCGCAGCATATAGTCCCGCAGGCAGTCTGTGGTATGGCAGTAGAAGGTCATTTTTTTAAGCCGTTCCCGGTCCCTGGAGCGCACCAGTTCCAGCGCTTCTCCGGTGAGCTCTTCGTTTTCCCGGTCCCGTTCGATGAAAAACTGGTTCGTGATCACGTCCTGCCCGCTGTAAAAGAGGATGCAGTCCGCCGCCGCGCCGTCCCGTCCGGCGCGCCCGGCTTCCTGATAATAGCTTTCCATGTTCTTCGGCATATTATAATGCAGCACGAAGCGGACGTTGGATTTATCGATTCCCATGCCGAACGCGTTGGTGGCGACCATTACCGGCGCTTCGTCGTAGGTGAAAGCCTCCTGGTTTTTCCGGCGTTCTTCGTCGGAAAGCCCCGCGTGATAGCGGGTGGCCGGAAAGCCGTCCCCGTTTAACCGGTCGCAGACTTCCTCCACCGCCTTGCGCGTGGCGCAGTAGATGATGCCGGACTGCCCGGGGTGGGAGGACAGATAGGCGCGGATGGCCCGGTATTTGTCCTTCTCATGGCGGACCTCGAAATACAGGTTCTTCCGGTCGAAGCCGGTCACCGTCACGTGGGGGTTCTCCAGCCCCAGCATGGAGACGATGTCGTTTCGGACCTCCTTCGTGGCGGTGGCGGTGAAGGCCCCCACCACGGGGCGGGCGGACAGGCGGGAAAGAAATTCCGGTATTTTCAGATAGCTGGGCCGAAAATCCTGCCCCCACTGGGAGACGCAGTGCGCTTCATCCACCGCCAGCATGGAAATGGAGGCGTTTTGCGCGAAGTCCAGAAAGCCTTCCGTCAAAAGGCGCTCCGGCGCCACGTAGATGATCTTATATCTGCCTTCCTTCGCGTATTCCAGCGCCTTTTTATACTGGGCGAAGGAAAGGGAGCTGTTGAGCCAGGCGGCGTGCACCCCCATCTGGTTGAGGGCGCGCACCTGATCCTTCATCAGGGAGATGAGCGGGGAAATCACCAGCGTGACGGCGGGCATCAAAAGGGCGGGCACCTGATAGCAAACGGATTTGCCGGCGCCCGTGGGCATGATGCCGCAGACGTCCTGGCCGGAGAGCAGGCAGTCGATCAGTTCTTCCTGCCCCTCCCGGAAGGAGCTGTAGCCGTAATAGCTTTTTAGTATTTCTTCTTTTGTCCGTAAGGTGTATTTCAAATCGCTCATGTTCCCCATTGTAGCATGGCTTTCGGAAATTGGGAAGGAGGAAGTTTTCCCCGCTTTCAGCCGTCAGGGCGGAAAAAGGACGGCCAAACCGCCCCGATACAGTTTGACGAACGGGAGGGGGATGCCTTATAATCATAGGCATACAGGAGGCGGCGGGCCGCCCGGAAAGGGGCCGCCGCAGGAGAGGAGAATACGAGGTATGAAAGCTAATTTACCGGAGTCCTTAAAGCGTCTGATCGCGAAGGTGGAAGAGACCTTTCAGGATGATCCCGCCATGGTGGAGCTGTTCATCAACTGCTTCACCAACACGCTGGACACGACAGTCAGGAAGATGGAGGACGGTACGACCCATGTGATCACCGGGGATATCCCGGCCATGTGGCTGCGGGATTCCGTGGCCCAGGTGCGCCCGTACCTGATGGCGGCCAAAGAGGACAGCGAGATCGCGGATCTGCTGGTGGGGCTGTCCAGACGGCAGTTTTTCTTCGTCAACCACGACCCCTATGCCAACGCCTTCAATCAGGAGGAGAACGGCAACTGCTGGGAGCACGACGAGACGGAGATGACCGACTGGCTGTGGGAGCGCAAGTACGAGATCGATTCCCTGTGCTATCCGGTGCAGCTGGCCTGGCTGATCTGGAAAAATACCGGCAGGACGGACCAGTTCGATGAGAATTTCGTCAAGGGGCTGCACACCATCCTGAAGGTGTGGAGGACCGAACAGAGCCACGAGGAGAAGTCCCCCTATTCCTTCGTGCGCAAAAACTGCTATTTCACGGACACCCTCTCCAGAGGGGGCAAAGGCGCTCTGGTCAAATCCGGCATCGGCCTGACCTGGTCCGGGTTCCGCCCCAGTGACGACGCCTGCGTATACGGCTATCTGATCCCGTCCAACATGTTCGCCACCGTGGTGCTGGGATACATGCAGACCATCGCCCTGGAAGTGCTGGACGACGAGCTTCTGGCCGCGGAAGCGGAAGCTTTGAGAAAGGAAATCCACAGCGCCATCGAGTCTCTGGCCATCGTGAACAACGAGTATTACGGGAAGATTTACGCCTATGAGATGGACGGCTACGGCCAGTACCTGCTCATGGACGACGCCAACGTTCCCAGCCTTCTGGCCATGGACTATCTGGGATATGAGGCGAACGACCGGGAAGTGGTGGAGAATACCCGGAAGTTCATCCTGAGCAACGGCAACCCTTACTATTATGAAGGATCCTGTGCAAAGGGCATCGGCAGCCCTCACACGCCGCCGGAATACATCTGGCACATTTCCCTGGCGATTCAGGGGCTGACTTCCAGGACGAAAGAAGAGAAGCTTCAGATCCTGCAGACCATGAAGAACACGGACGCGGGCAAGGGCATGATGCACGAGGGCTTCTGCGTCAACGATCCCGCCCGCTATACCAGGGAGTGGTTCTCCTGGGCCAACGCCATGTTCTGCGAGCTGGTTCTGGATTACTGCGGCGTCCGCGTGGAGCGGTAAGGGAGGAGCGCAGGGATGGTGGACATTCCGGTGAACTGCCTCTTCTGGGCCTGCGGCAATCCGAAGCTGGAGGAGGATACGCGCAGGTGCAAGGAGGAGTGCTATCGATACAATCAGCTGTCCCCCAACGACAGGGAGGGACAGCTGGCCATCCTTTCCCGGCTCCTGGGGAGCATGGGAAAGGACGCGACCTTTATGCCCCCGTTCTGGTGCGACTACGGATACCGCATCCACGTGGGGGACTCTTTCTACGCAAATCACAACCTCGTCATCACCGACGGGGCGAAGGTCGCCTTCGGGGACAACGTGTTCGTCGCTCCCAACTGCTGCTTTACCACCGCTGAGCACGCCCTGGATCCGGACCAGCGCCGGGCGGGCATGGAGGTGGCCAAACCCATTTCGGTGGGGAACAACGTGTGGATCGGAGCGGGGTGCACCGTGCTGGCCGGCGTCACCATCGGGGACGATTCCGTGATCGGAGCCGGCAGCGTGGTGAACCGGGACATCCCTTCCGGCGTGGTGGCCGCCGGCGTGCCCTGCCGCGTCATCAGAAAGATCGAGCCCCGGGACCGGGAGAGATATCCGGTCTGGCAGGGGGAAATCGGGCAGCAGGTATAACCGGATACGGTACTGTTGAATTTGCGAAAAAAACGGAAGAAATTTTTGGACAGCGCGGCGCGCGCGATTGTGGTAAAATATGGTAATCGAATTGGCGGAGAAGGGATGATGACCAGACCTTGACAATCGGCGCGTGAGATGAAGATTCCAGCATATTCCCGGATAAAGTGCTTGTGCTTTCCGGTTTTTTCGGATAAAATTAGGATATCATTATGAAAAACAGACGGATAGGAAGCCAGGAAGCTGTCATACTATAGTAGTAAGTATGACTCATATCGCGGAGGAAAAAGATGGCGCAGGAAAAATCAGTATCTCGACTGCTGCTGAGACAGACGGATGCGGATGCCGCAGCGCAGGGTTCCGGTGAGCAGAAGCCGGAAGCATTTGTCGTATCGGCCAGGGGTGAAACGGAAGAAGCGGTCGTAGTGAGACGGTGGAAACCGGCAGAGACGGGCGGAGAAGGAGTTATCGCTGAAGTCATTGGCGCGCGCGAAGAAAAGGAACACGGGCAGAGGACGGTGTATCAGAGGGTGTGCGTCAATTCGGAAAAAAAGAACAATAGTTACAACATACTGAAAAAGGTAAGCCGGAATTGGAAATAACCCGATTCCGGTTTATTATTTTGTCCGGCGGCAGTTGCGGCCGGCACACAAAAGGGGGATACGCGGATGAAGAAAAAGTGGGAACAGGAAAATAGCTTTTACAAGGTGGGGATTCGGCTTTTGTCGCCGGTACAGCTGGAAAATATTTTTCCCAATTATCGGGATCTGCTGGACCGGATCGAGGATTATCGGGAGAAGGCGGGGGAAAGGCGGGAAGAGGCGGCAGATCATGATCAATACAACCTGATGTACGATAACGTATTCTCGATCTTCGGGAAGAGAGGGACCGGAAAGACGTCGGTCGCCTTTACCCTGCAGAGCATAATTGAGAAAAACGGTGAGGATATGGTTTTGCCCATCATCATTCCGGAGGTCATACCGGACGAGTGCAGCGCTCTGGTATGGCTGTTCGCGATTATCCGGGAGAAGGTGGAGGAACTGGAACGGGAAAACTGCCGGGAAAGACGAAGGCAAAAGGACGAGGGCTGGGAGATCTGCCATTACAGGGAGCGGGATACAAAGCCTCTGACGAACCGTCTGGACGCGCTTCAGGAACTCCTGTTCGCAGGGAAATACAATCCTTCCGGAGAGCCTTCCTACTATAGGGCCGTGGAGAATTCGGCAAAGCAGGTGGTGAGTTCGTACCGGTTTTCCCACGAGGTGGCCAGGTTCTGGGACGCATTGGTGGAGGAACTCAAAAAGAGGGGGAAGAAGGGTGAAGGGAAAAGATCCCCTCTGATCTTTTTCATATTCGACGACGTGGACCTGGAACCTCAGAAGGTTACGGAATTGCTCTCCATCATCATCAAGTATCTTTCCCATCCCAATCTGATCGTGCTGACCACGGCGGATGAAGAGCTGTTTCTGGAAGTGATCGAAAATAACCTCGACAGGGCCATCGGCAGGCTTCCAAAAGAGTGGAGGGCTTATCTGCGCAGTACGAAGGGACAGCAGTGGCGGTTTTGGGATGAGGAGGAGCCCAGGGAGAGAGAAGGGGACCTGATCGTGCAGACGTCCAGGATGTATCTGGGCAAGGTGCTGCCCACGTCTACCCGATATTATCTCCAGCTGTTCGAATCGGCCTGGCAGAAGCGGCAGTTTCGGCTGGATGACCGGGAATTTCTGGGAGACAGCATGTGCCGCCTGGTGGAATGGCTGGAGGAAAAGGAGGAAGGGGAGGATACCTTTTTGCGGCGCGGCGGGAAGATCCTGCTTTTCTACATAAACTTCATGGGCGACACTTCCCGGCAGATCGGAAATGCCTATTTGGAGTTCAAAACGTTTTTGCACTCGATGGCGAGGGAAACGGAGCTGGCTCAGAGTGCGGAATGGGACAGGGAGCACGGCCTGAACCGCATTTATCAGCAGTGCAGGTATTTTCTGTATACCGAAATCAGCGCGAACCACGATCTGGCGGCGGAAATCGACAATCTGGACCGGTTTGTGAACGGGATCTTTCAGATGGATTTCAATCAATGGAGATTTTATGTCAACTACAATTATCTGAACGATTTTCTGGAAGAGCTGAGAAGGGAGAAATACGACGGGAAGCCGGACAAGCTGATCACGCCGGTTTTGCAGCTGTATGCCCTTTCCATGCTTCTGGAAAATGTCCTCCTCATTCTGGAAAAGAGGATTTCGGACGGGATTACGGGGAGAAAACGGGTGCACGGGATCGTGCGGATGTGCAGCTTTATCACAAACCATATTTTTGCGGGGCAGAGCCTGTTCCGCACGGATCTGGACGCGGATTCCTTCTTTCTGCATTATAACCAGCTGTTCGATAAACTGGGGATGATGGGAGGAAATGACGATCATCCGGGAAGGTTTTATCAGGGATATCTATATGCGTTTCTGGATGCGCCCTATGAAAAGAAAGAATTGCATTATTATGGGCTTCGGAGAATGATGGAGGGCAGCAGGGACTGGCTGAATACGATGGCGGGGCAGATCGCCATGGTCTATGGGAGCATGTATCTGGTAGATGAGCAGGATGCGAAAACCTGCGTGATTTTTGGCGAAGAGGACTGCGTGACAGCCTATCAGGAGACGATCCGGGAAGAGCAGGAGAAGCATTTCCGGGGGCTGTTCGAACCGCTGGATTTGTACGAAGAAGCGGGAAATTTCCTGGACCGTTTAAGGGAGGACAGCGGGCGATATCTGAAGCGGGAAGAGCATTCTTTCGGGGAGTTTATCGACCGGCTGGAAAGGGAACTGATGCAGCAGGAAAGCGCACGCAGCGGGGACGATCAGACGCACCGTTATCTTCTGATGGGAGATCTGATCCGGGAAGTGCTGCGGCGGGGAGGCGATCGTTCTCTGGAAACCTTTTTGTCCCTTTACGCGGACGCTGCGGAGGAAGAAGAGGACCGGCTGATGGGCGTGCTGAGGGGAGAAGAACCGGTCAACGGGCTGATGCGCACGCTGGTGAACGGATGTCAGGAATGGGACTTCGGGCCTCACAGGATGGCGCTGTTTGAAAGATCGGACTGGCTGGACAGGCTGAGAAGCCTTCAGACGCCTCTGGAAGAGGGAAACCGGCAGCGCCAGGCGCTGTGCGCGAAGCTGGGGCGGATGATGAAGAAGCGGACCAGGCAGGAAGAGGATATCTGGTCGGTTCTCGAGGATGCGACTCTGTACAGGACGATCCGGGAATATCTGGAAAGCCTGTGGGAGAAAACACCCCGGATGCCGGTGGAAGAAGAAAAGCGGACGAAGGAGGAAGTGTCCGGGCTGCTGGCGAATATGGATATCATAATCGATTTGAACCAGAAAGAAGAGCTGAAGGCGGCGGTTCAGATCGGAGTGATCGTTGGTCTCATGCAGCAGCTGCAGAAGATCTACATCTGTCAGACGGTGCGCAGAAAATACGACAGCGGGCACAGCAGGTCCGCCCAGGGGATGAAGTGGAAAAGGAGCGTAGACGGGCAGCAGGAAACGGCGGACAGGGCCTACTATTACGAGATGTTCGTGAGCATGAAGGAAATTCTGGAAGGAACGGCGGGGTGGAAGGACTGGATCCTTGAAGAATATCCGGACGGGAAGACGGCTTTTGTGCGGCAGGAGGAAAGGCGGATTAAAAAAGAAATGCCGGTTTTGAGAAATTTCCTTCGCCGGTCCGTGGAATTGCAGAAGGGGAAATATATTCGGGCGCTGCTGGGGAGAGATTGGGATGAATAAAAACAGGCTGGAGCAGATTTTGACGGTGATGCTCTTCCCCTTCTGCGATCCCGGCCTGGGAAGCCGGGACCCGCTGCTGGAGCAGTATCTCGCCTATGAGAAGTTCGAACAGTGCAGCGCGCTGGATCCGGGGAAGCGGGAGAGGAGGGAACGGGCCGGAAAGAAGTATCAGCGCTCCCGGCGCGAGCTGATGGAGTACCTGAGAACGCGGAGCGTACGGGTCAAATCCTGTGACGACCTCCAGCAGCTCTGCGAGCTGTTTTATCCCCGGAGGGAATTTCTGAAGAGGAAAAGAGAAGCGGACGCTTTTGCTGCGGCTGCCGGATTTTATCTGAAAAAAGCGTCGGATATCGCGGGCGCCATGCTGACTTACCGGGATGGAGTGGTGGCCCTTCGGACCTGGAAAACGGAAACGGGGCCGGATATTTTATCCAAAACGCTGCTGGGCAACCTCTCCGCCTTCGATAAGGTGGAGGTATGGAGCCTGATGATCCGTTTTGTGGTTCCGGATCTCTTCCTCGTCCTTTTTGCGCGGTCGTGCGGTCTGGGGCGGGAAGCCTACTATGAACAGAAGCCGATGATTTCCCTGGCGGATAAACTTCTGGTCAAGTGTTTGCAAAAGGGGGTGGCGGAAAATCACCTTCACTTCAACGCCGGCTTCGATTATGTGGAGGTATGGATTTCCCGAATGAACCCGGCCGGGAAATGGAAGGACGAAACGGCATGGGGGAAGGAGGATATCAGGTATGCCCAGGCGGCGGTATTCCGGTGCCTGGCGGCCGGCTTTCTGAAGGACAGGGAAGAGGAGAAGAGGCGGAAAAAGAAGCCGGGGAAATTTAAAGCATGGCTGGACCGGCGCGGCGACCGCGCGGAAGCCGGACTGCTGCGCGGCCTGATGAAGGGAGAGGCGGAGCCGGTAAAGGGGGCCAGGGATCTGCTGGAAAGAATCGCGGTGGAATGGAATCCGGGCGGACTTCAGATCGAACACGATTTCCTGCTGGAAACCGTCTATCGGGATGAAACGGAATTAAAGGCTTCTTCGGAGTTGCTCCTGCTGGACGGCTGCTGCGCCTGTCTGAAAGAGGAAGAAGACGGCCTTTTTTCGATCCTCTTCCTGCAATATCTGAGAACCAAAAACGCCCTGTTTTCAGAGAGCTGGCAGCGCTTTGAAATTCAGGGGCTGCTGTGGTTTCAGGGATATTTTGACAGGTCGAAGAGAATGCTGCGGGAGGCTACCGACAGGGAATCCATGATGCTGGAAGTCTTTCGGTCTCAGGCAAAGATCGCCTCGCTGAAAAAGCTGGAAATACGGATCGGGCCGAATGTGGACTGGAGGGATATGGACAGCCTGCAGTACGATCGCTGCAGCAGGGAAATCCTCAGCCGTCTGAACGATCAGCTGGGGGAGGTGTTTCGCACCTATCGCAGATACCTGATCGAGAGCGGGACGGGAGTAGCCAAAGCCAGAGCCCTTCTGGAAGAGGAAGAAAAGAGAAGGGGGATGCCGGGATTTTCCTGGCGGGATCTCTGCGGAAGGGTCAGGGAGCGGATCGGTGGATTGCGGGCTCCGGCGCTGGGAATCGTCTATCACTTTATCAAAACGGAGCGTCTGGACGATCTGTCAGGCTATTTTTGCTGGAGGGATTTCGGACAGGAGGGCGGCTATTCGGGGCACAGCGTCGTTTTGAGAAAGGATATGGCGAACATCGCGATGGCGATCGAAGAACTCAGGATCTCCGTTCTGCACCTGGACGAATATATCGTGGGGATCGACGCGGCTTCCGACGAGAACGCCATGGAGCCGTGGATGTTCGCGCCGGCCTACAACCGGATGAGATCCCGGCGGATCTCCAGGCCCGTCAGGAGGTCCGGGGAGTCTGGGGGAAAAT
Source organism: Candidatus Eisenbergiella merdigallinarum (assembly GCA_019119355.1). Classification (GTDB taxonomy): domain Bacteria; phylum Bacillota; class Clostridia; order Lachnospirales; family Lachnospiraceae; genus Gallintestinimicrobium; species Gallintestinimicrobium merdigallinarum. The sequence goes on from DWXE01000040.1 coordinate 125,847, forward strand.
ATTCCCTCGTTCAGAACATCGGGTTTACCTATCACGTGGGAGAAGATTTCCGCCATATCCTTTCCGGGCTGCGCCATATCGACGAAGTGATAGAACGGTTTCACTATAAGCCGGGGGATCGGCTGGGGCACGCCATCGCCCTGGGGGTGGATATCCGCAAATGGGCCCGCGGAAATGAGGTGATCCCGGTTCCGGCGCAGGAATATCTGGAGGATCTGCTCTGGATCTGGGGCGTGAACGTAAAGGCGGGAATCGATCTGCCGCTGCAGCTGGAACGGCTGGAGGAGAGGATCCTTTCCCTCGCGGCGGAGATTTATGCCCGTGCGGAGACGATTACCGTCCGGATGCTCTACGAAGCCTATTCCATGAAATTTCTCGAAGATCATGAAACGATTTTGAGAGAACAGGAAGATCGGCTGCAAAAAGAGGAGCAGGGAACGGGCGGGAACGGCGCAGAAGAAGAGGAAAACGGGGCCGAAGGAGGCAGGACGTTTTGCTATTACAGCCATCGGTGCGCCATCGGGAACAGGGAGTGGACGGCGAAGCGGCTGCTGTGCACCAACTATTGTCCCGTGTTTCTGGAAAGATATCAGAGCGTAATTTTGACCCGTATCGAAGAACCGGATGTGGCGGTCTGGGAAAGGCTTCAGGAATATTTGCTGGAGAAAGTGGAGAAAAACGGAATCTATGTGGAGACCAATCCGGCGTCCAATCTGACGATCGGGGATTTTGAAGATTTCAGGGATCACCCGATCTTCCGGATGAATTCCATCCGCGCGCAGGAACGGGGACATCGCATCATGGTCACCGTAAATTCCGACGATCCCGCGGTGTTTCATACCAATGTGGAGAACGAGCTGTCCTATTTGTATTATGCGACGGAGCACGCGGGAGTTCCGAAGGAAGAAGTCCTTTCCTGGATTGACAGGATCCGGCAGAACGGCCTGGAGGCGAGCTTCATTCGAAGGGAAAAGGACGCCGCGACGATGCTGGATGAGATCAGCGGCATTCTGGACGATCTGCACACCAACTGAAAATATGTAGAGAGCCAACGGGCCCCCTCTTTTTCGCGCTCCGGCCGGCATAGCCGGAAAGTCGTGCGAAAAAGAGGGGGCCCGTTCGTTGTTTTTCTTTTTAATGGAAGGTATCCACGCTGTAGTCATGGTAGTGGAAGCCGAACCATCTGCCGGGCATGTCGCCGGGGAAGCGGGGCGCCGGCGTGGTGACGAAGGTGCCGTCGGGATTTAAGGCTTCCGGCGTGTATTTGCGGGTGTGTTCCACCAGCAGGTCCCAGAGCTCCCGCCTTTTGGACGCCCAGGCGGGATCGCGGGAAAGGTCGCGCTGCTCCAAGGGGTCGTGTTCCAGATCAAACAGCAGGACGTGGTCCCCGGTAGCGGAATAGACCAGCTTCACCTTTTTCTCCATGACGCAGAAATTGGTGTTTAAGCTATTGCCGAAAAAGATCCGGTCATCGGACATGGGGGCCAGCAGGTTCTGGCCCGACACCGGTACGGGGGGCGTAAGGCCGGCCATGGAGAGGATGGTGGGATACAGATCCGCCAGATCCGCGGGCGCTTCCACGCTGATATTGTGCGGGATTTCCCGGCCCTGAGGCGGCATGATCAGCAGGGGCACGTGAGCGCTGCCCTCGAAGAACAGGTTCTTCTGGGACATATGGTGATCGCCCAGCATTTCCCCATGGTCCGAGGTGAAAATCACCCAGGTATTGGCGAACAGGCCGTTTTCCCTGAGAGCGCCGAAAATCCGCCCCAGAGCGTAGTCTACCTGAGTGATGCAGGCGTAATAGGCGCGGCGGCTGGCCATTTTCTGCTCCGGCCCCAGAAGGTGCATGTTCGTGTTTTCATAGGCGCCGGCCAGAAAGCCCTGCGGCGTTTCTTCCACGGTACGCGACCAGTCCCCGGTCACCGGAGGGGGCAGAGGGATGTTGTCGTAAAGCTCCCAGAAGTCCCGGCAGGGATCGAAGGGGGGATGGGGCTTGGTGAAGCTGGTCCATAAGAAGAAGGGGCGGGTGGTGTCTCTGGTTTCGATGAAATCGATGGCTTCATCCGCGATCCAGGTGGTGATGCTGTCCTTCACCTCCGCAGTGGAGAGGACGGGCTCCATCTCGCACTCGCCGATGCCGTGGACCTTCGGCCTGGACTGCTCCTGCTTTTTGTCGTACTGGCGCATGTAGTCCAGGGGGAGCTTCATGTGCTCGAAGCCGTAGTGGGCCCGGGCGGGTTCGAAGTGCATCTTCCCCTTTGCGCAGGTCTGGTAGCCGGCGTCGGTCAGGACGGCCGGAAGGGTGGAGCGCTCCTGCGTGCAGGCGCGCATGAAGGTTTCGTGCGTCGCGTTGGAGACCACGCCGCTTTCATAGCCCTGACGCCCTGTCATGATGGTAGTGCGTGAGGGAACGCAGATGGGGCAGCTGGCATAGCAGTTTTTGTAGCTGATGCCCATGGCCGCCATATAGTTCAGATGCGGGGTGAAAATGCTCCGGTTCCCCCAGGCGTTGAGGGTATCGAAGCGCTGCTGATCCGTGGTGATCAGCAAAATGTTGTCCTGAGCCATACGAATCTCCTTTCCGGAATCAGTTTTTCTTACCTTTGAGTATAGACGGCGGCGGAAGGCGCAGTCCATATCAGAAACGTTAGATGTACCACCAGAAACGTGAGACAGGTTCCACATAGGAATAGAGGGCGCATTTATTTTGGAAAAGGCTTTATATACAAAATAAACAAAAAAAGGGAGGAAATTTGTAGAATAGAACTCACATTTTTGTTGTGGTATATAAGAAATTTTAGGTTGCAGTAGCAAATTAACTAAGTTATAATAATTCCAACGGGTCAGTTGTGCGTCAGACGGCTGGAGCGATTAGAAAGAGGAGGTAGAGAGAATGGCCAGTGAAAAGACGAATGTGAAGAAACGGCGGAAATGGGGGCGCGACGATACGGAGTTGTCCCTGCTCGCGCTTCCGACCACAGTATGGTACATATTGTTTTGCTTCGCACCGATGTTCGGCATCATCATCGCGTTTAAGAACTATAAGGTGCACGGCGGATTTATCCAGAGCTTTCTGCAGAGCGAATGGGTGGGATTCGAGAACTTCAAGTTCCTCTTCTCCTCCAAGGATATCTGGCTGATCATCCGCAACACGCTGGGATATAATATCGTTTTCATCATCCTGGGCATCGTGGTGCCGGTAGCGGCTGCCATCGCCATCGGCCAGCTGCACAGCAAGAAGCTGGCGAAAGCCTACCAGACGGCGATGTTCATGCCCTACTTCCTGTCCTGGGTCGTGGTCAGCGCGCTGGTGTGGGCGTTCCTGTCCTATGACAAGGGCCTGATCAACGGGATGCTGGAGTCCTGGGGAATGGATCGCCAGCAGTGGTACATGAAGCCCATGATGTGGCCGCCTTTCCTGGTGTTCATGAACCTGTGGAAGGGCGTCGGATACGGGATGGTCGTCTATCTGGCGACGATCACCGGCATCGACAAGACTTATTATGAAGCGGCGGGCATCGACGGAGCTACGATCTGGCAGCAGATCCGCTACATCACCCTTCCGCTGATGAAGACCGTTATCATCATGATGTTCATCATGAACGTAGGGCGTATTTTCTACTCCGACTTCGGTCTGTTCTTCCAGGTGCCCAGAGATTCCAACTCGCTGTACGACTACGTTTATACGCTGGACGTATACGTGTACAAACAGTTGAAGACGTCTACCACGGGCATGGCTGCTGCCGCGGCTTTCGTTCAGTCCGTGGCGGGCTGTATCACGATTCTGACGGCGAACGCGATCGTCCGCAAGGTGGACCGCGAGAGCGCGATGATTTAAGGAGGGGTGAAAGATGGAATCAACGAGACCGATTCAGAAAAGAAAAAAGAACGAACCCGACGGGTTCGACCGGTTTAACCGGGTATCGAAGCCTGCCAACGCCCTGCTGAACCTGATCTTCCTCATCATGGCGGCGGTCTGCGTCATTCCGGTGCTGCTGGTAGTGGCGATTTCCTTCTCCGCGGAAGCTTCCATTACGGAGTATGGCTACAGATTCATTCCGAAGATTTTTTCCTTCGAAGGATATACGTTCCTGGCTTCGCAGAGCACGATGATTTTGAGGGCGCTGGGCATTTCCCTGTTCGTCACCATCGTGGGCACGGTTCTGGGCGTGCTGCTCACCACGCTGATGGGCTATGTACTCTCCAGACCCAACTACAGGCTCAACGGCTTCCTGACGATGATCGTCTTTATCCCCATGGTGTTCAACGGCGGTCTGGTTTCCACCTACTTCGTGGTGGGCACCATGCTGGGCTTAAAGAACACGGTCTGGGCGCTGATCCTGCCGCTGGCGGTTTCTTCCTTCAACGTCATCATCTGCCGGACCTTCTTTAAAACAACGGTTCCGGAATCGCTGATCGAATCGGCGAAGATGGACGGCGCCAGCCAGCTGACGATCTTCTCCCGCATCGTGCTGCCGATTTCGCTGCCGGTGCTGGCGACCATCGGACTGTTCCTCTGCTTCGCGTACTGGAACGACTGGTATCAGTCCCTTTTGTACATCGACGACCACAAGCTGCTGTCCCTGCAGGCGCTGCTGAACCAGATCCTGACCAACATCCAGATGCTGGCGAAGAACGCGGCCACCATGGGCGCGTCGGCGGCGGAGATGCTGGCGAACATGCCGCAGGAAGCGGCCCGTATGGCCATCGTGGTAATCATCGTCCTGCCCATCGCATGTGCGTATCCGTTCTTCCAGAAATACTTCATTTCCGGTCTGACGGTGGGCGCGGTAAAAGGCTGATTTTACCCTCTGCGCGGGCGCAGACAACTCAAACGATATCGAACCGGCCTGTCCGGTGGATATAAACCAATCAATTTACTATCATAACGTAACAGGAGGATTTATATGAAAAAGAAAAGTGTGAGCAAAATCCTTGCGCTTGGCCTGGTTTCCGTCATGACTGCCGGCATGCTGGCAGGCTGCGGCGGCGGCACGACGTCCGACACGGGCGCGGCTGATACCGGCAGCGCGGAAACCGGGGCTGCGGATGCGGCTGGAGAAGAGGCTGCGGCCGATGACAGCGCATCCAACGGCGAAGTTCCCACTCTGGTCTGGTGGACCTGCGGTGGAACTCCCGCAGACGACTTCGAAGAGTCCATCGCCGCTATCAGCGATTATGCCGAAGAGAAGATCGGCGTTCGCATCGATGTGAAGATCGCGGGCTGGAGCGAATACGATCAGAAGATGAACAACATCGTCAATACCGGCGAGTATTTCGACCTGATGTTCGTCAACAACACCAACTACAGCAAGTTCGTCAACCTGGGCGCTCTGGAGAACATCACCGACCTGGTGCAGTCCACCACGCCCGAGCTGTACAACTTCATCCCTCAGGAACTGTGGGAAGGCGCTCAGATCCACGGCAACGTTTATGCGGTTCCTACCTATAAGGATTCCTCTCTGACCCAGTTCTGGATGCTGGACGATACCTATGTACAGAAGTACGGCATCGATGTGGAGAGCATCAAGGACTACGAGACCCTGGATCCTGCGGTTCGCGCCATCAAGGAAGGCGAAGGAAGCTCCTTCTATCCGATCAAGCTACATCAGGGCGCTCTGTTCAACGGTTTCTTCAACAACTACGACGGACTGGCAGGCGGCCTGCAGCCCATCGGCGTTCAGATCAATGACGAGACCCGCACCGTTGTCTGCACCCTGGAACAGGAAGACATCGTAGACGGATTTAACTATCTGCACTCCTGGTACATGGACGGCATCATCAACCCCGATGCGAACGTTATCACGGAAGGCACGAAGGGCAGCTGCTTCGGTAGCGCTCAGGGCTGGCCCGCAGCGGCGACCACCTGGCAGACCAACGAAGGTATTGAGAAATACGATCTGACCCAGGTATTCGGACCGATCTACACCACCGAGACCATTCAGGGTTCCATGAACGCCATTTCCGTGAACTCCAACTACAAGGAAGAAGCGTTGAAGGTTCTGGAGCTGATGAACACCGATTCCAAGTTCCGCGACATGTGCGCATTCGGCGTGGAAGGCGACCACTTCGAATATGTAGGCGAAGGCGTTGTGAAGAGACTGAGAGACGACTGGACATGGCCGTCCTATACGCAGGGCACGTTCTTCATTCTTTCCGTGACGGAAGACAGCGATCCTGACGCTTACGAACAGGTTAAGCAGCAGAACGAAGCAGCGACCCCTTCTACCTGCCTGGGCTTCGCGCTGGATATCAGCGAGATCCAGAACGAGATGGCGAACTGCAACACCGTTTGGGATAAGTACAAATACGACCTGCTGACCGGCGCGTCCGATCCTGCAGAAGTACTGCCTAAGTGCATCGAAGAGCTGAAGGCAGCCGGCTTGGATACGATCATTGCGGAAGCGCAGAAGCAGATCGACGAGTTCTTCGCAGAATAAGAAACAGCATAGCTGACCATTGAGTAGCATGAGGCCCTCCGAACTTAAGCTCGGAGGGCCTCATATCGCGAATGGACGGTTCTGGCAGTCGGCGCCGCATTTTTGGAACAGTTTAGCCATGCCATTCATCATTTGACGGATTCCGCTGAATTGGCTGCGCAAAAGGTCACTGGCCGTCAAATGATTCATGTCGGGCGTCCGCCCTATGGGCATATGTGGCAAAATACAGCTTAGTGAGCAAGCTCCCATGCGGCATTTTGCCGCATGTGCCTGCATGGCCGAACTGTTACGCATTTTTCAGGATCTTTTCTCCTGCGGTGGACAGGATAATGAAAAATCGATATAATAGGGGTAGGATTTTTGCAGCATGAGGACGGACAGCGAAATGAACAAATTTCACGCCACCTTTTTGGGGTATCGGATATACAGAAAAAAGTTTTTGGGTACGGTCGCGGTCGTGTTGTTTTTGAGCATTCTCGTTTTTTCCGGCATGCTGATTTTTTTCGTAAATACCTGGATGTCGGACCTGAGACAGGAGGCGCAGAGCCGTTTTCTGGAACGGGAGAGGCGGATGGCCGTGATTCAGGACTGGACGATGAACTATACGAACCGCCTGTACGAGGACGGCATGCTGATGAAGGATCTTAAGGCGCTGTTTCTGGCTTCCAGCCAACAGCAGTATCTCTGGGAGAGGCGGGAGGAGAGCCTGGGAAACAGCGAGCAAATCCGATATCTCCCCGGAGATATGAGACAGCTGTTTGCGGACAGCCGGAGCGAGATCACGGGGATTACGCTCCGTTCGGAGGCCGGAATGAAGGCGATCTGGATGGAGAACGGAGATGTCCGCCTGAGCTTTGAGTTTCACGGGGAGGAAGATCTCGGCCAGATTTCCGGCTTCGGGGATATTCTGGCGGCTTCCTTTTCCATCCGGAGCCCGGAGTACATGGGGGAGACCATGGGAACCATGGACTTCTGGATCAGAAGTTCGGAACTTTACGAGGGGGAGGAACGGTTTCGTGCCGTCTGGGCGCTTCTGGACAACGAAGGGAGCCTGCTGACAGGCAGCGAACTGTCCGGAGCCCAGGAGAGATGGATCCGACAGGCGGCCGCCAGGGAAGAGGAGGAGGGATGGCTTCCGGGAACGGTCTATTATCTGAGGTTCGTTTCCAGCCAGGGAGACTATTCCTTTGTGGTGATCCGGGACCTTCCTTCCGTCCTGCGGGACAATATCTACATGATAATGGCGCTTTTGATGGCGCTGACGCTGATCGCGCTGGGCGTGATCGTCACCAGTTACGTCGGCATTCAGGCGGATGCGAATTTTCTCACCACGATCATGGCCATGCTGGGCGAGATGGAGAGCGGGGATTTCAAGGAGCTGGAAGGCAGGGAACTTCCCGACAGTCACAGGGAAAACGAATACGGGATGATCGCGGTGGCGCTTAAGGATGTGGGCGCGAAGCTGGAAGGCTATATCGAGACGGAATATATTCTGAAGCTGAAAGAGCAGGAGACGGAGATGCGGGCGCTGCAGCATCAGATCAACCCGCATTTTTTGTACAATACGCTGGAGACGCTGCGTTCCAAGGCGCTGATGCAGGGGGACCGGGATGTGGCGGACGCCATCGCCATGCTGGGAACGCTCTACCGGGCCAGAATGCACCGGAAAAATTCCATCAGCCTGAAGGAAGAATTCGGCCTGCTGGAAATGTATCTGAAAATTATGGAGCTCCGTTTCCGGGACAATTTCGTCTATCAGATGGAGCTGGACGAGGCGGCGGAGGGGGTTCCCACGGTGAACTTCTGGCTGCAGCCTCTGGCGGAGAATTTTTTTACCCACGGATTCAACCGGGAGAGCGAGTATAATCTGCTGATCGTCAGCGGGCGCGCCCAGGACGGCGGCGTCAGGATCGAAGTGATCGACAACGGATCCGGAGTTCAGGAAGATCGGCTGGAGGAAATCCGCAGAAACATGTATGAAGGAAACGATGGCCCGGAGGCGGACATCGGGCTGCGCAATGTCTATATGCGGCTGAACTATTTTTACAGAGACGGGTTTGAGATGGACGTCGGAAATAATCCGGAGGGCGGATTTGGCATCTCCATTTTCATTCCGGGAAAGGTGGTAAAGGATGTACACGCTGATGATCGTGGATGACGAGCCGACGATTCTGGAGGGCATCTGCCGGATGCTGGACTGGAAGCAGCTGGGATTTGAGCGGATCAAAACGGCCAGAAGCTGCTTTGAGGTCATTTCCCACGCGGTGGACTGGAAGCCGGACGTCTGCCTGGTGGACGTCCGGATCGGGAACGAATTCGGCTATGAGCTGATCAATTCCCTGAACGGGATGGGAATCCATTCCAATTATATCATGATGAGCGGCTACGATGATTTTCAGTATGCGTGCGAGGCTCTGCGCTGCGGGGCCCTGGACTACTTGCTCAAGCCCCTGGAAAAGGATCAGCTGCAGAAGCGGATCGAGCAGGTGATCGTGGAAAAGCTGCACGGCACGCTGCGCAGGGACGCCAAAAAGGAAGGGGATCCCGTGCTGGACAGGCCCTATGAGGAGCTCTCCCCGCTGATCCGCAAGATCGTCATGATGGTGGGGATGGAGTACGGACAGCATATCTCCCTCAAAAGCATCGCGGACCGGTTCCGGATGAACGCCACCTATCTGGGACAGATTTTCATCAAGGAGACGGGGATGAAGTTTTCCGAATATCTGATGGCCTACCGGATGTACGTGGCCAAAGGCCAGATCGTGAATACGGACGAGAAGATCTCTGCCATCGCCGCTGATGTTGGCTATTCCAACATGAACTATTTTTATCAGCATTTTCACGGATTCTACGGCATCACGCCCTCCGAAATGAGGGCTGGCAAATAGAAAGGAGGATTCGGCATGAGAGTCATCATGTTCGATATCGATACGCTCCGGGCGGACCATATGGGCTGTTACGGGTATCGGAGAAATACCACGCCGGTCATGGATGAGATCGCGAAGGAAGGGGTGAGGTTTGACGATTACTATTGTCCCAACGCTCCCTGCCTGCCCTCCAGGGCATCGATGATCAGCGGCCAGTACGGGATTCATAACGGGATCGTGGGGCACGGAGGGACTGCGGCGGACATGCGCCTGCAGGGAACGACCAGGAGCTTCACCGACGACATGTCCGAAAACGGGCTGTTCATGCAGTTCCGGCGGGCCGGGATGCACACGGTATCCTTTTCCACCTTCGCGGAGCGGCATTCCGCCTGGTGGTTTAACGCCGGCTTCAACGAGTGCTACAACGTGGGGAACCGGGGCGGGGAATCCGCGGAAATGGTGACCCCGCACGTGCTGGACTGGCTGGAGAAGAACGGGGAGAAGGACAACTGGATGATGCACGTGCATTACTGGGATCCCCATACCCCTTACCGGACGCCTGCGGGCTACGAAGACCATTTCAGCGACACGCCGTTGCCGGACGACTGGATTACGGAAGAGATCTTTCAGGAGCATCTTCTGCACATCGGCCCTCACGGCGCCAACGAAATCAACATGTGGAACGACGATTCCTTCGCCCAGTGGCCGAAGCATCCCGGGAAACTGGAAACCCTGCAGGATGCGAAGCGTTTTCTGAACCAGTACGATGAAGGAATCCGCTATACGGATGACAACATCGGGATGATCGTCGGCTGGCTGAAGGATCACGGCCTTTACGGCGACGATCTGGCCATCATCATCACGGCGGACCACGGCGAGGACCTGGGAGAGTTCGGCGTGTACGCGGAACACGGGATGGCGGACGAACCGGTCTGCAGGATTCCTCTGATCATCAAATGGCCGGGAATGCAAAAGGGAGCCGTAGCGAAAGGCTTTCACGATAATACGGACCTGACCCCCACGGTGCAGGAGCTTTTGCAGACTCCCATGTTTATGGGAGACCGCTATCATTACGATGGGACGTCCTTTGCGGAGACGCTCAGAAACGGAAGGGACTGCTCCAAACCGTACGCGGTTCTGACCCAGTGCGCACATGTCTGCCAGAGGAGCGTGCGCTTCGACGATTATGTTTACATCCGTACCGTTCACGGAGGGTATCATATCCTGCCGGATGAAATGCTCTTCGATATCAGGAAGGATCCTCACGAACAGCACGACCTGGCCCAGGAGCGCCCGGATCTGTGCGCGAAGGGAGCCAGGATGATTCTGGACTGGAACGACCGGATGATGAAAACCTCCCGCTACGATGTGGATCCCATGTGGACCGTGATGCGGGAAGGCGGTCCGGAACACTGCAGAGGACATCTGAAGGAGTACATGGATCGGATCAAGGGAACGCCCAGAGAATACGGCATCGAACTTTTGGAAAAGAAATACGGGGGATTTGATTGATGGAAAAATATCTGGATCGAAATCTGCCCGCCGGGGAGCGGGCACGGGATCTGCTCTCCCGGATGACCCGGAAGGAAAAAGTGGGACAGCTCAACCAGAGGTTGTACGGTTTCCGGATCTATGAAAGGCGCAAAGGGCCGGAAGGCGAAGAAATCGTTCTTTCGGACGAATTCCGGGAAGAAGTCCTCAAATACGGAGGGCTGGGAGCGCTCTACGGCCTGTATCGGGCGGATCCCTGGGCGGATAAGGACTATTCCACCGGGCTGGCCGGGACGCTGGCCAAAAAGGCTTACAACGAAGTTCAGCGCTTTGTGGTGGAACATTCCCGGTTCGGCATTCCGGCGCTGATGAGCTCGGAATGCCCCCACGGGCATCAGGCCCTGGACGGCTATCTCCTTCCGGTGAATCTGGCTGCAGGGGCCACCTTTCATCCAGAACTGATCCGGGAAGCGTACCGGGTCTGCGGCAGGCAGCTCGCCCAGGACGGCGTGGATCTGGCGCTGGTTTCCATGCTGGACGTGCTCCGGGATCCCCGCTGGGGAAGGAGCGAAGAGTGCTACGGAGAGGATCCTTTCCTCTGCGCCCGGATGGCGGAATCGGCCGTGCGGGGGATGCGGGAAGGCGGTCCCGCCGTGGTGGCCAAGCACTTCGCGGCCCAGGGAGAAGGGACGGGGGGAGTCAATGCCAGCGCAGCCCGGATCGGGGAGCGCGAACTCCGGGAAATCCATCTTCCGCCCATGGCTGCCTGCGCGAAAGCGGGCGCGGAAGGCGTCATGGCGGCCTACAACGAAATCGACGGGATCTATTGCCATGCCAACCGGTGGCTGCTCACCGACGTGCTGCGGGGAGAGATGGGCTTTGACGGAATCGTGATGTCCGACGGCGTCGCCATCGACCAGCTGGATGCGATGACCGGGGACAACGTGGCGTCCGGGGCCATGGCCCTTTCTGCGGGCGTGGACATGGGGCTGTGGGACAACGCCTTCGGCCGCCTGGAGGAGGCGGCGGAGCGGGGGCTCGTGTCGGACGAAGAGATCGACCGGGCGGCGCTGCGGGTGCTGACGCTGAAGTTCCAGCGCGGGCTGTTCGAGCATCCGTTTCTGGAGGAAACGCAGGGAGAAACCTTCTCCGTGCGCCGCCAGCCGGAATCGCTGCAGATGGCGAGGGAGAGCGTGGTCCTTCTGAAAAATGACGGAGGAGTCCTGCCGCTGTCGAAGGACGGACCGGGACGGATCCTGGTGACGGGGCCCAACGCGGACGCCCTCTACAACCAGCTGGGCGATTACACGCCGCCCCTTCGGGAATCGGAGGGAACCACGGTGCTGCAGGGGATCCGGGAAATCTTCGGGGAGGGCCGGACGGACTTCGCGCCGGGCTGTTACCTGAGGGAAAGGGATGCGTCCCTTCTGGAGGAAGCGGCGAAGAAAGCGGTGGCTTCCGATGCGGTGATCTGCGTGCTGGGCGGCTCGTCCAGCCGGTTTTCCGGGGCCACTTTCGACGCCAACGGCGCGGCGCTGGCCGGGGAAGAAGCCGTGCGCGTGACCATGGACTGCGGGGAAGGGATGGACTGCTCGGATCTGGAACTCCCCGCCGCCCAGATGGAACTGCTGCAGGCCATGGCGGATTCGGGACGCCCGGTGATCGCCCTGGTGATCGGCGGACGCCCGCAGGTGCTCACCCGGGTCTGCGAACTGGCTTCCTCGGTCCTGCTGGCCTTTTATCCCGGCCCCGCAGGAGGGAGGGCTGCCGCCGAAATTGTGGCCGGCCTCGTCAATCCTTCCGGCAGGCTGCCGGTTTCCCTGCCCCGTTCCACCGGACAGGTGCCGGTCTACTACAATTACCGGAATTCCTACCGCGGCATGCACTACATGGACCAGAAGGAAGGGCCGCTGTACCCGTTCGGATACGGTCTGGATTACAGCCGGTATGAATGGAAGGTGGAGGGCTGGACGGACCGGTTGAGCGCGGACGGGCTGGCGCAGGAAGGCGTCGAGGTGCGCGCCCGCGTCAAAAACGCCGGGGACTGCGGCGGCTTTGCGGTTCCCCAGCTGTACATAACCGACGTGGCCGCCACCGTAGCGCGCCGGGTCAGGGAGCTGAAGGCGTTCGATAAGATCTGGCTGGATGCGGGCGAAGAAAAGGAAGTTCGCCTGCGGCTGGACAGGGATGCGTTCTGCATCTGGAACGACAAAATGGAATACGGGCCGGAACCGGGAATTTTTGTCCTGGCGCTGGCCGATCAGGGAAAAACCATCTGGAAAGGAGAATTTGAATTATGTATCTGATACCCGCTCCGGCGAAGCTGGAAGAAAGAGAAGGCAGCTTTCTGCTGTCCTGTGAAACGTACCTGACGGTGGATCCCGCCTGCTCCTGGAAGGTGAACAGGCAGGCGGATCTGTTCAACGAAGAGGTGAAGAAGATCCTGGGCTACGGGGCCATGCTCACCAGAGGATGCGCCCAGGCAGGCGACATCGTGATCCGCCAGACAGATTCCGCAAAAGACCAGAGCTACGTGCTGGATATCGAAAAGGACGCCATCACCCTCTCCGGCGGGGAGGCCGGCCTGTGGCACGGAATGCAGACGCTGCGCCAGATTTTGGAGCAAACCGGCGCGATCCTGCCCTGCCTGCACATCGAGGATGAGCCGGATCTGCCCAACAGAGGCTATTATTTCGACTGCACCAGGGGGCGGATCCCGACCATGGAGTGGCTGAAAAAGCTGGTGGACCGCATGGCCTACTATAAGCTGAATCAGCTGCAGCTCTACATCGAGCATACCTATCTGTTCCGCGGCATGACGGAGCTGTGGAGGGACGATACGCCTCTTACCGCGGCTGAAATCATGGAGCTGGACCGCTATTGTGTGGAACGGGGCGTGGAGCTGGTGCCCTCCCTGTCCAGCTTCGGACATCTGTATAAGCTCTTGTCCACCAAAGAATACGCCCGCCTGTGCGAGCTGCCGGATTCGGACAAACAGCCTTTCTCCGTGCGGGGACGGATGGCGCATCACACCATCAATACCGCGGATCCGGACAGCCTCGCGCTGATCAAACGGATGATCGGGGAATTTATGGAACTCTTCTCTTCCCGCCAGTTCAACTTCTGCGCGGATGAGACCTTCGACCTGGGAAGGGGCAGGAGCAAGGCGCTGGTGGAAGAAAAAGGAAAGGATCACGTGTACATCGGATTCATCCGGGAACTGGCCAGATTCCTGCTGGATAACGGCAGAAGGCCCATGTTCTGGGGCGATGTGATCTGGAGCTTCCCGGAAATGATCAAAGAGATGCCGGAGGAGACGATCTGCTTAAACTGGGGCTATCTGTGGAATCAGAGAGAAGAGGAAACGAAGTGGATGCACGACGCCGGCGCCGTGCAGTACTGCTGTCCCGGCTGCTGCAGCTGGAACGAGCTGGTGCCCTTAAACTGGAACGCCTACAACAACATCATGCGCATGTGCAATTACGCCCGCAAGTACGACGCCATCGGCGTGCTCAATACGGACTGGGGCGATTATCTGCACGTATGCCATCCGGATTTCACCGCTGTGGGGATGATCTACGGGGCGGCGTTCTCCTGGAACTCCGACATTCCGGAATATGAGGAGATGAACCGCAGGATCTCCTGTCTGGAATACCATGATCCCACCGGACGGTTCCTGGAGATCGTGGCGAAGGTTCCGGAAAATACGGCCTTCGAATGGCATTCCGTATGCGGATACTGGGAGATGAAGCGCGGCCTGGAGGAATTCCGGGAGGATTATACGAAGATGATCCAGGACGAGCTCAACCTGTTCGATGGAGTGGACGAGAAGAACGCCCGGCTCAGGGAGATCGAGAAGGAACTTTACGGGCAGATCGTCGCCCTGGGCAGCGACAGGAAGGACAGGGTCCTGCCTTATGTCGTCGCGGTGAAGGGAATCCGCCTGCTCAACGAAGCGGGAAAGGTTGCCACCGCGGAGGATTTCGGCTGTGCATACGACACCATGCCCGACCGCTGGGCGCTGGCCAAAGAGCTGGAGACCTGGCTGTACTACTATAAGGAAGCGTACCGGAAGGTCAGCCGGGAATCCGAGCTGCGCCGGATCGAAGATCTGGTGTGCTGGTACGGGGATTTCCTGAGAGGGGAAGCCCTGAAATAAGAGGAAAGAGGCAACAAGTCCGCCGGGCGAAAGGGCCCGGCGGCAGAGAGGAGAAAGGAAGATATGAAACAGCAGTTTCTGCATGAAAACTGGGAAATGCGCCAGGTGGGCAAAGACGCGTTCCTTGCGGCGAAGGTGCCGGGCAGCGTATACGGCGACCTGCTGGAAAACGGGGAGATGGAAAACCCCTTCTGGAAGGATAACGAGAACGACGCCTGCGCCCTGATGGAGGAGGATTACGAGTACATCAGCCGTTTCGACTGCCAGGAGGGCCTGCTGGACAGCGACCGGGTGGTGCTGCACTTCGACGGCATCGACACGGTGGCGGACGTATGGCTCAACGGAACCCATCTGGGAAGCCCCCTCAGCATGCACAGGATCTGGGAATACGACGTCAAAACCATTTTGCAGGAAAAGGGTAATGAACTGAAAGTTCTCCTGCATTCTCCCAACAAGTGGATTCGCGAGGCGTTCCAGAAGTGCAGGACCCTCGGAAACGACGACACGTTTGAAGGTTTCGTGCATCTGCGCAAGGCCCACTATATGTTCGGCTGGGACTGGGGCGCTCATCTGCCGGACGCGGGAATTTTCCGCCCGGTATCTTTGCTGGGCATCGAGCGCGGCAGAATCGATTCCGTTTATATCCGTCAGGAGCATGAACGCACCGGCGAGACCGAGCCCGGGACGAAGCGCCCTGTGGCAAAGGCGGTCACCCTGACGTTCGAAGTGATGGAGGAGACCGCGGGGATCACCGACGGCGTGCCCAAGATGATGGACGTTACCGGCGGCAGGGTGTTCGGCGGCTGCGGCCAGCACATGAGCTATACGGTGGAGATCACCGCGCCCGACGGCAGCAGGCAGACCTGGGAGGATTCCCCGGTTTCCATCCGCATCGAGAACCCGAAGCTGTGGTGGCCCAACGGATACGGCGACCAGAACCTGTACGGCGTGAAGGTGACCCTGTATTCCGACGGACATGAGATCGACAGCTGGGAGAGAAGGATCGGCCTGCGCACCATGACCATGCGCATCGAAAAGGACCAGTGGGGCGAGAGCTTTGCCCATGAAGTGAACGGGGTGACCGTCTTCGCCATGGGCGCCGATTACATCCCGGAAGACAACCTGCTGGGCAGGGTGACGCCGGAAACCACCAGAAAGCTGCTGGAGAAGGCGAAATTTTCCAACTTCAACGCCATCCGGGTCTGGGGCGGCGGCTACTACCCTTCGGACTGGTTCTACGACATCTGCGACGAGCTGGGCCTGATGGTATGGCAGGACTTCATGTTCGCCTGCGCGGTCTACGAGCTGACGCCTGAGTTCGAGGCGAATATCCGCCAGGAGTTCATCGAAAACGTGAAGCGGCTCCGCCATCACGCTTCCCTGGGGCTGTGGTGCGGCAACAACGAGATGGAACAGTTCGTGTTCGAACGCAACTCCTGGCTGACCAAGCCCAGCGAAGTGAGGGATTACTTCCTGATGTTCGAGCGCATCATTCCGGAAATCGTGCACAAATACGATCCGCAGACGTTCTACTGGCCCGCCAGCCCGTCTTCAGGCGGTTCTCTGGACGAGCCCAACGATCCCAACCGGGGCGACGTGCATTACTGGGCGGTGTGGCACGGCAATAAGCCCTTCTCCGAATACCGGAAATTCTTTTTCCGCTATCTGTCGGAATTCGGCTTCCAGGCGTTCCCGTCCATTAAGACCATCGAAACCTTTACGGATGATGAAAACGATATGAATCCCTTCTCCTACATCATGGAGAAACATCAGAGGCAGTACAGCGCCAACGGCAAGATCATGGGATACATGCAGCAGATCTACAAGTACCCCAACAGCTTCCCGCTGTTCGTCTACGCGTCCCAGCTGCTGCAGGCGGACGCCATCCGTTACGGAGTGGAGCACTTCCGCCGCAACAGACCCCGCTGCATGGGCGCCGTATACTGGCAGCTCAACGACTGCTGGCCGGTGGTTTCCTGGGCTTCCGTGGATTACTGCGGACGGCTGAAAGCGCTGCACTATTACGCGAAGCGGTTCTTCGCCCCGCTGATGGTTTCCTGTGAAGAGCAGGGGATGATGAACGTGGAAGCCAACATGAACCGCGAACATTTTGTGTTCGAAAAGTCCATCCGCTTAAACGTGGCCAACGAGAGCATGATGGATGCGGACGTGACCGTCCGCTGGGCGATCCGCAACCCGAAGGCGGAAGTCCTGACCTCCGGAGAGGAGACTCTGACCGTTCCCGCCCTGACCAGCGTATGGCTGGAAAAGAAGGAATTCCCGGATGCGGATATCTTCTCCCACTATGCGAGCTATGAGCTGATCAAAGACGGCGAAGTGATTTCCGACGGCACGGTGAACTTCTCCTATCCGAAGTACTTCCGGTACGAGGATCCCTGCCTGACCTGCAGGGTAGAAGGGGACGAGATCGTGGTTTCCGCGAAGGCTTACGCCAAGAGCGTGGAGGTGCAGAACGAAAACGAGGATCTGGTGCTGTCCGACAACTACTTCGATCTCAACGCGGACGAAAAGCGCGTGAAGGTGATTTCCGGAAGCACGGAGAACCTGAGATTGAGGAGCGTATACGACATTAAATAATCAAAAACCGGAGTGCGCAGGCTGCTGTCAGCCTGCGCATTTTTTGTTTCCCGATCATGGAAACCTTACAAATGAGTAAGATGGAATTCATGTATAAGTAAGTCCAACATGATAGGATGAGAGCGTACGGAGGGATGAAGAAAGTAACGAACGGTGTTCTTAAACAGCAG
Source organism: Candidatus Eisenbergiella merdigallinarum (assembly GCA_019119355.1). Lineage (GTDB taxonomy): Bacteria > Bacillota > Clostridia > Lachnospirales > Lachnospiraceae > Gallintestinimicrobium > Gallintestinimicrobium merdigallinarum. The sequence goes on from DWXE01000040.1 coordinate 143,575, forward strand.
AGGAGGTCCCGGAATGAAACATTATCTCGATTTGGTTTCCGTTTCCAACAGGGTTCATCGCAGGCATGGCCGGATGGCCCGCATCTGTATCATGCTGGCCGTTTTTTTGGTTGCCGTCATGTTTGGGCTGGCGGATATGTACCTGCGAAGCATGGCGGATGAAATCCGGCACCAAAAGGGAGACTGGCACTGTAAGTTCTCTTCCATCGATGCGGAAACCGCCGGGAACATCGGGGCGCGGCCGGGAATCGAGGTATCCGGCTGGCAGGGCGTTATCCCTGCGGAAAACGGATATTCTCTGGCCGGACGGCCGCTCTCTCTCGCCGGTATGGACGCAACCATGTTTTCCCAGGTATATTCGGGTTCTTTCCTTTCCGGGAATTTTCCGGAAACCGCCGGGGAAGCGGCACTTTCATCCGCATTGTCCCGGGCGACGGGGATTTCCGCCGGCGATACGGTCTTCCTGAACGGTCCGGATGGCAGCGAGATACGACTGACGATAACGGGAATTTTTGAGAACGAAACGGCCGGTCTGATCGCGGGGAGCACAGACGTTCTCTTTCTGACGCCCGAAGGTCTGGCAGCCGTTCCGGCAGGAGATTTAAACGGAAACTGGCAGTTTGTGGTGCGGTTTTCCCTGCCGGGCGATATTTCTTCCGACATTGCGGACATCGGACGACAAAACGGAATTTCCGAAGCGCAGACTGCCTGCAATCCGGAGCTGCTCAGCATTTTGGGGCAGACGGGAAATTCTATGGTATCGACTGTCTATACAGTCGCATTTATACTTGCTATCGTCGTGCTGGGCACCTGCATTATGATGATTTCCAGCAGCCTGACGAACGATGTCAGTCAGCGCACGGAGTTTTTCGGTTTGATGCGCTGCCTTGGGGCTACCAGAAGACAGGTCCTCAGAATGGTGCGGCGCGAGGCATTGCAGCAGTGTATCATCGCAATGCCCGCCGGTATTGGATTGAGCGTTGCGGTGATCTGGGGGCTGTGTGCCGTCATGCGTCGGCTCAGCGCCGCGTGGTTTGGCCATATGCCTCTTTTTGGCATCAGTTGGCTGAGCATCGGGGTCAGCGTCGCGCTGGGGCTTACCACCGTGTTATTGGCAGCGGGATCTCCCGCAAAACTGGCCGCGAAGGTTTCTCCCATGGAGGCTGTCACCGGCAACGCGCAGCAGAAATCCGCGTTCCGCCATGCGGCGAATACGCGTCGGCGGCACGTGGAGACGGCGTTGGGGATCCACCACGCAGGAGCAAACCGGCGCAGCTATTTTTTGATGACCGGAGCGTTCGCTGTCTGCATCACCCTGTTTCTGGGATTTTGTACGTTGATCCCCTTTCTGGAAAATGCCTTTATGCCGAAAGAATGGACGCCGGAGCTCTCCGTCGTCAGCGGGACGAACGCCTGCTCCATTTCGGCCGACCGGCGGGATGCCATAGCAAAACTTCCCGCTGTCAGACGGGTATTCGGCAGGATGTTCGCTTATGATGTCTCCGCTGAAATAAACGGTACAACCCGCAGCGGCAACCTGATTTCGTATGAAGAAAATCAGTTCCGCTGGGCGAGACAGCAGCTGACCGCCGGTTCCGTAAGTACCGTGATGAACACGCCGGGGCAGGTTCTGTTCGTAGCGAACGCGGGGACGGAAGTACAGTTGGGCGATATCGTGGTATTGACGGTGAACGGAGAAAGACAGCCTGTTTCCGTAGGCGGCATCTTGTCGGACAGTCCGCTGGCCCGTGAGGAAGGGGAGGAAACCCTGATTTGCTCCGAGGAAACCTTTACACAGCTGACGGGCAAAAATGGATATACCATTTTGGATATACAGTTCCATTTCGGAGCGGGGGAGGAAGACGCGGCCGCCGTGGAGGCGCTGTTCGACGGAGGCGTTTCGTTTTCCGATAACCTGATTCGGGTGCAGCAGCAGCGGGGGCTCTATTACGCCTTCGCGACCCTGATTTACGGATTTTTATCAATCATCGCGGGGATTACGGTATTTCATATTATGAACACGATCAATATGGGAGTTTCCGCGCGCACGCGTCAATATGGAGCGATGCGGGCCATCGGCATGAGCGGCCGGCAGCTTGCGCGCATGATTTTTGCGGAGGCGGCCTCCTATGCTGTGAGCGGCGCGGCGCTGGGATGTGCGGTTGGCCTGCCGCTCCACTGGCTCCTGTATTCCAGCTTAATCACGCGCATATTTGGAATTGCCTGGAAAATTCCATGGCCGGATTTAATCCTGATTCTGGCCGTCATTCTGGCATCCGCAGCGCTGTCCGTGCGCGGCCCCGCCAGAAGGCTGAGCACCATGTCGATTGTGGAAAATATCGGTCCCCAATAGAGCGGGGCCGAAAAAATCGCTGGGGCGCGCAATCAGCGCCCGGCAGGAGATCCCTGCACGATCAGGCGGTCCGCCAGCATGAACACGCCGGGAGTGCCTTTATAGCAGCACCACTGGGGCATGAGCGGATAGCGGTGCGCCACGAAGCGCAGGCAGCGGGCTTTCTTCCGCGGATGGAAACCGAAGTCTGCGCGGCAGATTTCCCGTTGGGCGGGCCGGCAGGGCAGGAGCAGGGTATCCGACAGCGCCAGGGAGTTTTCATCGTCCCCCAGATACAGATCCAGATAGTCGGGGTAAACGATCCCGCTCCTGTGATGGCTCAGAAAGCCCACCTCCACGGTTTCCAGAAACCGTTCTTCGGGCAGCGTGCAGACGAAGTCCAGGTCCTGAAGGGTGGCCAGCCAGCGTCCGTCCTGATAATCCAGGCTGCCCCGCTCCGGCAGCAGCAGGCCCCGGATGCCGTCCCGGCAGAACGTGGGGCGGCCGTCGAAGACCGTATCGCTCTTTAAGGAAAGATCGTCAAAGCCGAACCGGTAGCAGGCGCTGGCCGTTTCGCTCACCCTGCCGTCCGGCAGAAAGGCCCTGGCGGAAACGACGGTATCCCCCGCCAGCTTCAGAGGAGAGCGGTAAAGGGGAGAACCGGAGTCCGGCTCCGTTTTGTCCAGCGTATACCGCACTTCGGCTCCGGGGTCGGGGGAGGACAGAACGACGGAGGCCGTTGGGGCGGTTGAGCCCGCGGAGGCCGCCGGGGACGCGCACAGGGGGAAGACGGTGTCCGCAGGCGAAAACCTGGGTTCCGTCGCCGGAGCCTGGGCCGGGTCCGGGGGGAATCGCATCCAGCGGGGCACGAAGCCGTCCGCCTTCCTGGGATCCCTGCGATACGCTTCGGTCAGGACGAAATCCGCCGGATCGGGACCGGCGGAATCGAAACCGGCGGAAGCCTTCGCCGCCTTTGCAGCGCGGGCGGACAGGCGCAGGGAGATCATTCCTTCCCCGGAAGCGATTTCCAGCTGTCCGGGGGCGGGGAGAAAGGCCCGGCCCCTGGCGACGGAGAATCCGTAGGGGTGGCCTTCCCAGCGCAGACGGACGGTTTGGCCGTCAACTCCCTCCAGAACGGGGAGGGAATCGAAGCGCAGGGAGAATCCGGAGGGATCCGGCCGATCCGGCTGCGTGCCGGAGCCGCCGTCCGGGATGGGAAACCGTTCGATGGTCAGACCTTCCCGGAACATCCGGAAGAGGTAGCGGCGGTTTCCCGCGGTCAAAAGAGCGCAGGAAGTCCATTCGTCCGGGGAAAAGAAGCTGATTCCTCCGGACGGCTCGGAGCCGTTTTCCAGCAGGCGGACGAAGGGGCGCTGAGGGCGGGCGGAGCCGGCGGCTTTCCGATCCATCCACTTTTGGGCGAACAAAAGGGGCAGGGCATCGGAGACGCTGCAGGCCGACGGGAGAGGGCGGCCTTCGGAAGCGGCTCTGCGCCCCTGCCGCAAAAGCCCCTCCTTCAGATAACGGGACGGATAGTCCTGGTCGTACAAAAACCAGTCCCGGATGCGCAGCCGGCCGTTTTCGCCCAGAAATCCGATCCGGTAGTTCTCACAGGCGTACCAGAGGGCGCCGGGGAACCCGGAGGATCCGTTTGCCGGAGGGGTTTCTCCAGGGGAGGTTTTGCGGGGAGAGGCTTCCTGCAGGACGGGCCGCCCTTCCCAGTCGCGGGAGGACGACCAGGACATGGGCGGGGTGAGAGCGTACTTGCCGGAAAACCACCGGGCGGACTCCGCCATGGTTTCCACGCGGATCGATCCCTTTTGGGACAGTTCCTTTAAGAGTTTCAGCTGGGGCTCGAAGCCGGGACGGATATTTTCCCAGAGGAAATTGTTCTCCTGCCCCACCTGGGCGTAGCCCACGCCGCAGCGGTCCTCCCGCGTCAGGCAGTTAAAATACCAGGAAATCCGGTTCGGATCCCGGCCGTTGGTGCAGCAGGGCTCCAGGGTGTAGACCCCGGACAGCCCTTCCCGCACGTCCTGCTCGAAGGAAAAGACGGGATCCGGGGACAGGAGGCGGAACATGGCCACGGGGATCTGTTCCGAAGCGGTCTGGGCGGGGAGATACTCGTTTTTGCAGGAGGGAAAATAAATCCCGTTGGGATAGCCGCCCCAGAGGGTGAAGCCGTCGGTGCCCATCTGGTCCCGGCAGATGGCTGCCCCCAGAACGCCGTAGCGGCTCTGCGCGTAGGCGACGGTGACGGGATCCAGGACCCAGGAGCCGATGGTTTTGGGATAACGGCCGAAGACGCGGAGGAACTCTTCCATATAGGCGTCCACCAGCCGCTTCCGGTCTTCGGGTTCGTAGCCAACGCTGTAGGCGCTGTCCACCCGCTCGTCAAAGATTTCGGAATCCTTTCCGGGAAAGGGGACGCCGGCGCGCCTGCACATCGGTTCGGTGATTTCCCACCAGGCGGCGATTTCGTCGTTTTCGTCGGTATTTTCCTTCAGAAGGGCCTGATAGCGGGGCTCGGTCAGCGCGTCGTATTTGAGCGCGTAAGTGGAGGGCAGGCCGTACTGTTTCAACAGCCGGATCTGCCGCGCGATGGTGTCGAAATCCGCCTCCAGGAATTCGCTGGGCTCCTGGTGGGACATGCGGATGAAATTGTAGATGTTGACGAGGGTTATTTTTTTCTCGGACATGGGAAAGCTCCTGTTCTCCCGGGCTGCCGGCTCCGGGGCGCACTTTTTTCGTAGCTTCAGCGTAACAAAACGCCCGACCATTGTCAAATCGGAGATTGTGTTTTGCCGAAAGCGGTTATATAATCTTGAAAGGATTGGAAAAATTCATACCCTTTGAGAAAGATGGAGGCTACCATGGAAGAGAGACCGAAGGAAAAAACGAAGAAGAGCCGGACCCGATGGGCGGACAAAAGGCGGGTGCCGGAAGAAGGGCTGGAACGGTTCGAGGATTATCTGCAGACCTATTCCAGAAACGGAAACCATCCGATTAAAATTCTGTTCAGCTTTTATAAGGGAACGCAGTCGAAGCTGCTGAAAGCCTGCGCCTATCTGGTGCTCCAGCGTTCCCCGGTGTGGGTGATCCCCATCGTCACCTCCAACATCATCAACGCGGCCACAAACCGCGGAGCAGACGCGGTGGAGATCATCCTCTTCAACCTCCTGATCGCGCTGGTGTTCATCATCCAGAACGCGGGGACCAACTATCTGGCTACCCGGGAATACGCGGGCGTCAACCGGGGGATCGAAGGCTCCCTGCGCAACGCCATGGTGCGGAAGCTGCAGCAGCTGTCCATCATGTTCCATAAGGAGGTGCAGTCCGGGAGGCTGCAGTCCAAGATCATGAGGGATGTGGAAAACGTGACGGAGCTGCTCAACCAGGTGTTCCGGACGCTGTTTTTCTTCGTGCTGGACATCTCCGTGGTGGTGGCCATCACTCTGAAAAAGAGCCCTGTGGTCTTCCTCTTTTTCCTGGTGGTAGTCCCCTTCGCCGTCCTGACCATGCGCGCGTTCCGTCGCCCCATTACGGAAAAGAACCGGGAGTTTCGGGACGAGGTGGAGCACACCCAGGGCGCCGTGGCGGAGATGCTGGAAATGATTCCGGTGGCCCGGGCCCACGGCCTGCAGGAAGTGGAAATCAGCAAGATGAACGCCTACTTAAACCGGATCGTCAACCGGGGCTACAGCCTGGATCTGCTCAACGCCCTGTTCGGAGCGGTCAACTGGGTAGTCTTTCAGGCGTTTCAGATCATCTGTTTGGCGTTTACTGCCTGGCTGGCGTGCAGGGGTGAGATCAGCGTGGGCGAAGTGGTGCTCTATCAGACTTACTTCGGCTCCCTGGTGAGCCAGATTTCCACCCTGATCAACATCTATCCGCAGATCAGCAAAGGGCTGGAGTCCGTGAAATCCATCGGGGATATCATGGGGGAGACGAAGGTGGAGCAGAACAACTCCATCGTGCCCTTAGGAGAGCTGAAGGGCGGCGTGGAGTTCGTCAACGTGGATTTCAAATATCAGGACAGCGATAAGTGGGTGCTCAAGGACTTCTCCCTGAAGGTGGAGCCCGGGGAGAGCATCGCCTTCGTGGGGGATTCCGGAGCGGGCAAATCTACGGTGCTCAATCTTCTTATCGGCTTCATCCCGCCGGTGAACGGAAAAATCCTCATCGACCGGATCAACATGGTCAATCTGGACCTGAACGAATACCGCCATCAGATCGCGGTGGTGCCCCAGAACACGATCCTGTTTTCCGGCACCATCATCGACAACATCGCTTACGGGCTGGAGCGCGTTTCGGAAGAAGAGGTTTGGGAGGTCATCCGCAAGGTGGGGCTGGAGGATCTGGTGGAAAAACTGCCGGAAGGCCTGCATACCCAGCTGGGCGAGCACGGGGACAAGCTCTCCGGCGGGCAGAGGCAGCGGATCTCCATCGCCAGGGCGCTGATCCGCAAGCCGAAGATCATCATCTTCGACGAGGCCACCAGCGCGCTGGATTCCGTTTCCGAGAAAAAGGTGCAGGAAGCCACCAACGAAATGATGAAAAACTGCACCACGTTCCTGGTGGCCCACCGGCTGTCCACCATCCAGAGCGCGGACCGCATCGCGGTGATGAAGGAAGGCCATATCGTGGAAATCGGATCCTACGAGGAGCTGATGGAGAAGAAGGGCTATTTTTACGAGCTCAAGTCCCTGCAGTCCTGAGACGGCTGCGGGTAGAAATCCGGGGAGGTAAGATTGAAAAATAAGCCCGATGGCTTATTTTTCAATCAGAATTTGTAATGCTTCGGACTGGAGGTAATGATGGAAAAAAAGAGGAATCGTCAGGAGGACGGCGGCGGGGTCAACGGCGTCAGCATCAGCGTCCAGTCCTTTGTGACCGCGCTGGCGATGCTGTTCGCGCTGATGGTGCTCACCTGGGCGGCCACGTTTTTCATCCCGGGCGGGGAGTTTCAGAGGGTGGAAGCCGACGGGCAAAAGCAGGTGCTGCCCGGAACTTACGCCCCTGTTGAGGGCGGGATCCCCTTCTGGAAATGGCTGCTTTCCCCGCTGCTGATGCTGGGAGCGGAGGGCGGCGGGACCGTGATCGCCATCCTCGCCTTTTTGCTGGTTGTGGGAGGCATTTTTCACTGCATGGACAAAAGCGGGCTGATGTACTATATGCTCCAGGCCATCCGGCACAAATACGGGAATAAGAAGTACCGGATGCTTTTGGCCGTCGTCCTGTTTTTCATGAGCATGGGTTCGTTTGTGGGCTCCTTTGAGGAATGCGTGCCCCTGGTGCCCATCGCGGTGGCCCTGGCGGTATCCATGGGGTGGGACGCGCTGACGGGGCTGGGGATGAGCATCCTGGCCGTCGGCTGCGGATTTTCCGCGGGAATCTGCAACCCCTTTACGGTGGGGATCGCCCAGCAGCTGGCCGGCCTGCCCATGTTTTCCGGCGCCCTGCTGAGGATCCTCACCTTTGTGATCATCTACATTTGCCTTTCCGTTTTCCTGGTGCGCTACGCCAGAAAGATCGAGGCCCATCCGGAGAAATCCCTTCTGTACGGAAAGAAGGCCGGCGGGCAGCAGGGGCTTTCTGATTTCGTGCCCCAGCCGGATAAGAGCCGGGGGCTGAAGCGCTTCATCGGCATTCTGGGAGCCGGGATCCTGCTGATTTTCGCTTCCGGATTCCTGCCCGTCCTGCAGGGCGTCCTGATGCCCATGATCGCGGTCCTCTTTCTGACCGCGGGGCTGTCCGCCGTGCGGGCCTGCCGGATGGAATGGGGGCAGATCGGCCGGTATTTTAAGGATGGGGCCGTGAGCCTTCTTCCCGCCGTCCTGCTGATCCTGATGGCGGGAAGCGTCCGCTATACGCTGACCGAAGCCAGGATCCTGGATACGATCCTGTACGCGGTATCCTCCTTCATCGAACGGATGCCGGCCGGCGCTGCGGCCCTGCTCCTGTACGCATTCGTCATGATCATGAATTTTTTCATTTCCTCGGGCTCCGCCAAGGCCTTCCTGATGATGCCCCTGATCTGCCCGGTGGCGGATTTCTGCGGCATTTCCAGGCAGCTGGGGGTGCTGGCCTTCGCCTTCGGGGACGGGTTTTCCAACGTTTTCTTCTTCACCAATCCGGTGCTTTTGATCAGCCTGGGGCTGGCGGGAGTGGGGTACGGGACCTGGATCCGGTGGAGCTATAAAATCCAGCTGGTCATTTTGGCCGCAACAGGCATGATTCTGTTCGCCGCCACATATTTTTAAGAAAAACGGCGCCGGAACACAGGCCGGGGAGACTGGTTTGATCGAAAAAGGGATGGAAGACGATTTCCTTCCGGAATTTTACGCGGAAAAAATTCCGGATGAGGTATTTCGACGGATGAGGGGAAAATCCTTTCGGGAGGGCTGTCCGGTGTCCCGGGAAGAGCTCCGTTACCTGAAGATATCCCACTTCGGATTCGACGGTATGCCGAGGACGGGGGAGATGGTGGCCGCCGGGCGGATCGCGGACGATCTGCTGGAGATTTTCCAAAAACTGTTTCAGGCCCGGTATCCCATCGAGAGGATCCGCCTGATCGACGACTACGGCGGGAGCGACGCGGCGTCCATGCGGGATAACAATACGTCCTGTTTTCATTTCCGGACGATTTCCGGCTCAAAAAAACTGTCAAAACACAGTCTGGGGCTGGCGGTAGACGTCAATCCGTTGTATAATCCTTATGTGAAAACCGCGGGGGATAGGGTGGTGACGGAGCCTCCGGAAGCGTGGGCTTATGCGGACAGATCCGCGGAATTTCCCCATAAGATCACGGAGGAAGATCTGTGCTGCCGGCTGTTTTGCAGGTACGGCTTCGAATGGGGAGGGGCCTGGAAGGCAGTCAGGGACTATCAGCATTTCGAAAAGAAGATTCCCGAACCGTGAAACAGAAGAACAGGAGAAGAAAGGGCCGCCCACAGGGCGGGGGGTGAGGAACATGGAAACGAAACTGAAACTGGAGAAGAACGACTGGATCCGGCTGGGATCTTTCGCGGGAGGAGCGGCGGTGCTCTTTTATCTGGCGCCGTTCATCCTTCAGTATACGCCGGAGAACATACAGGCGGGAGGAAGCCTGCTGCTGATGCTTTTGATCAATCAGATCTTCGCCGCCGTGGTGGGATGGCATTCCAACTACATTCCGAAATACGGCGTCTATATTCCGGCGGCAGTGGTGGCGCTCTACTTCCTGTCGGAACTCCTCTTTCTGGAGCAGGTCACCTGGTCCCTGGAGATGAACTATCTGGAGACCGGGTACATCGTTTACTTTTTGAGGAAGATCCTGATCAAGCGGCAGGCCATGCAGCAGAAGCGGGATCAGAAGCCCTTTCCGAAGGGGCTGGGGCGCAGATAGGAGCGTATTTGAGAACGGGGCGCGCGGCTTTGACGGTTTCCGGCTTTTTTGGCCGGGGCCCGAAGCTGCGCGCCCCGTTTTGCGTTTTGACGCTCGACGTTTCGGAGGTTCCGGGCGGAAACGATCGGCGTCATGGGACGATCCTGCAGGATCCTACAGGAAGCCGCCGTCCAGCGCGATGATCTGGCCGGTCAGATAGGATGGGGAACCGGCCAGCTGGAGCGCCAGCGCGGCCACCTCTTCGGCGCTGCCCAGGCGGTCCGCCGGAATTTCTTCGATCAGCGCCCGCATTTCCTCTTCGGAGAAGCAGCGGTTCATATCCGTGTCGATGACCCCGCAGGCGATGGCGTTGACCTGGATGTTGCTGGGGGCCAGCTCCTTTGCCAGCGCCTTCGTCAGGCTGTTGACCGCGCCTTTGGAGGCGGAATAGGCGGCTTCCATGGAAGCGCCAGCACTTCCCCAGACCGAGGAAATGTTGAGGATCTTTCCCCGCTTTTCGTGCACCATGAGGGGGACGGCCAGCTTGCACGTATAAAAACAGCTGTCCAGGTTGGTGGCCATGATCCGGCGCCATTCCTCCGGGCTCATGTCGGAGAGCAGGCCGATGTGGGAGATCCCCGCGTTGTTGACCAGGACGTCCAGCCGGCGGATGCCTGAGAAAAGGGACTGCACGGCGGCGAAATCGCCCATGTCGCCGCAGAACGGGACGGCGCGGACGCCGAAGCGTTCGGAAAGGTCCCGGCAGAGCTGTTTCAGGGATTCCTCCGAGCGCAGGCAGGTGAGGAAGAGATCGTAGCCTGCGGAGGCGAAAGCGCAGGCGATGGCGCGGCCGATTCCCCGGGAAGCGCCGGTGATGAGAGCAGTTTTATGTTCCATATGGGATAACCTCCTTCGTCCGGCCCATTATAGCATCGATCCGGAAAAATGTACACAGCGCCCCGGGGAATGCGCGGGAAACCCGCAGCGGCGGCAGCGGCCGGGCCGGAGAAAGCGCTGACGGCGTTGACGAACGGCCCCCTTTCCCGTATACTGAATAGCAGAATGTGGAATCATAGCGGATAGCGAGAGGAAGGAATCAAGGAGGGAACCTGAGATGTACGATCTGATCGTGATCGGTTCCGGGCCGGCGGGCCTGGGGGCCGCGGTATACGGAAAGAGGGCGGGGCTGTCCACGCTGGTGCTGGAGCAGGCGCCCATGAGCGGCGGACAGATCCTGAATACCTGGGAGGTGGATAACTATCTGGGGCTGCCGGGGATCAGCGGCTTCGACATGGGGATGCAATTCCGGGAACATGCGGAAAAGCTGGGAACGCAGTTTCGGGAAGCGGAGGTGACCGGCGTCGAGAACGGCGCGGACCGGAAAATCGTGAAGACTTCGGAAGGGGATTTCGAGGCGGGGGCGGTGATCATCGCCACCGGTGCGGCCCACAGGAAGCTGGGCGTGCCGGGAGAGGAGCGGCTCTCCGGGATGGGGGTTTCCTATTGCGCCACCTGCGACGGAGCTTTTTTCCGGGACAGGACCGTGGCGGTGATCGGCGGCGGGGACGTGGCCGTAGAGGATGCGATCTTTCTGGCCAGAGGGTGCAAAAAGGTGTATGTGGTGCACCGGAGGGATGAGCTGCGGGCGGCCAAAAGCCTGCAGGATCAGCTTTTCGCCCTCCCCAATGTGGAAATGGTCTGGAACTGCACGGTAAACGATATTCTGGGCGAAGACGCGGTGACGGGGCTTTCCCTGCACGACAAAAAGGAGGGGAAGGACCGGGAGCTGGCGGTGGACGGCGTGTTCGTCGCCGTGGGGATCTCGCCCAATTCCGCCGCCTTCGCGGGCGTTGTGAAGGCCGACGAAAACGGCTGGCTGGAGGCGGGGGAGGACTGCGCCACCAGCGTGCCGGGGATCTTTGCCGCCGGCGACGTGCGCACCAAGAAGCTCAGGCAGGTGATTACGGCCGTGGCCGACGGGGCCAACGCCGTGGCCTCCGCGCAGGAATATTTTCTGAAGAGAAAAGGATGAAACGAAAGAACCCCGGGTGAAATCCGCGAAGAAACGGATTCCGCCCGGGGTTTTTTATCGGATCACGGCGAAGGACTGGGCGCCCAGGGTCAGGCTGTTTTTGTCGGCCTTCGCGGAACCGATGGAGAAGATCACTTCGCCCGGCGCAGGCAGGGAACAGGTCTGTTCGCTGCCGGAGGGGTTGATGGCCAGCACCAGGCTGCCCCTGTGGTAAACGAAGGGCTGTCCGGCCTTCGTCTGGATCTGCGCGAAGTCGGCGTCGGCCTGGAGATCCTCTTCCCGGTGGCGCAGGGCCAGCAGCGCTTTCACCGTAGAGAGCAGGGAGTCGGGATCGTTTTCCTGCGCGGATACGGTGGGCGCGTCCGGGGCGGGATCCACGGGCAGGTACAGGTCGTCTGCGCTGCCTTCGGAGAAGCCCAGGTTTTTGCCCTCATTCCACTGCATGGGCGTGCGGGAACCGGTGCGGAAATAGCCGCCCTCTTTGGTGGGGAGATCCAGATAGCGCATGCCGATCTCGTCCCCGTAGTACAGGAAGGGCGCGCCGGGCATGGTGAACAAAAAGGCGTAAGCCAGCTTGAGTTCCGGAATATCCAGGCCGAGACGGGGGCGTCTGGTGTCGTGGTTGCAGGTCAGCAGGCAGAAATAGCCGTCTTCCTTCGTATCCAGATAGCGGGGCAGATAGTCTTTCAAAAAGGCGTTGATATCCCCGCCCGCATCCTTCTTGAAATAGCTGTGATCCGCGCCGTCCGGATGGTTTTCGTAATCCCGCATCAGCGTGGAGTAGCCGTTGCCCCCTCCGTTCAAGAAAAAGTCCATGTGGAACCCGGCCTTTAAGGACTGCTGCGGCTCGCTCCATTCCGCCACGATGGCGGCCTCCGGATATTCGCGGTCCAGCATTTCCCGGACGTTTCTCCAGATGGCGCAGGTGCCGGATTTCTTTTCGTCGTCGTTCTTCACCAGGGAAGCGGCCATGTCCACCCGGTATCCGTCGCAGCCCAGATCCAGCCAGAAGCGCATCACGTCCTTCATGGCCTCCCGGGTGGCGATGCAGTCCGGATGATCCACGGGCAGCTGCCAGGGCTGGTCGATCCGGTAAAAGCCGTAGTTCAGCGCGGGCTGGCACTTGAAGAAGTTGAGCACATAGACGCCGCTTCTCTCGCTCTCGCCGCCCACATAGGGAAAGCCTTTGGCAGGCTCGAAGCAGAAGTTCGTCCAGGGATAGCGGTTGGAGTATTCGTTTTTCTCCGCCTTCTGGCTCATGCGGAACCACTCGTGCTCTTCGGATGTGTGGCCGGGCACCAGATCCAGCAGGACATGCATCTGCCGTTTATGCGCCTCGTCGAACAGGCGGACCAGATCCTCGTTGGTGCCGTAGCGGGGCGCCACCTTTTTATAGTCCCTCACGTCATAACCTGCATCCTTGAACGGGGAATCGAAGCAGGGATTGATCCACAGGGCGTTGCAGCCCAGGCCTCGGATATAGTCCAGCTTTTCGATGATCCCGTTAAAGTCCCCGATCCCGTCCCCGTTGGTATCGTAAAAGGACTGGGGATAAATTTCGTAAAAAACAGCGTCTTTCAACCACTTTGGCATGATCGTTTCCTCCTCGTCGCATCGCGTTTTTTTCTGATTCCACCATACGACACGGAAGGGAAAATGTCTTGCAGAATCCTATGCAAAACTAACACGATCCCATTTTTGCGCATTCGTTGACGGGGGGAAAACAACCGGATATAATGGGGGAAACGGATACGAAACTGCCGTGCGAACAGGAAGGATGAGAGGCATGAAGGAAGAGGAAATTTCCCGCTTTAAGGAGAGGGCGGACCACGGGGATGTGCTGATGCCCATTCGCCGCTATCGGTGCATCGTGCCCAATACCTATCAGGATTTGTCCCTCCACTGGCACGAGGAAGCGGAGATCGGCTGGATCGAGGACGGGGAGATCGATTACGTCATCGATTTTCAATCTTACCGGGTGAAGAAGGGCGATCTGATCCTGATCGCGCCCCGCGTCCTCCATGCGGCCCACGCGGTGGCCGGGAAGGGGATGATTTCGGACAGCCTGGTATTCCATCTGGACATGCTGGGCTATCAGACGCCGGACGCCTGTACCATCCGCTATATCAGCCCCCTGCAGAACGGGAAATACCGTTTCGTCCCGGTGGTGCGCTGCGGCCAGCCCGGGCATGAGGAGCTGATCGAGTGCCTGCGGGAGCTTCTGGACCGGGTACAGCCCAAAGACGCGGAGAAGCGGCGGGAGGAAGAGACGGGGGAGGAGCTGCACCGAAAGGAGCTTTTGTTCCGCTTTTTCCGCCTGCTGTATCAGCACGGTTACGTGGTGCGAAACGGGGGCGAAAGCGAGGATTCGGGAGCGGCGGAAAAGATGAAGCAGGTGCTGACCTACATCCGGAGCCATTATGCGGAGCCGTTTACCGTGGGGCAGCTGGCGGATTTCTGCCATTTCAGCGAGACGTATTTCATGAGCTTTTTCAAGCGCTACGCCGGAATGACCTGCATGGAATACGTGAATCAGTACCGCCTGTCCAGAGCGGCCCGCACCCTGGTGCAGACGGACCGGCCGGTGACGGAGGCGGCGCTGGAGAACGGGTTTCGGAATATTTCCTATTTTAACCGGCAGTTTCGCAGGCAGTACGGCACCACGCCCCGGGAATACCGGAAGGCGGCCAGACAGTAAGGAGGTTTTGCATGAAAAGACAGAAAAAAGAGGATATTTTCAGAAGGACGGAGTGGTTTCGTAACGACAGGTTCGGCCTGTTCATTCACTGGGGGCTGTATTCCATTCCGGCGGCCGGGGAGTGGATGATGTCGGAGCGCCGGATGTCGGCGGAAGAGTACCGCCCCTATTTCGATCAGTTCGATCCCGTGGACTTCGACCCGAAGGTCTGGGCGAGGCTGGCGAAGGAAGCGGGGATGCGCTACGCTGTGCTGACGGCCAAGCACCACGACGGTTTCTGCCTGTTCGATTCGGCACTGACGGACTACAAGGCCACGAATACGAAGGCGGGAAGGGATCTGGTGAGGGAGTTTCTGGACGCCTTCCGGGCGGAAGGGCTGAAGGTCGGGCTCTATTTTTCCGTGATCGACTGGCACCATCCGGATTTCCCTAAATTCTCGGACCGCCATCACCCCATGCGGGGCAATCCGGCTTACGCGGACGAGAAAGTGGATTTCGACCGGTATCTGGAGTACATGCACGGTCAGGTGAAGGAGCTGGTGAGCGGCTACGGGAAGCTGGACCTCATGTGGTTTGACTTTTCCTACGACGATATGACCGGGGAAACCTGGAAGGGGGAGGAGCTGATCGATCTGGTCCGGGCGTATCAGCCGGATATCGTTCTGGACAACCGGCTGGAGGGCTCCAGCGAATACAACGGCAGCATCGCCTGGGACGAGCCCTATGTCTGCAGCGGGGATTTCGCCAGCCCGGAACAGATCATCCCTCCGGAAGGGGTGCAGGACGACGCGGGCAGGGCGATTCCCTGGGAGCTGTGCGCCACCATGAACAACCACTGGGGATACTGCAGCTTCGACCATACCTGGAAGTCCTCCTCCATGCTCGTCCGCAAGTTGGTGGAGTGCGTCAGCAAGGGCGGCAATATGATCCTCAACGTGGGCCCGGACGCGAAGGGCAACTTCCCGGAGGAGAGCGTGAAGCGGCTTTTGGAAATCGGCGCGTGGATGAAGAAAAACGGCGACAGCATTTACGGCTGCGGGATCAGCGAATTTCCCAAGCCGGAGTGGGGGCGCTATACTCAGAAGGGCAACCGCGTCTACGCCCACGTCTACGAGGAACCCCTGGGAGCCCTGCCCCTCTACGGGATTTCCCCGGACCGGATCCGGCGGGTGACCATGCTTTCCGACGGCAGCCAGGTGAACCGGGGCGAGGCGTGGAACACGGTCCTGTTCCCTCACATCCCCTTCGTCAGCTGGGGAGAGAACCCGGTCTACACCTGGCCCCTTCCCGACAGCGTGGATACGGTGCTGGAGATTGAGCTGAAGGAGAAGGCCGAATGAAGAGGGTTTTGTCCTGGCTGGACCGGTACTGGCATCTGTTTCTCATCGGCGGCTGCATCGGCGCGCAGGCCCTGGTTTTCCTCTTCTTCGGGGAGGAGAGCTATCTCACCGTCCAGGACAACCTGGATTTGTTCATCGCCCATTTCCAGGTGATGAACTGGCAGGACGGCTGGTTTGCACAGGGGGCCACCATGCCCATGCTGGGCGGCATCAGCCGGGACTGCCTGAGCAGCGAATGGAACCTGTACAACATCCTGTTCGCCATCCTGCCGGTGTTTCCCGCCTACATGATCGGATATTTCCTGAAGATTTTTCTCGGAATGGGCTCCTTCGCCCTGCTGGCGAAGGACATCTGGCCGGAAACGTTCGCCCGATACCGGCAGATCGCCTGGACGGCGGGCTTATGCTACGGGATGCTTCCCCTGTTCCCGGCCTACGGGCTGGCTTTCGCCTCCATCCCGCTGTTCGTCTTCCTCTGCCGCCGGATTTATTTCAGAAAGGGAAGGATCTGGTACGCGGCCCTGTTTTTCTATCCGCTGCTGTCCTATTTCTCCTATTTCGGCTTCTTTTTGCTGGCGTATCTGGCCTGCGCCGCGGTGTTTTTGTCCGTCCGGGATAAAAAGCCGTGCGGCCGCCTGATCGCAGCGCTGTTCCTGCTGGCCGCCGGGTATGTGTGCTTCGAATACCGGCTCTTTTCGCAGATGCTGTTTTCGGATGTGGAGACCATCCGCGTCAGCATGGTGGATACGGACCTGGATGCGGGAGGGATCCTGGGGCAGATTTGGGAGGCCTTCGTGACGCCGGTGTTTCACGCTTCTTCGGATCACGCGGCCTTCGTGCTGCCGGTCTGCCTGGCGTTTCTGCTCTGGCGCGCGGCGGTCCTGATCCGGAGCGGGCAAGCCAGAAAATTCCTTTCGGAAGGGATTTTATGGATCCTCTTGTTCATCCTCTTCAACTGCGTCGTGAACGGGCTGTACTATTGGGGCGGTTTCCGGAGGCTGTTCGAAACGCTTATCCCTCCGCTGAAGGGCTTTCAGTTCAACCGGACCACGTTTTTCAATCCGTTTTTATGGTATGCGGCCCTCTTTCTGGTGTTAAAATATCTCTATGACGCAAAAAAGACGCTCTGGAAGCGTCTGGCGAACCTGGCGGCCTGCATCGCGGCGGCGGTGATCCTGCTGACCCCGGCGGTGTACAACGAGTTTTACTGGACCTGCTACCATCAGGCGTATCGGGCCGTGAAGCATACGGAGGTCAATCTTTTGAACTTCCGGGAATATTTCAGCGCCGATCTGATGGAGCAAATCAAGGACGACATCGATTATGGCGGGGATTACTGCGCGGGCTACGGCCTGAATCCCGCGGTGCTGGAATACAGCGGGATCGCCACCCTGGACGGCTACCTGGGCTTTTATCCCCAGAGCTACAAGGAGGAGTTCACGCAGCTCATCCGTCCGGCCTACGACAGGGTGGAGGAATGGCGGACCTATTACGGACAGTGGGGCGCCCGGGCCTATCTGTATGCGGGCAGCGGGGAGAGCATCTATAATCCGTACCGCAACCAGCCCCTGTCGGACGATCATCTCTACATCGACGGGGATCAGTTCCGGAAGATGGGGGGAAGGTATCTGTTTTCCCGTTACGAGCTGGACGCGGACAACATGGAGGATCTGGGCTTTTTGCTCCGGGGCGTCTATTCGGACGAAAGCTCGCCCTACACCATCTACCTGTATGAAACCGCCGGTTGAATATGGAAACAGAAGATGAATCGCCGTGGAAAATGTGGCGAAGGTTTGACAAGAGGGAAGGGAAATGGTATCATAGCCCTTAGACAGCGCCGCGGCCGGTTTTGCCCCTGCGGCAGACGAAAGAACAGGGGGATTTATCATGCCGATCAGAATCACCAATTTCGCAGGAAAGTTCGGATGGAATGCCAGAAAGTATTTCCCGAAGCTGGCCAGCGAGACATACCTGAAATTTCAGTTTTTGACCAGAGGAAAGATCCAGCAGGAATATATCAAATATTTTATGGAGAGCCCGGAGACGCCGCATCCTCACGTGGTGAACCTGGAAACCATCAACCGGTGCAATTCCACCTGCGAATTCTGCACGGCCAACAAACATGCGGAGAAGCGCCCCTTCGCCAAAATGAGCGACGAGATGTATTACAGCATCATCGACCAGCTGCGCGACTGGGGATATAAGGGTCACCTGACCCTGTACGGGAACAACGAGCCCTGGCTGGACACCCGCATCGTGGAATTTCACAAGTACGCGAGAAAGGAACTGCCGGACTGCTTCATCTTCATGTCCACCAACGGGCTTTTGCTGGACGTGGACAAGGTGAAGTCCATCGTGCCCTATGTGAATCAGCTGATCATCAACAACTACTGTCTGGACATGAAGCTCCACGACAATATCAAGGTGATTTACGATTACGTCAACGCCCATCCGGACGAGTTTAAGGATGTGGATATCCTGATCCAGATGCGCTATCTGAAGGAGGTTCTGACCAATCGTGCCGGGAGCTCTCCGAACAAGGCGGCTACGGAGAAGGTCATTAAGGAAACCTGCCTGATGCCCTATACGGATATGTGGATCACACCGAACGGCAAGCTGGGAATTTGCTGCTGCGACAACTTTGAGGTGACAGATATGGGCGACCTGACCAAAATGCCCCTGAAGGACGCCTGGAACAGTCCGGCTTATCAGAAGCTTCGTCAGGCCGTGAAGGACGGCAGACAGAATTATCCCTTTTGCAAGCACTGTGATTTCATCGACGCGGGACTGCGGATGGATATTGTGAACGATATTCTGAAAAAGAACAGGAAAAAATGAGGTGCCAGGTCCCGGGAGGGACGCCGGAAGTCTCGAAAGGATATCTGAAAATCTGAAAAAAGGAATGGATGCTGTACGTGATATCAAGGTGCGGCGTCCATTTTTTTTATGCGCTGTAAGGCGGCATTTTGAGGGAAAAGATGGATGGGAAAAAATTCGTGTAACGGCCTGTCTGGAAATTTGGATAATATCAAAAAAAGAATTTCGGATAATATATGAGCCGAAACTTGATAAATTTGGCAAAAAAGGTTAAGATATTAGCTATGAATAACTTTGATTTTCTGAAATCACCGGATGAAGTGAACAGAGATATAGCAAGACGGATGAGCCGGAAAAGGAAGGAAAAGAAAATCACCCAGGTACAGCTCGCGAAATATTCAGACGTAAGTCTTGGATCGATCAAGCGCTTTGAGCGTACCGGGGAGATTTCTCTGACCTCACTCGTAAAGATCGCTTTTGCGCTGGGATGTGAGGATGACTTTGAGGCTCTGTTTGCCAGAAAGGGCTATGCGTCCATAGAGGAGGTTCTGAATGAAAGAGAATAGAGCGCTGGCGGCTTTATAAATACCTGCTGTAGTCTCCTTCAGGAAAGGGATTTTCCAAACCGAGAACCCTTGGCCACAGTCCCGTATCATCAATGATGAAGCCCATCAGCATTCCCATGTGGGAGTGCAGGTGGCGGAACTGGGCAAGGATCAGGGTGAATCTGCTGTACTCGCAGTCTGTGGGATACTCCTTCAGGCGCTCATCCGTCAGATCGGACAGATAGGAAAGTATTTTTTTCTCAATGTCGGAAAAATAGGAAGTGATCTCTTTACGGGAGAGGCGTCTGGAGGAGGGGATATCCAGATTATTCAGATCCTTTTCGTGGATATCCGGCTCCTGGAAATGCCTGTCCCGTGGATTGATGTACCACAGATCAAGAGAGTGGAGCATGTGGTAAACGTGCTTCCAGCAGGGCATGTCACAGTAATGTTTGTCCCACAGCGTGTCGGGAATGCAGTCGATGACGTTTCGTACCTCCCACAGGGCCCGTCTGGTTTGATCCTCTATAATGGAAGTAAGGGTATCCTGATTCATTGTGATCTCCATTTCTTAATGCCAGCGGCGGCCTGCTCATATTTTAAGGCTTCTCACCTGCTCAGACCACCAGCTCATTCCCGTCAGCCCTTCCCATTCCCCTCCAGGTATTCCTTTTCCGTGTTCACGTTCCAGATATTGTCCCGGGAACGGACGCCGCTCAGGATATTTTTCACCGTTTCAAAGGACGTTACCATGGAATGGTCGATGTTGTTGTAGCGGTGCTGACCGTTTCTTCCCACGCAGTAAAGGTTGTCGATGGTATTGAGCCAGTCGCGCAGCACGTCCATATCCTTATAGGTGTCGAAGTAGGCAGGATAGGCTTTTTTCACCTTTTCCATGTGGGTGTCGAGAACCATGTCCGGGCTGTCGATCAGGCCCATTTTTACCATTTCGGATACGGCGAATACGGAGAATTCCTCCTCGGACATGCGCCAGAGGGAATCGCCCTCGTCGCAGAAATATTCCAGGCCCACCCAGACGGTATTTTCCAGATCCTTCACCATATAGGGGGACCAGTTGTTGTAGATCTGGAAGCGTCCCATCTGTACGGTGCGGTCATGGACGTAGATCCAGTCGTCGGGAACGATGTTGCCGATGGTTTTGATCTTTGTTTTGTTGACCAGGTTCAGTTTGGGAACCAGAACGCCGAGGGTCATGTAGTCACGATAGGGAAGACCTGCCGCGATGGCGGCCTCGCGCGCGGGAACGTCGTTCATACCGCCCACCAGATCCTTAATGGGCATGGAGGAGATGAAAATGTCGCCCTCCTCCTGATATTCCTTTCCGTCCTTTTCATAGGTGAGGCTGAGGATGCGGCCGTTTTCGTCTCTGGAAAAGCGCACCACCCGGCAGCCGCGAAGGATCCGTCCGCCCATCTTCTCGATCTCGGCTCCGGTCACGTCCCAGAGCTGGCCGGGACCGAGCTTGGGATAGCTGAATTCCTCGATGAGGGAGGTTTCCACGTGGCCGGTCTTTTTGCCGGGAAGGAGCTTTCGGAATATGTCTGAAATGATGGCCATGATGGAAAGACCCTTCACGCGCTGGGCGCCCCAGTTGGGATCGATCTCCGCGGGGCTTCTTCCCCAGAGATTTTCCGTATATTTTTCAAAAAACATGGAATAGAGCTTCTTTCCGAAGCGGTTGATATAGAAATCCTCCAGGGAGTTTTCCTTCCGCTTGTGCAGGACGCTGGCAATATAGCTGAATCCGGCCTGAATGGTCGTTGCCAGCCCCATGTTTTTAAAGGTTTCCCATTTCAAAGTGATGGGATAGTCGAAGAATTTTCTGTCAAAGTAAATGCGGGACACCCGGTTCCTGGTGAGCATGACCCGGTCTGTTTTCTCCGGATCGGGGCCGCCTGCCGCAAGGGGAGGAGTGCGCTTCAGAACGATATCGTCATAGGCGGGAGCGCCCTGGGGCGGAAGCATATGGTTCCACCATTCGTTTACCTTGGGATCCTTGGAGAAAAAACGGTGTCCGCCCATATCCATCCGGTTGCCGTTGTGCTCCACTGTTTTGGATATTCCCCCAAGCTGGCCGCTTTCTTCAAAAACGATGACCTCAAACCTTTCGGCGGAGGCGGCTGTCTCCGAGGCCTTCAGCAGCTCGTATGCCGCCGTCAGGCCGGCCGGTCCGCCGCCTATAATCAGAGCTTTTCTCATAAGAATTCGGATTCCTTTCCGGGCGCGTGTATATGGCGTGCCGCACAGATTGATGCGGCGCAGCTTTCAGGCAACGGCGCCGCTGTTGGATAATCATTATTTCCATCTTAACATATCTGTCCGGTGAATTCAAATAGAAAGAATCCGGCGATACCCGTCAAAAGAATCCGGCGCGATACCCGTCAAAAGCATTCGTCCGCTTTCCCTCACTCCGCCTGCATGCGGATGACGGAATGGCTGTAGATGTAAAAGCTTTCCTGGCTTGCGCGTTCTTCCTTTTTCATGGGCGGAAACCGGCTGTCAAACTGTTCCGCGCAGGCGGGATCGAATTGAAAGGCAGGGCTTTCCTGATAGATCCATTTTCTTCCGTCAAAAAAGCCGGGCGTCAGCTCCTTGACCAGCATGGCGGCGGGAAAGCTTCCGTCCTCTGCGCAGACCTGATATCTTGCGCAGCTTTTGAAGCCTCTGGAAACATAATTGTCGGGGCTTCCGAAGATGACGATGGCGCCAAAGCCCATCCGGCGGGCTTCCCGGAAGCTGTGCTCCAGCAGAGCCCTTCCGATTCCCCTGCGCTGGCAGTCCGGGCGGACGCTGATGGGGCCGAAGGTGAGAACCTCCCGCATATTTCCCGCTTCGTCGGTGAGCGTAGCTCTGGTGTACATGACGTTTCCAAGAAGCCTGCCGTCCTCCGCCTCCGCCACAAGATCCAGCTCGGGGATAAAATCCTTATGGCCGCGGATCAGGTGGGCCAGATAATGCTCATAGCAGCCGGGCGCATATAGGTTCCAGAAGGCCTCCCGCGTCAGCGCCTCAACGGCGCGGTGATCCGCCTCCGTTTCCGGACGGATGAAAAGAGGGGGCTTTTCCTGGCCGCAGTATTCCCGGCGCAGAATGGAATACCAGCTTTCGTCGCAGATCCCAAGGTTGTTGATCCCGCCGGCGCGCCGGGTGCCCTCGTAGCTCATGCCGCAGCGGCGCATGACCTTTCCGGAGGCAGGATTGCGGGGATCGTGGCAGGCGTTGACGCAGCTTGCGCCCACTTCCTCAAAGAAGAATCGGATCACCTCCCGCAGCGCCTCGCTCATGATGCCCTGTCCCCACCAGGCTTTTCCAAGGCAGTAGCCGATGGTTGCGGATCCGGTCCGTTCGTCCATGCGGACGGCGCTGATGTTTCCGATGACTTCCCCGGCCTCCTTCAGCTCAATGGCCCAAAGATAGAGATCAGGGGTCTGATAGCCTTTGCACCACTCCGCGATGATCTGCTCCGTAACCTGTACGTCCCGGTGCGGGGGCCAGGTGAGAAAACAGGTCACCTCCGGGTCTGAGGCCCAGTTTATGAACATGGGGCCTGCGTCCTGCGGCGTGAAGCGCCTCAGGATCAGCCGCCCGGTTTCAATTCTGACGGTTCCTTTCTGTTCCATAAGCTTTTTCCTCATCACTGATCTTTCATTTTGATTTATGGGAATAAGGTATAAAAATCCGCCGCGTTTGTCAAGGACGGCTGTGTGCGAAAGCGCCCTTCATTGACAGAAGCCGCGGCCGGATGCTATGATTGAGTAGCGAAAAAGCGTGTACCGGAAGTTTACATACATCGGATGAGGGGACTGGAATGGGGCAGAGAATGGAGGAAAGCGGTAAAAGGAAGGATAAAAAGAGCGTAAGCCTGCCGCGGAGGCTGGCAGTCCTTGCCGGAGCCGTTTTTCTTTTTGAGATTTTGATTGGAAATTATTCCTCTGTCAGAAGCCTTTTTTATCAGGAAACAGACCTGACGGACCGGCTGGAGGTGACGTGGGAAGCGGATGCGCCGGAGGGAGACGGAGCCGCGAAGCGGCTGACGGCGGTGATAGACGGGCTGGACATGCGGATCGACAACCTGCATTTTGATCTGGAAATGCCAAAGGACGCGGTGGTGTCCATATCCATCAGCCTGGTCGACGAAGGGAACCGGTATCCCTATCCTCTTCCGGTGATGGAGGCGGCGGGACGGTATCCCTCCACCTGTTATACGAACCTGTACCCTTATGGAAAGGTGCACAGCCTGGAGATCGTGATGGAGGCGCAGGAGGACGGAGGGCTGCTTTTGCCCGAGTCTGTCTGGGAGGGGCCGGAGAGCGCGTCCGCAGTGCGGGCGGAGGGCTTTGCGTTTGACGGACTTCGGGCGAATGTGCGGCGGCCCTTCGTGCTGGTGCTTCCAAGGATGCTTTTGCTGTTTGGTATAGGAGCCTTCTGGCTGCTTTCGGGAGAAAAAAGCGGCGTTTACCGCGTCCGCTTCCGGGCGGATAGCCGCAGGCAGAATCTGGCAACGGCAGGCTTTCTCGGGGCTTTTCTGCTGCTTGGTCTTGTTCTGGCGCTTTCCAACAGAGCCTGCGTGGAATCGCCCTGGGAGCATCATCAGCAGTACAGGCAGCTCGCTTCCGCCATTCTGGACGGGCATGTGTGGGTGGGGCGGCAGCCGGAGCTTCTGGAGCTTTCAAACCCGTATGATACCTCTTACCTGCTGGCGCAGGAGATCCCCTATCTGGCGGATTATGCCTACTACGGGGGAAATTATTACGTTTATTTCGGGATCGTGCCCGAGCTGCTTTTTTATCTGCCGTGCCTGGCGCTGACGGGCAGGGCGTTCCCCAATTTCCTCGCGGTTTATTTTGCCTTTGCCGGCTTTGCGGTTTCCGTATTCGGGCTTTACCGGGAAGCCGTAAAAAGATGGTTTCCGGATATTTCTTATGTGCTCTATCTGACGGCGGCGTGCGTGACGCTCACCTTCGGAAGCTTTGTCTATCTCGTGGCGCGGCCCGATCTGTACCATGTGCCGCTGATGACGGCGAACATGTTCACGGCGGCCGGTCTCTGGCTGTGGCTGTGCGGGCTGAACCGGAAGAAAAGAAGGACGGCCTTCTTTTTCGCGGGCTCTCTGTGCATGGCTCTGGTGGCCGGCTGCAGGCCCCAGATGCTCCTGTTTTCCGCGGTGGCGCTGCCGCTGTTTATACCGTTGTTTGCTCCGTTTCCTGTATCGCTGTCGGCGCTGCTTCCCGCGCCGCTGTCAGCGCGTCGATCCTCCGGAAGCTTCCTGGAAAAAAGGAGCATGAAGGGGGACGGCCTGCCTGGTAAAAGAGGCGGCGGCGCTGCTTCTGCCTTATGCGGCTGTTGCGGCGGGAATCCTGTTCTATAACGGACTGCGTTTTTCCTCGCCCTTTGATTTCGGCGCGGCCTACAGCCTGACGAACAACGACATGACGCACAGGGGAACGAACCTGAGCCGGATCCTGTACGGCATATACGCCTTTTTCCTGCAGCCTGCCAGGTATGAGGGAGTCTTTCCCTTCCTGACGGCCAACGGCCTGGAAAACAATTATATGGGAAAAATGGTGTCGGAATTTCTGTTCGGCGGGATTCTGGCGAGCCAGTCGGTCTGCTGGTGCCTGGCGCTTCTGCCCGCCTGCCGGAAAAAAATTGCGGGGGCGGCGGACAAAACCTCCGGAGCCGGGGAAAACAACAGGACCGGAAAGGAGCTTTTGGGGCTTCTGGCGTGCGCCCTTGCCGCTTCCGTGATCATCGTGGGCTTTGACGCCAATGCGGCGGGAATCCTGCAGCGGTATACGGCGGACGCCGCCTTCGGGGTCGCGCTGTCCTCCTGCTTTGTGCTGCTCGCGCTGTTTGACGGGATGCAGAGGGAGCGGAATACGGAGCGGATACAGGAGCAGAAAGAGCGGGGAGCGGCGCGCAGGTACGGGCTTATTTTCCTGCGGGCGGCCCTTCTGCAGCACGCCCTGTATGCGTTTCTGATCGTATTCGCCTGCGGGGACAGCGTCAATCTGAAAAATTACGGGAGGCTTCTGTATTATGGGGCAAAACGGCTGTTCCAGATCTGAAAAGGGAAAAAGGGGCAAGGAGGGCGGACTGTTCAGCCGTCAGGCCTCCCATGCGCTGCGGGGGCTCGCCATCCTGATGGTGATGGCCTCCCATTATGGAGAATGGTATGCGGGGGCCATCGGGCTTCCGGCGCTTTCCCAGCTGCTCATGGGGCTTGGAAGGTACGGCGTGGATATTTTTTTCCTGATGTCGGGCTACGGGCTTGCGAAAAGCGCTTCGGTGAAAAGGCCGGGCTGCGCTTTCTGGATCAGGCGTCTGCGGAGCACCTATCTGCCCTATCTCATCCTGGCGGGAATCATTGAGATCTGCGCGGGCGGCGTATATTCTGCCGGGCGGATCGTCAATTATCTGCTGGCGCAGGAATACTGGTTCATTTTTAATATCATGATATTTTACCTGGCCTTTTTCCTCTGCTTTCAGGCAAAACGGTTCCGGATCGCGGCACTTTCGTTTATGACCGCAGCCTTTTCCGCCTGGCTGAGCGGGATGGGGCGCCAGGATTTCTGGTATGTTTCCAATCTGGCCTTCCCTCTTGGAGCGGCGCTGGGGCTGTATGAGAAAAGGCTGCTGGAATGGGGAAGGAAAAATCGGCTGCCTGCCGCAGCATTTGGCATCCTGCTGAGCATTTTGTGCGTTTTCCTGATCCCGGCGGCGATGAAGGAGCGGACGCTGCTTCTGCAGACGGGAGGCAGGGGACGGCTGCAGCTTCTTTCCAATACGCTTTTTGCCCTTTGGATCGGAATGTTTTTCTGTCTGAAGGGATGGGGAGATGAAAGAAAAAAGCTTCCGGAAACGGCGGGGGCGCCTGGGCGTGCCGTCTGCCGCTTTCTGGGATTCTTTGGGAAAAATTCCCTGTATCTGTATCTGCTGCATGCCTTCCTGTATTATCAGGTGGTGAACCGGCTGAGCCTGGGAACGCCGGGCGGATTTGCCGCCGCCCTGGGAAGCGCCGTGCTCGGCGCGGGACTGTTTTCCCTGCTCTGGGAGTGGCTGTGGAAATGGGTGGACAGAGCGGCTCCCCAAAGGCGGCGGGGCGGCTGAGCATGTGCGGCGTGTGATGCGCGCAGGAGGAAGAAAGAGGATAATGAGGATGAAGAAAAAAGGAAAGATAACGAGGGCGCTTTTCTCACTGCTCGCCGCGCTGCTGCTTGTGTGGGGCCAGGGAACGCAGAGCAGGGTCTGCGCGGCTCCGGGGACAGGGGAGCAGACGGCAGCGGCGGTTCCGGATCAGGAAGCAGCGGAGATTCCGAATCAGGGGGCAGCGGCGGCCCCGGATCAGATGACAGCAGTAGTTCCGGATCAGGCGGCAGCAACAGCTTCTGACCAGGCGGCAGCAGCCGTTTCCGCTCAGACGGGAACCGCGATGCAGGCCGTGGCTGCGGTGAACGTGCGGACGGGCCCCGGAGCACAGTGGCAGAGCATCGGCGTGCTTTTGCCGGGACAGACGGTCCTGGTCATCGGAGAGGATCCGTCCGGCTGGAGAGTGATCGATTTTGGCGGCATGAGCGGTTATGTGAACGGCACGTATCTGGCGCCTGCGGAAGCGGCTTCGGCCCCGGAAGCCGCCGCGCCTGCGGTTTTCGGAGCGGGGGTGGTATTCATCGGCGATTCCCGTTTCGTTCAGATGGAGGAAGCGGTGGGAGAAAATCCCTGTGTATGGATCGCGGAAAGCGGCAAGGGCCTGGACTGGTTTGAGGAAAAGGGGGTACAGCGGGCGGATGCGGTGATCGGTACGGGAACCAGGGTGCTGATCAACCTTGGGGTGAACGATGTGAGAAACATCGACCGCTATATTTCTTTTTTCAACCGGAAGGCGGCGGAATGGACGATGCGGGGAGCTACGGTATACTATGCTTCGGTCAATCCTGTATGGACCAATCCCTATGTGACGAAGGAGCAGGTCGAGGCGTTCAACCGGAAGCTTCGGGCGAACCTTTCTCCCGGTATCCTGTGGATCGACAGCTATTCCTGGATGCAGGCCGCAGGGCTTCGGATCGTGGACGGACTTCATTATGACGATACGACCTACCGGAACCTGTACGCCTATTATCTGACGGAGGGAATGAGCGGTGCGGTTCCCGCAGGCGCGCCGGCAGCCCTGCCCGCCCAGGCTGCGGCTCAGCCTGGGCGGGCGGAAGCGGTGGAGTGACGGGAAGGACGAAAGCGGCGAAAACGACGAAATCAGCAAAAATACTGAAAACAGAGAAAACGACGGAAACGGAAGGTACGTGAGGACGATGGAGACGAAGAAAAACGATGGGGCAGAAAACGCGGCAGAAGGCCTTCTGCTGCCGGGAACGGTTCTTTTTTTCTGCCTGCTTGCCCTGTGCATGCAGGGGATTCCTGCGCTGGCAGCCATCCCGGAGGAGGTGAAGCGGGGAAGCTTTGCCGTCCTGTTCTTTCTGCTGCTGGCTGCCGCCGTCTTTGGGGCTGTGACCGGAAAGATCCCGGAAAGGGAAATGGTTTTCCTGATCGTGTGTCTGTCCATGCTGCTGCGCTGCGCCTATGTGATCCTATCCGGCCTGTATGAGCGCCAGCATGATCTTGGCGTCTATACCGGCATCGGGGATGAGCAGGTGAATCCGGGACATTTGGGCTATATTGAGTTTATCTACAAATTCCGGAAGCTGCCGGATATGAATCCGTATGAGCTTTTTTCCTATTACCATCCGCCGCTGCATTATGTGATTTCCGGGTTGTGGCTGATCCTTCTGACAGGGGCGGGCATGGCGGAGGGGCCGGCTTTTGAAAGCCTGCAGGTGCTTCCCCTTCTGTATTCCGGGCTGTTTCTGCTGGTATGCCTTCAGGTTCTTAAGCTGCTTGGCGCGCGGGGCAAGGGGCTGTACGCCGGACTGTTCCTGTGCGGGCTGCATCCCTCCCTCATGTATCTGGCCGGGAGCGTGAATAACGATATGCTTTCCACGCTGCTGACCGCCTGCAGCATCTGGCTCTGTCTGCTGTGGATCCGGAAAAAAACGCTTCCGCTTCTGCTTGCGCTGGCGCTTTCGATTGGGCTTGGGCTGCTCTGCAAGATCAATACGGCGGTGATCGCCCTTCCCGTGGCGCTTGTGTTTCTGATGGATCTTGCAGGCGTCCTTCGCGGGGAGGGCCGCGTGGGAAGGGAGACCTGGAAGACGCTTCGCAATTACGCGTTGTTCGGGATCACCTCGGGCGTCGTGGGTCTGTCCTGGATCGCGAGAAACCTGATCCTGTTTTCCGTAAAGCCCGGCATCTCCTCTGCCACGCCGGAGTCCGTCATGTATACGGGGGCGTACGGTCTGTGGCAGCGCATTGGGCTTCCAGCGGCGGCGGACTGGAATTTTCAGTTCCCCTTCCATGGGATCAGCGCAGAATCCTGCTGCAACACCTGGGTGATCCTGTTTCAGACGGCGCTGTTTGCGGAGGAATATCCGGCGGGGCTGGCTGCGTTTCCCATGCTTCTGTGCCGGACGGCGTTTGTGCTCTCCATTCTGGCAGCGATAGCCTGCGCCCTCCTTTTTGCCGCGGTCTGGCGGAAAAAAACTCTGCTGGCAGTGGGAGAGGCGAAGGGAAAGCAGCCGGGAGCGCTGCTTCGTTCCCGGGCGCTGCAGGAAAGCAGCTTTCTTGGAACGGGGTATCTGGCTTTTCTCTTCAGCTTTGTCCTCTTTACCGTCAAGTATCCCTATACCTGCAGCAGTGATTTCCGTTATATCGTGATCTGCCTTCTGTATATGGGGGCTGGAATGGCGGAAAGCGCTGCGCTGTTCCCAACAGGGCGTTTCGCCCGGATCGGGGGAGCCGTCCGGGCGCTGACCTGCGCTGCGGTGGCGGCGGCCGCCTGTGCCGTTGTGGTCTGGCAGCGCTGGTAGGCGGGACATGGCGTTTCAAGTGAAAAAGGAAAAATGAAAAAGGAAAAATGAAAGGGCCTTCTGACCGGAAGAATCAGAGGGTCTTTTTTTATGCAGAAAAGAAGGCGGCTGCCTTTGTCGGTTTTCTGAAACGTGTCTGTAAAATTTTTTTAAAAGAATATACTATTAAAAAAACGGTGCCATATATTACCTTTACAAATAAATATTTTCTGATAAAATATCTCATGAGGATAAATTGTATACACAAAAGTGTTGTATGCTCTTTTATGAGAGGAGAGGTCATATGAGTTTGATGTGGGTATCGGTAACGGAATGTAGTCAGTCGCATATTTATCATCTTACCCAGATGATAAAAGAGGACGAGGATCTGCGGATCATATTGTCCTCCGGAACGCCCTATATGGACGAAAGAGGAGACGGAGGACTGATGTATAAGGATATGGAAAGAGTGCTGTCCATGCTCGGCATTCCCTCTCATTTGAAGGGATACCGGTATCTGAAAACAGCCGTTGATCTGTGCATTCAGAGCATGGAGGAGCTGGATGGCGTGACAAAGCGGCTTTATCCGGATATTGCCAGAACGCATCAGACATCTGCGGAGACAGTAGAGCATGCGATCAGACATGCCATTGAAGCGGCGTGGCAGAGAGGGGATGAAAGAACGCAGAAAATGCTGTTCGGCTACAGCCATGCGGAGGGCAGAAGGCCGACCAATTCGGAATTTATTACCAGGCTGACGGATTATTTCAGGGATAGGAACGGAAAATATCTTTCCTAAAGAGGCTGTCTGAGATAAAATAAGGGGGCAGGGAAGCCTGCCGGCAGCGGCAAGCGCTTGAAACGCCGTCTGTCAGAGACAGCAGAAAAGGAGAGGTTTGATAGAAGGATGAAAGCAGCAGATCGGATCCCCCTGGAAGGGCTCTATAATACAAGAGATCTGGGAGGCATCGAAGCATCGGACGGGCGCCGGATCCGCCCGCACAGACTGATCCGCAGCGGCCAGCTTTTCGGCATGACGGAGGGCGACGTCAGGGTGCTGACGGAAGGCTACGGCCTGAAAACCGTGGTGGATTTCAGAACGCAGAGGGAGAAGGAGGAGAGTCCGGATCCCGCCCTGAAGGGAGTGGATCATCTGGAGATTCCCATACTGGACGAGCTGTCTGTAGGGATAACCAGGGATCGGGAATCGGAAAAGGGAATGCTGAAGCTTCTGACAGAGAGGCTGGACAGCGGAGTGGACGCAGCGGCGGAATACATGCAGGGACTGTACAGGAGTATGGTGAAGCAGGAATATTGCCGCAGGCAGTACCGCCGCTTTTTTGACGTTCTGTTAAAACAGGAGGAGGGCGCGGTGCTGTGGCACTGCAGCGCCGGAAAGGACAGGGCGGGCGTGGGAACGGCCTACCTGCTGTGGGCGCTGGGCGTTCCGGATGAGACGGTCTATGAGGATTACAGGAAGGTGAATGAGCTTACCCGGGGGGGGCGGTGGAAGCGGAGCTTTCCCGGATCAGAGAAAGGGTTCCCGACGAAAGGCTCCTGGAATGTCTGCGCCGTCTGATGCAGGTGCAGGATTCCTATCTGAGAAGCGTGCAGGATGAGATCATGGAGGATTACGGAAGCCTGGACGCGTTTTTTGCGCGGGAAATGGGACTGGATGAGGGCGCAAGGCTGCGCCTGCGGGAAAAGTATCTGGAAACGAAAGCCGGAGGCTGACAAATGCCTCCGGCCTTCTGGGGGGGAGCCCCCTGCTTCACGGATCTTTCCCTTATTGGAAAAGCCTGCAGGGCGCGGCATTGAGGATCAATGCTGCGCTTTTTCTGTGATCTGTTCCCGGTTTGCGTCAAATATGGGCTTCATATACGCTTCAAAGAGAGGCATCAGCTCTCTGTCGTGATTGGTGTGGAGGAAGGGCCTGTCATCAAAGATCATGGTCTGCTCCAGCTCCGGCGTGCTGGCAGGCCAGGAAGGGAGTCCCGGATGGCCGGGATCGCCTGTTCTTGCAAACGCCATGACGGAATCAAAGATCAGCTTTTCCAGCTTTTCAACACCCTCTTCCTGCGTGGAGGGCACGAACTGAGTGTTGTGGAATACATAAGGGATATCCGCGCAGTGCCACGGCGTCGTCCCTCCGTCAATGGGCATCTCATGATCGAACAGATAGGACCAGGTACAGGCATTCCGGGCGCTTCTTAAACGGATGTATTTCTGTGTCGCCGGGCGGAAGAGGTGATCCAGCCGGACGAGGTCGCAGAGCGGATGCTCCGGATATGCCTCGCGGAACAGAGGGGCCAGAGCGGCCGCGTGCTCCTTTCCGAAAAACGCTTCCGCCAGCCGAAGCTGTTCCTCATCTCCCGCCGTTTTCCTCTCCGCATTTCCCGGAGCAAAGGAGGAAAATTCACCAAAGACGGAGCCGGCCAGAACCGGGATCTGCTCCGTTTCCCTGCGGAAGCCGTAGATCAGAGGATCGCCCGCGTAGAAAGCGTTTTTAAAGGGCTGGTTTCCCACGTAACGGTTTTCCCGGATAAAGGCGGGACGGATCTTTTCATAGGCCGCGGCAAGGCGGGAATAGGGAACCGTTTCCAATTCCCCGGCCCGTTTGACGGACAGCTCCTTCATCAGGCTTTGCACCAGCGCTTTTCCGCCTTCCTCTCCGACGGGAGGCTTCTGCTCCCAGACCCCGCTCATGCAGATCGCCTTCGCATACAGGCCGTCCGCGTCCGGCGACTGCAGCAGCGTCGTAACCTTTCCGCCGCCGCCGGACTGGCCGAATACGGTCACATTCTCCGGATCCCCGCCGAAGCGCTCCACATTGTCGCGCACCCATTTCAGGGCGGCGATGATATCGTCTCCCCCGGCATTGCCGGAATTGACGTACTCGTCTCCAAAGTCGGAAAGATCCAGGTAGCCGAGAATGTTGAGCCTGTGGTTGACCGTAACAGTGACCACATCTCCGTATCTGCTCATATTTTCCCCTTCATAGGCGATATGCTCGATGGCGGAGCCGGATTCATAACCGCCGCCGTGCAGCCAGACCATGACGGGGCGTTTTTTATCATCGCAGCCCGGCGTCCACAGATTCAGATTCAGGCAGTCCTCATCCATCGGCCAGTAGCGGTGCGGCACGTAAAGCTCTCCGTTTGGTCTGGGAAGGGAAAAGAGCGGGCAGACAAAGCCAAAGCTGCACGCGTCGAATACATCCGTCCATCCCTCCACAGGCTCCGGCGCGTGAAAGCGCCGCGCTCTGGCATAGGGAATTCCCTTGAAAACACAGATATCGTTCAGGATGTATCCCTGCACCTTTCCTTTTGTGGTTTCTACTGTGGCTGTTTTTTCATCACGTCTGAAAAATGTCCCCATAAGTTTCTCCTCTAAGGCGGAATATTGTCGGTTGGATATCCCGCTTCATCGCTAAAGTTTAAAAATGTCTGAATGTGTTCCGGTATCGACAAGAGTAAGTGTCAGAATGTCGTTTTCAATGAGATAGACCAGGAGCCGGCAGGGAAAGATCCAGGCCACGTTTTCTCATGAGCTTATAACTCGTCAGGATCGCGGGAAATACGTCTGGCCTCATTCATAGCATCAGGCGTGCGCTGGCTGTAGCGAGGCATTTCAACACTAAACGGGAGGCCGCCTCTGAGAACGCACTGATGGAGGAACAGATTGACTGCACCGGACATATCCAGTCCAAGATTATTAAATAAATCTGTGGCCTGCTTTTTAATATCAGCATCAATTCTGATCTGGGTAGGCGTTGTAGCCATATGATCACCACCTTTCAATTATACTATATGTCTTTTGCTTTACAACGTCAATCAAAATGATGATTTTAAGAGGGAATGAATGGAAAATGATTTTGTGTATGGCGTGGGATGGGCAAATCTTTTCATAGCCGCTGTAAGACGGGAATAAAGAACCGTTTTCATTTCTCCAGATTTTCCAGGGAAACAGACCGGGGAAAATCCATGGGAATGCCGTTGCGCAGTTTTGAAATGTGTTGCGCAGAAATCAGGGATATTATTGGGGGAATATACCTGACGGAACAAAGAATGTTTGGAATTATTGTGAATTGATAGTGAAAAAGCACAGTTATATAATAAATATAAGGTATTTTTATGTGCGAAATATACGAATAGAAATGCTGCGCTTCGGCATGAAAATGGGAAAATGCACATCGCGTCTGGATGCTTGCGGCAGCGCCGCAAAGAGGGGGCGATGGGCGCCGGTCGAAAAAGGAAAGGGAAAGGTAGGGAGAATGAGCAAAACTGCGAAACAGAAAAAGTACAGAACGCCGGTCCTGAAAACGGCAAAAAAGCATTGGATGCTGCTTCTGATGCTGGTTCCGGCTGTGGTGTACGTGGTGATCTTTTCATACGTGCCCATGACGGGGATCGTTCTTGCATTTAAGCGATACCAGTATGCGGGAGGAATTTACGGATCCCCATGGGTGGGGCTGGATAATTTCAAGGCGCTGCTGGTGGCGGGAAAGCTGGGGCAGGTGACGAGAAATACGCTGCTGTACAATATTGCCTTCATTTTTCTGGGCGTGATCTTTGAAATGGGGAGCGCCATCCTGCTGAACGAGCTGTTGGGAAAATGGTTCAAGAAGATCGCCCAGTCCTTCATGTTCCTTCCGTACTTCATAAGCTGGGTTGTGGCCGGCGCGATCATGTACAACATTTTCAACTATGAAAAGGGTGTGTTCAACCATATTCTTGAGCTGTTCGGAGCAGCGCCCTTCGACCTTTACAATACGCCGGCGGCCTGGCCCGTCGTTTTGATCTTCCTGAAGCTGTGGAAGCAGACCGGATACGGATCGGTGGTCTACCTTGCAGCGATCACGGGACTGGATCAGGAAATGTTTGAGGCCGCCTCCATCGATGGGGCGAGCGCCTGGCAGAAGATCCGCTACATCACGATTCCCTCCCTGCTTCCGACCATGATGATCATGGTGCTTCTTGCGATCGGAAATATCTTCAGGGGCGATTTCGGACTGTTCTATCAGACGGTGAAGAGCAGCGCCCTGCTTCAGCCGGTTACGGATGTCATTGATACCTATGTGTTCCGCCTGCTGATCAACAACAGCGATATCGGCGTATCCGCCGCTGCGGGATTGTATCAGTCGGTGCTCTGCTTCATCACCATCACGATCTGTAACAGACTGGTGAAAAAGGCGGATCCGGATTACGCGCTGTATTAATGCGAGGAATGGAGGAAAAATTGAAAAATGTGCTCGAGAGCACATTTTTCAATCCGGATTTGTGCCGAAGCGTCACAAATCCCCGGATCGCAGCGTCAAATCTCAAATTTGGCGCGCGTTCCTCAGCGCAAAAGCGCTTCGGAATGGAGGAAAAAATGGCAGAAAAGAAAATGAATGCGGGCGTCAGGGTCAAAAAGGGAAAGGACGCCATTGCAGTAAACGTACTCGGATATATCCTGATCGGCCTGTTTGCGCTGATCTGTGTGATTCCCTTTTATCTGATCATCGTGGCTTCCTTTACGGATGAATCCGCATTGATCAGGGACGGTTATCCCCTGCTGCCGTCGATCGTTGATTTCAGCGTACAGAGCTATGTGCTGTGCCTGAAAAATCCGGTTTCAATTTTGATGGCATACGGGACCACCTTCGGCGTTACCATCGCAGGGACAGCGGTGGCGGTATTCATTTCGACGATGACCGGCTATGTGCTTTCCCGCCAGGATTTCCCCTGGAGGAATAAGTTTTCCTTTTTCTTTTTCTTTACCACGCTGTTCAGCGGCGGTCTGGTGCCCTCCTATATTCTGTGCATCAGATATCTGAACTTTAAAAACAATTATCTTGCGCTGCTGCTGCCGCTGATGTTTTCCGTCTGGAACATGATCATCGCGAAGTCGTTCATGGCCGGGATTCCCAGCGCCATCAGCGAATCGGCAAAGATGGACGGGGCGAGCGACTTCACGATCTTCATCCGTCTGATCCTTCCGCTGAGCAAGCCTCTGGTCGCAACGCTTGGACTGTTTTCCGCGCTGGCCTACTGGAACGACTGGTATAACTGCATGCTGTATATCACGGAGGAGGATATGTTCACCCTGCAGTATTATCTGCAGAGGATGCTGGGAAGCGCGGAGGCCATGAGGATCGTGGCTGAAAAATCCGGAATCGCCCTTCCGTCCATTCCGTTGGAGGGTATGAAAATGGCTATGACCGTTGTCGCTACCGGACCCATCGTTCTTCTGTATCCGTTCGTACAGCGCTACTTCGTAAAGGGACTTACCATCGGAGCGGTTAAGGGATAAAGAGTCGGCAAGGCCACAAATAACCCAGATATCCGCAGTGTGAAGTATCTGAAGCGAGGTATATCCAAAGCAAGATGTATCCGAAGCCGGAAGGGCTTCTGAGCATAAATAAAAAGGAAGAGAGGTTGGATATGAAAAAGAAAAAACTGTTGGCAATCGTAATGAGCCTGTGTCTGACAGCGGCGGCATTTTCAGGCTGCGGCAGCTCGGCAGGAAGCAGCTCCGGAACCGGAACGGCCGAAAGCGCGCAGAGCACCGCGGCGGAGGCTGCGGACAGCACGACCGGAACGGAAGCGGCGGAGAGCGCCGCGGCATCGCTGGACAGCCTTCCTGCCGCCGTGGGAGAAGGAACGATCACCGCAACGCCGGAGATGTACTCCGCCATCGATCTGAGCAAGCCGTATACGGTGAACATGTATCTGATCGGAGATACGCCGAATGACTGGGACAAGGTCCTTGCGCTTGCAAACGAATATCTGGAGCCGTTCAACACTACGCTGAACGTGACCATCATGAGCTGGAGCGATTATCAGACCATGTATTCCCTGGTGCTGGCGGGCGGCGAGCAGGTGGATCTGATCTTTACAGCACCCTGGTGCTATATGTATACCGAGGCGGCGAAGGGCTCCTTCTATGAGCTGACCGATGAATTCATCGCCGCGAATATGCCGCTGACGAGCAAATATCAGGCCGAGGAAAGCTGGGATGAGACGACGATCTCCGGAAAGACGATCGCGGTTCCCTCCAACGTGGCTTCTCCCATGGGAAAGATCGTCGCCATCCGTCAGGATCTTGCGGACAAGTACGGGATTTCCGAGCTGACAAGCTGGGAGGACTATATGAACTTCTGCCTTACCATCGCGGAGCAGGAAACGCCTGAGAGCGGAATCTATGCGATGCCGGCCTCCGGAAACAACAGCGAGCTTTGGGACGTATATCGGCAGCAGTATGATACCTTTGAGGCGGTAAAGAGCGGAAACGTCATCATGTATTATCAGTATGACGGCGGGATCCCGGCGAAGGAGGACATCAAGCTGGTCTGCGAGCTGGATTTCTTCCGGGATTTCTGCTATGATATGAAGACGCTGGCGGACGCGGGAGCCTGGAGCAGAAGCGCTCTGACCAATACGGTGACGGACGACGACGCCTTCGGCAACCTGCAGGGTGCGTCCATTGCCTGGAACGGCTCCGTCTTTACCTATATGGAACAGGCGGAAAAGACGGAGGGCGTGGAATGTGCAGCCTATGACGTCACCCAGGATCATCTGGTAAGCGCGGAAGCATATTCCAACAATGATATGGCGATCACCGCCGGTTCTCAGAATCCGGAGCGCGCGGCGATGGTGCTGGATCTGATGAAGTTTGATACTTATCTGAACAGGCTTCTGATCCTTGGCATCGAGGGAGACCATTACAGCATCAACGAACAGAATGAATACTCAGAGCTCGAGAATTCCACGAATTTTGCAGCAAATGCACTTTCGGTTTCCTGGGCGATTAAGAATGGAGAGCTGAAGGAAGCGGGAGTTCCTGAGCGGGAGCAGGTAATTACGGACGCATGGGAGGAAAGGGTTGAGATGAACCCTACCATCACCTTCGTTTTTGATGATACGAACGTGACCGCATATATGTCGGCAGTGGACAGCGTTCTTGCAGATTACATCCCGATGCTGCAGCTTGGCCTGGTGGATGATGTGGATGCAACGATCGACGAATGCATTCAGAAGTGCTATGATGCGGGGCTGCAGAACATTTATGACGAATTTTACACCCAGTACGACGCATGGGCAGCGACCCGGTAAGCAATACGGCGAGCGGAGCAATGCAATAGTTGAAAGGCCGGTCCCTGAGACCGGCTTTTCTCAGGAAAGGAGGGGAGGCGCCATCACCTTAGAAGAAATGGCAATAGAGCTTGGCGTATCTAAGAGCACGGTTTCCCGGGCCTTATCCGGAAAGGGACGTATCGGGGAGGAAACCAGGCTGAAAATCCGCGCTTACGCACAGGAGAAGGGAATCTGGAAAGAGACAAAGCTCGAAAAGAGATCCACCGGTACGGGGAACCTGGCCGTTGTGATCCCGGCGGACGTCTATACCATCGGTTATCCTTTTTTTCAGGAAAGCCTGCTTGGAATCAGCGAGGTCGCGGGGATGCTGAAATATCATGTGATGCTTGTGACCGGAGCCTCCAATGATATTACCGGACTTGAGGAGCTTGTGGGAAACGGAAAGGTGGACGGCGCCATCCTGATGCGGAGCATGCAGGGAGACCGGATGCTTCAATATCTGTCGGAGCGCAGCTTCCCGACAGCGCTGATCGGAACCTGCGAATACGACAATATCCTTCAGGTGGACACGGACAACAGGGCCTCGGCAGCAAGCCTCTGCTCCCTCCTGATCAGTCAAGGCTATCGGCGTTTTGCATTTATACTGGGGAGTATGTCCTATCTGGTGAATGAACGAAGGCTGAAGGGCTGTATGGATGCTCTGGACAGGTATGGGATTCCTATGGAGCAGCAGCTGGTTTATAATAATTTTGTCAATATGGAAATCCTTGACAGCATTATCAGTGATGTGATCGGGAAAAGGGCGGAATGCATCATCTGCGGGGATGATGTGATCTGCACCCGGCTGATGTCGCGCATGCAGGCCGAGGGCTACCGGATCCCCAAGGATATATCCATCGCGTCTCTTTACAACAGCGTGAATCTGGAATGCTTTTCCCCGGCGGTGACGGCGGTTAATATTTCGGCAAGGCAGCTTGGAAATGAGACGGCTAAACGGCTGATCGCCTGGCTGGAGGAAACGCCCGGTGCAGCCGGACGAGAGGGGGGGGGTAAAACGGAAGGAGAAGGCGGCAGGATTGAGCTGAATTATGAGATCCTGGTGAGAAAATCTACGGGACGTATGTATCGGTAGCGGTTTGAATTTTCCGGCGAAGAGATGCAAACAACAACGGGGGTATTGATATGTATTTAACTGGAAATGAAGTGAGAAAAAAGGAAAGCTTTAATCTGGACTGGTATTTTTGTCATGAAAGGGACGCCGCCTGCAAGGAGAGGCAGGGGGGAAGGCCTGTATTGGAAAAAGGGGACAAAGGGCTGCGTCCGGTGAAGCTGCCTCATGACTGGAGCCTGGACTATCCCTTTTCACAGGATGCGGTCTCCTGCGGCTCCGGCGGGTATGCGGAAACGGGAACCGGGTGGTACCGGAAGGTATTCCGCGTGGCTCCGGAGGCGGTGAGGGAAGGACGGGTGATCCTGCGCTTTGACGGCGCGTACATGCTCGCGCGGGTATGGCTGAACGGAACGGAGCTTGGCCGCCATGTGTACGGATACACGCCCTTTGAATGGGATGTGACCGGGCTTCTGAAGGCGGACGGAGAGGAAAATATTGTGGAGGTGGAGGTGGACAATTCCGCCCAGCCCAATTCCCGCTGGTATTCCGGCTCCGGAATCACAAGAGATGTGTGGCTGATCGGTGTAAGGCCCGTACATATCGCCTCCTATGGCGTCTTCGTACGATGTGAGGATGTGACGGAGGAGGAGGCCGCTCTGGTCGTGGAAACCAGGGTGGCAGGGACGGGTGCCGGAGCGGACGGAAGAGTGTGTGTGAAGAGCTGCGTTTATGCGCCGGCCGGAGCCCTGTGCGCGGAGGCGGAAACGGCTGAAGCTCAGAAGGCGGCGTCCTCCGAAGGAGCGGGCGCGACCGGGAAAACGGCTGTTCCCGGTGAAACAGCAGTGTCCGAAAAAACAGCCGAAGAAGAGCAGACATTTGTCCAGAGAATCCGAATAGCCTCTCCCGCTCTCTGGTCCGCTCAGCACCCCTTTCTGTATCAGGTAAAGGTCAGCGTATGGACGGATGGAGAAAAGCAGGATGAGGTGATCGTTCCAGCCGGAATCCGCAGCGTTTTCTTTGACAGTGAAAAGGGCTTCCTGATCAACGGAAGGCGTGAAAAGCTGAACGGTGTATGCGTGCACCACGACGGCGGAAGCATGGGAGCGGCGGTGCCGGCGCAGATCTGGGAAAGGCGGCTGGAGAAGCTGAAAAGCATGGGGGTGAACGCCGTGCGCATGTCCCACAACCCGCCGGATCCCGCCCTGCTTGAGCTCTGTGACCGGATGGGCTTTTATGTGATGGACGAGGCCTTTGACGAGTGGCGCATCCTGAAGGGAAAGGAGCTTGGGAGCAATACCCATGAGAGCCGCGGATATTCGGAATGGTTTGAGGAATGCCATGAGGAGGATCTGACCGTCATGCTGCTGCGGGACAGGAATCATCCCTGCATCGTGATCTGGAGCATTGGAAACGAGGTGCCGGACCAGACGGCTCCGGAAGGATATCTGACGGCAAGGAGCCTGAAGGCGCTGTGCAAAAAGCTGGTTCCCGGCTGCTTCGTAACCCAGGCCAACGATCAGATCTGCGCCGAGCCAAGGGCGGCAAGGGAGGAATTTCTGGATGAGCTTGATGTGGTGGGCTACAACTATGTTGGAAGGTGGCGCACAAGGGCCGAAACCCTGTATGACGACGACAAGCGAGCCCGTCCGGACCGCTGTGTGATCGGAACGGAGAACGGAGGGCTTGGAGGCGTACGGGGAGAGTACAGCCTGCGCATGTCGGAGAATGCGGGCTGGTGGAAGCGGCCCTATTACAGCGCGCCTGTTGCGGTAGGAAAGCTGCTGCATTTTACCATGGTGCATGACTACGTTGCCGGAGATTTCATGTGGACGGGTATCGATTATCTGGGCGAGGCGCATTGGCCGGCCCGCTCCGCCAGCGCAGGCGTGCTGGATACCTGCGGCTTTGAGAAGGACAGCTTCTATTTTTATAAAAGCATATGGAAACGGGAGGAGCCCATGGTCCATCTGCTTCCGCACTGGAACCTGGACGTGGAGCAGGGAACCATCCTTCCGGTTTTGGGCTATACGAGCTGCGACAGCGCCGAGCTGTTTTTGAACGGAAAATCCTACGGAAGAAAGGCCTATGCTTATCCGGACTATGGCATGACGGAGCGCTATGGACATTTTGACAGAGAGCCGGAGCCGGTGAATACGGACGATCTGTTTTTGAGCTGGGACGTTCCCTATGAGCCGGGCTGTATCGAGCTGGTGGGATACCGGGATGGAAAGGAAGCGGCCCGCCATACGGTGAGAACGGCGGGAAGGCCTGCCGTCCTCCGGGCCGCGTGCTACAGGGAGAAGGCAAAAGCGGACGGGCAGGATGTGGCCCAGATCGAGATCTGGGTGGAGGATGAGGAAGGAAACTTCTGCCCTCAGTCCGACGCTCTGCTGAGCGTGTCCCTGGAAGGGCCGGCGGAGCTGATCGGTCTGGACAACGGAAACCCGGAGGGGAAGGAGAGCATGAGAGGAAAGCAGATGCACGCCTTCCACGGCCGCGCCCTTGCGGTGATCCGGTCTGCGAAGGAAGCAGGAGACGCGACGGTTTCCATCAGGGCTGAGGGGCTTGCGGAATGTGCCGTCAGGGTGACCTTTGCCTGAGAAAACGCTTCGGAACGGAGGTTAAAATGGATAAGGTATTGGGGATCGTATATGCTTATGACGTAAAGGACGCTTACCAGGAGATCCTGGAGCTTGGGTTTTCCTGGATGCGGATGGGGATCTGCTTCCCCTGGAAGGATCGGATGTTCGGAACGCTGAGCGAAGCCTATCTGCGGGACAGGGAGCAGATGGAAAGGGCACACGGCGCCGGCATTCAGATCATGCCCTCCACGCCGGGAATGGGCGGATTTTATTATGATGAAAAGAAAAAGGAAACCAGGTATCAGGACGCCTGGCCGGATTTTGTAGGAGAAAAGGGAACGGAGGAATATTACAGAAACGTGGCGGACACCTGCGCCTTTATCTGCCGTGACTTAAAGGGGATCGCCGGAAATCTGTGGCAGTGTATGAATGAAATCGACATACCCACGTTTTCCGGGAGCTACAGTGTGGATGTCACCACGAAAACGGCGAGGGCCAGCGCGGAAGGGATCGTAAGGGAGAATCCGGAGGCGAGATGCGGGATCAATCTGTCCCGGTATCATGAGGAAGGATTGAAGGTGGCGGATCTGGTCTACGCCCCCGGCCACAAATTCGGCTATATCGGCGACGATCAGTATTTTGGCTCCTGGCAGGGAAAAACGGTGGAAAGCTGGAATGATGTGATCGAAGCGCTGTATGCGCGCTATCAGCTTCCGGTGCTGGCGAATGAATGGGGCTATTCCTCCGGCGGGGCGGTGAAGGAAGTAAGGCCGGATCCGTCTGTCCTTCCGGAAGGGATTCCGGACGTCTGTTATGAAAAGAGCTGGTTCCATGCGGTGGAGGGAGGTCATACCGAAGAGGTGCAGGCCAGGTATCTGCGCCGGGGACTGCAGATTTTTGCGGAAAATCCCCATGTGCTCGGAAGCTTTCTGTTCTGCTTTCAGGATGCGCGCCATTGCTACCACTGCGGCGCGTCGGACTGCCCGTCGGAGTGCTGGTGGGGAATTGTGGATGTGAACGGAAAACCAAAGAAAGCATACCAGGCGGTAAAGGAAGCGATCCGCGAGTATTACAGGAACGAAAAAGAAGCTTGAAAAATGACGGGTTCCGCGTTAGAGTAGGAAAGGAAATTCTCAAGAGAAAAAAGGTTTCCCCATCGGCGCTGTGCCGGTATGGGAACGAGGAGACAGCTTATGAATAACGCGGAGAAACGTATGAGCAGAACGGGCGTAGTGTTTGGCTGCGCCCTGATCTGCTGCTTTTTATGGGGGAGCGCCGCCCCAAGCATCAAGATCGGCTATCGGCTGTTTGATATTGCGGCGGACGACAGCATGGCGCAGCTTGTGTTTGCCGGCATGCGTTTTATGCTGGCCGGGATCATGGTCATTCTGGCGGGAACCCTGCTGAGCAGGAAGGAGGGAGGCGAAGGGCTGCTGAAGCCGGCAAGGACCTCCCTGCCTCTGATCCTGAAGCTTGCCATGGTGCAGACCGTGGCCCAGTATATCTTTTATTATGTGGGCCTGGCGCACACCACCGGGGTCAAGGCGGCGGTCATCGGCGGCTCCAACGTGTTTCTTTCCATTTTCATCGCGGTGGCGGTCTTTCATATGGAAAAGCTCACGCCAAGGAAGCTGCTGGGCTGCGCGGCAGGCTTTGCGGGAGTGGTGATCATCAATGTTTCCGGAAAGGGAATCGATATGAGCGTATCCTTTTTGGGCGAGGGCTTTATCCTGCTTTCGTCGCTGAGCTACGCTCTTTCCTCCGGTCTGATCAAGAAATATTCCGCAAAGGAGAATCCGGTAGCATTAAGCGGCTATCAGTTCCTGTGCGGCGGGATCGTGCTCACCCTGACAGGACTTGCGGCGGGAGGCCGGGTGAAGCTGTCGGATGTGCCGGCCGGGGGCTGGGCGCTGCTCGGGTATATGGGCCTGATCTCCGCGGCCGCCTATACGCTGTGGGGGATCCTTCTGAAATACAATCCGGTAGCGCGGGTCGCCGTATTCGGCTTTATGAACCCGGTGTTCAGCTTCCTGCTTTCCGCCCTGCTTCTGGGAGAGGGCAGCCAGGCTCTTGGCTGGTCTGCCCTTTCCGCTCTGGCGCTGGTATGCGCAGGCATTCTGATCGTTAATCTTCCGGAAGCACCGCTTCCGAATGCTCCGCTTCCGAATGGACCGCTTTCGAATACGTCGCTTCCGGGCGGACCTCTTCCGAACGCCCCGCTTCCGGACGGCAGGAGCAGCCGGGAAAGGAAAAAGCAGGCATAGCGGCGGGAGCGCCGCGCGTCGGCCGGGCCGGCCGGACAAGATCTGCCGTTTCGGTCAGTACAGCAGAGTCACATTCTCAATCTCATTTTCTATCACGTCAAACTGCCAGATGGAGCAGCCGGGTATCCGGTGCTCCGTCAGGTAATAATGTCCGTCAAAGTTTCCCATATAATAGGGCGTTCCGCCGCCGACAAAATAAGAATAAATATCCTCATATTCTCCGGAGGCGAGGGAATGCAGGTCGTCCGTGCGCAGGATGGTGGCATAGTCCTGGCTTCCTGCAGCGTCCGTGGAGACGGTGATATAGTAATAATCCTGTATTTTCTCAAGCTGGATCATGCCCGCGATTTCCGGTGTGACCGGGTATTCCTCCAGAATGGAAAGGTCGGAAAGCCGGGCCCGGATGATGGTGGAATTGCCGGAAACGAAATAGATCTCATCCTCCATGATGGTAAAGGAGCGCACATAGACCCCGTTCAGCTTTTCCAGGCATCGGATCTCCTCCAGAACTGCCTGAGAGGAATCCGCAAGCCGCCGGAACACATACAGCTCTCCCGTCATGGAGCTGTAGGCATAGAATCGTTCCGTCCTTTCGTCATAAACCA
Organism: Candidatus Eisenbergiella merdigallinarum; assembly: GCA_019119355.1. Classification (GTDB taxonomy): domain Bacteria; phylum Bacillota; class Clostridia; order Lachnospirales; family Lachnospiraceae; genus Gallintestinimicrobium; species Gallintestinimicrobium merdigallinarum. The sequence goes on from DWXE01000040.1 coordinate 187,262, forward strand.
CATAGTGAGGGCGGGTGCCGATGCCGGTAAATTCCTGGGTGAGAAGGAATGCGCCGTCTTTTTTCTCGAGCACCAGAATCCGGTCGTTTTCCGTATCATCCGCCAGGTAGATCGTCCCGTCTCCGGCAATGGTGTGGCCGCGCGCGATCCGGTCGGTCACCACCTGCCATTCGTTCAGGGGCCTCGTCAGGCTGTCGCTGCAGATGATCTGGTCGTGATAGGTGTCCACGATGAAATAATCCTCTCCGATCCTGGTGACGCAGGAAGGGACGCTGAGAGATGGATAGGGATTGCTTTCCGCCTGCGGCCGCGCGTCGGAGGCGGATACGCTTTCAGAGGCCCGTACATAGCCGGGACTTTTTATCCAAAAGGTCTTAAGCCCGGCCGCCGCGGCGGTCAGCAGAATACAGAACAGCGCAGCGCAGAGCAGTGCAGCGCGAATCCGCGCAGAATGGAAAAACATTTTTTTCTTCATAAATGTTCGATTACCTTTCCGGGACGCTCATCTGAACCGAAGGGAAGCGTCCATATCCATAGTATATCACAGAAAATGTGGGGGCGGTATAAGTTCGGCCGAAGTCTGTTATGTCTGTTTAATAGATGGTTACAGTTCACTCGTCCGCCAGAACCAGGCAGATGTCGTGCTTGCACGAACAGATGACTGGCTCTGAGCGGACGAAGGGAGCGCCCGTTTATGCGCAAAGGGAGCTGCGGAGCAGCGGAAAGCGCGTAAGCGCGGTTTTGCGAATGGCGCGGAGTGAACTGTAACAATAGATGACTGAAAAACCAAGTTACTTCTTTAAGCGAATGGAAATTCATGATACAATGAAAACAGAGGGAGGGCGCCGGGGTGCTTCCCGGCATTCCGGGGCCTTACAAAAGAGAAACGGAGGAGATAGAAGTGAAGAAATTTCTGAAGGAGTTTGAAACCTTTATCATGCGGGGCAATGTGATCGATATGGCCGTCGGTGTCATCGTCGGCGCGGCCTTTCAGGCCATCGTCAGCTCCCTGGTCAACGACGTGATCTCTCCCATCCTGGGGCTGGTGGCCAATATGGATCTGAGCTATCTGGTGCTGAAGGTCAATGATGTGGAGATCCGCTACGGCGCCTTTATCACGTCTGTGATCAATTTCCTGATCATGGCCTTTGTGATTTTCCTGCTGGTGAAGCTGATCAACAAGATTTCAGAGCTCGGCTTTAAAAAGAAGGCGGAGGAGGAAGCTCCGTCTGCGCCGAAGACCAAAATCTGCCCGTATTGTAAAAGCGAGATCCCGATTGATGCGGTAAAGTGCTGCCACTGCACCTCTGACCTGACGGAGGAGACGCAGGTGGAGGAACAGGTGGAGAAGCCGGAAGACTGATGTCCTGGAATAAAATGCCGCCGTGCGGCGGCGGAAAAGGGAGGCGGAAGACGGCCCGGCCGTCTTCCTGGAAGAAGCGCCGAGGCGCTTCTTCCCTCTAAAAATTGTGCCGCCGTGCGGCGGCGGAAAGCGAGGAAGGTATGAAGAGAGTGACGATCACCATCGGGAGAGAGTACGGGAGCGGAGGACATGAGGTTGGTGAAAAGCTGGCCGAGCGGCTGGGCTTTACCTTCCTTGACAGGATCATCCTGAATGAAATCTCAAAGAAAAGCGGGATCAGCGTGGAGGAGCTGATGAACCGGGACGAGGTTAAGGCGTCCCCTTTCCGCGAGTCTCTGATCCCCTATGATTTTGAATCGGAAAATCTGAACGAAAAGCTGTTTGACATGCAGGCGGACTTCATCCTGCATAAATCCAGAGAGGAGTCCTGCGTGGTGGTCGGGCGGTGCGCGGACGTGATCCTTGCCTATCAGGACGATGTGGTGAACGTGTTCATCTATGCCAATATGGAGGACAAGATCAGGCGCATCAAGCGGATGTACCACCTGGGAGACCGGCAGAAGGCGGCCAAGCTGATCCGCAAGACGGAGAAGATCCGCAGAAACTACTATCAGTATTATACCGACGAGGTCTGGGGAGACAAGCGTAACAAGGCGCTGATGATCAATACCTCCCAGACAGGAGTGGATGGGGCGGTGGAGCTGATCATCGCCTATCTGAGACTGAAGGGATATCTGGAGGAAGGAATACCGGCAGGGTAGGCCGGAGGAGAGCCGAATACCGTCGGGTAAGGCTCCTGACAGAATTCACAGGGAACGAGGGCGGCTCCTCAAAAAAGGCAGAAAAAGGAGGCCGGGAAAAAGGCCGGAAAGGAAAAGGGGAAAGATATGAGCGGCTTGGCTGGAACCAACGCGGTTGTGCAGGTTGGGTTTGTGGTAAAGGACATTTATGAAACAAAAAAGAAATGGGCACAGTTTCTTGGAGTGGAGGAGCCGCCCGTGGGTGATTCCGGAGAATATGCTGTTACCCGCACGCAGTATAAGGGTGAGGAAGCGCCGGGCGCGAAAAGTCTGCTTGCTTTTTTTAATTTTCCCGGTTTTCAGATCGAGCTGATCCAGCCGAACGAGGAGCCCTCCACCTGGCGCGAATTTTTGGATACGCATGGAGAAGGGGTGCATCATCTCGCTTTTGAGGTCGGCGGCATGCGCATGGAGCAGGCCATAGAAAACTGCAGGGATTTTGGAATGACGCTGGAGCAGAAGGGGGAATACGCGGACGGAAGCGGCAGATATGCATATCTGTCCGCAGAGAAGGACTTGAAGGTGGCTGTCGAGCTCCTGGAAAGCGATCTGAAAAAGGGGTGATCGCAAGCCGGGCATGGGACATTCCCGAAGCCGCATAGACTGGAAGCAGAAAAGATGATGAAGGAAAGGGCCGGTCTATGCAGGAGCTGGTACAGAATATCATGAATCGTTTCGGTTATCCGGGGATTGGGCTTCTGATCCTTGTGGAAACCGTTTTTCCGCCGATCCCGTCGGAGGTGATCCTCACCTTCGGCGGATTTCTGACTACCTGCACGGAACTGACCGTCATGGGGGTGATCGCTTCCTCCACCATAGCTTCCCTGGCCGGGGCCTGGATCCTGTACGGGCTTGGGCGTCTGCTCAGCCCGAAGCGTCTGCAGGGCCTTGCCTCGGGAAAGCTGGCAAAGCGGCTCGGCTTTCAGGAAAAAGAGGTGGGGGACACCTTCGCCTGGTTTGAAAAAAAGGGAGAAAAAGCGGTTTTCTTTGGCAGGTGCGTGCCCATCATCCGGAGTCTGATCTCCATTCCGGCCGGGATGGCGGGCATGCGGGCAGGACGCTTCACCGCATTTACTCTGGCGGGCAGCCTGATCTGGGATACCATGCTGGTGCTGCTTGGCGCGATGGCGGGAGAATCCTGGGGCGTGATCATGGAATATACCGACGCCTATTCCGCCCTGGTGAAGCTCGGGGCCGCCACGGTCTGCGCCGTGGCGCTGATGCGTTTCTGGGGGGAATGCCGGAAGAAGGGAAAGGCCGGACGGGGAGGTCAGGACGGTAAAAAGGGAAATATCGGACAAAGGGAAAAGGCCAGATAAAAAATAATATTATAGAACTGAAAAATCAGAATTTGCACAGGAGAATGCATTATGGCAGAGATTATTAACGTATTCAAGGAAAATATACCTACCATGAGATTTATCGGAAAGAAATACGATAATTTTGGACATTGGGGCGAATGGTGGCAAAATGGTTGGTTTGATATTCTTGAAAAAACCATGGGCGGTACAGACAAAATAACTGTTCTATGGGAAAATGGTGGCGGTTATATTGGCGTTGAAAGACGGGCGGACGGGCAACCTTTTGAATATTACATAGGTATGTTTGCTCCTGAAAATACACTTGTACCTGAAGGTTTTGTAAGCGTTGATTTTAGGGATTTGAGTTTAGGGACTTGTTGGATTTACGGCAAAGAAAACGAAGTCCACGACACAAGTGCTTGTGAGCAAAAACTTGCTGAAAACGGTATGAAGATATGGAGTGACGATAAGGGGGCGGTATGGTCTTTTGAAAATTGTCTGTGTCCCCGCTATACAACACCAGATGACAAAGGAAATGTAATTCTTGATTATTGTTATTTCATTGTGAAGTAAGATAAGCAGGCTTTTTATATGATGAATCATGATAGTATTGAAGTATCAGACAAAGTGTTCGGCTTTGCTACGCCTGCACAAAAAGAATTTACCGGATTTTTAGAGAAAAGGCGTTTGAAACAGCAGTAAAATAAGGTGTAGATTTGATATTTACATATGTGTGTGCCTTTGAAATGCAAGCAGAAAAGGACTAAAAAAGCAAAATCTGACCAGTGAAAAGCCATTTTTCGGAAGCGGATGGAATAAAACCGGCTTATACTTATTTTATTGATTTTAACAGATATTTGACTGATTTTAACAGACGGAGCGCAGGACGGGAGGGAACGGATTCTGAGGAAGCTGAGGCATCTGAGATAGCTGAGGCAGCGGCCTCCCACTGCGGCAGAGAAGCACGGACGCTTCAGGAAATGGAGGAAAAGAGGATGAGAGACAGAAGGAAGGCCGAGGCGGCCGCAAAGGAGCTGGTATCCCAAATGACGCTGGAGGAGAGGGCCTCCCAGCTTCGCTATGATTCGCCCGCGATCCCAAGGCTGGGGGTTCCGGCCTATAACTGGTGGAACGAGGCGCTGCACGGCGTGGCAAGGGCGGGCGTTGCGACCAGCTTCCCGCAGGCCATCGGGATGGCGGCGGCCTTTGACGACGGGCTGCTTCGAACCATCGGAGACGCGGTGGCGACGGAGGGACGCGCCAAGTACAACGAATATGCAAAACGGGGGGACAGGGACATCTATAAGGGACTTACCTTCTGGTCTCCTAACGTGAATATTTTCCGGGATCCCAGATGGGGCAGGGGACACGAGACCTACGGAGAGGATCCGTATCTGACCTCCCGCCTGGGCGTGGCCTATGTGGAGGGCCTGCAGGGAACAGGGGAGGATGGAGAGTATCTGAAGACGGCGGCCTGCGCAAAGCATTTTGCAGTGCATTCCGGCCCGGAGGGCGTGCGCCACGAATTTAACGCGGAAGCGGGAAAAAAGGATATGTACGAAACCTATCTTCCCGCCTTTGAGGCCTGCGTGAAGGAGGGAGAGGTGGAAGCCGTCATGGGCGCCTACAACCGTACCAACGGGGAACCCTGCTGCGGCAGCGACACTCTGATCCGCGGGATCCTGAGAGGGGAATGGGAGTTTCAGGGCCATTTCGTGTCCGACTGCTGGGCCATCAAGGATTTTCATGAGCACCACCTGGTGACCAAAACGCCGGAGGAGTCCGCGGCGATGGCGCTGAAGGCGGGCTGCGACGTGAACTGCGGCGTCACCTATCTGCATCTTCTGAAGGCGTACCAACAGGGGCTTGTGACGGAGGAAGAGATCACGCAGGCGGCGGAGCGGCTGTTCACCACCCGCTTCATGCTGGGCTGCTTTACGGAAACGGAGTATGACAGGATCCCCTATGAGACGGTGGAATGCCGGGAGCATCTGGAGCTTGCGCAGAAGATCGCAAGGGAGGGGATGGTCCTTCTGAAAAACGACGGAACCCTGCCGCTTCGTAAGGACAGCCTGAAAACCATCGGCGTGATCGGGCCGAACGCCAACAGCAGAAGCCCTCTGGTGGGAAATTATCACGGAACCGCTTCCCGCTACATCACCATGCTGGAGGGAATCCAGGACGCGGTGGGTGACGAGGTTCGGGTGCTCTATTCCGAGGGCTGCCACCTGTTTAAGGATCGGGTGGAAGGGCTCGGCTGGAGACAGGACCGCATTTCGGAGGCACTCACAGTGGCGGCGCACAGCGACGTTGTGGTGCTCTGCCTTGGTCTGGACGAAACCCTGGAGGGTGAGGAGGGCGATACCGGAAACAGCTATGCCTCCGGTGACAAGGAGGATCTGCGGCTTCCGGAATCCCAGAGGGAGCTTCTCGAGGCCGTCTGCGGCTGCGGAAAGCCCGTTGTGGTCTGCGTGCTCACCGGAAGCGCGGTGGATCTAAGCTTTGCGGACGAGCATGCGAACGCCGTCCTTCAGGTATGGTATCCCGGCGCGGGAGGCGGAAAGGCCGCTGCTGCACTTCTGTTCGGAGACTGCTCTCCCTCCGGAAAGCTTCCCGTGACTTTCTACCGGGATCTGGAGGGCTTCCCGGAATTTACGGATTATTCCATGAAGGGCCGCACCTACCGCTATCTGGAAAAGGAGCCCCTCTATCCCTTCGGCTATGGCCTGACCTACAGCCGCGTTGAGGTGAAGGAGGCCGCGCTTCCTGATGCGCCGCAGGCCGGCAGGGATTATACGGTGCGCGCGGTGCTGGAAAATACCGGTTCCTTCGATACGAACGAGGTGCTCCAGGTTTATATCCGGGCGGAGGATTCCGTCTGGGCTCCGCTCCATCCTTCCCTCTGTGCCTTTGCCAGAGTGAGCCTGAAGGCGGGGGAGAGAAAGGAAGTGAGCCTGACCGTTCCGGCTTCCTCCCTGACCGTCGTGGATGAAGAGGGCAGACGGCTCGTGGACGGGACGCATTTCAGCCTTTACGTGGGAACCAGCCAGCCCGATGAGAGAAGCGCAGCGCTTACCGGGATGAGACCGGTCCGGATCGAGATCGCGTTATAAAAGAAAAGACAATACGGAACAAAAGGAAAAAAGACAGGCGGCAGGCCGATGGAGAACTGCTGCCTGTCTTTTTTGGACTTTCAGGTCGAAAGGCCGGACGACAAAATTTGTATCCAGGTGACGGAACGCCTGCTTTTATCATGTCTTGAATTTCTGTATGCCACCCGGCAATTTATTTTTTGTTGTTGTAAACGGACAGAATATCTGTAAAATTCCAAATTTTAATAATTAATTTTAAAAAAATAGGGCTTAAAAAATTTGAAAACTATGAAAAATGCACATTTTTTTAAGAGATCTAAACTATTTATGGTTGAATATGCCATGAAAGAAATGATACGCTTGCCGCAACAAAAGCAGCGCCGGACAGGGCGCAGCAGACGGAGCCGGGCCGAACGGGTCAGCGGCTGAAAAAGAAAAAGACGATCAAAATGAAAGATGAGGTCCTGATGATGAAAAAGAATGCCGCCGCAAAAAAGGCAGCCGCCATTCCGGGGAAGCGGATGAGCCTGATGCAGGAGATTCGGAAAAAGTGGTTCTTCTATCTGATCCCGATTCCCGGAATTCTCTGCCTGATCCTGTTTTCCTATCTGCCGATGGCAGGACTGTATGTGGTCTTTGAACGCTATACCTACCAGGGAGGGCTGTTCGGCAGTGAATTTGTGGGTCTGCAGAATTTCAAATTTTTCTTTATGAACATTGACAATGCCATACGCGCCACAAGAAATACGCTGGTGATCAACGGTCTCAGCATCGTGATCGGCGTGGTGGTCAATGTGGGGCTTGCCATTATGCTGAATGAGATCAACGCGAAACGCTATCGCAAGATCACCCAGTCCGTCATGCTGTTTCCCTATTTTATCTCCTGGATCGTGGTAGGTATGGTGGCGCTGGCGCTTCTGGATGAGGATACGGGAATGATCAATTCCATCATAAGCGCGCTGGGAGGAACGCCGGTAGACTGGTATTCCAATCCGGATTACTGGTGGCCGATCATGATTTTTACCACTGTCTGGAAGGGCGCGGGCTACGGTTCCATCATCTATTTCTGCGCGCTGACCGGTTTCGACCAGAGCCTGTATGAGGCGGCGGAGATCGACGGGGCGGGAAGATGGCAGAGGATCCGGCGCATCACGATTCCCCTTCTGAAGCCCACGGTCATTATCATGTTCCTGCTGAATGTGGGCGGCGTTCTCGCAGGAGGCGTGGATCAGATCATGGGTATGACCAGCCTGAATCCGTTCCTGCTGGAAACCACGGACACGATCGCCACCTTCGTGTATCGTTCCGCGATTCAAAACGGTCAGTTTGAATCCGCGTCGGCGATCACGCTGTACCAGTCCATGTTCGGCTTCCTTCTGGTGATGGGGGCGAATCTGCTGGTGAAAAAGGTGGATCCGGATTACGCGCTGTTCTGATAAAATGGAGCGTGGCTGAGATGGATCCTGGCATCGCCCCATCGCACGCTCCGGAATGGAGATGAAAATGAAAAAAATGAAAACAGGAAAAAAGATACAGGAAATGCCGTCGCGCAGAACAAAGGAGAGCGTCCTCTGCTATGTGGTGGTGGGATTGGTGGCGATAAGCTGCTTCCTTCCGTTCTGGATCGCGTTTGTCGCCTCCATTTCGGATGAGACGGCCATTGTGAATGAGGGCTTCTCCCTGCTTCCAAGAGGGGCTTCCCTGGAAACCTACCGCTTTATTCTGAACAATAAGGGAACCATGCTGTGGAGAGCCTATGGGGTATCCTTCGTGAGCGTGCTGATCGGAACCGTGTACTCAGTGTCTGTGATGTCTCTGTTCGCCTACGCTGCCGCCCAGAAAAAGGAAAACTTCCGTTTCGCCAACGCGCTTTCCTTTTTTGCCTGGTTTACCATGATCTTCAGCGGCGGTCTGCTTCCCTGGTATATTCTGTGTACCCGGTATTATGGACTGCAGAACAACGTATGGGCGCTGATCCTGCCCTACGGAATGAATGTATTTTATATGTTCGTGCTGAAAAATAATTTCCGGGCGGTTCCGGAGGAGCTGGTGGAGGCGGCCAAAATAGACGGGGCGTCCGATGCGAGGATCTTTTTTACCATCGCGCTCCCGCTGGCAAAGGTGGGGCTGGTCAGCGTGATACTTTTCATGGCTCTTCAGTACTGGAACGACTTCTATCTGTCCCTGTACCTGATCACTAAAACGGATCTGTATACCCTGCAGAAGCTGCTGTATAATATGATGTCCAATATTTCGGCTCTGCTGTCCAATTCGACTCTGCAGTCGGCCAGAGAGCATATCGTTCTGCCGTCCAATACGGCGCGGATGGCGATGACGGTCTTTACAGTGCTTCCGGTGATGGTGTTCTATCCGTTCGCACAGAGATATTTTGTAAAGGGAATTACCGTGGGGGCGGTGAAGGGGTGATTGCCCCCACACCTGCGGAAATCCATAGATCAAAGCAGCGGCGCGAAGAGGCCGCGGAAAGAGAGGAAGAAATGAAGAAGAGATTTTTGGCACTGGCAATGAGCCTTCTGATGATGGCGTCCGTTCTTGCGGGATGCGGTTCGCAGGGCGCATCCGGTACTGCGGGGGAAACGCAGCAGAGCGAGGCGTCGGCGGAGGGGGCCGCCGCGTCAGAGGAGGCCGCAGGGGAAGATGCGGAAGAAAGCGCTGATGCGCAGGCTGTTTCCAATCAGGAGCTGGTGGAGCTTCGTCTGATTTTCTACGGGGATATGTCGTCGCGGCGGGAGGAATTTTTCAAAAATGAATTCCATGACGCTGTTCTGGAGGATCTGAACATCGATCTTACGGTGGAATTCCTGCCCTGGGGCTCCGATACGAACATATCCACCATGCTGGCAAGCGGGGAAAGATTCGCGGTGGAATATATCGTATCCAATTATGACTGGCATACCAAGGGATATCTGGCGGAAATCGACGAGTCCCTGCTGGAAACCCATCTGCCCGATCTGATCGCCATGCGCGGAGAGAACAACGGCTTTGAATGTGTGAAGTACGAGGGAAAGATATACGCGGTTCCCTTTGGAAATAAGCCCTATTCCGGTTCCATGCAGTATTTTGACGTAAGAGGGGATATTCTGGATGAGCTGGGCTATGCCCCGGAGGATATTACCACGCTGGAGCAGCTGGAGGAGGTGTTCGCAGCCTGTAAGGAGAGCCATCCTGAGATGCGCACGGTCATGAACCTGGATTTCCTGCCCTATGCGCTTTGGGCGTATTGCGGAGAGGGAACCAGATCCCTGAATGAAGGCAATGATTTCGTCTATGTCAATGAGGAAGAGGAAGGGGACAAAGTTTACAGCTATTTTGAATCCGAGGCGTTTAAAAATCTGTGTGAAATCACCAGCAGATGGGCGGAAGCCGGATATATCGATAAGGATCTGATCACCAATCCCTCCCAGAGCGACGCGGACTGGAACGCGGCAAACTGTCTTGCCAGAAATGGAATGCCCGGCTCTCTGATCTCCAGCACGCTGAAGACGGCAGATCCGGATGCCTATGAGACCATGGTAAAGATCGGCGATCAGGAAAAGATCAAGAATAAGGATTATGACTGGGGAATCGCCATCTCTGCGGCGGATCAGGAAAATGTAGCCCGCTGGCTGGATTTGTTCAACTGGATGAATAAGGATCAGGAGCATTTTAACTTCTGCGTATACGGCGTAGAGGGCAAGGATTATGAGGTGAATGAGGATGGAACGATCACCAAGCTGGTATCCGATTCCTTCATTGACAGCTGGTTTATGGAAGCGATTCCCTACAATACCTATGATCCTTCCTTTGATCAGGAAACCATTAACAAGTATGAGCATTGGGACGATGACGCTGTATTCTCCAAGCTGACCGGCTTTTCCTTCGATACCACGCCGGTTACCACGGAAATCGCGATGCTGACCTCCATTTATGATGAGAAGCTCAAGCCCATGATGTGGGGGCTGATGGACTATGAGGAGAACATCGACGGCGTGATCGAGGAAATGAAGGCCGCCGGACTGGATACCTATGTCGCGGAATACCAGAGACAGTTTTCAGAATTTTATGCGCAGCAGAATCAGTAATTAATTAGCTTAATCTGCCTGGGGCGTCTGACATGGTGCAGACGCCCTTCCTGTACATACATTGAAAAGGGGAGCTGAAAATGGGAAACGAACTGAGAGAAGGCATATTTTGTCCTGAAGAAGGGGCCGATTATGAGCAGGTGGCATATTTTTCGCCGTACAGAGGGCATATTCATAATCCGGGGATGGGAATCGTATCCATGGCGATCAGCGATCATATGGTGACCGGATATACGCCTCAGGAGAGAGCGGCAAATGATCTGAAAAAGCCCTTTTGTCTGACACGCAGGATGCTGGAGGAGGTAACGGCTCTTCCCTACATTGATAATCTTTATATCCGCGTCGGCTGGAATGATGTGCAGAAGGAAAAGGGACGCCTGGATGTGATTCCGGAATTTGAGATGGCCGTGGAAGCGGCGCAAAGAGCCGGAATCAGCTGGGGCTTTCGTATCATGCAGGCATCTCCCAGCAATCCGAGAGAGCATCTGCTGCCGGACTTTCTGGCGGACCGGGTTCCGATGTGCCCATATTATGACGGGGCGGTTTACGGGCCCTCTCCGAGGAAGCTTCCGTTGTATACGGAGGAATATCTGAAATACTGGAGGGAGATGCTGTTTCTTCTGGGAGAAAGATATGACGGCAATCCGGCATTGGAATATGCCGACGTGTCCGGCTTCGGCCTGTGGGGGGAGGGGCACCATGGCTGCAGGGCGACACCGGACGGCCCTGTGGTGAATCTGGAGCCTGGGAGCAGGGAACGGATGGAAGAGGTGGTGGAAAGACTGATCGACAGCCATCGGGAAGCCTTTCCAATGACCCCGATGGTGCTGAATCTGATTCTCAGTGAATACAGGGCCGGCGAGCGGGCGATCCGGGAGGGCTGCTGGGTGCGGAGGGACAGCTATTATCATTGGTTTCAGGCGGATCAGGCCTGGCATGGACTGCATAAATGCGGGGATGCGGCCATGATTTTTGAAACGGTGATGCCGGGAATCGGAATGGAGGATCATGAGGATCCTGCCTTTCGGCATACCTTTATGGATACGCCGGATAAAATGTGCGACTATGGAGCGGCTTATGGGATTGTGGGATTTAACATTCCGGATACGCTGTATGCCGATCATATGATGCCGCAGCTGTTTGAACCTTTTTTTCAAAGGCTGGGCTACCGGCTGCGCCCTTCCATCGTATGGAAGCAGAAAAAGAAGGACGGAGGTGAAAGCCTTATTCTGGGAATGGTAAACGACGGCTGTGCCAATCCGCCCGGAACCCTGTACTTTCAGGCGGAAATAAAAGGTCGGAAAACCGGGGTAAGGATAAATGGAGCAGAGCTTGGCGGAAAGATGTGTCTGGTGGAGCTGCCGCTTCCTCAGGGTGGCGGGGATGAGGCAGTATTAAGCCTGTATCTGGATATCGGGAAAAAGCGCAGGCCTGTGCGGTTCGCAGCGGATGTGAGAAGCAGGGAGGCACCCTTTACGCTGACAATCCGTTTGAAACACTGATTTCATGAATGAAAAAGTTTCATAAAGCGGACAGCTTCAAAAAATGGAGCCGCAAATTTTTGTTATATGTGATAAAATAGAAAAACACGAATCAGGACGGGAAATATGCCAAAGGGGATGCGCCGGGACTGCGGCCTGCCGTCTTAAGCGGGGAGAAAGGGGAACACAAATGAAATGGCTCAGGGAGAAAACAGGAACCTTATTTTCAAAAACGCTGTTCGGGATGCTTGCTATATCCCTGACGGTACTTGTTGTAACGGCGGGAGGCCTGTTTGTCTGGTTCCGGACAGAAATGGTCAGGGGATATTATGAGCTGACCGGAGCTGTCATGGGAAATACAGACGCGGTCTTTTCCAGAAATCTTTCTGATGCCAGAGAGCTTCTGATGGAGTGGTATGCCTCGGCCGACGGGGTCAGCCTGCGTCTTGACAGCGATACGGATGCGCTGGATCATATGTCCTTTATCAATCGGGTACAGGAAACCTTGAGAGGCTCCTCCTGGCTGCAGTCGGTCTGTTTCATTAACCGGGAGCGGCAGATGGCTCTCAACATGGGCTCCAATGTGTCCTATCCGGAAAATCTGGAACGGATCCTGGTGGATAAGATAACACAGGAGGACAGCAGGAACGAACCTTTTGCATGGAAGGTAAAAAGCTATCAGTCTGATCAGGAAATGATCCCGCTTCTTACCATGCCGATGGCGGAGGCGCCTGTAGGAAATGAAAATTTTGCCGGAATGACGGTTGTCAATATTGATCTGGCCCAACTGAATAAGGGGCTGTTTTCCGATGAACAGGAGGAGCAGTTTCGGATCTACATTTTCAACGCAGATGGAATGGTGGTGGGAAGCAGCAGCCGTGAGGAGCTGGGAGAGGACTGGTCCGGAAAGGAATGGGTGCGCCGCGTTCTGGACGGAGAAGGACAGTTTGAAATGAAGGAGGATGGGAAGCGCTGGGAGATTCTGGCGGCTTCCATGCAGTATCAGGGCTTCTGGATCGCCGCCCAGTCGGATTATGTGACGCAGATCATGAATATCAATTCCATTTTTTATATCATTACGGCGGTCCTCCTGCTGGCGGCGGGAGTGATCATCCTTCTGATGGTCCTGGTTTCCCGAAGGATATTCCAGCCCTTCCATCAGGTGGTGGGAAGCCTGAAGCAGTCTGAGATTGCGGAAAAGATGGATCCGGAAAAGGATGAGGTGGCTTTTCTGGAGCATTTTTACCAAGGCGTTTCCTCCCAGATGCAGTTGATGAACGACAAGAAGGAAAAGGATTTTATCGTAAAAAATATGTTGCTGGGAACCCAGGGGCGCGAGGTCGGTCTGCTTCTGCGGCAGAAGGGAATCCTTTTTGAAGGAAAGCCCTATTATATGGCGGTGGTCTTTCTGGAAAGTGAGGACCGGGAGGACAGTCTGAGCATGCAGGAATACGATATGCTCAGAAATATGGTGAGCGGCGTGTTCGTGACCGCTCTGGAGCAGAACGGGCGCTGTACGGGCTTTGAGGCAGGGCTGAGAAGGCTGCTGTTTTTGATCTCCGGAAAGGAGGAACAGACGCAGGAGCTTCTGGAAACGCTTCAGCGTGCGGAAAGCTCTGCCCGCAGGCTGTCCCCGGTGCGTCTGTACATGATGGTCTCCGAGGGCTTTCAGGACGATGGAAGCGGCTGTGTCCGCTCCTTCCGCCGGATGAATGAATATTTGAAGACAAGACAGCTTTTGGGCTGTACGGAAGCGGCTGTACTGCCGCAGGCGGATGAAAGGATATCGGAGGATGGAACGGAGCGGATCGTGGAATGCCTGAAAAAGAGGGACAAGCCCGGTTATCTGGAGGCGGTCGATGCGCTCCTTTCCGCCTGCGGGATGATGCCGTATGAGGCCTTTGCGGCACAGCTGGAGCTTCTGGTGCGTCAGATTGCCAGAGCTGGAAAGATCGTGAGATATGCGGAAGGGTACAAACAGAAGAATACAGGGCCGGTGAGGGAGCATATAGCCGCGCTTTCGGGAAGAGAGGAGCTGGTTTTGTGGCTGGAGTCACTGTACGATGAGGCCGCGCTTTCCATCAGCAAGGTGGCGGGGCATTCCACTGCGGCGCTGATGGAGGAGGCAGTGGATTATATTCGCAATAATTATGACGACAGCAGCCTGAGCGTCAATCTGCTCGCGGACAGGCTGAACATCAGCGCAGCCTATTTCGGCAAGCTTTTCACGGAGTTTACAGGAACGAAGATGCTGGATTATGTGCTGAAGGTACGTATGGAAAAGGCAAGGGAGCTGCTGCTTTCCGAGCCGGACTGCGACATCGCCCGGATTGCGGAGCTTGTGGGCTATAACAACAGCACCTATTTCACTACGGCCTTTAAGAAATATTACGGAGTGACGCCGTCCCGGTTCCGGGAGTATCACGTGACGGAAAGGCTTCGCGAAGGGGAAGAGGGAGAGGAAAACGGATCATGATCATCAACGGAACAACGGACGAATACGTGCAGTGGCATGACACAGACGGAAACATCATCAATGCCAGCGACGGGGGGATCATCTACGCGGAGGGAAAGTATCACTGGTATGGACAGGCGCTCCGGCCGCTGCCCTTTGCGGGGGACGGAAAAGGCGGGCAGACGACCACCACGGGGGTGGTCATGTATGAATCGGAGGATCTGTATCACTGGAAGGCTGAGGGCGTGATCCTGGCCTGTTCCCCGGATCCGGCCAGCCCGCTCTATGGGCCCATGCGCTTTGAACGGCCCAAGATCGTTTATAACCGCAGCACCGGACAGTATGTGCTCTGGTGCCATTATGTGAAGCATCCGGGAGATCACGGCTTTACGGAAGGAACGGCGGAGGCGGGCGTGGCGGTCTGTGACCGGGTGAACGGAAGCTATACCTGGCTCGGGACGGCAAGGCCCATTGATGAAAGGGGACTGGTGCGGGACTGCACGGTATTTCAGGATGAGGACGGGAGCGCCTGGTTTGTTTATGACAGGCAGGTGGGAGAGGACCGGTGCCTGCATATCGTCCGCCTTTCCGACGATTACATCTCCTTTACCGGGCAGTACAGAAGGATCGATGCCGCTTTTTGGAGAGAAGCGGCGGCGCTGGTAAAGCACGATGGCTGGTACTATATGATAACCTCGGATCTGACCTCCTGGGCGGCCAATCAGGCGAAATACTTCCGCACAAGGGAGCTTATGGGGGAATGGGAGGATATGGGGGATCCCTGCATCGGGGATGAGACGCACACTACCTTCCAGTCTCAGAGCACCTTTATTTTTCGGGTGCAGGGAAAGGATGATCTTTATATCCACATGGCGGAGCGGCATAATACGGAAAACTTCGAGCGCTGCTCCTATATCTGGCTTCCCATCGATTTTCACCCGGATCATACCCTGAGCTTACGCTATCGGGAGCGGTTCGCAATTACCTGAGACTGTAGGGAAGGAGAAAAGAAATGAACAGGTGGGTCAGAAAACAGGTTTCACTGAACGGAGAGTGGAGTTTTGCATATCGGAACGCCGGGCCGGGGGAGAACGGGCCGTTTCCGGAGGAGCGGGAATATGATATTCTCATGCCGGTTCCCGGATGCTGGGATGATCATGAGGACAGACTGTCGCTGGCGGCATTCTGGTCCAGAGACAGGAGGATCAATCCGGATTATGTACCCCTTACCATTCCGGCAGGTTCCGGAAGCCCTCCGGACATGTCGTTTCCCTATCTTGTAGGCTGCGGCTGGTACCGGCGGAGCTTTTATGCGGAAGCGGACTGGGAGGAAGAAAGCATAGCGCTGCAGATCGGAGGCGTTACCATGGAAGCCTGGGTATGGCTGAACGGGAAGCCGGTCGGCCGTCATGAAGGGCATCAGACGCCTTTTTCGTTCAGCCTTTCGGGAAAGGTGGAGGCGGGGAGGATGAACGAGCTGATCCTTGCAGTTTCCAATATCAGAAGGGACCGGTCCGGCTGCAGCATAAGGGGTGACAAAGGACGAAGCGGCGGGATCCGCAAGGGGGTTTTTCTGGAGATCACGGGAAGCGAACGGCTGGAGGACTGTTATGTATACCCGGATCCCTCCATGGAGCGGCTGTGCTGGAGGGCTGTCCTTTCCGGAGCGAAGAAGGGAAAAATGGAGTGGGAGTTTCGGGATCTGAGTGAAAACCGGATCGTGAACGCCGGGACGGTGGAAATACAGAACGCGGTTTGTAAGGACGGTGCTTCGCGGCCGGAAGGAGTATGGCCGGGATGCACCGGGCCGGAAGAAGTATGGCCGGGATGTACCGGTGCGGAAGGTGCATCTATGTTTTTGCAGTGGGAAAGCGGCGCGGAGGGGCTTCGGGTATGGTCGGATCGTGCCCCGAAGCTTTACCGGCTGCATCTGCGTCTGGTCAAAGACGGGCTGACGGTGGATGAGCTGGAGCGGGATTTCGGGCTGCGGCTGGCGGAGACGGCGGGGACGCTGATCTTCCTCAACAAAACGCCGGTTTTTTTGAGGGGAGCCACGGATCATGCTTATTTTCCGGAAACCTGCACGGCGCCGGAATCCCTTTCCTATTATATGAATACCCTGAAAACGCTGAAAAGCTATGGCTTCAACTGGATCCGTTTCCATACCTGGATCCCGCCTGAGGAATGTATGGAGGCGGCGGACCGCCTGGGAATGCTCATTCAGGTGGAGACGGCAAACGGTTTTTCGGAATCTGAATGGCTGGACGCCGTCCGAACCTGCCGGATCCACCCCAGCGTGATCCTCTACTGCTGCGGGAACGAGGTGAGGATGGATGAGGCCATGCTTTCCTTTCTGGAAAAGATGGCGGGGCATCTGCGCACCCTGGCTCCCGACGCGCTGTTCCATCCGATGGAGTCCCTGCGGGGGCTGGAATACGATACCTCGGACGGTCATCTGGAATTCAGCGAGGAGCTGTTCCGCTTTGACAGGCTGGAGCGGCTGGAAGGCTTCAGCGATGTGCTGTCTCCCCATGGCAGGCTGTTCAGCTATCACTCCATGGATACAAAGGAGGAGGACATCAGGATTCAGCTTGAAAAATTCCGCCGTCCCTGTCTGCTTCATGAGATCGGGATCAATGACAGCTATCCGGATCTTACGTTGGAGGCGCGTTATGAAAAGGCCCGGTCAGGAGGAGGATTTTACCGGGCGGTGAGGGAGTACGCAGGGCGGATGGGAGTGCTGGAGCGTGCGCCGCTGTATTATCAGAATTCCTGCGGCTGGATGAAGCTCACCCTGAAATATGCGCTGGAAAACGCGAGAAGGTGCGGGCTTGCGGACGGTTACGATCTGCTTGGGGCCGTGGACTGTCACTGGCACAGGACGGGCTATGCCTGCGGCTTCCTGAATGAATTTTATGAGGCAAAAAGCGGTTTTTCCAGGCAGGAGCTTCTTGCCTTCAACGGGGAAAGCGTGCTGCTTGCGGACGTTGGAAAGGAACGGAACCGGAAGGGCGGAGATATCTTAAGGATCCCGGTTTACGCGGCGCTCTGGGGAGAGGCTGCGAATGCCGTGGAAGGGGAAGAGACGGCGGTGGTGGAATACCGCCTGACCGGAGAAGGGCAGAAAACCTTTGTCAGGGGAAGCTTCCCGGTATCGGCGCCCGGGCGGTACGGCGTTTCGTATCTGGGAGAGGCCGTGATCGCCGTGCCGGGGATAAAGGAACCCGTGCGGGCCGACCTGAAGATACGTCTGTCCTGTGGGAGCTGCCAGCTGGAAAACAGCTGGGAATACTGGCTGTTTCCGGAAATCGCCCCGTTTTTTGAGGAGACGGACGCTGAGGAGGGAGGCATCGTCACGGACCGGCTGGATGAAGGGACGATCCGCGCGCTTCTTGGCGGAGAGCGGGTGCTGCTTCTGGGGAGCGGGCCGTTTCCTTCCGTGGAGACCGGCTTTCAGATCATGTCGGCCGGGAGGCCGCAGGGCCTGAACGCCACGGTGATCGAGGATCATCCCGTCACCCGCCTTTTTCCCCATGAGGGCTGGTGCGGCTGGCAGTTTCAGCCCATGATGGACGGCGGAAGGGCTGTGGTGTTCAACGGCCTTCCCGTTCCCTTTAAGCCCATCATCGAAATGGTCAGCGGCTATAAGATCATCCGGAAGCAGGCGGCCATGTTCGAGCTGCAGGCTGGAAAGGGAAAGCTGCTTGTCTGTACCCTGAATCTGGAAGGAAAGGATCCGGGGACAGTTTACCTCAGACAGCTTCTGGAGCATTACATCTGTTCCGGGGCCTTCCGGCCCGGGATCCGGATCGACGGAGAAAGCCTTCGGACGCTGATCGGTGCCTGCACGGATCCGGAGGTGGATTTTTCCACGGATGAAGGCGACGACAAAGGAGGATATGTACGATGAAAGAAAGAGAAAAAGAATTTTTCCCGGACGGGACGCCGATCGACGACTGGTTCTACGATACCAGGACCCCGGCGCTTTCGGAGCTGGGAAGGCCCTATGTGCTGACGGAGCACGGCATCCGGGACGACGGGAGACTGTATACACAGGAGATACAGGGCCTGATCGATAGGGTTCATGAGAATGGAGGCGGGGTGATCGTGGTGCCGCAGGGTACCTTCCGGACAGGCTCCCTTTTCTTCCGGCAGGGAGTCAATCTCTATGTGGAGGAGGGCGGCGTGCTGATGGGAAGCGACGATGTCAGCGACTACAGCCTGCGGCTGACGCGGATCGAAGGGGAGACCTGTCTGTATTTCGCGGCCCTGATCAATGCGGACGGCCTGGACGGCTTTACCATGTGCGGGCCGGGAACCATCGACGGCAACGGCCTGCGCTCCTGGAAGGCCTTCTGGCTGCGCAGGGAATGGAATCCTCATTGCACCAACAAGGATGAGCAGAGGCCGAGGCTTGTGTACCTGTCCGGCTGCCGGAATGTGAAGATCGCCGGCCTGCATCTGATCAATGCCCATTTCTGGACAACCCATATTTATAAATGCGACCATGTGAAATATCTGGGCTGCACCATCTGCTCCCCGGCTGTGCCTGTGAAAGCGCCGAGCACGGACGCCATCGACATCGATGTGTGTACGGACGTACTGGTGAAGGACTGCTATCTGGAGGTGAACGACGATTCCGTCGTGCTGAAGGGCGGAAAGGGGCCCTGGGCGGATCAGGCGGAGGAAAACGGCTCCAATGAGAGGATTCTCGTGGAGGACTGCACCTACGGCTTCTGCCACAGCTGTCTCACCTGCGGGTCGGAGTCGGTGCATGACCGGAATGTGGTCCTGCGCCGGGCGAGGGTAAATGGTACCCACAATCTTCTCAATCTGAAAATGCGGCCGGATACTCCGCAGCATTATGAATATATCATGGTGGAGGATGTGGAAGGGAATATGGGTAATTTCCTCAATATCAACCCGTGGACCCAGTTTTTTGATCTGAAGGACAGGAAGGACATCCCTCTGTCCTTTGCGGATCATATCGTGATGAGAAACTGCAGATGCGAGTGCGGAACCTTCTTTCAGGTAAAAAAAGAGGAGAGCCAGTACCGGCTTTCTGATTTCACGTTCGAGGGCCTGGAGATCGAAGCGAAAAGGAACGGCTTTGATCCGCAGGCGATCGAAAACGTGACGGTGAAGGAGGTTCATGTAAAGGAGCGGAAGGAAAATGAACATTAAAATCTTACCAAACGAATACTGGTGGGCCGGCATCGTAAACGAGGGAACCCGGATGCCTCTTGGCGTAGAGGACAGAGCCGTGGTGGATTTCAGAAACGTAAAAACGCCGAATCAGGCGTCTCCCCTGCTTCTGTCCTCCGCGGGCAGATACCTCTGGAGCGACAGCCCATACACGGCCGTTTTTGAGGACGGGGAGATCCGGACGGACGCTCCGGTGGAGCAAAAGGAAGGCTTCGGGACGTTAAAGGGGGCTTATCTTGCGGCCATGAAGGCGCATTTCCCCTTTGCGGGAGAAGATGTGGAGCCGCTGTTTTTTTCCAGACCGCAGTACAATACCTGGATCGAGCTGATGTACGACCAGACGCAGGAGGGGATCCTGCGCTATGCCGAGGGCATCCTGGAGCACGGGCTGCCTGCCGGGATCCTGATGATCGACGAGGGCTGGGCGGAGGATTACGGACGGTTTTCCTTCCGGGCCGGCGCTTTCCCGGATCCGAAGGGGATGATGGAGCGGCTTCATGAAATGGGCTTCCGTCTGATGCTGTGGATCACCCCGTATATCTCACCGGATTCCGCGGCCTTCCGGGAGCTGGAGCCCAAGGGATATCTGCTGAAGGACGCTTCCGGGGAAACGGCGGTCAGAAGATGGTGGAACGGCCTGAGCGCCGTGCTGGATCTGACGAATCCGGCCTGCGAGGCCTGGTTTGAGGGAAAGCTTCGCGGCATGATGGAGGAATACGGAGTGGACGGCTTCAAATTCGACGGCGGCGATCCGGATATGTACCGGGACGACGACCGCACCTTCCGGCCCGCTTCGGCCTGGGAGCAGACGAGGATTTACGGTCTGTTCGGGAAGCGCTTCGCCCTTAACGAATTCCGGGCCGGCTGGCGTCTGGGCGGGCAGCCCCTTGTGATGCGGCTTGCAGACAAGCTTCACAGCTGGGAGGAAAACGGTCTGAACACCCTGATCCCCAACTCCCTGATCCAGTCTCTTTCCGGCTATGCCTATCACTGCCCGGACATGATCGGAGGCGGGGAATATCAGAGCTTCCGGGAAAATGCTTCCCATCTGGACACGGAGCTGGTGGTGCGCTATGCCCAGGCCGCGGCTCTGTGCCCCATGATGCAGTTTTCCGCAGCGCCCTGGAGGATCCTGGATGAAGCGCAGTTTGCCATCGTAAAGCAGGCGGCCCTGCTACATGAAAGCTTCGGCCCCTATATCGCCCGGCTTGCGAAAGAGGCCGCCCGGACGGGAGAGCCCATCCTGCGCCACATGGCCTATGCATTTCCCGGACAGGGCATGGAGCGGGTGTCGGATCAGTTCATGCTGGGAGCGGAGATTCTTGCGGCTCCGGTTCTGAAAAAGGGAGAACGGAGCAGGCTGGTGAAGCTGCCGGAGGGAAGCTGGGAGGATATGGAAGGAAGGCTCTGGGAGGGCGGACGCACCGTCAGCGTGGACGCACCTTTGGAAAAGCTTGTCTGGTTCAGAAAGACAGGAGGACGATGAAATGAAGGGAAGAGAACAGATATCCATGGATCAGGGGTGGAAATTCCACCGGGGAGACATCGTATCCATTCGGAACAGGTGGGCCTGGGGGAAATCAGGCTCCTGGAATCAGGGGCCGGAGAGCCGGGGCTTTGACGACAGCGGCTGGGAGGAGGTGGACGTTCCTCACGATTTTGTGATCGCTTCCGTGCCCGAGCCGTATATGGAAAAGGAATTTGATGAGGACAACGCCATCCCGGCCATGGAGGATGTAAATAACATGCACACCACGGCGGGATCCTTCCCGAAGGATGTGGGATGGTATCGGAAGCGCTTTTTCATTCCGAAGGAGGATGAGGGGAGGAAGCTGTACCTCATTTTCGAGGGGATTTACCGGGACAGCCGGATCTGGCTGAATGAATTCTATGTGGGCGGAGACAGGAGCGGCTACAGCCGCATCGTGGTCGATATCACGGATTTTGCGGCCTACGGAGAGGACAACGTCCTTGTGGTGCGCGCCGACGCCAGAACGGCGGAGGGCTGGTTTTACGA
Source organism: Candidatus Eisenbergiella merdigallinarum (assembly GCA_019119355.1). GTDB lineage: Bacteria > Bacillota > Clostridia > Lachnospirales > Lachnospiraceae > Gallintestinimicrobium > Gallintestinimicrobium merdigallinarum. The sequence continues at coordinate 209,058 of DWXE01000040.1, forward strand.
AGGCGGAGGCATCTACCGCCACGTCCGCCTGTTGAAGACGGAGTGGCTGCATATCGGAGATGTCTATGTCCATTGCAAGGTGGATCCGGAGGAACGCAGCGCCGTGGTGAATGTGGAGACGGAGCTTGCTGGTCTGGAGGAGCTGTGTCCCAAGGCTTCCAATGCCGCGAAGGGGTCGTGCATCAAAGCTTCCAATGCCGCAAAGGGGCTGCGGGTGCAGGCCGTGATCTTCGGGCCGGACGGAAAGCCTGCGGGCCGGGCGGAGCGCGTTGTGAGAGCGGAAAGCGTTGTGACGGCGGAAAGCGGGGAAAAGGTACTCCTGACGGTCCCGGTGGAGCAGGCGGAGCTCTGGAGCCCGGAGCGGCCTGTCCTGTACCGCGCTGAGGTGAGGCTGTACCGGCTGGATGGATCAGATGGGACAGAAGGAACGGACAGTATGGATGGGCTGGACGGAACGGATGGGCTGGACGGAATGGATGGCCTGGAGACAGACTGCATGACCGTGCCCTTTGGGATCCGTCAGATCCGCTTTGATGCGCAGAAGGGTCTGATTCTGAATGGGGTTCCGACCAAGATTCAGGGGGTATGCTGCCATCAGAACCACGGCGGCATCGGTACCGCGGTCCCGGACGAGGTATACCGCTTCCGAATCCGGAAACTGAAGGAAATGGGAGCCAACGCCTTCCGCGCCTCTCACTATCCGCCCGCCCCGGAGCTGCTTGACATCTGCGACCAGGAGGGGATGCTGGTGATGGATGAAAACCGTCTTCTGTCCAGTGAGAAGGGGGATCTGGAGCAGCTTTCCACCATGGTGCGCAGGGACAGAAGCCATGCCTGCCTGATGTTGTATTCCATCGGAAATGAGGAGGCGCAGTCGCAGGCTACGCCCCAGGGAGCGCGGATCGCGGGCACCATGATCCGGCAGATCCGCCAGTTGGATCCCCATACGCCCGTGACCATGGCCCTTCTGATGTGGGATCTGAAAAACGGCGTTCCCATAGAGGAGATCAGCGCGATTTCCGGTATTTCAGAACAGCTCGATGTGGCGGGCTTTAACTACCATGCCCACAGGTGGCCCGCATACCATGAGGCCTATCCGGATCAGCCCATGATCTGCACCGAGCAGGGCACCTTCCGATCCACCAGGGAATGCGATAAAACAGATGCGGCCCGTTGTCATCTTGCCATTACGGACAAAAACGCGGATTCCTACATGGCGGGAGCCGCCCAGTGGCATGTCTGCCGTCCGGATTGGATGAGCGGCTGCTTTATCTGGACAGGCTTCGACTATTACGGGGAGCCGACGCCCTATGCCTGGCCTGCCATCAGCTCCCAGTTCGGAGCCATGGACCTGTGCGGCTTTCCCAAGGATTTTTACTATTATTATAAGGCCTGGTGGGGAAAGGAAAAGCTGCTCCATATCTTCCCTCACTGGAACGGGAAGCCGGGAGAAAAGAAGGACGTTCATGTGTTTTCCAACTGTGAGGAGGTGGAGCTGTTCCTGAACGGAAGAAGCCTGGGACGAAAGACCATGGAGCCGGACGGCTATCTGGTATGGGAAGGAATCGAGTGGGAGCAGGGCGTTCTTGCAGGCAGAGGATTTTCGGAAGGGAAGGAAGCGGCTGTCTCTGAAAGAAGGACCACGGGAGCGGCCTGTGCGGTACGGCTTGCGAAGGAATATCAGGAGGGAGAGATCCACATTTTTCGGGCGGAAATCGTGGACTGTGAGGGACAGATCGTTCCGGACGCGGAGCATCTGCTGACATTTTCGGCGGAAAACGGAAAAATCCTGGGAACGGCAAACGGAGATCCTTCCGACCATGACGCGCCGGGAGGAAGCACACGCCACGCCTTCGGCGGACTGGCTCAGGCCATTGTCCGGGGAGGCGAGGGTCTGCGTGTCAGCGTAACGGCGGAAGGATTAGAGTCCGGCATTTGAGAAATGCCGGAAAGCGAGTGTACCAATTCGTATAAAAGAAAAATATCTGACGGCTGGCCCCTGGCGGAGCCGCTAAACGGAGGCCGGGGCGGAATCCCCGCCCCGGCCTAGTGTATTTTCAGATAAGCCTTCAGCTCGGGAATCTCCTCCGTCAGCAGGCTGGTGAAGTATACCGCTCCCTCCGGGTTCAGATGATCCGCGTCACCGAAGTATTTCAGATTGGTCTGAAACCGCTCATCGTGGGAATAGTCGTAATAGCTGACCCCGTATTCCACCGCGATCTCGTTGATCACACTGTAGAATTCATAGAGGAAATCCGCCGACACATATTGATTGTAGTAAGACGTAAACGGCGTGGTGATCAGGATAGGGACGATGTTGTTTTCCTTGCACAGCGTGATCAGGTCGATCAGATCCTGCTTCTTATCCGCTTCAAAATACTCGTCCTTATTCTCAAAATGTCTCTGATATCTGGCAAGTCCCTTGGCCTGGAAATCCTGAACGGTTTCCGGGCCATAAATTTCCTCGGGCGTGCCGGCTTCCGCCTCCGCGGCATTCGTTACTTCTTCCGCAGCGGCCTCTGCGGTGTCCATCACTTCTTCTGCGTCGTCCGTCGTTTCTTCCGCAGCAGCCTCCGCCGTTTCTTCCACATCAGTCTCGGCGGCCTCCGCCGCGTAGACGACGTTTTTCCTGTTTTCAGACAGGGAAGGAAAGATGATGGGCGGCTTGAACAGCTCAAAGATCTCGTCCCCGGCGGAAAGGATGGGAAAACGCACCGTGACCAGATCCTTGTACAGGCTGTAGTCCGGATTGTATTTGGGAGAAAGCAGGCGGTAATAGCGGACGCTGATGGCCTCCTGGTCCGCCGGATCCGTGGCCTCCTCGTTGAAGGAAAAGTAGGAAACGGGAATGAAAAGAAGGCTGCCGTCCGCAAAATCGTCCCGGTGCATATTGATCAGGGAATAGTCGTACAGGAAGGACTGGCTGGTGAGGGCGAAATTGAAGGTCTCATAGCCGCGCTCCCGCGCCAGGGCATTCCAGTCAAAGGCGCACTGTCCATGGGAGCTCCCCACGTTGGCGAGCTGGATGTGCTCCGGTATGAAATTGAACGCGTTGATCTCCGACATGCCTGTGCTCACCTTCTGCTCGTACATCATATCCAGATAGAACAGACAGCAGAAGGCGATGCATACGGCGAGGACACATTTGACGATAAATGATTTCATGGGCGTCTGTCAGAATTGCATGTAAATGAATTCTGTGGTTACTCCTTTCTCGGAAAAAAGCAGGATCACTAGCAGAAGCAGGATATAAACCGGCCAGCGGATGAAAAAGCGCTGTCTGGATATCAGGGCGATCACATCCGTTTTCAGGGAAGCAAGATCGAACAAAAACAGCGGTATCATGGGCAGGCAGTGAAACATCAGATTGGTAAGCCCAAGCCCCATCTGAAGCGCGCAGTCGTGAAAATACGCGGAGGGAGAGCCGATGCCCGTGAACATGCTGCGGATCACGTAGAACGCGTCGCCGATGGTCGCGGCCCGGAAAAAGATCCAGGCAAAGCAGACAAGAAGAAAGGTTACAGGAACGGAGACGATGCACAGCAGGGCATGCAGTCTCCTGTCCGTCTGAAAGGGGGAGCTTTTTTTATTCCAGGGAAAAAATCCCTCGACGACCTGAAGCGCGCCGTGGATGCCGCCCCAGAGCACAAAGTTCCAACTTGCGCCGTGCCACAGGCCGCTGACCAGAAAGGTGATCATGATGTTGAGGGCATGCCGAACGCGTCCGACCCGGTTTCCGCCCAGGGGGATGTAGATATAGTCCCGCAGCCAGCCCGACAGGGAAAGATGCCATCTTCCCCAGAAATCCTTGATGGAGGAGGCGAAATAGGGGGAACGGAAGTTGGGAGTCAGGCGGATGCCCAGGATCCTCGCGGAGCCGAGCGCGATATCCGTATAGCCCGAGAAATCACAGTAAAGCTGAACGGCGTAAAAAAAGGTGGCAAGCATGAGGGAGAAGCCTGTGTAGGACGGAAGGTTATCATAGACCTGATTGACATAAATGGAAAGGCCGTCCGCAAGCACCAGCTTTTTGAAAAAGCCCCAGGCCATCAGCTTCATGCCGTAGGAGGCCTGCTCATAATGAAAGCGGCCGGGCTTATGGAGCTGAGGAAGCAGGGAGGCGCCCCGTTCGATGGGCCCCTGCATGACCTTGGGAAAAAAGGAAATGTATACCGCATAGATCCCGAAATGCCGTTCCGCGGGAATCTTTCCCTGATATACGTCAACGAGATAGCTGATCGTCTGAAACAGATAAAAGGAAATCCCGATGGGAAGCGCGAGCCTCAGTGTGAGGGGCTGAACAGGGATGGAAAGGCTGCGCAGCAGCAGCGCCATATTCTCGGAAAAGAAGTTCAGGTATTTAAAAAAGAAAAGGAGCCCGGCGCAGAACAGCACGGAAAGGATGAGCGCGGTCCGGGAAGCCGGGGGCGTACGGCTGCTTTGAGGCCGGCTGCTGTTTGAACGGCTGCTTTTGGACTGGCTGCCTGTTGGGCGGTCGCTTTTTGGACGGTCGCTTTTTCCCCTGCTCCGATTTCCCGCGCGTTCCATGTACAGGGCCGCACAGTAGGAAACCACGATGGTAAGAAAGAGCACCGTCAGGTATTCCGGCCCCCATGAGGCATAGAAAAAGCAGCTGGCGGCAAGCAGCAGCGTCCAGCGCCATTTTCTGGGAGTGATCCAGTGCAGAAGGAATATGACAGGCAGAAAAACAGCGTAGCCAAACGAATTAAACAGCATGGGAATCCCTTTCTGATCCGGCATGGGCCAGCGCGGCGGAGCCGGTCGGTTATCTGACGAAGCTTATTATACTACAGGACTGGAAAAATATACAAGAATAATCCAAACCGCTGTTCATGACGCGCCGTCTTCGGCGGCAATCCATTCTCCGTACAGAAATTCCTTTCTGACCGCCAGGAAGGAGCGTACTTGCTCCACCTGCTCCTGATAGGCCTGACGGGCCCTTTGGATGAGAGAGGATGCGTCCGCCTGTGCGGCGCCGCTGGAAGCGCCGTCAGGCAGAACGGCTCCCTCCGCGTCTTTTGCGTTCACCCGTCCCCAGCGCAGATAATCCATAACGGCGCTGTCCGCAAGCTCCTCCTCCCATTCGGCCAGTCCGGTTTCCGCCAGCCCGTTCAGCCAGGGATACAGGATATTTTCATATACGTCGGTCATATCCGCATAGAAAGCGTTGTTGTAGTACAGAAGCTGCCACCAGATCAGGCTGCCCGGGATCTCCCGGGCGGAAAAGCCCTCCGGATCCGTATAGTCGATCCCCTCCTGCAGCCGCTGTACGCCGTAGGCCCAGTCGTAGTCCCAGACAGGTCCGGCATAGAGCAGCCCGTCCCGATCCTTGTAAAAATACTGGCTGGTGGCGGAGCTGTCGATGTTTTTGCTCACCTCCTCCACCAGATATTTGCCGACGAAGCTTTTGATATCGATACAGGCGGAAAGCGCCTGGTAATCATCCAGCCCCACGCTCTGCCTCATGAGGCTTTCGCATTCCTGGACATAGGAGGAGATATACTGATACTGGGCCTCCGACAGCTTTTCCGGAGATTTTGAGACCATATAAGCGCCGCTTTCCAGAATGAAGCCGCTGGCCTCGTTCGTATAGCGCATGGCGTTGTCTCCCTCCAGTATATAGCCTCCGGTGATATTTTCCGGATCGTTTTTCTGATCCCACCACTTTCCGGTGATGGATTGGTTCCAGTCATCCAGAGTCAGACCGGTGGTGAGCTGGCTGAGAGTGTCCTCATCCTGCGATGGATTGGCCTGTCCGGTAAGCTCCTCCAGATCGGTAAGCCCCATGTTGTCCGGGCTGATCCGCTGATACAGCTCATAAACGCCCTCGTAGCTGTTGTTGATGTACAGATTGACCCGGATGCAGGGCATGGAAGAGGTTCCGGCGAGCTCGCCCATTTCGTTGGAAATGCGGTTCCGAAGAAAGGTGAGGTCGCTGGAGGTAACAAGGGAATAGTCCTCAGCCTGTCCGGTCATGCCGGGGAGAAGAACGGAATTTTCCAGAGAAATGTTGTACGGCTTCTTATCCTGCTCCCAGCTCGTGTTCCCTCTTCCCTTGATCCTTTCCAGACCTCCGGAATAGACGGTTTTCCCGGAGCCGTCCAGAATGACGGCCTGTCCGGAGTCAGACTGCTCCTTATCCGAGCTGATGTGGGAGAGGTCGTGCTTCAGGGTAAGATAAACGGAAGGGATGGAAGAGCCGGTCAGAATGGTGAGCGTCTGTCCGTTTTCCAGCCGAAGGGTCTGACCGGAGGAGAGGCGGGGAAGGGAAAAGAGCTTCTTGCCGTCTGAAAAATCCCTCTGTGATCCGGCGCCTTCTGTCTGAACCAGACGGCCCTCGGCCCAGGAGGGCAGAAAAAGATAATAGTCTCCCGTATCGCTGCGCCAGGCGTTTATGGAAAGGATGGTTTCCCCGCCGGTGAGCCGGGCGGTGATTCCGGAGATATCCCCGCCTTCGGATCGTATGCTGATGAACAGGGTGAGCGACTGTTTCAGGGCTGCCAGACAGAACAGGGAGAAAACGCCGAGAAGCAGAAACAGCGCCATGATTTTGCACGTTTTATTCATGTGATCACAGGTTCCCTTTTAATAGACCGCTTCTCCGTCATGAGCGATGACGGAAGCGCTTTGGACGTGGCTGAGAGAGGAAACGGCGTCAAGCAGCTCACCCTCCTGCTTTGTCCGGCACTCGATGATGAGGTCCGTGCCGTCCATGGTGCGGTTGCGGGATTTGACCTTGAAGCTTCCCGTCAGCCTGCGCACGGCGGCTGTCAGCTCGTCCTCCTTTCCCTCCCGGTCCATGTTGACCACCAGAAGGACGCTTGCGCGGCCCTCCGGGATCAGTTCCAGAAGAAAGAGCAGGATGGTGACGACGAGGCAGATGAGCAGAGCCAGCTCATAATTGCGGGCGCCGAGGATGATTCCCACGCCGATGGACCAGAAAAGAAAAAGCAGGTCCTTGGGCTCCTTGACGGCGGTGCGGAAACGGACGATGGAAAGCGCGCCGACCATGCCGAGGGAGATGATCAGATTGGACTGCATCGCAAGAATGATGCCCGCCGTGATGATGGGCAGAACCCCCAGCACGATATTGAACTGCTTGTTGTAGAAGCCTTTTTTCTGCGACAGATAATAGATCGCGTAAATATAGAGGCTGAACAGAAGCGCGATGCCAAGCGTGATGCAGATGGAGGCTGTGGACAGCGTGTTGTTTTCCAGCGTTTCCAGAATGGAATTTTTAATGATATCCTGAAAGCTCATTTGAAAAAAATCCTCTCACTTTCCGCCGCCCGGAGCGGCAATTTCGCTGCCTAATGCGCCGCGCCTCCCAGCGCGTGGCGCCTGCAGAGCATATATTTGGAAAAGGTGGTCCGTTCCAGCTTGCCCGTATCCAGCGCGTCCCGGATATGACGCGGGAGGAATTCGTCGTATTTTACCTCCATGATATGCCATCCCGCCGCCATGACGGGCCGTTTGGGAAGCTCCGGGTCCGGAAAACGGAGCACGTAGCCGGAGGAGGCCAGATTTTGGTCAAAGGTGACGCGCACGTTCCCGTTCCGGCAGGTATAGGCGGTCCGTTCGTATTCCACGATGATCTTGGGCAGAAGCCGGTGCAGCAGCATTTCCGTCTGCAGAAGGCGGAATAAGGGTCGCTCCGTATCCATGGGGCGCACCTGCTTTCCCTGAAGCAGGAGAAGGCATTCCGCTTCACGCAGCAGACAGCTCTTTTTCTGCGTGAGATCGTGGGACTTGATCTTCTGCTCCAGATGGATGGTTTCCATGCTCTCGTTATAAATGCGGATCCGGAACTTGCTGCGCGGAGAGATTCCGCTTAAATTCTGCCGCAGAGCGCTGTCCTGCCAGTCGTCAAAATAGACGCTGCGAATCCGGTAGGCGCCTTCCGGATGAAAGGCGTCCGGCTCCATAAACGGCTGAATCCTTGCTGTGATGAGGGCGATATCCGCTTCATTCACCAGGTATTTCTGTTCATGTCGGTATTTCCCCTTGAAACGGTCCATGGCCGCTCCTTTCCTGCCGGATGCTTTACGCCGCATGATCTCTGCCGGGATGCATGACCGGGCGAAAAAAATGCTGCTCAGGATATAGTTATAACCAGCTATATCCCGAACAACACCTCTATTTTCAAACCTCCGGAACGGTTTTCTTATGTAAAAGAATCTCCCTGTCTCCCCTAAGACGGCGCGGAAACGCGCTTTATCAGGAAGTATTATGTCAAAGCCGCAGGGAAAAGTCAATATTATATGTGGAATGATATTATACGTAACTATTCAGCCAGGTCTGCGCATTTACTGCGCAGGCCTTCATTCCATCCGCAGCCGTTCCACAATGCTGTGCTTTTCCAGATTCCGAAAGCAGAGGAAGGGGATCAGCGCCGCGGCAAAAAGCAGGATGGGCGTGCAGAGAAGGAGAGGAAGCAGGGTGAAGCGGAAGGTGGTAAAGCCGCCCGCCACCATGGCGCGCACGCCCACACCCACGGCGAGAGAGCCAAGCAGCAGAGAGGACGCAAGGGTGATGAGGGCGTAGCAGAGGCCTTCCATGACAAGCATCCGGCAGAGCTGCTTTTTCGTCATTCCGACGGACTGGATGACGGCAAATTCCCGCCTGCGGGACAGGATGGCCGTGACCATGGAATTGACGAAGTTGAGGACGCCCACCAGGGCGATGACGATGCTGACGGCGCTGCCCGTCACGGCGGCGGAGCGGGTCTGGGCCTGATACTGGTCGGCCATGCTCTGCCGGGAAACGACGGGAAGGCCGGGGTTCACCGTTTCGGTGTATTCTTCAAAAAAGGCCTCCGCTTCCTTCAGGTGTCCGTCGTCCACGTTGAGGAACAGCTTCCGCAGGGTATGCTCCGGCCACAGGCTTTGGAATCCATCGGCGGGCAGAATGAAGCAAAGCTGGAAACGGGCGTCCGCATCCTTCTGGGAAGCGCCTTCGGTCACGGGATTTAAGGGGTAGACCACGGCCATCACCGTGTAGCTTTGTCCGTTGAAGGATACTTCAGTCCCCGGTGTGGGCGCGGGGATGACGTCAGGAACCGTGCCCCGTTCAATGGAAGGCCCAACGGCAAGGACATAGGCCCCTGTAGAGAAAGCCTGGGCGTCGAAGGAACCCGCCATCAGGTATGATTCCTGCACCGCCGCCTGAAGGGGGATGCCGTCCAGCCCGTAAAGGACGGCGGAGGCGGCCCGGGTATCCAGCGCGTCACGAAGCATCTGCGCGCCGGAGGGATCATAGCTTTCCCAGTCGGCGAGCCGATCTTCCGAGTAAAAAGCGGCCAGATTCTGAACGGTATCCTCCGGAAGCTCCCATTCGATCTGCGCGGAGTAGAGGCGGCCCGTTTCCTCCAGCCCTGCAAGGGCCTCCGCCTGGCTGACCAGGCTGTCGGAAAGGGTGGTGCCCTGGGGGTCATAGCCGCCCATATAATCCTCGCTGGTGGCCTCCGAAAGCTCAAAGTCCGCAAGGGTCAGATCGGCCAGATATTTTTCCATGTCAAAGGCGGCGTTCTGTGCATAGAAGCAGCACAAAAGCACCAGACCCAGGGTCAGGGAGCAGATCACGGTGAGGGTGCGCCTGCGGTTCCGGCCCAGGTTAGCGAAGGCCATAGAAAGAAGGAAGGCGCTGCCGGTGCGCCCGGGATGGCTGCTTTCCATGCGGTGTCCCTTCACCGTGGTATTCCCGGCTGCTTTTTTCATGCGGCGGTCTTTTTGCGGCGCATCCGCATCGCTCATGCGCAGCGCTTCCACAGGGGAGATCCTGGCGGCGAGGCGGGCCGGGCGCAGGCAGGAGATCAGCACGGTGAGCCAGGAAAACAGGGCGGAGCCAAGGGAAATGACAGGGCTTGCCGATACGGACGCCTGGGCTGCGGTTCCCATCAGTACGGGAACCAGCACCATGCCGAGCAGCCAGCCGGAAAGCAGGCCGACGGGGACGCCGATGAGGCAGAGACGGTCAGCCTGACCGTAGAGAAGCCTTTTGATCTGCCGTGTGGACGCGCCCAGGGTCTTCAGCCTGCCGTAGAAGCGGATGTCTGCGGTCACGCTGATTTGGAAAATATTGTAGATGATCAGATAACCCGCGGCGAACACCAGAAGCATGCCCAGGTACATGGGAAGGCTTTCCTGAAAGACGGAGGCGTTCATCTCCGGAAGATAAGCCAGATTCACGCTGTACTTAAGGCCGGTCAGCCCGGTTTCGGCCAGGATGCCGTCCATGACGCCTTCGATATCCTGATCCGTATCAGGAAAGATCTGCAGCATGCGAAGCCCAAGCATGGCATTGTCCGCATCTGCCCCAACCGTTTCCACACCGGCTGCATCCGTTCCGACCGTCTCCACACCGGCTGCATCCGTCTCAGCCGCACCCGCCGTCATGGCGTCGGCGTATTCCCTGCTCACCCAGGCGCTGTGGGAGTAGGAGGATTCGTTTCCCTCCCAGAAGCCGCAGAGGGTGAAGGAGGAGACTGTAACTTCATCACAAGACAGGTCCTTGCGCCATTCCAGCGTGATGGTCTGTCCCAGCTCATGAGGGATCCCCAGCCGGTCCAGCGTGAGGGTATCGAGCGCCGCCTCGTCCGCCGTCTGCGGAAGCCTGCCGGTGGTGGGAGCGGAATAGGAATGGGCGGCGTAAACGGCATCCGCCCAGCGGATCTCCACCTGTGTTCCGGTCAGCGCGGTATTCTCCGCAAGGCCGAGAACGATGCTTTCTCCGGTCTCCTTCACATCCGGGTGAGCGGCGATCCGCGCCGCCTGTTCTTCGGTGAGCCCGCGGATGGTGGCCGGCGCGTCGCTCCCCGTCTGCCGGAAGGTCATTTCGATCATGTTCCGGTTCAGGCTCTGCGCCAGTGTGAACAGCGTGGTGAACATCAGCGTGGTCAGAAGAATGGCGAGAATGGCCGCCAGATTTCTGCCCCTGTTATTGCGAAAGGTACGGGATGTAAGCACCCGGATCGGGTGAAATTCTTTATTTTCAGAAAATGTGTTCATGGTAACCTCCAATGCAGTCCCTGGTACCGTTTTCCGGCCCTGTGTCTGCTTTTATGCCCGTTCCTGCGCCGGGCTTCCTGCGATATGTCCGTCCTCGATATGGATGATCCGATCGGCCATGCGGGCGATCCCCGGATTGTGGGTGATCATGACGATGGTCTGATGAAATTCCCGGCTGGTCATTTTCAGAAGGCCGATCACATCATCGCTGGTCCGGGTGTCCAGATTTCCGGTCGGCTCGTCGGCCAGGATGATGGAGGGCTTGCCCGCCAGTGCCCTTGCGATCGCGACGCGCTGCTGCTGGCCGCCGGAGAGCTGGTTCGGGAGGCTGTCCAGCTTTTTGTCCAGCGCAAGGAGTGAAACGATCTTCATGATGAATTTCCGGTCCGGCCTGCGGCCGTCCAGGCAGATGGGGAGGATGATATTTTCCCATACGCTTAAGACCGGAACCAGATTATAATTCTGAAATACGAAGCCGATCTGCTTGCGGCGGAATACGGCGGCTTCCTCGTCGGTCAGTCCGGCAAGCTCCGTGTGATCCACCAGAATGCTGCCTGAACTTGGCGTATCCAGTCCCCCCAGCATGTTCAGAAGAGTGGACTTGCCGGAGCCGGAGGTGCCGATGACGGCGGTGAAGCTCCCCCGTTCGATGTCCAGATCCACGCCGTCCAGCGCCCGCACCTGGGTTTCTCCCTTCCCGTAATATTTTTTCAGGCCGCGGGCCTGCAGAATGATATCGTTTTTCATGCACATAACCTCCATGCCGGAGAATTTGGGGCTGTGATCCCTCCATGAAGGATCATCCCCGCTCCGTTCTTTCAGGAAAAGGATAGCATGGGAGTGTTACAGGAGAGGTACTTTTATGGTACAGTTTTGTAACATAGCCGGTTTCTTGTAATCCGCAGCATGATGTGATAGACTGACTTATAAATGACAGGCAGGGAGCCTTCTGCAACTCCCATTTTGGAAAGCGAGGTAGAGAAAGCATGTGTAATATAGCGGTGAATATACCGGACGCTGTTTTTTATGACACACGAATGAGTAAGGAGGAGGCCAGCGCCTATGTAAGAAAGGCAGTGGCGTTGCAGTATTATACAAAAAACGGCGTTTCTATAGGATATTGTGCCGAAATAGCCGGAATGCCGCTGGAAGATTTCATTGAGTATCTTGGCGAAAATAAAATTTCCATATTCCATTTTGATGATGAAACGGAATTTATGGAGGAGAGGTCGAGGGCATGATCCTGGCGCTGAAGGCTGTGAATGAGGAATAGCCTCGGCCGCTCAGCGGCTTTCATGCCGGCCGCTGTGATCGCCGGGGACTGATCCCCGGCATTTTTAACTCCTGCGCTCCGTCCCCATCCTCTGACGGATGCTCCCCCGGCGCAGAAAACACAGGCAGGAAAGGGGAACCAGAAGGCAGAGCAGCAGGATCACGGGCAGGATGATCCACAGCGGGGCGAGGGAGAAGGTATAGACCGACGCCCAGGAGTATCCGCTGACAAATCCGGGCATTACGAACCGGGTAAAAAGGACGGCGGGCGGCCCGATGAAAAGGGCATACAGACCGCCGTAGAGGAAGCCTTCCAGCAAAAGCAGAGAGGCGAGCTGTCCTCCGGTCATGCCCAGGCTTTCGTATACGGCGAATTCCCGCCTGCGGCTCACCGCCTTCGCGATCAGCAGATCACAGAAATTCAGCAGGGCGATCCCCATCAGAACGGCGCTGACGATGAGCTGCGGAAGCACCATGTTCAGCCGGGCGTTTGCAAAGTTGGCCTGATATTCGCTGCGGCGGTTCAGGCCAACGCCGCGGGCAAGGCTCTGCGTCCAGCCGTCCAGCCAGGCTTCAAAGGAAGCCTGCGCCGAATGGTCGATGTTCACCGCGATCTGGCGGATGCCCTGGCCGGGAAAAAGGGCGTCGAATGCGGGCAGGGGGAGGATGAAGGCGATGGAAAAGGCCGCCTCCGGGCTGTCGGAGCCGCTGAGGTAGGCGTCGTCGTGCATCACGGAGCCGAGCACCGAAAAGGTCTGTCCGGCCAGAGTGACGGTCTCACCGGCCATCGGCGCGGAAACGCCCTCATGCCAGGCCCCGCCCGTGATCACGTACCTGCCGGACAGGAAGGCATCCTCGTCAAAGCTGCCGCTGGTGAAGGGGCTGTATTCCAGCAGATAATCCAGATAAGCTCCCTCCATGCCGATGACGAGCGCCGTATATTCCCCGGTCTGCTCCAGACGGGAAAGGCCCTGACACCATTCCGGAAAGGCTTTCTGGGTATCCCGCAGGGTTCGGGTTTCATCATAGGGCTGGTTGTAAAAATCCGTAAGCCGCTTTCGCAGCGCGGCGGAGGCGGTCAGGGATATTTCTCTGGTCTTCAGGGCGCTGACGGATACGGTCTCCGGGCGATCCGCAAGCTGCCGCAGGGCATCCTGCGTGAGGGCACGGCTGTCCTGGTTATAGATCTGCAGAGAAAGGGCCGCCGAGCCGTCGGTGATGGAATAATCCCAGGGGGACAGGGCGGAGAGGTAGACATCCTCCTTCAGACCGATGAAAAGCAGCCAGAGCGCGGACAGAAGCAGCGTGGAGGCGCTCAGGGCGCAGGCGGATAAAAAAATGCGGCCCCGGCTCCTTTTCAGCGTGCGAAAGGCAAGGCGGGGAAGCGTGATCCTGCCGTCGGGAAAGCCCTTTTCCCTGCGGGAAGAGCCGTTTTGCTCCCGGAGCGTCCGGGCGGGAAGGCTGCCCGACAGACGGAGCATGGGAAGCAGGAGGGAGAGCAGGACGGTGCCGAGGGTGCAGAGGGCCGCCGCAAGAAAGGGCGGCCAGTCAAGAAAATACAGCGCGGGATGCGCCGATATCCCGGAGATCAGCCGTCCGGCGGTGAGATACTCCAGAAAAAATCCGATCAGCCAGCCCGGAAGCAGTCCGGCAAGGGTGACGAAAAAGCCCTTTGCCAGAAGAAAATACCGAAGCTGCCGGGGCGTCATGCCCTGGGCCTTCAGCCCGGCAAAAAAGAGGACGTCCCGCTCCCTGTCCACGTGGGCGATCCCGTAGATCATGAGAAAGCCGCAGACCAGCACCAGAGCGGCCGGGGCGTAGTAGGGCATGGACTGACCTGCCGCCTGCTCCCGCCGGGGCTGGTCATAGGCCAGGCTGGTGGTGAAGGCTGCGCCGGAGATTCCCTGATCCGCAAGAAGAAGCGCAGCCTGCTTTTCCAGATCCTTCGGCTGCCAGAGGGTGACGCCGAGGGTGACGCAGGGCGCGTCTTTATCATCCCAGCCGGGCAGGAGGCCGTCGGCGGTCTCCTGCGTGATCCAGGCGCAGGCTTCCGTGAAATTGGCGGGGCCTTCCCACCAGCCGCAGAGCGTGAAGGTATCGGTGTGCTCCTTTGCTCCGGAATCGATCCAGGGAATGGAGACGGAAGCGCCCAGGCTGTGAGGGATGCCGAGCGAATCCATGGTGTAGATATCCAGCGCGATCTCATCTGCCTCCTGCGGCAGGCGTCCGGCGGCGGGCAGGGAAAAGACGGTTTCGGCATAGTCCCGATCGGCCACGGCAAGCGTCACCGTACGCTGCCCGATGAGCGGGGAGCTGATCTGCCCCGGGCTTCCTGACCGGACCGCGCTTCTGACATCCGGGTGGCCGGAAACCGCTTCGGCCTGCCGTTCCGTCATCCCGGTATAGAGGATGTGGCTGGAGGAACCGTAGGCGTACTGGTAGCTTAAAAGAAAAGCGCCCTCCACCGCGCTTCCCAGCAGAAAAATAAAGGAATACAGCCCCGTCACCAGAGCGGCGGCGAGGATCAGAAGGAGGCTTCCGGCCTTATGAAAGAAAAAATCCCGCCGGACCAGCTTCCGGCAGATTTTCAGATTGTTGTTTGCAAGCATGCCGCTTTCCTTTCCTTTGCCGCCGGGCAGCGGCCCGTTTCACTCCCTGATGCGCCCGTCCTCCATGTGTACCACCCGGTCCGCCATCTGCGCCAGCTCCAGATTGTGGGTGATCATAACAAGGGTCTGATGCCAGGTTTCCGCCGAAAGCTTCAGGAGGCCGAGCACGTTCTGGCCGTTTTTGGAATCCAGACTGCCCGTCGGCTCGTCCGCCAGCAGGACGGCGGGCCTTGTGATGAGCGCTCTTGCGATGGCGGCTCGCTGTTGACCGCCGCCGGAGAGCTCATCCGGGAAGGCGTCCAGACGGGCGGAAAGCCCCAGGGTCTGCGTGATCTCCTGAAAAAAAGCCGCATCCGGCGCGGCGCCGGACAGGCTTAAGGGAAACAGAATGTTTTCCCGCACCGTCAGGGTGGGTATCAGATTGAAATTCTGGTAGACAAAGCCCACCCTGCTGCGGCGGAACACCGCAAGCTCCCTTTCCTTCAGGCCGGAAAGCCGGATGCCGTCCACCGCGACCTCGCCCGCATCCGGCACGTCCAGCGCGCCGATCATGTTAAGCAGAGTGGTCTTGCCGGAGCCGGAGGCCCCGACGACGGCGGTGAAGGTTCCCTTTTCCAGGGACAGGCTTACCCCGTCCAGGGCTTTCACCTGATTTTCTCCCCTTCCATAATATTTTTTCAGATCTTTGACCGTTACGATATCCATGTATGCCTCTTTTTGTGAAAATCAGCTGAGCAGGTAGACGGAAAAGGTGGTGCCTTTTCCCGCCTGTGAAGAAACGCTGATGTAGCCCTTCTGGCGGGTGATGATGCCGTTTGCCAGATACAGCCCGAGCCCGACGCCCTCCTGGGAGGCGGCCTCCCCGCCGCGGTAAAATCGCTGGAATACGTCGTGATAGTGCTCCTCGGGAATGCCGATCCCGGTATCCGTGATATCGATGCGGGTATAAAAGAGCCAGGGCCGCACCGAAACAGAGACGCTTCCGCCCGCCGGCGTATATTTTACCGCGTTGTCCAGGATATTTTCAAGAGCCTCCGCGGTCCATTTTGGATCGTGCTGCACGCAGACGGCCTCATCGCAGTCCGCAGACAGAGAGATGCTTTTCTGCCCGGCCTTTGTAAAGACCGCGCTCATCGCGTCGGCGATGGTGTCGCAGAGGCGGCTCCTTTCCATGTGAAGGACGAAGGTGCCCGTTTCCAGGCGGGACATTTTGATGAGGGACTGAAGGAGAAAATCCAGCCGGTCGATCTGCTGTGTCATGGAGACGAGAAAGGCCTCCCGCTGTTCGTCGGAGAGCGTGTGCCTGCGCAGAATGTCCGCGAGCATCCGGATGCCGGCGATGGGCGTTTTGACCTGATGGGAGATGTCGCTGACAAGTCCCTGGATGGTTTCCTTATCCCGTGCGCTCTGAAGCCGGCCCTCGTTGGCGTATTCGTAGTACTGCATCAGCTTTCCCTGCACCCTGGAAACGAGGGAATCGTCGTAGGGATGGGGCAGCAGCGGCGAACGGTCGGAAAGCAGATCGTCCAGGGTTTCGCACAGCTCGTCGGCAAAGCGGACGGTCTGGCGGCGCACCCAAAGGGCCCACAGTCCGGCAAGACCGAAGAGCCCGGCGCAGATCAAAAGAATTCCCCGGCGCACCGCCGCTCTGGGGATGAAGCTCCATAAAAGCCACAGAAGAGCTGCCAGAAGGCAGGCTGCGGCCAGCAGGAAAAGAGCCGGGATCAGGAAAGAGGCCCGCCGGGAAAAATGCTCTTTCCCGGAAGGCCCGGCTACGTTTGGATGATTCATTTGTTCCTTCTGCCGTTTCCTTTGTTCTTTCATTTCTTCAAATCTGCTCTCCTGTCCAGATATAGCCCATGCCCCGCACCGTGCGGATATAGGGGTGGGCCTCGTCCTCGATCTTGGCCCGCAGCCGGTTCATGGTCACGGTGAGGGTGTGGTCGTCCACGAAGTTACCGCCGCTGTCCCAGAGCCGTTCCAGAAGCCGCTGGCGGGTCAGGATGTTTCCGGCGTTTTCCGTCAGGATGCGCAGCAGCTTATATTCGTTTGGGGTGATGGAAAGCCGCTCGGCACGGCCGCCGGCTCCCCTCGTCGCGCTGAGCGCGTCAAAATCCAGGGAAAGCCAGCCGTCGCTCCAGCGGCCGTCCCTGGAGGCGGCCCCGGAGCCGTTCCGGCGGAGGGCGACCTCCACCCGTTTCAACAGGATCTGCATGCGGAAGGGCTTGGTCACATAGTCCTCAGCCCCCAGGTCAAAGCCGTTCAATACGTCCTCCTCCAGATCGTTCGCGGTCAGAAAGATCACCGGCTGCGCCGGGTTCTGCGCTTTGATCTCCCGGCACAGCGCAAAGCCGTCGCCGTCCGGCAGGTTCACGTCAAGAAGGATGAGGGCGAAGGAGCCCTCCGCGAGCAGATGCCGCGCCTTCGCGCAGGTGTAGGAGGGCACGGAGGCATATCCCGCGCTGTCCAGCTCAAAGCAGAGCCCTGCGCTCAGCGTAAGGTCGTCTTCTACTACTAAGATCCGTTCCATTTATTTTGCTTCCGGCACATGCCATTTCCAGTCGCGCACCTCGGGCAGGTCGATGCCGTACTCATGGATATACTGCTTATGCTCCACCAGCTTGTCGTTCATCTTCTGGATCAGGTAGGAGCCGCGGTTCCCGAGCTGAGGCAGATTCTGGATGGCGTTTTTCACCAGGCTGAAGCGGTCAATCTCATTCTGCACGCGCATGTCGAAGGGCGTGGTGATGGTCCCCTCCTCCTTGTAGCCGAACACATGGATGTTGCGGTTTTCCCGGCAGTAGGTCAGCTCATGGATCAGCGTGTGATAGCCGTGGAAAGCGAAGATGATGGGCTTATCCTTGGTAAACAGCGCGTTGTAGTCAGGATCGGTCAGGCCGTGCGGGTGCATGGAGGAGGGCTGAAGCTTCATCAGATCGACCACGTTGATGACGCGGATCTTCAGCTCCGGCAGAGCCTCCCTCAGGATGGTGACTGCGGCCAGGGTTTCCAGCGTTGGCGTATCCCCGCAGCAGGCCATCACGATATCGGGCTCCTCACCCGCGTCGCTGCTCGCCCATTCCCAGATGCCGATGCCCTGCGTGCAGTGCTTGACGGCCTGCTCCATGGTCAGCCACTGAGGTCTGGGATGCTTGCTGGTCACGAGCACGTTCACATAGTTCCTGCTGCGGATGCAGTGATCGAAGCAGGAAAGCAGGCAGTTGGTGTCCGGCGGAAGGTAAAGGCGCACCACATCCGCCTTCTTATTGGAAATATGATCCAAAAATCCCGGATCCTGATGGGTGAAGCCGTTATGATCCTGCTGCCACACGTTGGAGGAAAGGATCAGGTTCAGGGAGGCGATGGACTGTCTCCAGGGAAGCTGGTTGCAGACCTTCAGCCATTTCGCATGCTGGGCGCACATGGAATCCACCACGCGGATGAACGCCTCATAGCTTGCGAAGAAGCCGTGGCGGCCTGTGAGAAGATAGCCCTCCAGCCAGCCCTCGCACATGTGCTCGCTGAGGAAGGAATCCATCACGCGCCCGTCATGGGCCAGAAATTCGTCCGTGTCAAGAAGCTCGTTGTTCCAGTCGCGGCTGGTTTCCTCGAATACCTTTCCCAGACGGTTGGACATGGTCTCGTCCGGGCCGAAGATACGGAAGTTGCGGGCATCCTCGTTGAGCCGGAAGATATCCCGCACGAAGCCGCCAAGCTCCACCATATCCTGAGCCTCCACGGAGCCGGGAGCGGGCACGTCGATGCCGTAATCGCGGAAGTCGGGCATGCGCAGGTCGCGCAGCAGCTTTCCGCCGTTGGCATGGGGATTGGAGCCGATCCTTCTGTCCCCTTCGGGAGCCAGGGCCTTCAGCTCGGAGATCAGCTTTCCGCTTTCGTCAAAAAGCTCCTCCGGATGATAGCTCATCAGCCAGTCTCTGAGCATGTCAAGATGCTCCGGCTGATCCATCATGATCGGTACCTGATGGGCGCGGAAGGAGCCTTCGATCTGCTTCCCGTCCACCACCTTGGGGCCGGTCCAGCCCTTGGGCGTGCGCAGCACGATCATGGGCCATTTGGGTCTGGCGGAATCGTGATTCTCCCGGGCGTTTTTCTGGATGGCCTTGATGTCGTCCATTGCGGCGTCCAGCGCCTCCGCCATTTTGCGGTGCATCTCCATGGGAACGTCGCCCTCTACAAAATAGGGCTTCCAGCCGCAGCCGTCAAAGAAATGCTCCAGCTCCTCATGGGAATTGCGGGCGAGCACCGTGGGATTGCTGATCTTATAGCCGTTTAAGTGCAGGATGGGCAGCACGGCGCCGTCCGTATCCGGGTTCAGGAATTTGTTGCACTGCCAGGAGGTGGCAAGAGGGCCGGTCTCCGCCTCTCCGTCTCCCACGATGCAGGCGGCCACCAGATCGGGATTGTCGAACACCGCGCCGAAGGAATGCGCGAGGGAATAGCCCAGCTCGCCGCCCTCATTGATGGAGCCGGGGGTCTCGGGCGCTACGTGGCTGGAGATGCCGCCGGGGAAGGAGAACTGCTTGCACAGCTTCTTTAAGCCGTCCATATCCTCTCCGATGTTGGGATACACCTCGCTGTAGGTGCCCTCGAGATAAGTATTTGCCACGAAGAAATTGCCGCCGTGGCCGGGGCCGGAGATCAGGATCATGTCCTGGTCATATTTTCTGATCACACGGTTCAGATGTACATAAATGAAATTCTGCCCGGGAACGGTTCCCCAATGTCCCACGATCTTTTTCTTCACGTGCTCCCATTTGAGCGGCTCGCGAAGAAGCGGGTTGTCCAGCAGATAAAGCTGGGCGGCGCCCAGATAATTGGCGGCCCGCCAGTAGGCGTCCATCTTTTGCAGATATTCGTCCGTAAGCGGAAGTCTTTCTTCCATTTCCATAGTTGCCTCCTTCTCTGCCGCTGCAGGCGGCATAAATTCATAGAAGAACGGCGGGAGCCGTTCCTGGGTACGAGCCCCTGGCCCGTGCCGCTGCCGGAGAATGCGCGCTGTCCGTACAGGCCGGGCAGCGCCGTTTTCCCTGTATTTTCCGGCCTGTCAGTTTCTATTTTAAACGGAATATGGATATCGGGCAATGGGAAATTGGCAGAAAATCCTCCGGTTTTGGTAAAATTCACGAAAACGGAGGAAATGGGAAAAAATCTCCCGTATTCTTTCTGAGACATGTGGACGAAAATATTTTTTTGTGTGGACAGACACATATCTGTGTATTAAAATACATTTGTGTCATATCAGTATTCCATTTCTGTCACATCTGGTTACAGAGTGTCTGTTTTGCTTTTGGGATAAGATCCTCTTTTTTCTTATTGACGAAGTGAACGTGAATGAACCGCAACACAGAGTGTCTGCTGACGATAAAAGATTCCTGCGGCGGGAGGGGATGCCCTTTTTACGCGGGAGAATGAGGGAGGACTTATGCCATGCTGGTTTTTGAGCTGCCGCTGCAGATCTGCTTTCTGATCCCGATGCCTTCAGAATGTGTTTCGGAAAAAATCGCGCGCCTGCTGGACGCTGTGCTGCAGAAGGAGGAATTCTTTCCGGGGGTCCGGGGCTTTTTGGAAAACGCCGCCGCGGAGGCGGAGGACGGAGATTTTGCTTCGAAGAACGAAGGAAGACCTTCGTTTCGTCCCTACACCTTCGATCAGCCTTATCCTTTGGAGGCGGAGCGCGTTTACTGCACCGGAAAGGTTTATACGGTCCGCATCCGCACCATCAGTCAGGAGCTTGCGGAATTTTTCAGCAGGATGCTTCCCCTGTGCAGAAGCGACTGCCTCCAGGTGCTTGGCGGAGGCCTGCGGCTGATCCCCCGGGGCGCTCTAGAACGGGTGCATACGCTGACGCCGGTGGTGGTGAAGACCGGATACGGATACTGGCGCAACCGGATGCAGGTGGATGAATATGAGGAACGGCTGAAAACAAATCTGATCCGAAAATACAATTTCTTTTGTCATACGAATCTGTCCGGTAATTTTTCCCTGTTTAAAAATATCGAATTTATCAACAGAAAGCCGGTGCGGGTATCCCAGAGCAACGTCTCCCTGCTCGGGGACAAGGTGAGTCTGACGGCGGCCTGCAACAGCATGGCGCAGGAGCTGCTTTATATGGCGCTTGGAACGGGCGTGGGAGAAAATAACGCCAGAGGCTGCGGCTTCCTCGGATACCGCTTCCGATAAAGGCAGCCTGTATGGTCATAGAGGAAAATAAAAAAGGCCTTCGCATCCGCATGCCTGCCGGTGCGCGGGCTTTCGTTTTTTCTTTCGGGAGCGGCGGGCCGTTTTTTTCTCGGATTGTGTTCCACATTCCTCTGGTTTCAGGTAAAATAGAGAAAACAAAAAGGAGGATTGCGGAATGCGGCCCGGACCGATCGGTGCATCTGACATTCCCGCAGAACAGGAGAGAACTATGAAAAAAATATCGTTTCTGGACGGCTGGATGAGAGAGCGGTTCGGCCCCATCGCGCGCACGCCCGCTCTGGATAAAAAGGAAGTGAACCTTCCGGATGATTTTATCGTGGATACGGCGCGCGGCCCGGAGGCCATCGGCGCGGCCTACACCGGCTATTTTGGCGGCGGCCTTGCCTATTACCGGAAGGAATTTGCCCTTCCGGAGGAGTGGAGGGAGAAAAACGTATTCCTCTACATAGACGGCGCGTATATGAACAGCCAGGTGGCGCTGAATGAGGAGTATATCGGGAAAAATCCCTATGGCTACACGCCCTTTTTCGTGGAGCTGACGCCCTGGCTTTCGGAAAGGAACCGGCTGGAGATCGCGACCCGCTGCTGCCAGCCCAATTCCCGCTGGTATTCGGGCGGCGGCCTTTACCGGCAGGCGGAGATCTGGCTGGGAGACAGCCTTTTCATCCATCCCTGGTCGGTGCAGGTGACGGCTGAGACGGTGGAGGGGATTAAGGAGACGGCGGAGGGGATCGCGGATGGAACCGTGGGTGGAACCGGCGCGGAAAAGGCCCGGCTGCGCATTTCCTTCGGCGTGACGAGCCGAAGGACGAAAAACGCGCGGGTTTCCGTGCGGGCCAGGATCTATGCCATCGGAACGAGGGTTGCGGATCCGGTCCGCCAGGACTGCGGGCAGGAGCCGGAAAAGGATTTTGCGGACAGCCTTGTCCGGGAATGCGAGATAAAAATGACGGCGGAGGCCGGACGGGAAACGGCGGAGCTGATGCGGCTTGAGCTGGAAAACGTCCGTCTGTGGGATACGGAAGATCCGTTTCTTTACGCCGTCCTTCTCACCGTTGAGGAGGATGGCCGGGAGATCGACCGGCATGCGCAGGAGTTCGGCGTCCGCAGCCTTTCCTTTGACGCGAAGGACGGCATGCGCCTGAACGGAAAAAAACGGAAGCTGCGGGGCGGCTGCATCCATCACGATAACGCCTCCCTGGGAGCCTGCGCCTATCCGGCGGCGGAGAGAAGGAAGCTGGAGATCCTGAAAAGCCAGGGCTTCAACGCGGTGCGCACGGCCCATAATCCGGTCTCCTTCACCTTTTTGAATCTATGCGACAGGCTGGGCATGCTGGTGCTGGAGGAGGCATTTGACTGCTGGGAAAGAAGAAAAACGGAAAACGATTATCACAGCTTTTTTGCCGAATGGTGGGAGCGGGATCTGAGCGCCATGGTCTTAAGGGACCGGAACCATCCGGGCATTTTTGCCTGGTCCGTGGGAAATGAGATCCCGGAATTTACCGGAAGCATGCGGGGGCTTGCCATCGTGAAGTCTCTGGCGGTCTGCGTCAGAGGGCTGGATGCCTCCCGGCCCGTCACCCTGGGACAGCACGGCGTTCTGAACCGGCAGCTTCTCGGTGCGAAGACGGATCTGACCTTTGAGCAGCTCCAGGCCGTGGTGCCGGAGGAGCCGGGCGTGGTGGACGGCGTAGATTACTGGGACATGTGGACGGAAAACGGCTGGGAGCAGCTTGACCTTGCGGGCTACAATTATATCTGGCCCAGGTATGGGACCGACGGGGTGAAGCATCCGGCCCGGGTGATCATGGGGACGGAAATCCATCCTTCCATGTTGTACGACTACTGGAAGGCGGTTCTGAACAACGACAACTGCATCGGGGATTTCGTCTGGTCGGCCATGGATTATCTGGGCGAGGCGGGAACCGGACGGGTGGAATGGGATCCCGCCCGCTTTGACAAAAGCTTTGTGGGCGAATTCCCTTGGCTTTCCAACAGCCAGGGCGACATCGACCTGGACGGGAATATCCGGCCCCAGGGATACTATCATAAGATCCTCTGGGGACTGGACGAGGGCGTGCATCTGTTTGCCCGCCACCCGGAGCATACGGATCAGGAATACTGGGGAACCGGCTGGCACTGGGAGGATGTGAGCCGGGAATGGACCTATGATAAGGAATACCTGGGAAGTCCGGTGAACGTATACGCCTACGGAGACTGCGACGAGGTGGAGTTTTATTTAAACGGAAGACTCCTGGGAACGGCCGCGCCGGAGCGTTTCATCACCTCCATTACGCTTCCCTGGGAGCCGGGGATCCTGGAAGCGCACGCCATTCGGGACGGGAAACGCTGCGCCCAGGACAGGCTGGAAACCACGGGAAAGCCGGTGAAGCTTGCGCTCCTTGCGGAGCAGGAGCGGATCGGCGCGGACGGTCTTGATCTCGCTTTTGTGCGGATCGAGCTTCGGGATGAGGCCGGGCGGACGGTCACCGGGGATGACAGAGAGGTGGCCGTACACGTGGAGGGCCCCGGCGTTCTGGCGGGCCTTGGCTCCGGCAATCCATGTACGCCGGAAAACTACGGGACGGGCAGGCGCATGACCTGGAGGGGCCGGGCGCTGGCCGTCCTCCGGGCGGGAAAGGAGCCGGGAACGCTTTGCCTTAAGGTGAGCGCGGAGGGGCTGCCGGAAGAAAGCCTGACCGTGGAGGTGAGTGCCGTTCTGGCGGTCGAATGAGATCATAAAAAGACAGTCAAAAGAAATAGTGACATTTTCTGACCGCTGGGATAAGATGAAAAAGAAGCGGAAAGCGGCAGAAGAGATCATGCTTTGAAAGAAGCCTGCGCGCCTGTATGAAAAGCTACCGAAAAAGACAGCGCTTCAGGAACGCGGGCTTTTTTGAGAAGGAAAGGGAGGCGGCGGATGGAGTATGCGGACATGGAACGGGCCCTGATACAGCTTCGGGATTTTGAGGTGAATGCGAAGCGTCTGTATGAAGCCAATCCGGAGCCCTTTGCGCATGTGGTATGGAGCTGGGAGGAATTTTCGCGGGAGTATCAAAGGACACAGGAGTATCGGAAGGCGCAGGAGCGTCAAAGACTGCAGGAAAACCAAAGGCCGCAGGAGCAGGCGGCGGGGAAGGGAATGCTTTCCCTGGAGGAAAAGGCGCCTTTTTTCATGGGGAGCCTTCTGACCGAGCAGGACTGCTTCCCGGATGAGAGCACGGAGGTTTCCGTTCTTCTGCACGACCGGTATGTGCCGCCGTTCTATCACAGCCTGAAATTCATCAAGATTGTCTTTGCCCTGCGGGGAGGCTTTTATTTTTATCTGAGAGAGAATGGCCGGGACCGCAGGGAGCGGATGGAGGAGGGCGACTTCGTCGTCATTCCGCCGGAGGTCAGTCAGGCGGTCTTTACCGGGGATGAGGGAGCGGTCACGGTGAACGTGATCATCAAGCGGAGCACCTTCGGAGAGGCTTTTTACAGCCTGCTGATGGAAAACGACGAGGTTTCCGATTTTTTCTGGCAGATGCTCTACAGCAAGGGAAACGAACGGGCGCTGCTGGTGCGCTGCGGAAAGGACGAGCGGCTTTCCAGGCTGGTGCTGGAAATGTGCGCGGAGAGCATCCTGGATCAGAGTGAAGGCGGAAATGGGGCACCTTCTGAAAAGAATCCCGGGAGAAGCCTCGGGAAAAGTCCGGGGCAGAATTCCGGGAAAAATCTGATGATGAAGGGCTATGTGATGCTTTTGTTCGGCAGGGCCATGAAGGAGCACGCCGGGGAGATGGAGAGCGTGGGGCATCTGAGCGAGGCGGACGCTGTCCTTCCGGAAATGGTCCGTTACATCCGGGAAAATTATACCACGGTGACGCTCCCGCAGCTTGCGAAGCATTTCGGAAGGAGCGAAGGGTATTTAAGCCGATACATCCGCCGGGAGACGGGAAAGACCTTCCGCTTCCTTTTAAAAGAATTCCGCATGAAGCAGGCGGTTCAGATGCTGGAAAATTCCTCCTGCAGCATCGAGGAGATCGCGGCGGCCGTGGGCTATGCGGACATCAGCTGCTTTTACCGGAACTTCCGGGAAAGCTTCAGCATGACCCCGATGCAGTACCGTAATATACGAAGCAGGATCAGTCTGTAAAAAGAAGTGCCGCCTCAGGCGGCGGAAAGGTGGTTAATTATGGAGTGGAGTGCGAAATGGATCGCGCCGGCGCAGGAAATGGGAGATGTGTGCCCGGTGTTCGTGAAGGAATTTGCGGTCGGAGAGGGCGTGACGAAGGCAGAGCTTTTCATCACCGCAATGGGCGTTTATGAGGCATTCTTAAACGGAGAGCGGGTGGGAGAATATGTGCTGGCTCCCGGCTGGACTTCTTATGAGAAGCGTCTTCAGTATCAGCGCTATGACGTGACCGGGCTTTTGAAGGAACAGAACCGTCTGGAGGTCACGGTGGGAAAGGGCTGGTACCGCAGTCCCATGCCGGGCTGGGTAAATGAGGAAGGAAAGGGGGCAAGGGCCAAGCTGCCCGCCGGGCTGATCGCGCAGCTGGTTATCACCGGAGCGGACGGCTCCAGGAGCGTGATCGCTACGGACGCGGACTGGACGGCGCAGGAGAGTCCGATCCGTTTCAGCGAGATCTATGACGGAGAAACCTGCGACGCTTCGTTTGAGGCGAAGGAAGCGCAGCCGGTGGTCTGCCTGGAAAAGGACACGCAGAACCTGATCCCCCAGCAGGGCGAGGAGATCCGGGAGCAGGAATATGTGGCTGCGGAGCGCATTTTCACCACGCCGAAGGGAGAGCTCGTGGTGGACTTCGGCCAGGAGGTGACGGGCTATGTGCGTTTCACCGTGGACGCGAAGGCGGGAGATGAGGTGGAGATTTCCCACGGCGAGGTGCTGGATAAGGAGGGAAATTTCTATAATGAAAATTACAGGGGAGCGAAGGCGAAGCTGCGCTATACCTGTAAGGACGGCCTGCAGACCTGGCATCCCCGGATGACCTTCTTCGGCTTCCGCTATATCCGCCTGGACAGCTTCCCCGGAACGCCTGCGCCGGAGCAGTTTACGGCGGTGGCCGTACACTCCCACATGAAGCGCACGGGACGGCTTTCCAGCTCCAATCCGCTTCTGAACCGGCTGTTCTCCAACGTGGTATGGGGACAGAGGGGCAATTTCCTGGACGTGCCCACCGACTGCCCGCAGCGGGACGAGCGGCTGGGCTGGACGGGAGACGCCCAGGCCTTTGTGAAGACGGCAAGCTACAACTATGACGTGGAGAAATTTTTCACCAAATGGCTTGCGGACATGGCGGCAGATCAGTGTGAGGACGGTTCCATCCCCCACGTGATCCCCGCCTGCGGAACAGGAAGCGGCAGCGCGGCCTGGGACGACGCGGCCACGATCGTACCCTGGCAGGTCTATATGACCTACGGCGATCCGCAGATCCTGCGTCAGCAGTTTGACTGCATGAAAAAATATATCGGCTATATCAGCGCTTCCACCAAGGACGAATATCTGTGGACGGGCGGAACCCACTATGAGGACTGGCTGGGACTGGACGCTCCGGTGGGAAGCTATAAGGGTTCCTCCAGAGCGGACTTCATCGCCTCCGCCTTTTACGCCTATTCCACCAGCCTGGTGGTGAAGGCCGGAAAGGTGCTCGGCGAGGATGTGAGCGAATACGAGGCGCTGTATGAAAACATCGTGAAAGCCTTCCGGCAGACCTTTACGGATTACAGGACCCAGACGGAAATGGTGCTTGCCGTTCATTTCGGCCTGGCGGAGGATCTTCAGAAAACGGCGGATCAGCTTGCCAAAAAGGTGAAGGCGGACGGAGAGAAGCTGCAGACCGGCTTCGTGGGAACGCCCTATCTACTCCATGTGCTGAGCGGCTACGGCCATACGGA
The DNA here is from genome assembly GCA_019119355.1 of Candidatus Eisenbergiella merdigallinarum. GTDB lineage: Bacteria > Bacillota > Clostridia > Lachnospirales > Lachnospiraceae > Gallintestinimicrobium > Gallintestinimicrobium merdigallinarum. The sequence continues at coordinate 236,089 of DWXE01000040.1, forward strand.
GCTTGCGTACACCTTGCTTCTGCGCACGGAATATCCCTCCTGGCTCTACCCTGTGACAAAGGGCGCCACCACCGTCTGGGAGCACTGGGACGGCATCATGGAAAACGGCGATTTCTGGAGCACGGATATGAACTCCTTCAACCATTACGCCTACGGCGCGGTGGCGGACTGGGTCTATGAGGAGGCGGCAGGGATCAAACCCGCGGAGCCGGGCTTTGCAAAGATACGCATCGCGCCGAAGCCGGACGCGCGCCTGGAATGGCTGGAGGCGTCCCTGGAAACCAGACAGGGCCTGGTGCGTTCCGCCTGGAGCCATATCGAAGAAAACGGCTGCCGGAAGGTGCGCTATGAGATCATCACCCCTGCGCCTGCGACCCTCGTGATCGGCGGAGTGGAAAAAGAAGTGCAGGCCGGAGAGTACGTGTTCTTTACGGATGAAAAGGGAAGCTGCATCTGATCAGAGCAGCGAATGGAGCGGCGGTAAGAGCAGGTGGCCGGGAACCTTCAAAAGAGGCTCCCGGCCCTTGACATGCGGGGAAAACGCCGCAGAGGCTATTTTCCTACAGAAGAACGTCCTCCAGAGAACGCTTGGGAACAAAATGCACGGTTCCGGTCTCATCCCGGTAATAGCGCGTATTCCCATCCTCCCCCACGTCCGTGAGCACGATCTTTTCCGCGGGACGGCCGAAGGCTACCACCAGATTGGGCTCGATTCCTTCCGGAAGCTGCAGAAGTTTTTTCAGCCCGTTTTTGTCAAAATTCCCGATCATACAGCCGCCCAGCTCCTTTTCCGCCGCGGCCAGCAGCATGGTCTGCGCGGCGATCCCGATGTCCCTTAAAAATGTCGTTTCATTGGGTCCGATGGCCGTATCCAGGCAGATCACGATGAAGCCGGAGGGCCCCATGTCCGGATAGGGAAGGGAAAGATCGGGAAGGGCAGCCGCCCATTTGGTCAGCTTCAGGATATCCTCCACCTCCTGCTCCTTAGAGGAAACATAATATTTCAGCGGCTGGATATTGGCGCTGGACGCCGTAATTCTTGCCAGATCCACAAATTCCAGCAGCTCCTGTCCTGTAACTTTCCGCGTCTTGTCGTAGCCGCGATAGCTTCTGTTTTTCAGAACCAGATCTTTTAACATATCGGATACCTCCCTGAATGAATGGAACATGTTTCATGCAAACCGTTTCCCAGAGTGTAGCATAATCCGGAGGGCTATGCAATGCGGCCGTAACAGTTCAGCCTTTGGCTAAACTGTTACGGCATCCGGCCATTCCAATCGCTTCGCGATGGGCCGGATGCTTCCCGCCGATGCATTTTCGCACGGTCTGCGCAGTAAATGCGCAGACCTGGCTGAATAGTTACATGCGGCCGCACAAATTATAAGCGGATACTTGACAAATCACTGCGCGTTCCTTACAATGAAATAGTAAAATATCAGACTATAAAATATTGGACTTAAGGTGGTGGGATATGACAGGAGAGGATAAGAAAAATGCATACCTTTATTGCAAATTCAGGGACCAGCAGTTTGCCTTATATGATGAATATGCGAAGCGACAGGGCATGATGATGAAGACCCTGCTGGTGCTGAACGCGCTCTTTTATGCAAAGGAAGGGATGACGCAGGCGGAGATATGCAGGCGGACCTTTCAGTCAAAGCAGACTGTGAATTCGATCGTCAGAAATCTTTGGACAGACAGCTATGTTACCATCACGGAGAGTCCGGAAGACAGACGGAACAAAACGGTGCAGATGACGGATGCGGGGCGTGCATACTGCGAAAAGGCAGTCCGCCATATCACCTGGGCGGAGGATACGGCGATGGCGCTGTTTTCGCCGGAGGAGCAGAAGCAGCTGATCGATCTGTCGCGTACATTTACCGGAAATCTCACCATGCTGGTGAATCAGGAAACGGAGGAATAGCAAATGGAATTTAACGAAGTCATCGATCAAAGAAGAACAAGCCGGGAGTGGACGGATAAAGAGGTTGAGTTTGAAGCGGTCAAAAGGATTCTGGAAGCCGGTATGAAGGCTCCCTCCTGGGATCACTACCGAAACTGGCAGTTTATTGTCCTTCATGAACGTGAGGACAAGGAGCGGGCCTTCGCCTGGGCAAAGGCTGTCGCAAAGCGCTATGTGGACAGCAGCCGCACCTATGTGCGGCCCAATCTGGCGCAGAAAATGTATGCCTACGCCATGCCGAGGCAGTATACCATGCTTGTGGACTGCCCCTATGTGATCGTCCCGCTGTTCAAATGCAGCAGGCTCAACGCGGAATGGGTGAGCAAATTAAATCCGCTTACCACCGCATGGTGCGTCGCGGAAAACATCATGCTGGCTGCCATCAATGAGGGATTGGGCTATTCTCTGCGGATCCCTCTGAACAGGGAGCACGATGTTGTGCTGCAAACGCTCGGGGTACCGCAGGGATGGATGACTCCCTGCTTTATCGGGGTGGGATATCCGAAAGAGGACGAGCTGGTTTTGGAGCAGTACAGCACCAGCCCGGAGGGACATATCCACATGGGAGGATGGTAAGCATGTTTACTCCGAGCGTTCAGGAAACAGAAGAGAAAACAATCCCGTCCGACAGACAGATTCAGCAGGATCTGGCCATGCGATCCGCCATGCTGCATGGTTACTGCGGTAATGGGACATCTTTTGACACGGCCAGATGCTGTCTGCTGTTTTATGACTGGTACAGTCAGAGGATCAGAAAGAAGCTGGAGGAATTTTTTGGAGAGGAATGATAAAAATCATGAAAAAGTTTTTGGGTGTGTTAACAGCAGTGACGCTGTTGTTTGCCGCCGGATGCGGCAGCGCTTCTGACGGTCTGGCAGGGGATGATGATACGGTGCGCATTGGCTGCGAATTTGCCTATGTTCCCTATAACTGGGAGGAAGATGGCGCCACAGAATACAATGCGCCGATTGAAAATCATGAAGGCTTCTACGGCGACGGCTACGATGTGCAGATCGCCAGGCTGGTGGCTGAGGCTATGGGAAAGGAGCCTGTGTTTGTAAAGGTTTCCTTTGACGGGCTGATGCAGGCGCTGAATAACGGCCAGATCGACATGGTCGTTTCCGGCATGCTGGATTCCCCGGAGCACCGTCAGGCCGCGGATTTTTCTGATACATATGCTGTTACCAGAACAGAGTACACGGTTCTGGTGAATAAGGATTCCGCCTATGCCGGGGCGACCTCTCTGGAGGAGCTTGGCGGCGCTTCCATACTTGGGCAGCGGGGTACCCGCCTGGATACCGTGATCGACCAGATTCCCGGCGTCAACCATGTCTCGCCGGTGGACACCATCCCTGCCATGCTGGACCGCCTCCTGAAAGGAACGGTGGACGGAATCGTCATTAACCGGGAAACCGTTACGGTCTATACATCCCAGTACGAGGAGCTGACCGGTCTTACCTTTGATGAAGGAAAGGGCTTCGAGCTGGATTTCAGCGGAATCTGTGTGGGGGTACGCAAGGGTGATACAGAATTGCTGGAAAAGGTCAATGCGGCGCTGGCCGAGATCAGCGAGGCAGACAGAACAGCGCTCTTTGATGCTGCGATCGAACGTGGAGGAGAGTGAGGGATCATGAAAACAGGTTTGAAAGCAAAAGACTTTTGCCTGTTCTGGGGCGTCGTGGCTGTTCTCGGGCTTGCTGCTGCAGCGTGGCTGATATACCGGTTTATCCGGGTGACGGGTCTGTCTGAAATACCGGAGGGCGATCTGGACGCCATGCTCTATCTGCTGATGAGCGAGCGAAAGGCATGGGTTGGCGGAATCGGACAGACAATGGCTGCCTCTGCAGCCGGCACCGGGATTGGCTTTGCCTTTGCCGTAGTGCTGGCCTACATCCGGCAAAACGAGCCCACGCTGCGGGATCCAGGACCCGTCCGGTATGTGAAATATATTTTGCTGACACTGGAAAAGCTGTATGTGACCGTTATCCGGGGGACGCCCATGATGGTGCAGGCCTGCATCATTTATTATGGAGGCTTTGCGGTCGTGAAGGCTCTGATGCCGGGGGCGTCTGTCACGCAGATCAATCAGGTCTGGTCACTGTTCGCCTCCGCGCTGATCACGGTGCTTTTGAACTCTGCCGCTTATCTGGCAGAGGTGCTTCGCGGCGGTATCGATTCTGTTGAGCAGGGTCAGAAGGAGGCGGCATTTTCCCTGGGGTTCACGCCCTGGCAGTCGATCACCAGAGTGGTCTATCCACAGGCCATACGCAACAGCCTGCCCTCCATTGTCAACGAGCTGATCAACAATATCAAAGGGACCTCCGTGCTTACGGTCATCGGCTTTGGAGAGCTTATGTTTGCAACCACGTCCATCGCGGGAAAAACCTACCGCTATCTTCCAACCTATCTTGTGGCGGCGGTCCTGTACCTGGCGCTGGTCGTCCTGCTTTCCGGCGGCCTGAATAAGCTGGTGGCCCGTGCCCTGCACGGGCGAGGTCCCGGAAAGGGGGACAGAGCGAATGGATGAGAAAAAATGCGTCCTCCGTGTGCGGGGACTGGAAAAGAGCTTTGACGGAGAGGTCATCCTACGGGGAATAGATCTGGACGTGTACCAGGGCGATGTGATCTCCGTCATCGGCCCCAGCGGTTCCGGAAAGTCCACGCTGATCCGCTGTATTGATTTTCTGGAGGAACCGGACAGGGGAGCGGTGATCCTGGATGGGACGGATTATGCCGATACGTCTGCTTCTCTGAAACAGCTTCACGAAAAAGTGGGAATGGTCTTTCAGAGCTTCAACCTGTTTGCCAACCGGACGGTACTGGAAAACTGTACCCTTCCTCTGATAACGGTCCGGCGGCTGGACCGCAGATCGGCAAAGGACATCGCATTGAAAAATCTGGAAAAAGTGGGCATGGCCTCCTTCCTGCATCGGCGTGCTGCAGAGCTTTCCGGTGGTCAGAAACAGAGAACGGCCATTGCAAGGGCGCTGTGCATGGAACCCCGGCTGATGCTGTTCGACGAGCCCACCAGCGCCCTGGACCCGGAAATGGTGGGCGAAGTGCTGGAGGTGATCAGATCCCTGGCGCAAAAAGGAACGACTATGATAGTCGTCTCCCATGAGATGTCCTTTGTCCGTTCCATCTCCACCCGCGTTTTATTCCTTGAAAAAGGCGTCATTGAGGAGGATGCCCCGCCGCAGCAGATCTTTACCCATCCCCGTTCAGAAAGAGTCAGGGAGTTTTTATCCCGCCATATTTCTCCATAAAAAAAGAATCCCGCAAGCGGGGATTCCCCGCCTGCGGTTTCTGTAATCAGATCCGGATATTCAGTTTCCACAGGGAAAGGAAGCGGCCTGAAGCTATTTTAAGGGCTTGGCGCCTGCCTTTTCCTGAAGCTTTTCCACCTGTCTCTTAAACCAGCCCTTCTTTTTCTGAGCGGGCTTTGCGAGTGAATTGCCGTGAAGCCCTTTGACTGCGGTGATATAGATGCCGCTCACCGTGGCCTTCACCTCTTTTTTCACCGGAACAGAATCGAAAATGCTCTCCTCGCATACCAGAGTCATGATCTGGGGGCCGATCTTGGCCTTGACGATGGGAAGCTTTGTCCCGCGCAGAAGCTTGGGCGTCTGCTCCAGCACCATGGGGGGAAGCCCGGCGTCTTTCAGCTTCATCCGCTTTTTGTCTATGATCAGCATGGAAACGGTCTGCTTATACGCTTCGATCTGCTGCTGCTGCTCCGCCTGCTTTTTCTGGGCTTTTTTGCCGAAAAAATATAACGCCACAACGGCGACGATCAGTACGGCCAGGATTACAAGTAATACAATGGTTACGGTATTCACGGGCAACCTCCTCCTTTTGTGAAATGCAATGACATTGTAGCAGAATTCCGTGAATAAGGCAAGGGATTGGAGGGAAAACAATAAACAGCAGGAAATTGCACGACCTGCCGATTTTCTTTGGCGTTCGGGAAAATGCTTCTGAACGGGAATCTATGCGCCGCGTTTCCTGGGTGAGCTTTTGTGAATTTCCGGCACAAAGGGTTTTAAGGAAGAAAAAAATATGCTACAATGAGGGGCGGGCAAAAATACCCGCCCTGGGAGTTTGCGTAAAACGCAGATTCCATTAATTAAGATGCCGCTGAAGCGGCAGGAAAGAGGAGCGGGCGAAGGCCTTCGCCCTGGGAATTTGCGCAGAACGCAAATTCCATTTAATAAAATGCCGCAGAAAGCGGCAGGAAAGAGGTAGGAATGAAAAAATTTATCACGAAGGCAGCGCTGTCACTGGCGTTAGCTACCCTTTTGGGCGCGCTGGCGGCGGGCTGCGGCAGTGCTGAGACCGAAACGGAGGAAACGGCGCAGGAAAGCGCGGCGGAGACCGGGACGGAGACGGCTGCGGAGGCCGAAACGCAGGATTACGGCCCGGAGGCCTATCTGAACGGGATCAATGCGGCGGACTATGTGACGCTTGGAGAATATAAGGGGATCGAAGTGTCCGTGGATGCCGCAGTGGTAACGGACGAGTATCTGCAGAGCTATATCGATTATGTGCTGCAGAGCAACATGGTCAAGACCGAGATCACGGACAGGCCGGTGGAGGAGGGAGATATCGTCAACATCGACTATGAGGGAAAGATCGACGGCGTGGCCTTCGACGGAGGAACCGCACAGGGCTATGATCTGACCATCGGCTCCGGAACCTTCATCGACGGCTTTGAGGATGGGCTGATCGGTGCGCAGAGCGGGGAAACGCTGGATGTGAACGTGACCTTCCCTGAGAATTACCAGGGAAAAGAGGTGGCCGGAAAGGATGCGGTATTTACCGTTACGGTGAACAGCATCAGTGTGGAATCCCTTCCTGAGCTGACGGATGAATTTGTTCAGGGGCTGGAGCTTGATGTGCAGACGGTGGAGGAATTCCGCCAGTACGCCTATGACCTGCTGATGGAGGAGGAACAGGCGACCCGTGACGCCAACGCCGAGGCCGCGGTGCTGGAGGCGGTGATGGCCAATGCGCAGCTTCAGGATCCGCCGGAGGATATGACGAACCGTTATTACAGCCGGATGATCGACAATATGACCTACTACGCTTCCATATACGGCTATGATCTGGAGTCCTTTCTGAGCATGCAGGGCATGAGCGAGGATTCCGTCCGCGAATCCTCTGCGGACGCGGGCCGTGAGATCATCACCATGCAGGCGATCGCAGATGCGGAAGGACTTCAGGTGACGGATGAGGAGCTGGATGCGGAGATCGAAAGCAACGCGGCAAGCCTTGGCTATGAGGATGCGGAGGAATACCGCGCGTCCCTGGACGTGGAGGGCTACCGCGAATATATGATGTCGGAAAAGGTGCTGGCCTTCCTTCTGGACAACGCGGTCGTGACGGACAACGAGCCGGAGACCGCCGCAGAAGCCGCGGGGACGGAAAGCGCGGAAACAGAAACAGCTGAAACGGAAAGCACGGAACCGTAAAAAAAGCCGAGCCGTAAAAACGGGCCGCCGCGCCGGAAACGGGGCCAAACAGCATGGAGCCGTGCTGTTTGGCAGAACAGGCCTGAGGATAACGGACAGATGATAGAATGAATGGAAAAGAGGAAGAGTGAGATGGAACTGACAAGCATCAGAGAATTATTCAGAGAAAAATCAGAATACGCAGGGAAACAGGTGACGGTCGGCGGCTGGGTGAGGAGCAACCGGGACTCCAAGACCTTCGGCTTCCTGGTGGTCAACGACGGCAGCTTTTTTGAGCCGCTTCAGGTGGTTTATTCCGATCAGCTTGCCGATTTTGCTTCGATCGCGAAGATCGGTGTGGGCGCTGCGGTGGTCGTGACCGGAACCATCGTGGAGACGCCCGGCGCGAAGCAGCCGTTTGAGATGCAGGCGCAGGAGGTTCTGGTGGAGGGCGCTTCCCCGTCCGATTACCCGCTTCAGAAGAAGCGCCACAGCTTTGAGTATCTGCGCACCATTTCCCACCTGCGCGCGAGAACCAATACCTTCCAGGCCGTGTTCCGCGTCCGCTCCCTCGCGGCGTATGCCATCCACCGCTTTTTCCAGGAAAAGGGCTTTGTTTACGTGCATACGCCCCTGATCACGGGAAGCGACTGCGAGGGAGCGGGCGAAATGTTCCAGGTGACCACCCTGGATCTGGAAAACGTGCCAAGGACCCAGGAGGGAAAGGTGGATTACAGTCAGGACTTCTTCGGAAAGCCCACCAACCTGACGGTGAGCGGACAGCTTGACGCGGAGGCCTATGCCTTTGCCTTCCGCAACGTCTATACCTTCGGCCCCACCTTCCGTGCGGAAAATTCCAACACCACCCGCCATGCGGCGGAATTCTGGATGATCGAGCCTGAGATGTGCTTCGCGGATCTGAAGGACGACATGATCCTTGCGGAAAGCATGCTGAAATACGTCATCCGCTATGTGCTGGAGAATGCGCCGGAGGAGATGGCATTTTTCAATCAGTTTGTGGACAAGGGCCTGATCGACAGGCTGCAGCACGTGCTTTCCTCTGAATTCGGCCATGTGACCTATACCGAGGCCATCGAGATCCTGGAGAAGCACAACGATGAGTTTGAATACAAGGTTCACTGGGGAAGCGACCTGCAGACGGAGCATGAGAGATTCCTGACGGAAAAGGAATTCAAGCGCCCTGTTTTCGTGACGGATTATCCGAAGGAGATCAAGGCCTTCTATATGAAGCTGAACGAGGATGGAAAGACCGTGGCGGCCATGGACTGTCTGGTTCCCGGCATCGGGGAGATCATCGGCGGAAGCCAGAGAGAGGACAAGCTGGAACTTCTGGAAAAGAGGATGGATGAGCTTGGTCTGAAAAAAGAGGACTATGAGTTTTATCTGGATTTAAGACGCTACGGCTCCGCGCGCCACGCGGGCTTCGGCCTCGGCTTCGAGCGCTGTGTCATGTATCTGACCGGAATGGGAAACATCAGGGACGTGATCCCGTTCCCGAGAACCGTTAAGAACTGCGAGCTGTAAAACCTCAGGATGGGACCTGACAGATTTTGTGACAAAAGAAGGGGCAGGATATGCGAAAGAAACTTTTCAGTCTGTTTTTGATGCTCATGGTGGCGTTTTCATCGGTTCAGCCGGTGTCGGCCACCAGCAGCAGCGAGCTGAAAAAGCAGAGGGAAGAAAAGGAAAGCCAGAAGAACAGCACCCAGAACGAGCTGGATGCCATAAACGATCAGATGAACGACCTGTCCGGGGAAAAGGAAGAGGTGGACGCCCAGATCAGAGAGATGACGGCCCAGATCGCCGAGATCATGGTCAGCGTTGAGCTGATGGAGGAGGAGATCGCCGACACCGAGGTGCAGATCGGCCAGGCCCAGGAGGATTACGACGCGGCAAAGGCGAAGGAGGAACGGCAGTACACCGCCATGAAGAAGCGGATCCAGTACCTTTATGAAAAGGGGGAAAACAGCTACCTCCAGATCCTTCTGGAGGCGAAGAGCTGGGGGGATCTGCTCAATAAGGCGGAGTACGTGCAGGAAATCTACACCTATGACCGGAAAATGCTGGACGATTACGCGGCCACCGTACAGGAGGTTGCGGATCTGAAGGAATCCCTTGAGATCAAAAAATCCGACCTTGAGGCGTCGCACTATGAGCTGGAGCAGGAGGAGGCCTCCCTTCAGGAATCCTTAGATGAGCAGAAGGCCATTTCCGCGGATTATGAAGCGGATCTTGCCAGAGCCCAGCAGCAGGCCGCCGCCTATAAGGAAAAGATCCAGAAGCAGAACGAGGAGATCAAACAGCTCGCCGCTGCGGAGGAATCCAAGCGGGCGGAGGAGGAAGAGGCGAAGCGCAGGGCGGAGGAGGAAAGCCGCAGGGCGGAGGAAAGCCGGAAAGCAGAGGAGAGCCGGAAAGCAGAGGAAAGCAGAAAAGCGGAGGAGGAAAGGCAGAAAGCGGATGCCTCATCCAAGTCCTCCGAGTCGGAATCACAGAAGGCGTCGGAATCCCAAAGCTCCTCAGCCTCATCCGCCGCAAGCCCCGCGGCAGCATCCTCCGGCGGCTCGGCAAAGGGCAGTGAGGTGGCTAATTTTGCCTGCCAGTTTGTGGGCAATCCCTATGTGCCCGGCGGAACCAGCCTGACGGAGGGAGCGGACTGCTCCGGCTTTACCCAGTCCGTTTATAAGGCGTTTGGCTACAGCATTCCCCGTACTTCCTCGGAGCAGAGAAGCGCGGGAAGGGAGGTTTCCTATGCGGAGGCCCAGCCGGGAGATCTGATCTGCTATGCGGGCCATGTTGCCATTTATCTGGGAAATGGCAGGATCGTCCACGCCAGCAGCGTCAAAACGGGCATCAAATACGGAACAGCGACCTACAAGACCATTTTATCGGTGAGGCGGATCGTGGGATAGCTGCGGCGTCAGCGGCGAACCTTCCTTTCAAGACAAAAAAGGACTGCGGGAAACAGCGGAAATATCCTGGCTGTATCCGGACAGTCCTTATTTTTTATTTAATCAAGAATTCCCTTCACCGGCTGGCGCGTCATTGCGGGACGGCGCTCGTAGGAGGTCGAAAGAGATACATAGCGTCCCTCCTGACTGCTTTTTTCAATGGCCGTCATGATCTCCAGAACGTGAAGCGTCTGCTGTACGTCTGCGCGGGCGTCCCGGCCGGTGCGCAGGGCCTTCGCCATGTCGGCAAGCCCAAGCCCCCGGCTGTTTTCCGCGTAATCAAAGAGCAGGGGGATCTCGCGGAACTGCCCGTTTTCCGGACGCAGCAGCATGACGCTGCCGCCGAAGCCGTTGGGGTCTGGAACGCGCAGGGTGCCTTCGCTTCCGTAGATTTCCAGCTTATCCTGCCTGTCGTAATATACGTCAAAGGTGGTGGTGATGGTGCCGACCGCTCCGTTTTCAAACTGCAGGATACCGTTTACATGGGTGGGAACCTCCACAGGGATCACTGTTCCGCATTTTGGCTCGCTGGTGATGACGCGCTCCTCAAAGCCTTTGGACGTCAGTCCGGTCAGCCCTTTCACGCCGCCCAGCAGATTCACCAGGGCGGTCAGATAGTATGGGCCCATATCCATCATGGGGCCGCCGCCGTGCTGGTAATAAAACTCCGGCGAGGGATGCCAGCTTTCATGGCCGCGGCAGATCATCTGTGCCGTGGCTCCGATGGGATGTCCGATGAAGCCGTCGTCGATGAGCTTTCTGCAGGTCTGGATGGCGGCACCCAGGAAGGTATCCGGCGCGCCGCCAAGCATCAGCCCTCTTTCCCGGGCCAGCCTGGCCAGCTCTTTTCCCTCCTCAAAAGTGGCCGCAAGCGGCTTTTCGCTGTATACATGCTTGCCCGCCAGCAGGGCTGCCCTGGTGGTGTCGTAGTGCTCAAAGGGGCGGGTGAGGTTCAGGATGATCTCAATATCCTCATCCGAAAGCATTTCCTCCATGGAGGAATAGGTGCGCTCAATTCCGTATTCCTTCTGCGCCTGCTGCATCTTTTCCGGCACCAGATCATAGATGCCAAGCACCTGCGTTTCCTTAAAAAGCGAGGTCAGGTTTTTCAGGTAAATGCCGCTGATCGCTCCAAGCCCCAGGATTCCGATTCTTACTTTTTCCATTCTTTTCCTCATTTCTGCGTTCTGCCTGGTTCCTAATACATCTTGGCCGTGTTCTCAAACCGCTCTGTGGTAAGTCCATGCTCTCTGGCGTAGCGTTTCCCCTCCGCCGCCCAGAGCATGCCCCGTTCCATGAGGATCTGCGCCTGAGGGGACTTTTCGAAAACATCGTCGTGATGGCCCAGGGAGTTGTAGAACACCCTTCCGTTTCCCCAGAATTTGGTCCAGGCCACCGGCATATCCACCTCTTTGTTGGAAATGTGATAGTAGGGAACGACTGGGAAGCGTGTGGTGGCGAGCACTTCCACAGCAGGATCCACATGCAGATAATACTGCTCGCTGCATACGGTGAAATCCTCAAGCCCCTCCACGATGGGACTTGAGCCCCTGCAGATGTTCACCCGGTAGCTCACCCCGTCTCCGCCGGGATGGCTCACCCACTGCCCGCCGGTCATAAATTGCCATTCCACATCCTCACGGAAGGCGTCGCACATGCCGCCGTGACAGCCCGCAAGCCCGGTGCCTGCGGCTACGGCCTTAACGATATTTTCCCGCGCCGTCTGTTCAATCGTTCCCATGGTCCAGCAGGGGATGATCAGATCCTGCGCCATCACAAGCTCCAGGTCCGAAAGCGCCTCCTGATCGTCATAAATGCGGCAGGAATAGCCGTGATCTTCCATGATCCGCGCAAAACGCTCCGAAACCTTCTGCGGCTCATGGCCGTCCCAGCCTCCTCTGAAGATCAATACCCTTCCTTTTTCCATATCCTTCTCCTTTCCCGGGGCGGCCCGCCGGGGCCGCCTGACCTGCAGTGCGCAGCTTTGGATGCCGCGCTGCATTTTCCGCTTTCTGATGCTTGTATTATAGCAGGCAGAGCGGTATAATGATTGCCATATTAAAAAGAAAAGCGGCCATAAATTGCTCTGTTAATGGACGAAAGCGGAAGGCTGCGGAAGGGAGAACGCGGTGAAGGAAGGAAAAAGCCCCTTTTATGAGAAGGCGGACAGGTATCTTCATGTGGGAATTTCGGAAAACATGGTGTTTCCGGTTCACCTGCACGAGGAGGCTGAGATCCTATACTGTCTGGAAGGAAGCCTTCAGGTGACGGTGATGGATCAGACAAAAGAGGTGGAGGCGGGCGGCTGCGCCCTGATCTTTCCCGGACAGATACACGGATATCTGACGAAAGAGCACAGCCGGAGCCTGATGATGATTTTTTCTCCCGCGGCAGCAGGCTCCTATGGAAGAATGCTGCAGAAAAGCTGCCCGGAAGCCCCCTTTGTGAAAAAGGAGGAGATCCCGCGGGATGCGCGGATCGCGCTTGAGTGCCTGTGCGAGCTTCCGGTCAGAGAGAACGGGGAGCTGCGCGCGGCCTGGCTCATGGTCCTTCTGGCCTCCCTCCTTCCAGGGCTTCCCATGCGGGAGAATACGGGGCCGGAAAGCACGGACCTGACCTGGCGCCTGATCCAGTATATCGGGGAGCATTTTCAGGAGCCGCTGAGCCTGGAGGGTCTGGCAAGGGAGCTTCACGTGAACAAATTCTACCTGTCCCATACCTTTTCCCGGAAGCTGCAGATGAATTTCCGGGAGTATCTGAACCACATCCGGCTGGATCATGCCAGAAGGCTGATCCGTTCTACCAGCCGCCCGATGACCGAGATCTGGGCGGAGGCAGGCTTTGAAAGCCAGAGAAGCTTCAACCGGGTGTTCCGGGAGGTGGAAGGCATGACGCCGGGACAATATAGGAAGGCGCCGGACGGCAGATGAGGCTGTCTGAAATGAGAAATCAGTTTTCTGAAATTTCAACCATAAATTGTTCTATCAGCTTATAGACGTTTGAGAATGGGTTCATGTCCTTGATATTTGAAAGGATACTTTTTCCTTCATCGGAATACCGTTGTTCCAGAGTCCTTGCATTGTCGATGGCTTTTACGATATTGCCGTTTTGAATGATCTCACGGGTTTTTCCCTTATGGCCTTTAGAATATGTACCATGTAAATGAGACGACAGGCGACGGTAACATTGTTCTGCCCATTTATTCACCATCCATAATATCATCATAGCGAAATACAGGAATAGCCCCATACTTGCCTTGAAGATAATCTTTATTAAAAGTGGCATCCTCGCGTATTTTCAGGTCGGAAAGAGCATATAAGCTGGATTCGCCCCGTTCATTTTTATCCACAAATACCACCTCATCACGCCGAAACTGATTGTTGTTGAGCAGCGAAATATCATGAGTAGTAAAGATTAGCTGTGCCTTTTTGTTTTGATCGGAACAGAAAATATCAACGATCAGTTTTGTCAGCAGTGGGTGCCTGTAGATTCCTGACGCAGATCGAAACATTTTTCTCCAACTGTATTTCCTGATTCATCATAGATATCGTGTACGGTACGGATTAGTTTCTCTTTCTTTTTTTTACCGGAGCGCTCGTCTAAAATCATTTCTTCCTGCACATCCAGGCGTTTGATTCCGACATCGACTAAACGAAGATAATGTTCCACTCTTTTTCTGTATGCCTTATTACTGACAAGCTTTTGGGAGAGGCCGACCATTCCGGCCAGTCCCTTTACCGTGGATTCAAAAAGAATTTCAGTAAATACATTGTATTCCCTGCTGAAGAAATCGACAAAATCTTCGAGTATTTCTTTTCTGGCCTCATCTTCAAGAAAATATTCAAGTACGGCAATATAAAGTCTTTCCGCGGGCAGCTTTTTATAAGCGCCCAGCATTCTTTGGTATTTGCTTCCGAAAGAAAGCTCCGTGCCGGTTCGTTCAAAACCCTTTTTATCATTTACCTTAAACATTAACAGCATAGTTC
>DWXE01000041.1 GCA_019119355.1 Candidatus Eisenbergiella merdigallinarum
TACATATAGTCCCAACTAAGGGAAATTATAGCAAAGCGGGAAGCGAAAGTCAATCATCTGCCGTGCAAAAATTTTGCAAAAATCCGGAGACAGGGAGGAAGCGAAAAGAGCGCGGGGAGGAGAGGCGAAAGAAGCGCATGACGGAAAGACCGGAGGGGAAAACAGCCCCGTCGGTCTTTGTGTCGTGCGCTTTTTTGTTGCAGGGATAATGCGTTTGGGAAGCCGGACCGGGGTTCGGGAGGACTGACGGGCCGAAGTGTGGGCCGGTTGGGCGGGGCTTACCGCATAACAAACATTATGAGGTAGGCGGGGACAGAACAGGGATAAAAATGGGAAAAACAGTAAGAAAAGTCTGGAATATCGTTTCAAGCGTCATCGTGGCTCTGGCGGTTCTCCTTGCCGTGGCTCTGGTGGGCGTTCGGCTGGTGGGAGTACAGGTGTTCGCGGTGCTCTCAGGTTCCATGGAGCCGGCCTATCACACGGGGAGCCTCATTTACGTGAAGAGCGTGGACTATACGGAGCTGGAAGAGGGCGACGTGATCACGTTTCTGCTGGATGAAGATACCGTGGCGACCCATCGGATCGTGGAAGTGGTTCCGGATGAGTCGGATCCTTCGACCCTGCGTTTCCGCACAAAAGGCGACGCCAACGATGCGGAAGACGGAGGGCTCGTTCATTATAAGAACGTGATCGGCACGCCGGTTTTTACAATTCCGAAGCTGGGCTATGCGGTGGACTATATCCAGCGCCCGCCGGGGATGTACGTCGCAATCTCCGCGGGAGCGATCCTGCTTCTTCTCGTCTTTCTGCCGGATCTGTTTTCCGGGGAAGAGGAGGCCGGATCCAAAAAGAAGAAAAAGCGCAGAAAACCGAAGGCGGCGCGCTCCGCTTCCCATCGGGAGAAACGGCGCGGATAACGATGTGGGGAATGCCGAAAGGCTCTCTATAGAAAATTATATTTCAAAAACAGGAGGAAGTAACATGAAAGCAAGAGCGAAGATTCTCAGCCTGGCGCTGGCCGGCACGATGATCGTGTCCGCAGGCGTGTTCGGCACGATGGCGTACCTGACCGATACCAAAGAGGTCAAGAACACCTTTACGGTGGGGAATGTGAGCATCACACTGGATGAGGCGAAAGTAAACCTGGACGGTACTTATGAGACGGATCAGGACAACCGTGTGACGGCTAACGAGTACAAGCTGATGCCCGGACATCACTACATAAAGGATCCCACCGTCACCGTTGAGGCGAACAGCGAGGACGCCTATATCCGCGCGCTGGTTACGGTGAGCAATGCCGATGCTGTGACGGAAGTGTTGGGCGATATTTTTGAGGATGAAGTGATTACCGAATTAAGCGATGAATGGGATCAGGTGGGCGGCCCTGTCGAAGGGGAAGGCACCCTCACCTATGAGTTCCGGTATAAAGAAGTCGTGACGGCTTCCGATACGGATATCGGTCTGGCCGCTCTGTTTACCGGCTTCACTATCCCCGGCGCGGTGGACAATGAAGGGCTTGAAAGTCTGGCGGGAATGAGAATCGATGTCGTGGCTCAGGCGATCCAGGCGGACGGATTTGCAGATGCGGGTGCTGCCTGGAATGCTTTTAAAGGGGAATCCACACAGACGACAGAAGAAACGGGAGAATAAGTCCTGCTGTCACCCCGGCAGTGTGTTCCCGATGCCCGTCCCGAAACACCTGATTCCGGGAGGGCCCTGCGGGATGCGGAGAACGGCTGTTTGTTCCGGAGCGCCACAAATAGCTTTAGGGTATGCCTTGCCGCTTATGCTCCGGAACGGAGGTTGAAATGAAAAAGAGAACGAAAATGCTGACCCTGGCGGTGTCCGTGGTTATGGTGCTGGTCTGCATCGTGGGCGGGACGCTGGCCTGGCTCACCGCGGAGTCGGATGAGGTGGTCAATACCTTCACGTCCAGCGACATCGAGATTGAGCTGAAGGAAACCAAGGGCGGCAAGAGGCATGAATTTAAGATGGTTCCCGGCCACACCATCGATAAGGATCCCGTTGTTACCGTAACAGACAGCAGCGAGGATTGCTACCTGTTCGTCAAACTGGAGAAGTCCAACAACTTCGACGAGTTCCTGACGTATAAAATGGCGGAGGGATGGACGGAGCTGACGGAAGGGAACGGCGTATATTACCGCATTGTCCGCAGAGCGGACGAAGTGAAGTCTTTCAGTGTTCTGAAAGACGATCAGGTTGTCGTGGAGGACGAAGTGACGGCGGAGATGATGGGCGCGCTGACGGATGCGACAAGGCCGACCCTGACCGTTACCGCCTATGCGTCCCAGCTGTACAAAAACAATACGGAAAAATTTACCCCGGTCGAAGCGTGGAGGAACGTGAATCCTGCCGCTGCGGGGAACTGAACCGGGATAACCGGCCAAAACAGCCTGCTGCCATATGCGGAAGCGCTGTTATGAAAGAAAATCAGAGGATTGAGAGAGGAAGAGAGTGATTATGAAGAAAAAAATCGTAACCTTAAGCCTGGCGGTGGCGCTGGCTGCGACGGCGGTGATCGGCGGAACGCTGGCATATTTCACCGATACGGAGGAAAAGGAGAACATCTTTACGGTAGGAAACGTGGAGATCGAACTGACCGAGCCCAACTGGGATGCGTCCGGGGAAGAGGAAGCGAAGACGGTCTACCCAGGCGAACCGCTGGCCAAAGATCCCACGGTCGAAAATACCGGAGCGAATCCCTGCTTCGTCCGCGTCAGCGTGAGCGGCCTGGATCAGTTCGGGGATAAGGGCGACATCGTCTATCTGACTAACTACGTGGAAGGCGCTCTGCACGAGGGCTGGGTTGACGGAAACGACGGCTATTTCTACTGGAGCGAGCCGCTCGAAATCGGCGAAACGACGGTTGCTCTGTTCGATCAGATCAAAATGCCCGTCGGCCTGACCGGAAATGAAAAGGCGGAGCCCATCGTCGTGACCGCGGAAGCGGTGCAGGCTCAGGGGGCGAGGCCCGGCTATGCGGCAGTAGAGGAAATGACGGTAGCGGAAATCCAGGCATGGTTTGCCACCTGCATGCCCGCGGAAACTCCCGCGCCCTGAATTTAAGAAGAGATGTCCTGCGTCCAGCCGAACGGCGGGCGCAGGGCGTACAAGGGCATTCAGAAAATTTCCGGCGGTTTTCTGAATGTCCTTGTACGCCCTGCAAAGAAGCAGGACAGAGGTACCGAAAAAATACAAATCCAGACAGAGGTGAGGTTTATGAAACGAAGACTGTTTGCGGGAGCCGTAATCGCGATGTGTCTGTCCGTATTGGGATTCGGGACGCTGGCATATTTTACGGCGGAGGACACCGCCCATAACGTGATCACATCGGGCGATATCGATATCGAACTGCTGGAATGGGCCGACGAAGAGAAGACGGTTCCGTTCCCTGCGGAAGGAGTCAGCGGCGTTATGCCCGGAACGGAGACGACGAAGATCGTCGAGGTGAAAAATACCGGTTCCAACGCCGCTTATGTTCGGGTAGGGGTGGAAAAGGAGATCAGGCTGTCCCACGGCGTGGAGGGCGAGCCGGATTCCGGCCTGATGAAGATCGATTTCGACGAAACGTCCTGGACGCTGGGCGACGACGGTTTCTACTACTATAAGGAAGCGCTGCAGCCCGGGGCTGTGACGGAAGCGCTGTTCGCTTCGGTCAGCTTCGATCCAGGCATGGGCAATCTTTATCAGAACAGCACGGCGTCGGTGGAAGTGACCGCGTACGCGGTACAGGTGGACAACAACGGCGGGACCGTTATGGACGCCAACGGCTGGCCGGAAAAGTAAGGAGGTAGCGAGATGAAGTTGAAAAAAGCGTTCGGTTTGATGCTGGGTTTCGCGCTGATTTTCGGGATGATCGTTCCTGATACGCTGATGGTGTCTGCGGACGAAGTGATGACGGAAGAAGGAGTTTCTATCGAAGCGGAAAGTGAAAACGTGCCGTCCTCTGAAGAAGCAATGTCGCAGGAGGTTACGTCAGAAGAGGCGATCTCGGAAGAGGTTACGTCGGAGGAGATTACGTCGGAAGAAGAGAACGGCGAGGAGCTGTCTTCGGAAGGCGGGGACGTTTCGGAATCGCCCGCATGCGACTGCGGGATGACGGACGGAATCCATGCGGAGGGCTGCCCTCTGTACGAGGCGCCGGAAAGCGCGGAAGAAACGGAGAGCCCGACGGAAACGGAGAACCCTGAGACGGAAGAATCCACTGCGGAGGAAACGGCGGAATGCACCTGCGGGGCGACGGACGGAACCCATGCGGAGGGCTGCCCTCTGTATGGAACCGCAGAAAGCACGGAAGAAACGGAAAGTTCCGGGACGGAAGAAACGGCGGAATGCACCTGCGGGGCTGAGGATGGAATCCACGCGAAGGATTGTCCTCTGTATGAGGAGCCGGAGTGCACCTGCGGGACGGAAGACGGCATTCACGCGAAGGACTGCCCTCTGTATGAGGAACCCGAAACGGAAGAGAAATCGGATCTTTTTGAGCGGATTATGGCCTGCGCTTCGCTGGAGGAGATTTTTGATATTTTGGATGCGGCGACGGAAGAGGAGCTGGAAGCTTTGACCGACGAGGAGATCGAAGAGATTGAAGCGCTCATCGAGTCCCTGGAGCCGGAACCGTTGCCCGCTGTGGTTCTGGAAGAATCCGAAGACGAGCCGGTGAAGAGCGAGATCATCTATCCCACGGTAAATTTCAGCAACGTGGCCCCCTTTGGCGATCCGGTCACAGGCGGCGCTGATTAAGGAGGCGGGGAATGAAAAGAGGAAGAATACTGGCTTTGCTGTTGAGCCTGTCGATGGTATGCGCCGCGCTGCCGGGAGGAACCGTCAGGGCGGTGGAAGGAAGTGGCGATGAAGAGGGCGGAAAAACGGAGGGAATGGTTTACCACAAAACGGCTGAGGCTAATGGAGACGGCACGTATACCATTCAGCTGGAGACCTACGCCACCGGCGATAAGATCATCACGGAAGGGGAAAAGGATAAGCCCGCGGACATCGTGCTGGTGCTGGATCAGTCGGGGTCGATGGAGGATGATATGGCCTCCTATGGCTTCAGGGAGTATAGCCAAAAGGATAATGAAGATTATTACAGGCTCCGGCACAATAATGGAAGCGGAAATTTGTATCATAAAACGGAGGATGGAAGTTATATTTCGGTCTCGGTCGTATATAAGGATCACTACGGGTATGAAATGATTACAAGCGGCCGAAACAACAGTTCCGGAGGCTGGGGAAGCAAATATACCAATTACTGGAATAACCGAAATAATCTTTATGCGCGGGTAAACGGGGAATATCAACAGGTTACTGTTAAACGTGAGTGGAATGGTGGGATTTTTGGCGAATATACCTATACCTATACTCTCTCGGATGGAACTGTCATTGCTAGAAGCAGCGGAAACGATGGGAATCCCTCCTTCAGCGACATCGACGGAAATCAGTTGTATCTGGCTGTGGCGGATGAAAGTCAGCGCGAATACACCTATACCTATACGGATGAAACGGGAAAAACCACTGAAATCGAAACCTCTACAGGCAACGATACAATGCCGCGCACGGTTTTCTATGAACGGTATGTGACCGGCAGCACGCAGAAGCTGGAGGCGCTGAAAACAGCCGTTACCGGTTTTGTGAACAGCGTCGCCGCAAAGGCTGCCGGAGAGGACGGAGAGCTGGGAACAGCGGACGATGTGGATCATCGCATTGCGGTCGTAGGGTTTGCCAGTCAAAGCGGATCTGGCAATAATACGGAACTGCTTTCAATTGCTGGAGAGAATTCTCAAGTCGGTAGCAGCGGGGAGACTGTGGGAGTCAAGTACGGAGACATTCATAATTCTCACTATACGCAGGTTTTGCAGGATATGAGTACAGAACAGGGGCGGGACATGGTCGATAAGGCCGTCGATGCTCTGGCGGCAAACGGCGCGACGAAATCGGACCTCGGCATGGAAATGGCGAAGAACATTCTGGAAAAGAATCCCGTTCCCGACGGAAAAGAACGCAGCCGGGTAGTGATCTTTTTCACCGATGGCAAGCCGACAAGCAGCAATACTTTTGATACAACTGTTGCGGATAGTACGATCGGATATGCAACGACGATCAAAAATGCCGGGGCCAAGGTGTATTCTGTCGGCATTTTCGATGGAGCGGATGCGACGGATCCGGGAAGAGAGCCGGGCACGGGATGGAATATCAGCGATGTGGATAAATGCAACTGGTTTATGCAGAACGTTTCCTCCAACAACGGCACGCCTCAGGATCCCAGCTATTACCTCTCCGCAGCGGACTCGGAAACCCTGAACAGCATTTTTGAAAAGATCTCCGACAACATCGAATCGGGCGGCTCCGGAACCACTCTGGACGAACATACGGTAATCCGCGACGTGATCGCCCAATCCTTTGCGCTGCCGGACGGGGCGGACGCTTCGGATATCAGTCTGAAAACATATAAGTGTACGGGAAAAGGAGCAGACGGCGAATATACCTGGAGCGAGAACGCAGGCGGTTCCATGGGCGCCAGGGCAAGCATCGCACAAGACGGGACGATCGAAGTCACCGGTTTCGACTTCGCCGAAAATTATGTGGGGGAGAAGAAGGTGAACGGTGTTACCCAGGAGTACTTTGGAAACAAACTTGTCATCTCCTTTAAGGTCGTGCCCAAAAAAGGCTTTTTGGGCGGCAATGGCGTTCCCACCAATGAGAGCGCGGGAATTTATAAGGATAAAGATCAAAAAGATCCATTGTTCACGTATGAAGTGCCCGAGGTGGATGTGCCCATCGGAGAGGTAACCGTAGAAACCCCGGACAAGAACGTCTATCTGCTCGGGACAGTAACGTTTAATGATATCAAAGGCGGAGCTGGTGTAAAGGTCGGAGATGTGGAGCTGGAGTTGGATCTGGATTCGAAGAAGGAGAACTTCGGTCTGGAACCCTGGCAGAACGCATATGTGAATATCAGTCCAGAATATAAGGGAGCCAGTGGCGGAAATTTTGTGGACGACATGACGGGCCTGACAGGGGATACCTCCTATACCGTTTCCGTCAAAGTGTCCCCAAAAACGGAAGGCGATGCCGAAGAAAAGTCCGGTGAAGACACGGGGAGTATCAATGTTTACAAGCCCGAGCTGACGTTTGAGGACAGCGACGTATACTACGGGGACGACGCGCCTAAGGAATATGCGGACAATCTGACCGGGACCCGCTGGTTCCATGCTGACAAAGCTACGGACGAAGCTACGGATGAAATAACGTATTCGGATTCGGTAAACATGATCGGCGGTGAGCCTGAGCTGACCATGACATATAAGCCCGAAGAGGGAAAGATCCTGGACGATAAAATCGCTGTGAAGGAAGACATTGCGGTAGATGCAGCGGTAGCGATCGGGACGACGGATGTGACGGGCTATACGACTTTCCTCCACACGGATTGCGGAGAAGGAAAGGAAGCGCTTCCTGCAAACGGGAAATTCTGGCTCCACGTAAAGACCTGCAGCCTGACCGTCACGAAGCAGAAAGGCGCGGAGGGCGAGCCTTACGCATTTACAATTTACAAAGACGATGATTTGTATACCGAATTGACCGTCGTTGGAAACCGCAGCGTGATCATCGGAGAACTCCCGGTGGGATCCTACCGGATCGAAGAGGATGAGGACTGGAGCTGGCGCTATACTCCCGAATATGACAGGGGGAGCGTAACGCTGTCCAAAGAGAATCCGGAAGGGTCGATCACCTGTACCAATAAAAAAAGCGAAGACAGCTGGCTCAACGGTTACAGCGATGTGGAGGCCAACGTTTACGGAAACGCAAAAAGCAAAAAGGGGGGAAGATAAATGGATCGCGGAAAACGGCAGAACAAATCCCGCAGGCGCAGGCAGGGGAGACGGTTCAATCGAAGGGCCGGGATGCTGATTCTTTCTTTCCTGCTCATCGCCGCGGCGGTCATCGGCGGCACCATGGCCTGGCTGAACGACGAAACGGCGCCGCTGGTGAATACATTCATCCCTTCGACGGTGGATACTGAAATCACGGAAGAGTTTGACGGGCATAAGAAAGAAAATGTGAATGTGACGAACATCGGAGACACGGAAGCCTATATCCGGGTGAAGCTGGTGACGTACCGGGTCGATGGCGAAGGAAATCATATCGGCGGCACGGCGGAGATCCCGGGGTTCACCCCCGGGGAGGGCTGGGTGGAGTATAACGGACATTACTACTACACCCTTCCGGTTGAGCCCGGCGAAAGCCCGGCCGATGCGCTGATCGATTCCATTGAATTGAAAAAGTACAACGACGCGGACGGCGGCAGACAGGTCATCGAGGTCATGGCGGAAGCCATCCAGAGCCGGCCTGCGGCAGCGGTGGGCGAAGCCTGGGGTGTCAGCATCGCGCCGGACAGCGTTACGGAATACACAGCGGGCGCGACGGAATGAGGAGGTGCGGGAAATTGAAAAGAAAGAATAAAATGAAAAACGGGTTCTCGCTCCTGACAGCCCTGCTGCTGGCCGCCGGCCTGTCGGTTACGGCGGCGGCAGCGGATTCCTCCGTCGTCTTTGAGGACGGAAAGGTGACGGTGTTCGAACCGGGCAGCGCCTACACGGACAGCGACCTGTTTGAGAATTTCAAGGGAGTGATGCCCGGAGACGTCCGGACGGAGGAGATTACGGTGGAGAACCGGGCCGGCGACTGCGACTACATCAAGGTCTATCTGAGAGCGGTCCCTCACGATGAGGACGGGAATCCCGTCAGCGGGGAAGTGCTGGAGGAGCTTCGGGCGGACCGGCGCCGGGGAAACGATTCCGAACTGGAATATATGTACGACTTCCTTTCCCAGCTGTCCATGAAAGTGACGTCCGGGGATTCCGTCCTCTATGAAGAATCCCCGGATCGGGTGGACGGCCTGGCGGATAACGTATATCTCGGCACGCTGCGGGAAAAAGAGACGGTGGCGCTGAACGTGGAGCTGTCCGTTCCCATCGAAATGGGAAGCGAATACAGCGGCCGCATCGGAGAAGTGGACTGGGTTTTCGTGGCGGAAGGATTCGACGATCCCGACGCTCCCCCGGAAAGACATCCCGGTCCCGATGACGGGGACGATGAGGAGGATGTGCCCGCTGCGGTGATGCCAGCTGCGCAGACGCCCGCGGCCCCCATCCAGATCCCGGAACAGCCGCAGACCGATGGGGGAACATCCCCTCAGACGGGGGACAGCGCCAATCCCGTTTTGTGGATTTTGGCGGCTGCCTTCGGAGCGCTGGTTCTGATCGCGGTGATCGCGAGGCGCAGAAAGAGGGAACGGGGAAACGGCTGAATGCCGCCGAAACCGGCCCCGGCACGGACCGGGCCGGGCGAAATGAGAACAGAACGAGAAACGGATGACGAGACACGATGAGTCCGACAGGGGGCTGCCGCCGGGAGCCGGAGGGGAATGAGATCCTCCGCAGGATTCCGGAAAGCAGCCCCTTTTTTCGTCATAAGGAAACTGCAATAAGGGGAGAGTAGTATGGGAGATCAGAAGAAAAGCCGGGAAGTCACGGGACAGGAGGAAAGAGCGGAGGGAAAAACGAGGGGGATGGGAAAGAAGCATGGAAAGGGCCGCAATCTGACGGACCTGACGGGGCGGAGGTTTGGCCGCCTGGTGGCCCAGTACCCCACGGCCAGGCGGGACCGGAAGGGATCGGTATACTGGCACTGCACCTGCGACTGCGGGAAGGAAGCGGAGGTGACGGAGAACGGCCTGGTGCACGGAAACAACAGAAGCTGCGGTTGCTTAAAGAGGGAGAACCAGAAGAGGGTGGTGGATCAGCTGCACATGGTGGACGGCACCTGCCTGGAGTGGCTGGAGAAGAGGAAGAGCCGCAGCGACAACACCAGTGGGTTCCGGGGAATTTACTGTTTGAAGAACGGCCGTTACCGTGTGGGGATTGGGTTTAAGAGGGAGAGGTACTACCTGGGGACCTATGATACCATGGAGGACGCGGTGAAGGTGCGTCTGGAGGCGGAGAAGAAGATCCACGGGGAGTTCGTCAGGCAATACCGGAAGTGGAAGGAGAGGGCGGACGGGGACGCGGAGTGGGGGAAGGCGCACCCGCTGACGTTCCGGGTGCAGAAGGGAGCCGGAGGGAGCTACCGGGTGGTGACGGAGCTGGAAGAGGAGACGGACAAGACGGCGCCGTAAACGGTGTCGCCCGTACGGATCCCGTTCCAGAAATTCATATGAAGGAAAGCCGGAACACAGGAAGGCGGCCTGCTTTTACAGATTCAGGCCGGGTGTCTCTGGCTTTTCTTTTTTTGCTTTCCCATCCCATATTTTCAGCCGCCATACAGGCCCCGGAGAACCCTCTTCTTGACTGTCCAGGGAAAATAGGGTTATAATCGCAATAACGAATTGAGTACGGAGGAGGACATGGCAAACGAAGTAGTGATTAAGAGCAACCGCTACGGCCTGAACCTGATCCTGGATGAGGGGACGCCGTTTCCGGAGCTGCTTCGCATCATCGGGAATAAATTTCAGGAAACGGGCAGTTTCTTCAAGGATGCCAAAATGGCGATTTCCTTTGAAGGGCGCCGGCTTTCGGCGGGTGAACAGAAGCGGATCGCGGATGTCATCATGGAGAATTCCTCCATTCAGATCGTCTGCATCATGGAGCAAAACACCGCGCTGGAAGCGGAGATGAAAGCCAGGACGGAAGGCGCGCCGGGCAGGAGCGCGGGGCGGCAGTCCGGCCGGGAAGCGCCTGCGGCGTCCGGACGGGAGATCCCGGCGGGAGACGGAAACGCGGATTTTTACAAAGGAAATCTGCGATCGGGACAGATCCTGGAGAGCGATTCCAACATCACCCTGATCGGCGACGTGAATCCCGGAGCGAACATCGTTTCCGGGGGGAGCATCGTCATTCTGGGATCGCTGAAGGGAAATGCCCGTGCGGGAGCGGCCGGAGACGGGAGCTGCTTTATTTTTGCGCTGGACATGAAACCGATTCAGCTGCAGATTGGAGATTTTATCGCGAAGAGCCCGGACCGGGACAGGGGGCCGAAGCGGCTTCGCCGGAAGGACAGGGAAGGGGATGCGCTTCCCCGCGTGGCCGTGGTGCGGGATGGCAATATCTGCATTGAGCCCATGACGAAAGGGTTTCTGGACCGGCTGTGAAGGGCAGGGGCAGGCCTTTGCCCGGCGGCAGGGGCGGATCCCGGCCGGCGAACGGGCCCCATCGATGAAACGGAAGAAATGGAAAAAGGACCAAGGAGGAAAACGAGGGAATGAGTGAAGTAATCGTAATAACATCCGGAAAGGGCGGCGTCGGCAAGACGACGACCACGGCGAACGTGGGAACCGGCTTGGCGATGCTGAATAAAAAGGTCGTGATGATCGATACGGATATCGGGCTGAGAAACCTGGACGTGGTGCTGGGGCTGGAGAACCGGATCGTATACAATCTGGTGGACGTGGTGGAAGGAAAATGCCGGCTGAAACAGGCGCTGATCAAGCATAAGAAATATCCGGACCTCTGCCTGCTGCCCTCGGCTCAGACGCGCGACAAGGACGCCGTATCGCCGGAGCAGATGAGGGAGCTCATCGCCGAGCTGGAGCCGGAATTCGATTATATCCTTCTGGACTGCCCGGCCGGGATCGAGCAGGGCTTTAAGAACGCCATCGCGGGCGCGGACCGGGCGCTGGTGGTGACCACGCCGGAGGTTTCCGCCATCCGCGACGCGGACCGGATCGTGGGCCTTCTGGAAGCCAACGAGATGAAGAAGATCGATCTGATCATCAACCGCATCCGTATGGACATGGTCAGACGGGGGGATATGCTGAAGGTGGAGGACGTCTGCGACATCCTGTCCATCCCGCTTCTGGGCGTGATCCCGGACGACGAACAGGTGGTGGTTTCCACCAATCAGGGGGATCCTCTGGTAGGAGGCGGGAGCATGGCCGGACAGGCGTACACCAATATCTGCCGCCGCATTATGGGAGAGGACGTTCCGCTGATGGATCTGGAGGCGAGAAAGGGCGTTATGGGGATGCTCAAGGATCTGTTTAGAAGAAGCTAGGGGGAAACAGGCTATGCGTTTAATGGATTTTTTTCGTAAAAAGAGCTCCGGAGAGATCGCGAAGGACCGTCTGAAGCTGCTGCTCGTATCGGACAGGGCGAACTGTTCCCCTGAAATGATGGAGATGATCAAAAACGATATCATCCAGGTGATTTCCAAATATATGGACATCGACGCCCAGGGGCTGGATATCCAGATCACCGAGACGGAGTCGGAGACCAGCAACGGCGTGGTTCCCGCGCTGTTTGCGAACATTCCGATCAAGGACATGAAACACAGACCGCAGAAATAAAAAGGCAACGGCCGTCCGGAACATGGGGACGGCCGTTTTGACTGCCAAAAGTGAAATTCGTTTCAGGTGAAACCTGCGGGCTTACTGCCGGTAGCCGCCCTGCTCATTTCCCTCATAGCTGTTGTAGCCGGGCTGCGAATCTGTCGGCGGCTTTAAGCTCAGGTAATAGCCGGCGAAGGTCACGGTGGTATAGGGCGTCACATACAGGCCGGCGATGCCGCAGGTGATTGCGGTCAGAATCAACCAGGGAATGAAGGAGAGCTGCAGCACGAAAAACTCCCACAGCCGTCCGGACATGAGAAGCTTGCTCTCGTTGACGCATTCGCGGATCCCTTTCTCCGGATTCTCCGCCAGGATGAAGAACGCCTGGGAATAGCGCAGCCCCGCGATGATGCCGGGGATGAAGCACAGAAGGCTCCACAGCCAGACGAACAGGGCGATCCACAGGGAGAGGCCGAAGATCTTGAGGAACAGGGAGAAGTAACCGAACAGCTCGCCGACGCCGGTCTCCTCATGCTTGAAGACCTTCAGGCAGTAAACATAATAGCCGAACTGGATGGTAGCGGCCAGGAGCGTCAGGACAACGGCCAGAATCATGCTGATGAAGGCGGAGAAAACTCCCACCGTCTCGGAGCCCAGAAGAGCACCGGTGATCCCGAAGATGATGCTGACTGCGCAGATGACCATGGAGAAAGCGATGCTGATCGCGAGATAGGCCAGAGTCGTGAGCGCGGGGTGCGGGGTCGCAGCGCGCATGGCATCTTTGGCATCCTGTTTCAATAGAGCGCGGTTCATACGTAAAATCCTCCTGCATAAGATTATTTTGAAACGAAATCATTATACCATATGTCCGGCAGTTTCCATATAGAAATTTTATTTTTCCACAAATTGCAACATTGTAACAGTTCATCCATGCCATTCATCATTTGACGGATTCCACTGAATTTGCTGCGCAAAAGGCCACTGGCCGTCAAATGATTCATGTCGGGCGTCCGCCCTATAGGCACATGTGGCAAAATGCAGCTTAGTGAGCAAGCTCCCATGCGGCATTTTGCCACATGTGCCTGCATGGATGAACTGTTACGCAACATTTTCGCGGGGAAGAAGATTTTATTGTATTTTCGCGCTTTGTTTGCTAATATAGTCAATAATGAAGAAAAGCGAGAGGAGGGAAAGGGCGGCCGTGCGGACATCGGGCGACGGTTTTGCCCTGTTTGGAAATGTGTAAGGAAAACCCTGCAGTAGAAGAGAACAAAGAACCCGTTTCCAGAAATTTTATCGAGCAGATCATCGATAAGGATCTGGCGGAAGGCGTTTACGATACGGTGCACACCAGATTCCCGCCGGAACCCAACGGCTATCTGCACATCGGGCACGCCAAGAGCATCCTGCTCAACTACGGCCTGGCGCAGGAGTACGGCGGCAAGTTCAACATGCGCTTCGACGATACGAATCCCACGAAAGAGAAGACGGAGTTCGTGGAGTCCATTCTCGAGGACATCCGCTGGCTGGGCGCGGACTGGGAGGACAGGCTGTTTTTTGCCTCCAACTATTTCGATCAGATGTACGAGGCGGCGGTGAAGCTCATCCGCAAGGGAAAAGCCTACGTTTCCGACCTTTCCGCGGAGGAGATCCGCAGCTACCGGGGAACGCTGACCGAGCCCGGCAGGGAGGACCCTTCCAGCCACAGGAGCGTGGAAGAGAATCTGAAGCTGTTCGAAGAGATGAAGGACGGGGTTTATCGGGACGGAGAGAAGGTGCTGAGAGCCAGGATCGATATGTCCAGCCCCAACATGAACATGCGGGATCCGGTGATCTACCGAGTGGCCCACATGAGCCATCACAATACCGGGGACAAATGGTGCATTTACCCCATGTACGATTTCGCGCATCCCATCGAGGATGCCATCGAGGGGATCACCCACTCCATCTGCACGCTGGAGTTCGAGGATCACAGGCCGCTGTACGACTGGGTCGTGCGTGAGCTGGAATACCCGCATCCGCCCAAACAGATCGAGTTCGCGAAGATGTATCTGACCAACGTGGTCACCGGAAAGCGCTACATCAAGAAGCTGGTGGAGGACGGCATCGTGGACGGCTGGGACGATCCCAGGCTGGTTTCCATCGCGGCCCTGCGCAGGCGGGGATTCACGCCGGAATCCATCAAGATGTTCGTGGATCTGTGCGGCGTTTCCAAGAGCAACTCCTCGGCGGATTACGCCATGCTGGAATACTGCATCCGGGAGGATTTGAAGCTCAGCCGCGCCAGGGTGATGGCCGTCCTGGATCCCATCCGCCTGATCATCGACAACTATCCCGAAGGGCAGGTGGAATACCTGGACGCCCCCAACAACCTGGAAAACGAAGAGCTGGGCAGCCGGAAGGTGCCCTTTGGCAGGGAGCTGTATATCGAGCGGGAGGACTTCATGGAGGAGCCCCCCAAAAAGTATTTCCGCCTCTTCCCGGGCAATGAGGTCCGCCTGATGAACGCGTATTTCGTGACCTGCACGGGCTTTGAAAAGGATGAGGACGGGAACGTGACCGCGGTGCACTGCACCTACGACCCGGCCACGAAGTCCGGAAGCGGTTTCGAGGGGCGCAAGGTCAAGGGGACGATCCACTGGGTGGCCTGCGAAACGGCGGTAAAGGCGCCCGTCCGCCTGTACGAGAACATCATCGACGAGGAAAAGGGCGTTTACAACGAGGAAGACGGGTCCCTGAACTTAAATCCCAGTTCCCTGACCGTGAAGGAAGCGTGGATCGAGCCTTCCTTAAAGGACGCGAAGCCCTACGACAGCTTCCAGTTCGTCAGACAGGGGTATTTCTGTGTGGATTATAAGGATTCCAGGCCGGGAGAGCCGGTGTTCAACCGGATCGTGTCGCTCAAGAGTTCCTTCCGGCTGCCGGGTCAGGCAAAAGGAGCTGAAAGGAAAGGATAATGCAGGATCTGGTCATCGTATGGAAAAATGACGGCAGTCATCTTTACGAACAGATATACGAGCATATTAAGGAAGAAATCAGGAAGGGGAAGCTTCTCTATCGGGAGAAGCTTCCCTCGACGCGCTCTCTGGCCGTTTATCTCCAGGTTTCCAGGAGCACGGTGGAGCTGGCCTATGAGCAGCTGCTGTCGGAAGGGTACATCGAATCCGTGCCGTACCGGGGCTATTATGTGGCCCGGGTGGAGGAGCTGTACCGGATCCAGGAGGAAGGGGAGCGGGAGGCCGCGGCGCAGGAGACGAAGGAAAAGGGGTTTGCCGCGGACTTTTCCCCCAATGCCGTGGACATGCGCTTCTTCCCCTTCGGCATCTGGAGACGGCTGACCCGGGCAATTTTAAGCCAGGACAACGTGTCCGCGTTTTCCCTGGGGCAGGCGAAGGGGGACCGGCAGCTGCGGGATACCATCGCCCGCTATCTGCACGCTTCCCGGGGGGTGAACTGTTCCCCGGATCAGCTGATCATCGGCGCGGGGAACGATTTTCTGCTCATGCTGTTGTGCCGCCTTCTGGACGGGGACGGGACCGTGGCGTTCGAGAACCCCACCTACCCCAAAGCGTACCGGATTTTCCGGCTGTTTTCGGGGCGGGCCGTCACCGTTCCCTCCGACGAAGGGGGGATCCGCGTCGGCTCCCTGGAAGCGGCCGGCGCGAAGGCGGTCTATGTGATGCCCTCCCACCAGTATCCTTCCGGCCGGATCATGCCAATCGGGCGCAGGCTGGAGCTGCTTTCCTGGGCCATGGAGGGAGAGGGGCGATACGTGATCGAAGACGACTACGACAGCGAATTCCGCTACCGGGGCAAGCCGGTTCCTTCCCTGCAGGCCTCCGACACGGCGGGGAAGGTGATCTACATCGGAACCTTTTCCAAATCCATCGCTCCCGCCATCCGGGTCAGCTACATGGTGCTCCCCAAAAAGCTGCTGCGCAGATATGAAAAGCAGTTCGCATCCTTTTCCTCCACCGTCTCCCGTATCGATCAGGCCGTGCTGGACGCCTTCATCCGGGAGGGCGCTTTCGAGCGGCACTTAAACCGGATGCGGAAGGTCTATAAGGAAAAGCACGACCGGCTGCTGGAGGAACTGCGGCCGCTGACGAAGGATTTCCGGATTTCCGGGGAGAACGCCGGGCTCCACGTCCTTTTGACGGACAGACGGGGGCGCGGCGAAGAGGAGCTGGTGCGCCGGGCCAGGGAGGCCGGGGTGCGGGTGTACGGGATCTCGGAAGCCATGGTGGAACCCGGGGAGGCAAAAGGCGGGCCGGCCACGGTCCTTCTGGGCTTCGGCGGGCTCACGAAAGAGGAAATCAGCGGAGGGATCGCCCTTCTGAAAGAGGCCTGGAAAAACTGAAAAAAGAGATATGATTTCGAAGGAAAAATGGATTGACATCGGCCCTTTCCCACGCTATAAAGAGAGTATACTTTCTATGAAAAGGAGAAGTTGAAATGAGCATTATGCATGCGGAGTGGCGCGACAGGCTGAAGCACTGGCAGCGCACGCTGAAGGATGATTTGTACGTGCCTCTGGGCGCTTTCTCGTGGGAAGCGTTTCGTACGATGGAGCATTTGTCCCCCCAGGAGGCGCAGGCGGGGAACTTCGAACCGGTTCAGACGGGATATACCTGGGGCAGGACCTGGGAATACTGCTGGATGCGTTCCTCCATCACCCTTCCTGCGGAAGCGGAAGGCAGACGGATCGTGATGAAGCTGGAGCCGGACGGGGAATCCACCATTTTTGTGAACGGACAGGAGTTCGGCACCTACCGCGCGTCCTGGGTGACGCAGCCCCATCATTTCATGGTGGACAACGTGCTGGCCAGGGAAGGAAAGGCCGGCGCCGTCTATGACGTGCTGATGGAGGTGTATGCGGGACATTATATTCCGGAAGCGCCGGACGGCGGATGCGCCACCGGACCCGTGCTGCCCGGAGCCTATACCGATCCCCTGCCGGAAGGGGCCCGGAGAAAGCTGGGAGAGTGCACCTTCGGCATCTGGAACGAGGACGCCTATCAGCTCTACATGGACGTGGACACCCTGCAGCAGCTTCTGACCACCCTGGATGAGAATTCCCTGCGCGCCGCCCGGATCGCGGAAGCGCTGGAGAAGTTTACTCTGACCGTGGATTTTGAGCAGGATCTGGAAGGGCGGATCGAAGATTATAAGAAGGGGCGGGAGGTTCTGCGCCCGGCTCTGGAAGCGGTGAACGGTTCCACCATGCCCGTGTTCTACGCGGTGGGCAACGCGCACATCGATCTGGCCTGGCTGTGGCCCATGGCGGAGACCCACCGCAAGACCGAGCGCACGTTCGCGGCCCAGCTGCGGCTGCTGGAGGAGTATCCTTCTTATAAATTCATTCAGAGCCAGCCCGCCGCATACGAGATGTGCAGA
Source organism: Candidatus Eisenbergiella merdigallinarum (assembly GCA_019119355.1). Classification (GTDB taxonomy): domain Bacteria; phylum Bacillota; class Clostridia; order Lachnospirales; family Lachnospiraceae; genus Gallintestinimicrobium; species Gallintestinimicrobium merdigallinarum. The sequence continues at coordinate 17,741 of DWXE01000041.1, forward strand.
AAATATTATCCGGCTCTGTTCGAGCGGATCCGGGAAGCCATCAAAGGCGGCCAGTGGATCGCGGAAGGCGCCATGTGGGTGGAGCCCGATACGAATATGGCCGGCGGGGAAGCCCTGATCCGTCAGCTGGTACACGGCAAACGGTACTACAGGGACGTGCTGGGCGTGGACAGCCAGGTGCTCTGGCTGCCGGATACCTTCGGCTACACCGCCGCCCTTCCTCAGATTCTGAAGAGCTGCGGCGTGAAATATCTGGTCACCCAGAAGATTTTCTGGTCGTACAACGAGGGAGAGCAGTTCCCCTACCACTATTTTTACTGGGAAGGCATGGACGGATCCAAGGTGGTTTCCTTCCTGCCCACCAGCTATACCTATCGGACGGATCCCACGGAGCTGGCGAAGGTGTGGAAAGAGCGGAGCCAGAAGAGGGATCTGGACGCGTTTTTGCTGCCCTTCGGCTACGGCGACGGCGGCGGCGGTCCGGCCCGGGATTACATCGAGTACGCGCTGCGGGAGGAAAATCTGGAAGGCTGTCCCAGGGTGAAGATGGAGGGGCCGAAGGAATTTTTCGACGATATGCAGGCCGAAGGCGGGCCGAAGCATACCTATACCGGAGAGCTGTACTTCTCCGCGCACCGGGGCACCTATACCTCTCAGGCGATGGTGAAGCAGAACAACAGGAAGTCCGAGCTGGGTCTGAGAGAACTGGAAATGTGGGGATCCCTGGCGATGCGCAGAGGACAGGAATACCCGCTGGCGCAGGCGGACGCCCTCTGGAAGGAAGTGCTGCTGCATCAGTTCCACGATATCCTGCCCGGTTCTTCCATCGCGCGGGTGTACGAGGAAGCGGAAGCGGCTTATGAAAAGATCCATGAGGAGACCGGAGCCCTGACCGCGCAGGCGGCCCGCGGGCTTTTGGACGGCGATACGGGCGTGACGGCCTTCAACTCCCTGGGCTTTGAGAGAAAGGCCCTGATTTCCCTGCCGGCGGAATTCGCCGAAGGGGCGAAGATGGCGGAAGGGGAGACCGTACCCGTTCAGAAGACGGAAGACGGCGTCAAAGCGCTGGTGACCCTTCCTTCCTGCGGCGCCCTTTCCCTGGTGCCCGCAAACGGGAACGCCGAAGTCCGCACCGCGCGGGTTGAAGAGACCGAAGACGGCTTCGTCATGGAAAACGGGCTGATGAAGGCCATGATCGGCAAAAACGGCGAGGTGACTTCCTTCGTGCTCAAAGAGAGCGGCAGGGAATTCGCGGCCGAGCCCATGAACCGGTTCCGCATGTTCAAGGACGTGCCCCGCCTGTTTGACGCCTGGGACATCGATTCCAACTACGTGGATCAGGAGATCCCGGCGCTGGAGGAGGCGACGGTGAGCGTAGAGCAGAAGGAAGGCCTGGAAGCCGTCCTGGTGTTGACCGGAAGGATCGGGAACTCCACCCTGACCCAGAGGATCCGCCTGGCGGCGGAGAGCAGGCGGCTGGAGTTTTCCACCGACATCGACTGGAAGGAGCTGCACCGCCTGCTGAAGGTGGCGTTCCCGGTGGACGTCTATGCGGAGGACGGCATCAACGAGATGCAGTTCGGCTTCGTGAAGCGCCCCACCCACCGTTCCAGGGCTTACGAGAAGGATCGTTTCGAGGTGTGCAACCACCGTTACAGCGCCCTTTGCGACAACGCCCACGGGGCTGCGGTCTTAAACGACTGCAAGTACGGTATCAGCATGAACGGCAACGCCCTGGAGCTGACGCTGCTGCGGGCCGCGGGCGCGCCCGAACTTCGCGCCGATAACAGGCTTCATCATTTCACCTATGCGTTCACCGCATGGGAAGGCAGCTTCATGGACTGCGACGTGGTGCGCCAGGGCTATGAACTCAACGTCGCCCCCCTGGTGATGGAGGGCAGCGCAAAAACCTTCAGCGCCTTCGACGTGGAGAAGGACAACGTGGTGCTGGATACCTGCAAGCCCGCGGAAGACGGCAGCGGGGATCTGATCCTGCGCCTGTACGAGTCCAAAAAGGCTGCGGTGAGCACGAAGGTCAACTGCCATCTGGGCAGCTTCACCGCGCAGGAATGCGACATGCTGGAAAATCCTCTGTCCGCCCTCGAGGTTTTGGACGGCAGCATGACCCTTTCCTTCCGCGCATTTGAGATCAAAACGATCCGGCTTCATTTCGCTTAAACCGGAACGGACAGGAGAAAGGGGCCGTTGCAAAAGTAGAATCATCTACCGGAGCAGCGGCTCCGTTTTTGTGTCTAAAAAACAGAAAACGGACTCCGAAGAGTCCGCAATCCGTGGTATAATTAGATATGCCCAATAACCAAATATA